>NZ_JACBZR010000001.1:5047500-5647500 GCF_013408335.1 Nocardioides panzhihuensis | reverse complement strand
CCGGCGAACCAGTCGGCGCCGTTCTTCACGATCGCGGGCACCGAGGCGATCGACTCGGCGTTGTTGATCACGGTCGGGCTCGCGTAGAGACCGGCCACTGCGGGGAACGGCGGACGCAGCCTGGGCTGGCCGCGGCGCCCCTCGAGCGAGTCGAGCAGCGCGGTCTCCTCGCCACAGATGTAGGCCCCGGCGCCGGCGTGCACGACCAGCTCGAGGTCGTAGCCGGAGCCGTGGATGTTCTTGCCCAGGTGGCCGGCGGCGTAGGCCTCACGGACCGCGGCCTGCAGCCGCCGGATCACGTGCAGCACCTCACCGCGTACGTAGATGAAGGCTCGCTCCGCCCGGATGGCGTAGGAGGAGATGATCACGCCCTCCACCAGGGTGTGCGGGCTCGCCATCATCAGCGGGATGTCCTTGCACGTGCCGGGCTCGGACTCGTCGGCGTTGACCACCAGGTAGCGCGGCTTGGGGTTCTCGGGGTCGGACGGCGGCAGGAAGCCCCACTTCACCCCGGTCGGGAAGCCGGCGCCACCGCGGCCGCGGAGCCCGGAGTCCTTGACCATCGTCTGCACGTCCTCGGGAGGCAGCCCGAGTGCGACGTCGAGCGCGTCGTAGCCGCCCTGCTGGGCGTAGGCGGGCAGCGTCCAGGCCCGCTCGTCGCCCCAGTTGCTGGTCAGCACCGGGGTGAGAGTGTCAGTCATCGGACGCCTCCTCGGCGATCGTCTCCGACTCGGCGCGACTGGTGTCGGCCACCTCGACGGCCTCGGGCAGCTCCTCCGGTACGTCGGCGGAGCCGTGGGCATCGCCGGGCGCAGCCCAGCCGCGCTCGCGGGCGAGCTCTAGTCCGACAACCGACGCCGACCCGGCAGCGGGCCCCTCGTCGACGAGCCCGTCCTCGAAGCCGGCCAGGACCCGCTCGGCCTCGCGCCAGCTCGTGAGCCGGGCGCCTCGCGAAGCCACGACCTCGCGGCCCTCGCGCAGGTCGTCGACCAGCTGCGAGGCCGACTCCGGGGTCTGGTTGTCGAAGAACTCCCAGTTGACCATCACCACCGGCGCGTAGTCGCAAGCTGCGTTGCACTCGATGTGCTCGAGCGTGATCGCGCCATCGGCGGTGGTCTCGTCGTTGCCCACCTCGAGCTTCTCTCGCAGGCAGGCGAAGATCTCGTCGCCGCCCATGACCGCGCACAGCGTGTTGGTGCAGACGCCGACGTGGTGAGTGCCGACGGGATGGCGCTTGTACATCGTGTAGAAGGTCGCCACGCCGCTCACCTCGGCCGGGGTCAGACCCAGGACATCGGCGCAGGCCTGGATGCCCTCGGGAGTGACCCGGCCCTCGACCGACTGCACCAAGTGGAGCATCGGCAGCAGCCCGGAACGCGCCTGGGGGTAGCGGGCCGCGATCTCACGCAGCTCGTCGAAGGTCTCTGCAGCAAGCGTCATCGGTCGACGCCTCCCATCACCGGGTCGATGGACGCGATCGCCACGATCACGTCGGCGACCATGCCGCCCTCGGACATGACGCTCGTGGCCTGAAGATTGGTGAACGACGGGTCCCGGAAGTGGACCCGGTAGGGCTTGGTGCCGCCGTCGCTGACCACGTGGGCGCCGAGCTCTCCGCGCGGCGACTCGATCGCGACGTACGCCTGGCCTGCCGGCACCCGGAAACCCTCGGTCACCAGCTTGAAGTGGTGGATCAGTGCCTCCATCGACTCGCCCATGATGTGGCGGATGTGGTCGAGGGAGTTGCCTTGGCCGTCGGCTCCGACCGAGAGCTGAGAGGGCCAGGCGATCTTCTTGTCGGCCACCATGACGGGCGCGCCGTCGAGATCCTTCAGCCGCTTGAGCGCCTGCTCCATGATCCGCAGCGACTCCCACATCTCGGCCAGCCGGATCCGGAACCGACCGTAGGAGTCGCAGGTGTCCCAGGTGATGACCTCGAACTCGTAGTCCTCATACCCGCAGTAGGGCTGGGTCTTGCGCAGGTCCCACGGGTAGCCGGTCGAGCGCAGGACCGGGCCGGTGAGGCCGAGCGCGAGACAGCCCTCCAGGTCGAGGTAGCCGACCTGCTCCAGGCGACCCTTGAAGATCGGGTTGGCGTTGCAGAGCGCGGCGTACTCGGTCAGCCGCTTCTTCATCAGCTCGATGAACTCGCTCACCCGCGCGACGGTGCCGTCCGGCAGGTCCTGGGCGATGCCGCCCGGACGGATGTAGGCGTGGTTCATCCGCAGACCGGTGATGAACTCGAACAGGTCCAGGCACAGCTCACGCTCGCGGAAACCGATCGTCATCACGGTCAGCGCGCCGAGCTCCATGCCGCCGGTCGCGATCGCCACCAGGTGGGAGGAGATCCGGTTGAGCTCCATCAGCAGGACCCGGACGACGTCGGCCTTCTCCGGCACCTCGGCGCCGATGCCGAGCAGCTTCTCCACCCCGAGGACGTACGCAGTCTCGTTGAAGATCGGCGAGAGGTAGTCCATCCGGGTGACGAAGGTCGTGCCCTGGGTCCAGGCGCGGTACTCCAGGTTCTTCTCGATGCCCGTGTGGAGGTAGCCGATCCCGGCCCTCGCCTCGGTGACGGTCTCGCCCTCGAGCTCGAGGATCAACCGGAGCACCCCGTGGGTCGAGGGGTGCTGGGGACCCATGTTGACGATGATCCGCTCGTCCTTGACGTCCTTGAGAGCGTCGGTCAGGTCGTCCCAGTCCTGGCCGGTGACGGTGAACGTACGCGCGTCGTCAGCGTCTGTCGCGGTCATGAGTAGCTCCTGCGAGTGTCCGGCGGCGGGATGGTCGCGCCCTTGTATTCCACGGGGATCCCACCGAGCGGGTAGTCCTTGCGCTGCGGGTGACCGGGCCAGTCGTCGGGCATCAGGATCCTGGTCAGACCCGGGTGGCCGTCGAAGACGATCCCGAACATGTCGTAGGTCTCCCGCTCGTGCCAGTCGAGCGTCGGGTAGATGGCCACCGCGCTCGGCACGTGCGGGTCGTCGTCGGGAGCCGAGGTCTCGATCCGCACCCGGCGGTTGTAGGTCATCGAGAGCAGGTGGTAGACCGCGTGCAGCTCGCTGCCCACATTCTCTTGGCCTTGCTCAGCGGGGTAATGCACCCCGGAGACCCCGGAGCAGAGCTCGAAGCGCAGCTCGTCGCGGAGCACCTGCAGGGCCTCGAGCAGCCGCTCGCGGCGTACGTGAAAGGTGAGCTCTCCACGGTGGATGACCGCCTCCGCCTCGGTGAAGGCGAGGGCGTCGGCGAGCTCCTTGAACCAGCCGCCGTAGGGCTGGACCCCGACGTCGCTGGTGCGGCTCGGCATCGCGTGCTGGCGGGTGAGACCGCCGTAGCCGCTGGTGTCGCCGGTGTCCTCCACGCCGAACATGCCACTGTTCTGGCCACTGTTCTGGTCGTTCACCTCAGGAGTCCCGTCTGGTCGATCAGCGGCAGCTGGCGCAGCGCGGCGGTCTCGTTGACGACCTCCTCGCGCTCGGCGTTGACGCCCAGCGAGGTGCCCTGGATCTTGTCGTGGAGCTTGAGGATCGCGTCGATCAGCATCTCGGGCCGCGGCGGGCAGCCGGGGAGATACATGTCGACGGGCACGATGTGGTCGACGCCCTGGACGATCGCGTAGTTGTTGAACATGCCGCCGCTGCTGGCGCAGACGCCCATCGCGAGCACCCACTTCGGCTCGGGCATCTGGTCGTAGATCTGGCGCAGGACCGGCGCCATCTTCTGGCTCACCCGGCCCGCCACGATCATCAGGTCGGCCTGGCGCGGCGAGGCGCGGAAGACCTCCATGCCGTATCTGGCCAGGTCGTACTTAGGCCCGCCGCTCGTCATCATCTCGATGGCGCAGCAGGCCAGCCCGAACGTCGCCGGCCACAGGCTCGCCTTGCGGAAGTATCCGGCCATTCCTTCGACCGTGGTCAGAAGTACGCCGGAGGGAAGCTTTTCTTCGAGACCCATCAGTCCCAGTCCAATCCGCCGCGGCGCCACACATAGGCGTACGCCACGAACACCGTCAGCAGGAACAGGCCCATCTCCGCGAGGCCGAACCATCCCATCGCGTCGAACCTGACGGCCCACGGGTAGAGAAAGATGATCTCGATGTCGAAGATGATGAAGAGCATCGCGGTGATGTAGTACTTCACCGGGAAGCGACCGCCCAGCGCCTGAGGCGTGGCCTCGATCCCGCACTCGTAGGGATCCGCCTTGGCTTGGTTGGCACGTCTCGGTCCGACGACCGAGCTCATGATCACCGAACCGACCGCGAAGAGCGTCGCCAGTCCCGCCAACGCGAGCACCGGCACGTAGAGCTCCATCTCGCCTCCTACCCTGAGCGACCCACCCCTTCTTGAGACTTTGTGAATGGAATCACAATGTGGGCCAACTCACATCCTGCCACTCCTGTGGCGGAATGCAAGTCGGTTGCTGAAATGGCGCGCGGCACTTCCCCGCCATGGCGGGGAGGTACGCCGGCATCCGGCGGCAAACGCCTGCACAACCACGCCACGGTGGGTTGTGGCGGGTCAGGATTCGGCGCGGACGGCCGGCGACGGCGTGTCGAGGAAGGCTCGGGGGATCACGATGATCCGCTTGTCGACGCCAGTCGACTCAGCCAGCGTGCCGTCGGGATGCGCCTGCACCATCTCGTACGTCACGGTGTGCTTGGTCATCCGGATCGGTTTCAGCCATCCCGGGGGCCAGGCCACGCTCCCCCACGGCCCCTGAACCTCGAGCCACTCGCCCGCGGAGCCGGTGACGGCGGCACCTATCGGATAGATCCCCGATATCCGTCGCCCCCCGGTGAGCCACCAGACGGGTAGGCCGAGCATCGCCAGCGCCACGAAGAAGACACCCCCCGTGAAGGAGCCGATGGCAAGCTGCATCGCGATGTTGAGGCCCATCACTGCTGGCAGCAACCACGCCGCGAGGCCGAACTGCGCCCGTATCCAGGCCCGGACGAGCCGCCACCGCAATGCGCGGTCGAGGACGGTCGGCACCCCGGCCATCGGGATCTCCGTGGGCTTCCGGTCCGTCCGCGCGTCCAGTTCGCGTCTGATCTTAGGCCCGATGAGCTGAGCCGGGAAGTCGATCGACCGCGCCACCTCGTCCGGCCCGGTCGGAAGGTACTCGGGGACAGTCAGCGTCCTCGGGCTCTTCTGCCGGCACCGCACGAGCACCGGCCCCGCCTCGACCTTCGTCAACCGCGACCATGGGTAGAAGGTGAGTCGGCTGCGCGTGCGCACACCCAATCCGCTTCCCGTCGCCCAGGCGTGAGCGTGGCGCCGACAGGGAGCTCACGCTCCACCCGACGGCGTACGGTCACCAGCGGCATCGCCACGTTGAGAGGCAGGATGAGGACTCCCACTGCCACCACAGCCGCCATCGCGAACGTGTCGCTGACGACCCCTCCGAACGCATCCTGTGCACCGAGCCAGACGAAGCCTGACGCCAGCACCGGCACTCCTAGTGCCACCAGCCAGTACGCCCCGCTTCGCACCCGCAAACCCATCAGAGCCCGCTTGAGCCGCCGCTGATCGTCGATCGTGACCGTCCAGTCCGTCACCGAGCCCGGCACCACATCCGCATCCACGGGCGGCCCTCCTCAGCGTCCCCGACCCCAAAGTCGTCGCAGCGTACTGGATACCCAGGAGGGAATGCCGAGAAACCTGGGGTGGATACCCGGATCAGTCGGGATCGGGGCGGATCCAGCCGTTGGCGAGCCCCGCACGGACGATGGCGTCGGTGGCGGCACCAAGGGTGGTCGAGGCGGCGACGACGCCGGCCTCGCGAGCACGGACCCGGGACTCGGTCGCACCGGGCATGCCCCAGGTGCCACCGCGGTTGAGCCAGTTGAGAAGCATCGGCTCGAGGCGGTCCATGGCCTTGCAGAAGCGTGCCTCGGGGGTCTGGGCGGCCTCGAACTCGTCCCACAGCGCCCGGATCTCCCCCGCCTGATCAGGCGGGAGCATCGTGAAGAGGCGGTCTGCGGCGGCGATCTCACGCTCGACCTGGTCGACGACCGCAGTCGGGTCGAAGACCGGGCTGTCGCCGGCGTAGATCTCGACCATGTCGTGGATGATCACGAGCTTGATCGCGTGCCCGACGTCGATCGGCTCGTCGGCGTACTCCGCGAGCAGCAGCACCATCAGCGCCAGGTGCCAGGAGTGCTCGGCGTCGTTCTCGCGGCGGTCGGCCGCGGCCAGCGGTGAGGCACGCAGGATCGTCTTCAGCTTGTCGGCCTCGGCGATGAACTCCAGCTGAGCCCGCAGCCTCCCACCGATCTCGTCGGGGAGCGGGTTCAGGTCGATGATCAGATCCTCGTGAGCGTCAGCCATGGGACGACCCTCGCATGCTTGCGTACGTGGGGTCTCGACAGGCTCGACCACCGGCGTCTGCCTCAGCGAGCCGGGAGGGCGCGCCTGGAGCGGCTCACGTAGGCGGAGCCCTCCGGGCCGACGACGGCGTAGGAGTCGCCCAGACGGGAGTTGTACTCCAGGTGGGCGCGGCCCCAGAACATGCCGATCCGGATGCCGCCGTACATCCCGGGAGCGGTGAACCAGGCCTCGTCGGGACCGCCCTCCTCGGAGATGAGCCGGACGTCGAACGTACGCAGCTGGTGCTCGCCTCGGAACTCGGCGGTCAGCTCGGCGAGCGTCGTGTTCACGTGCTGGTTGACGCCATCGAGGTTGTCACCGAGCGGCGTGCCCGGGCGGAAGTAGGGGTCGAGCATGTCGAGCAGGTGCTCGTGACCGCGGCGCTGGGCGAGCTGGTAGGGCGTCTCGCCGTGGGCGGTGGGCAGAGACCTGACGCCACCCAGCGCGAGCAGCTCCTGGACCGTCTCCCGCGGCGCACCGAGGTAGGCGGCGTGGTGGAGCGGCGTGAACATCGACTCGCCGCCGATCTTCCAGGTGTTCACTCCGACGGTGTAGTCGTTGCGCACCTGCGAGAGCGCCCGGCGCCAGTCTCCCTGCGCGGCCGCATCGGTGAGCGAGTCCCTGGCCTTGACCGCTGCGGGGCCGTAGGCCTCGCGAGGCATCAAGATGCCGTCCCATGGCAACGTCGTGGTCATAGTTGAACTTTCGCAGAGATCAAGCGGTTGCGTGATGAAGAGCGACGATCCCGGCTGAGAGATTCGTCCACGTCGGCGACTGCCAACCTGCTGAGGACAGCATGTCGGCGAGACCTGCCTGGTCGGGCCATGCCCGGATCGACTCGGCGAGATAGACGTACGCTTCCGGGGAGGAAGACACCGCTCGCGCGACCGGCGGAAGCGCCCTCATCAGATATTCGACGTAGACCGTCCGGAACGGCTTCCAGGTTGGGTGCGAGAACTCGCAGACCACGATCCGTCCGCCAGGTCGGGTGACCCGGCGCAGCTCACGCAGGCCGGCCTCGGGGTCGACGATGTTGCGCAGGCCGAACGAGATCGTCACCGCGTCGAAGGTCCCGTCGCGGTAAGGCAGCTTGGTGCCGTCACCGGCCGTGAACGGCAGGTGCGGCTTCGCCTCCTTGCCGACCCGGAGCATGCCGATCGAGAAGTCGGTGGGGACCACGTCGGCGCCGGCGTCCAAGAACGGCTGGGACGAGGTGCCGGTGCCGGCGGCGAGGTCGAGCACGAGCTCGCTCGGCTTCGGGGCGACGGCCTTGATGACCTCGCGTCGCCAGCGTCGGTCCTGGCCGAGCGAGAGTACGTCGTTGGTGAGGTCGTAGCGCTTGGCCACCGCGTCGAACATGCGACGAACCTCGCCGGGCTGCTTGTCCAGATCTGCTCGGGTCACGGGCTGATTCTGTCTCGGGTCTCCGTCAGGCCCGAACTCAGGCCAGCTTCTCGAAGATCTCGTCGGCGTACTTCGCCGCGTCTTCCTTCGACGCGGCGGTCGCCTGGACGGTCAGATCGCTGGAGGCGTGCGAGCAGGTCGCCTGGGTCTGACCGCTCTGCTGGTCGGCGCTGGAGTAGCAGACGTTGTCGCCCACCTTGGAGACCTCGCCACCGCCGTAGTAGGCGCTGCCGTCGCCTGCGAAGGCACGGATCATCACGGACTTCTTCATGTCGTCGGTGATGTAGGTGCGCGAGGCCATCGAGAACCCGAGAGCGTCGGAGACGTTGCGGTCCTCGGTCTTCGAGCTGGCGGCGTTCTGCTTGATGAACAGGTCCAGCTGCTCCTCGGACGCGCCCTGCTTCTTGATCACGTCGAGGTCGTAGGAGGACTTCTTGTCGGCCGGCTTGTAGCCGCCCGACAGAGTCTCCGGGAGCGTGATCTTCACACTGGAGTGGGATTCGGAGTCGCCAACCCACCGTGGCAGGCCGACGCCCAGCACGACGAAGAGGGCCAAGGCGATGATGCCGAGGGTGATGCCGTTCTCTGCGATGAACGACTGCTCTTTGTTGGTACTCACGCCAGCGCACGCTACAACCCATCTGGTGATGGATGACAAATGGGGCGTCCATGCCACATACATCACTTCGACTCGTCGCCGCCGACACCACGCCGATACGCTGGGGGCGTGAGTGAGTCGGAGCAGCAGTCCCTGGTAGCCACGACCGTGGCCCTCGACGCCGGGTCGGAGACGCTCGAAGACCTGCTCGCGCTGCTTCCTGCGCGCCGGCGCGTACTGTCCTGGGTCCGCCACGGCGAGGGCCTGGTCGGCTGGGGCACCGCCGCCGAGATCCGTACGTCCGGACCGGAGCGGTTCGCGCACGCCGCCAAGTGGTTCGAGGAGCTCGCCGCCGTCTCCACGGTGTCGGACGCCGTGGGCGAGCCCGGCACCGGCCTCGTCGGGTTCGGCTCCTTCGCCTTCGCGGACCTGCCGGGCTTCTCCGTCCTCAAGATCCCTTCGGTCATCGTCGGCAAGCGTGGTGACGTCGCCTGGGTGACCACCGTCGGCCCGGCTGCCGCGCCGCCTCCTCCGCTGGCTCCGACGCCCTCGCCGGAAGCCCCGCGCGACGTCGTCTTCGCCGACGCGTACGTCGACGGCGAGCACTGGATGCGGATCGTCGCCGACGCCGTCTCCCGGCTCCAGGACGGCGACCTCGACAAGGTCGTCCTCGCCCGCGACCTGCTGGCCGCGGCCAGCGCCCCGATCGACATCCGGGCCGTGCTGCGGCGGCTGGCCGCTGCGTACCCGACCTGCTGGACGTTCCACGTCGACGACCTCTTCGGCGCGACCCCAGAGCTGCTCGTGCGCCGCGAGCGTGGCCTGGTCACCTCCCGGGTGCTCGCTGGCACGATCTGGCCGACCGGAGAGGAAGCCCATTCGAAGGGATCCAGCGACCACGCCCTCGCGGCGTCGCTGGCCGAGTCGTCGAAGAACCTCGAGGAGCACGAGTACGCAGCCAGGTCGGTCGCCGACGCGCTCGAGCCGCACTGCTCCTCGATGAACGTGCCCGAGGCGCCCTTCGTGCTCAAGCTTCCGAACGTGATGCACCTGGCCACCGACATCACCGGCGTGGCCAGCGACGGCGTGAGCTCGCTCGATCTGGCGGCCGCGCTGCACCCCTCGGCCGCGGTCGGCGGCACCCCGCGCGAGGACGCCGTCGCGCTCATCGCCGAGATCGAGTCGATGGAACGTGCCCGCTACGCCGGGCCGGTCGGCTGGATGGACGCCACCGGCGACGGCGAGTGGGGCATCGCGCTGCGCTCGGCCGAGCTGATCGACGACCGCACCGCCCGCCTCTTCGCCGGCTGCGGCATCGTGGCCAGCTCCGACCCGGAGACCGAGCTGGCCGAGACCCAGGCCAAGTTCGTCCCCATCCGCGACGCGCTCTCCTGAGCAGCCCCGTCCGGAGAGGGCGCCCGGCGGGTGGGCCGCCGCGATAGATTCGGCGACATGAGGATCACGAAGTTCGGCCATGCCTGTGTCCGGATCGAGCACGACGGGGCGGTGGTGGTCGTCGACCCCGGTGTGTTCTCCCAGCCCGAGGCGCTGGACGGCGCGACAGCGGTGTTGATCACCCACGAGCATCCGGACCACTACAACCCGGCCCTCTTGGAGGGCAACGACGCACCGGTCTACACCATCGGCGCGGTCGCGGCGCAGATCCTGAAGAGCGCTCCCGCGGTCCACGAGCGGACCACGGTGGTGAAGCCGGGCGAGTCGTTCGACGTCGGCCTCCCGGTCACAGCGGTCAACGAGAAGCACGCGGTGATCCACGCCGACCTGCCCCACTTCGACAACTCGGGCTACCTGATCCAGGCCGGGGACACGAAGATCTTCCACCCGGGCGACGCACTCGACGGCCCCGGTGAGACCGTCGACGTACTCTTCCTGCCCGTCTCAGCCCCGTGGGCCCGCTCCGCCGAGCTGATCGACTTCGCCCGCGAGGTCGGCGCCTCCCGCACGGTCGCGATCCACGACCGGGTCTACTCCGAGTTCGGCTCCGGCGTCTTCGACACCCAGGCCGCCAACCTGATCCCTGCCGAACGCGGCTACGTACGTCTCGCGGACGGAGCTGACCTCTGATGGCCCTCATCGCAGTCCTCTACACCTACAACGACCTCCCCGACGTACGCGCCGAGCACCTCGACGCCCACCGGGCGTTCCTGGCCGGCCGCCCCGACTTGGTGCTCTCCGGCCCCACCTCCGACGGCTCCGGCCTGCTCCTCTTCGAGGGCGTGATCGCAACTGTCGAGACGGCTGTGGACGGCGACCCGTTCCTTGCGGCCGGGCTGATCAAGGAGCGCCGGGTCTTCGAATGGACGCCGGTCCTTGGGTCCTGGAAGGACCAGTTGGGGCTCTAGGTCTTCGTTGGTCTCGGGGTCTGGGCCGGTTGGCTGGTCGTCTTCGTCGGGTTGGGGCCGCCGACCCGTTATGGATGGTGTTCACGCCGAATCCCGGAGTCAAGGCGATGTATCGAGCTTGTCGAGATGACGGCCTTCGGCCGCCGGCTTCGCCGGTCGCCTGCGGCGATCCTTGACACCGTGATCCGTCGAGAATTTTGGCTGGCTATCGGGTCGGCGGCGGGGTGTGGCGCAGCCAGTCTGGGCTGGGTACGGGCTTGGGGACCGGGGTTGGCCGGTCCTGCCACGGGAGGTTCGTGGGGGCGCTGTACTAGACGATGACACCTCGTGAATTTTTCACAAGGTCGAGTGCACCGGACCCGGAGCGATCAAACGCGACGGCTGAACCGGATCCGTCCATCCGGAAGACGCTCATAGTCGTAGTTCGGGTCATGGATGCGGCGATGATCGCTGGGACACAACAACACCATGTTCGCCAGATTCGTGAGCCCGCCTGCCGACCACGGTTTCAGGTGGTGTGCTTCGGTCCAGGCCGCTGGTGCATCACAGTCTTCGGCTTGGCAACACTTGTCTCGCAGCCGGAGTGCTCGGTGTTGGACCGGGGGCGCGAGGCGGGTGGAGCGGCCGAAGTCGAGGATCTCGGAACCTGTGCCGAGCACGACGGGGATAAGGTCGGCGTTGCAGGCCATCCGGCGGGCCTCGGCAGCGGTGATCTTGTCACCGTCGAACCCCAACGCGGCGGTGCCGAGGTCGTTGCGGAGGTCCTCGACGTCCATGGTGATGAACACCGTGGTCGCGTGGCCACCATGTCGGGGGAGCTGGTCGACGTCGTAGGTCTCAACGATCCGAGCGAAGGCCTGGCCCAGCAGCCGGTCATACGGTGCTTTGCGGCCCCGGTCCTCGGCAGAGAGCTTCCTCGGCTGGGCCAGGGAGTCCAGGAGGGTGCGCAGCCTCATCCCGACCGCGTAGGAGACCCGGGCGTGGATGTCTACGGTCCCGTCGCCGTTGGCGCGGGAGGTGAAGAACGTGCGCCGTTGGGCGTGTTCTTCCTCCCGCTGCAACGCTTTGGCCTCGGCGGCCTCGAACCGTTCGGGGTCGACCTCGACCAGGATCCGCTTCCCGATGTTCTTGAGGTCGTCAGCGGTCAGCCGGGTGGCGTAGTCGACCAACAGCTTCTCCGCGTAGGCCAGGTCATCAGCACTGGCTGCCGGGTCGGCTTCGACCGCCTCGAGGGCCTTGGTGATCACCCGGGCTTTGCCTTGGGACACGACACCTTCAGCGAGGCCGGCCGCAACGAGCTCGTACTTCGCGAGCGTCGCGGCCAGTTTCACTTCGGCGCGGCCGATCTTCTTGTCGACGAGGAGCTCGGTGAGCATCCACCCCGAGACGTCCTTCGCGCCGGTCTCTTCGGCGATGTCACCGGCAGCAGCGAGGATCCGCAGCTTCAAAGCGGCTTGCTTGGCCTGAATGATCTCCAGACGCTTCAGCCGGTCTTTCTTCTGGCTGGTGCGCCAGTAGGCGGGGTCTCTAGTGAGCATGTTGTCGAGGGAGGATTCGAGGACAGCGAGCTCTGCGTCGATCGCATCGGCGGGGTTGGTGCCCCAGTGGTTGATCTCGGGTTCGAGATTCATCGCCGCCCCTCCTCTCTGGTGTGTGTAGAGGCGTGTCGTGGTGGGTCTGATTCTACTCGTTTCGACCGCTCAATTCTACTTATATTCGCAGGTCAAACCTTGTTTTCGCGGTGAGCGAACGGCCTCGGTCCTGTGGATGGTAAGTGGCCCGAAGGGCCACCCTCCCACCCCTCCAACAGCACCGTTCCGAAGCAAGATTGCGCTGCGCCATACCCGGGCCGCCGCCCCGATAGCCAGCCAAATCTTTCTCGACGTGGTCCGGTGTCAAGGATCGCCGAAGGCGACCGGCGAAGCCGGCGCCCGAAGGGCGTCCTTGACTCCGGGGCAGGTCGAGAAGACCGTCGAAGCCGGGTCGGCGGCCCTGTCCGGCCTTCGGGTGGGACGATCCGGCAGGGAGGTCTCGACAAGCTCGACCACCGGGGTGGGACGATCCGGCAGGGAACTGTGTTGGTCTCGACACGCCTCCGCCTAGCGGCTCCGGCGGCTCGACCAGCGGAGGTCGGGCTCTCGACCAGCGGAGGTCGGGGTCTCGACCAACGGGGATGGGGTCTCGACAAGCTCGACCACCGGTGAGGACCCCAGAGGCGAGAAAGTCTCGACGAGCCCGCCCCCGGGGAAGAAAGGATCACCCCAACGCAAGCGCCCGAAGACGTTCCAGCGAACCGTTGAAGGTGTTCTGATCCAACGGCGAAGAGGTGTACTGCCAGAAGGTGTAGTACCCCCACCCAGCCGGCAGAGTCCCCGGCGTAGAGGCATAGCGCGCGATCCACAAAGGATGAGCAGCCGAGAACTGCGAGGTGTTGCCGGTGCAGGTCGTCCACCAGTCGGTGGTCGTGTAGATGACCGCGTCGCGGCCGGTGCGGGCACGGTAGCGGCTCAGGAAGGCCGAGATCCACGAGCGCATCGAGGCTTGCGACAGGCCGTAGCAGGTGCCGCCGCTGTAGGGGTTGTACTCGATGTCGAGCACCCCGGGCAGGGTCTTGCCGTCGGCCGACCAACCGCCGCCGTTGTTGACGAAGTAGTCGGCTTGGGCAGCGCCGCCGGAGTCGGACGGGTTGGCGAAGTGGTAGGCGCCGCGGATGAAGCCCTGGCTGTAGGAGCCGTTGTACTGCTGCGGGAAGTAGGTGCTGTTGCGGTAGTAGGTGCCCTCGGTCGCCTTGATGTAGGCGAACCGTTTGCCCTGGCCCCACCAGTAGGCCCAGTCGACATTGCCCTGGTGACCAGAGACGTCCATGCCGCTCACCGTCGCCTGCGCGGTGATCGGGGTGTCGCTGGGGGAACCGCCCTTGGCGTGCGAGCCGGGCGTCGACCAGCCGACGTACGCCCCGTGCTTCAACGTGACGCCGTGGGACCTCGCCTTCTGGGTGAGATGGCGGTCGTCTTTTTCGGCGGCGACGGCGGACTGGGTCGGAGAGAGGGAGACAGCAAGGAGGAGACCGGCGGCTACGGCGGTCACTCTCATGGATCTGCGGCGCGAAGGACTCATGGGGTAGGCCTTTCCCGAGGAGGAGAGTGCATCGGCAGACATCAGCTCGAACGAAGCGTCCGGCCACAACATGGTCCCGCAACCCACGTCCCCCGGGGGCTATTTTCCGGTAACCAAGTTACTCAACCGAACGGTTGACAAACGAGGAATCTGCAACCTAGGCTCTTATCAACCAAATGGTTGAGAAATGGCAGGAGATGAGCGGCTGATGAGCGAGGACAGGCTGTCCCGAGTCTTTGCGGCACTGGCCGACCCGACCCGGCGCGACCTCGTCGCCCGGCTCTCGTCGGCCGACGCGACGGTCGGCGAGCTGGCGGAGCCCTACGACGTCAGCCTCCAGGCGGTCTCCAAGCACCTCAAGGTGCTCGAAGAGGCTGGCCTGGTCAGCCGTGAGTCGCGCCGCGCCCCGGTACGTCTGGAAGCGGAGGTGTTCGACCTCATGACGAAGTGGATCGACCGATACCAACAGCAGGCCGAGGAGCGCTACCGCCGCTTGGACGCACTGCTCGAGGAGATGCAGGACAGCACACCACGAAGAGCATCACGAGGACCATCAAGAGAACAGGACGCATCATGACCACCACGAAGCACGAGACCACGATCGAGGCCTCCAAGGAGGCACCGACGATCACCATCGTCCGCGAGTTCGACGCTCCTCCGGAGCTCGTCTTCCGGGCCCACGCCGAGAAGGAGCTGTACGCCAAGTGGGTCGGCCCGCGCGACATCGGCATGAACATCACCCAGTGGGACTTCCGCACCGGCGGCTCGTGGGCCTACTCGGCCGAGCGTGACGGTGACGAGTTCACCCAGTTCTTCGGCAGCTTCCACGAGGTGCGCCAGAACGAACGCATCGTGCAGACCTTCACCTGGCGTGGCGCGCCCGACGGCGCCTCTCTGGAGTACCTCACCTTCGAGCCGCTCCCCGGCGGCCGCACCCGCCTCACCGGCCTCAGCGTCGTCGAGTCCTTCGAGACCCAGGCCGCGATCATGTCCAGCGGCATGGACCAGGGCGTGACCCAGGGCTACGAGCAGCTCGACGACCTTCTCGAGGAGATCTCATGAGCGTCGCCGATCTGAGCGCGCGCGAGCAGCACGCGTACGACGCGGCCCGATTCGCCGAGATCGTCGACTCCGTCCGATCCGCCGAGGACTGGACCCGCCCCAGCCCGGTTGCGGCCTGGACCGCGCTGGACGTGGTCTCACACCTGATCGAGTGGTCGCGCGGCTTCATTCAGGGGTCGGCCGGCGTGGAGCTGGCACCGCTCGACGTCGCGGCCGACCCGGCCGCCGCCTGGAAGACCCACACCGCCGACGTACAGGCCCTCTTCGACGACCCCGCGGGCCGGATGGCCTCCAACCCGCACATGGGCGACAAGCCGCTCGACGCGACGCTCTCGGAGATCTACACCCCCGACATCTGGATGCACTCCTGGGACCTCTCCCGAGCCCTCGGCCGCGACTTCGACCTCGGCTCCGAGCGTGCCGCCGGAATGCTCGCCGGCGCGACCGCGATGGAGGACGCGATGCGCGCCTCCGGCCAGTTCGGCCCCAGGTTCGAGGTCCGCACCGGCGCCCCTCCCCAGGAGCAGCTCCTCGGCTTCATCGGCCGAGACCCCTACTGGAAGGGCTGAGCCTCTTGATCACGACACGGTGATCGTTCCGACGCCGGAACTGAAGTGGCACAGATACTGCATCCGCACCGGCTCCGCGCCGGGCGGGAGCAGTGCGGATGCGGCGCGGAATCCGAGATCCTGCGAATGCTGCCCGCCGCTCTGGCCGCCCTCGCAGCGCACGCTGACATGGCATGCTCGCTCCGCGGGGATCTCGAAGCTGACCTGACCCCAGTAGACCCAGTAGTCACGCCCGTCGATCGCCACGATCGGCGGCATCGCGGCGATGAACTTCTCCTTCGCCGTGGATGCCAGCTCCAGGGTCATCACCCGAGTCGCGCCTGAGTAGGACTCCACGTAGGGCACCACGGTCGGCCATTGCGGCTGCGCCTGTTCGCTCACGCGCTCACTCTGCCAGTCTCGCGCGGTCCCGGAGTCAGGAACGAGCGAGGCCGCGGATCGCGAGGTCGAGGTCCCGACGGCCGTCCCGGGAGACGACGGCCTCGACGACCTCGATACCGCCGTTGGGTGAAGCGAGGGCTGCCTCCAGCTCCGGCACGGAGGTGACCGCGAGGTGCGGGATGCGGTGGGCGGCGCAGAGCGCTTCCAGCGAGGTCCCGTGCGGGGTGCCGAAGAGCCGCTCGAAGCTGTCCGCGTAGTCGTCGGCGCCCTGCTCGAGCGAGGCGAAGATCGAGCCGCCGTCGTCGTTGGCGACCACGATGGTGAGGTCGGGACGAACCTCGTCGGGGCCCAGCAGGAGGCCCCCTGAGTCGTGCAGGAAGGTGACGTCCCCCATCAGCGCGAGCGCACGCGTCGAGGAGCGTCGCCCGACAGCAGCGCCGATCGCGGTCGAGACGATGCCGTCGATGCCGGCCAGGCCACGGTTGGCCAGCACCTTCCGTCGCCCGCCGACGCGGTTGGGGCGCATCATCACGTCCAGGTCGCGTACGGGATTGGAGGGGCCCAGCATCAGCAGGCCACCGTCGGGGAGGGCGCGAGCGACGCAGGCAGAGACGTCGTACGCCGTCATCTCCGGCTGCTCGCGGAGCAGTCTGTCCACCTGGCGACTGATGGCGCGGTCGGCCTCCTGCCACTCCTCCAGCCACTCCGGATCGGGCTCGCCCTCGACGTGAAGCCTGGTGCGGATCGTGCGGTCGACCCGGAACGGGCGCGCGGGCCAGACCCCGTCGACCGGAGCCGCGATGACCTCGACGTCCGCACGCGCGAGCAGGTCGGTGACGGGTCGGGAGAGGGTCGGGTGGCCGTAGACGACGACGCGCTCGATCCGCTCGGCGAGCGGTGACTCCAGCAGCAGCCGGTAGGAGCGCAGGGCGTTGGCGCCCGTGCGGGCGCCCGAGGACGGCTCGGCGAGCAGCGGCCAGCCACCGTCCTGGGCGAGGATGCGAGACGGTGGACCGGCGTCGTCACCGGCGACGACGACCGTGCGCGGCGTGCCGGCGCCGGTCGGGATCGACTCGTGGATCATCAGCTCCGGACGTACCGGCACCGGACGCACCTCGACCTCCGGCGGCTCCCACCGGTCGGGTGGGGTCAGCGGGACGTCGAGCTGCACGTTCCAGTGGACGGGGCCGCGCGCGGCGTCGAGCGCGGCGAGGTCGGCCTCGGCCGGTGCCTCGGCCAGGTCGAGCGTCTCCACGAGCCGGCCGAAGATGCCGACGTGGTCGGTGACCTGGTTGGCGCCGGTCTCACGGAGCCGCACCGGGCGGTCGGCCGTGACGACGACCAGCGGCACGCCCGCATGAGCCGCCTCGAGCACCGACGGGTGCAGGTTGGCGACCGCGGTGCCGGAGGTGCACATCACCGCCGCGCGCGAGCCGACCTTGGTCAGGCCGAGCGCGAAGAAGCCGGCAGACCGCTCGTCGATCCGGGTGTGCAGGCGCACCAGCCCCGCTCGTGCCGCGTCGAAGACGGCGAACGACAACGGTGCGTTGCGTGATCCCGGGGCGATCACGATGTCGGTGACCCGCGCCGCGAGAAGCGCGGTCACGACCGTGCGGGCCTGCTCAGTAGCCGTGGCCACACGCCCTCCCTTCGTCGGCCTGACCGATCACGTAGCCAATCATCCGCGCGGGTGCCGGGCGACGCGGGGTGACCCCTGGGGCATCGTCCCTCACCGGAGCGTCTCCCGGTAGGCGAGGACGTCCGCCAGCCGCCGCTGCCAGAACTCCGTACGCTCCGGAGCGGCCCGCAGCCGCGGGTCGGCGATCAGCCGCTCGGGCACGGGCGAGACCGGGAGCACCGGCAGCACCCCACCGGACGGAAGCAGCGGCGCAGCGGCGATGTCCTCGGTGAACATCGAGATCGTGCCGAGCCCACAGGCGTAGGGAAGCTCGGGCAGCGCTGCCGCGAGCGCGATCACCGCCGCCATGCCGACCGAGGTCTCCAGCGCCGAGGAGACCACGCACGGCAAGCCGATGTCCTCGGCGATCCGCAGGCAGGCGCGTACGCCGCCCAGCGGCTGCACCTTCAGCACGGCCACGTCGGCGGCCTCGAGGTCGCGTACGCGGTAGGGATCCGCAGCCCGCCGGATCGACTCGTCGGCGGCGATCGGGACCGCCACCTTGCGGCGTACCTCGGCGAGCTCCTCGACCGTGGGGCAGGGCTGCTCGACGTACTCCAGGCCACCGGCAGCGCTGTCCAGCACCCTGATCGCGGCGATCGCCTCGTCGACCGCCCAGAGCCCGTTGACGTCGATCCGCACCCTGCCGGCGGGGCCGAGGGCGTCCCGGACCGCCTCGACGCGGGCGATGTCGTCGGCCAGGCTCTGCCCCGGGTCGGCGACCTTGACCTTGGCCGTCGCGCACCCGGAGCGGGTCACGATCTCGTGGGCGCGCTCCGGTCCGACGGCCGGAACGGTCGCGTTGACGGGCACGATCTCACGGACGGGCGTAGGCCAGTCCCCCGCAGCCGCCTCCTCGGCGCAGCGCAGCCAGGGCTCGATCTCGGGGGTGCCGTAGTCGAGAAACGGCGACCACTCGGCCCATCCCCCGGCGCCTTCGAAGACGAGGCCCTCACGCTCGGTGATCCCGCGGAACCGGGTGGTCATCGGGAGCGAGAAGACGTGCATCCGGTCGGTCATCGGGCCCCCTGGTTGGTCGCGGCCAGCGCGAGCAGGGCCTGCCGGTCGGGTTTTCCGTTGTCGAGCAGCGGGATCTCGTCGAGCGTGACGATCTCCCGTGGGGCCCAGGAGCGGGGGTGCTCCGCGGCGACCCAGTCCCGGGCGGAGGTGGCGTCGATGTCGCCGACGACGAAGGCGACCAGCCGCTGACCCCACTCGTCGTCGGGCGTGCCGAGGGCCTCCGCGGCCGTGACCGCCGGGTGCTCGCGGAGCCTTCTGGCGACGAGCGCCGCCGGCACCTTCACCCCACCGGTGATCACCATGTCGTCGACCCGACCGAGGATCCTGAGCCGGCCGTCCTCGTCGAGGGTGCCGGCGTCGGAGGTGAGGAACCAGCCGTCCACCAGGGCGTTCGTGGTCTGCTCGGGGTCGTCCTGGTAGCCGTCGAAGAGCGTCGGGCCGCTGATCCGAACCCGCCCGTCGGTGCCGATCGCGATCCCGACTCCGTCCAGCGGCATCGCGTCATAGACGCAGCCACCGCAGGTCTCGGCAGAGCCGTAGGTGGCGACGACGTCCACCCCGGTTTCCTCGGCGCGGGCCCGCAGCGACGGGTCGATCGGGCCGCCGCCGAGCAGCAAGGTGTGGAATCCGGCCAGCGCGGCGAGGTCGTCACCGCCCGACTCGAGGATCCGGTGCAGCTGGGTCGGGACCAACGAGACGAAGCCCGGCCCGGCCGCCATCGCCGCCGCGGCGTCGGCGAAGGACCCGTGGGCCGCGGCGATCACCGGCTCGTGCCCGGCCAGCAGCGACCTGGCGATCACGTTGGCCCCGGCGACGTACGAGTCGGGGAGCGTCAGCAGCCACTGTCCGCTCGCCCCGACGCGTCGCGCAGACGCCGCTGCGGACGCCTTCACGGCCGCCCGCGACAACATCACCCGCTTGGGCCTGCCCGTCGACCCCGAGGTCTCCACGACCCAGTGCTCCGGGCCGCCTCCGGCGAGCCATTCGGCCATCGCGGCGACGGCCTTCTCAGCCCGTCCTGCCGCGTCGTTCATGAGGCAAACGCTATCTCCTGCGGGGTGGGGGTTCGCAGTGGGATGGCGAGGTTCGTGGGGTGTAACACGCTGTTCGTAGGACTTTCCGGTCGTTCACATAGGGCGAGTAGTCCTACGAACGACGTGTTACACGTGACTCAGGCGCCGCTACTGGCCGCGGATCTTGTAGTCGGCGACCAGTCCGTGGTGGTCGGACTCCAGCCTGAACGTCGCGTGGCGCGTGGAGGAGGCGGTCGCACTCGACCCGAGGAGCCAGTCGATGGTGCCGCCGCCGTCGTGGGTCGCCCAGCCCTGCGGGGGCGCGCCGAGGGTCTCGAAGGAGGAGGTCATCCCGGCCTTGGTCATCAGCGGCTTCGGCCCCCACGGATCCCCGTCGCCGCCGCCGCGGGGGTAGGGAGAGTTGAGGTCACCGGCGACGAGCACAGGGCCGTACTTCTGCAGCCCCTGCGCCAGCCCGGCGAGCTTCGCGAAACCGCGCTGGGCCTCGTTCTTACGCGCCTGGGGACTCCTGGCGGGCGAGGTCATCGCATGGGTCGAGATGACCGAGATGCGGCCGGAGCCGTCGCTGCTCGCCAGGACCACCCAGGTGGCGTACCGATTGTCGTTCTTGACCCCCGTGACCGGCTTGGTGAGCTGGACGACGCCCTTGTCGACCGCCACCCAGCGGTCGGTCCGCCACATGACCACAGGGCTGAGGGCCTGGCTGCGGGCGCCGTACTCGTCCGCCGAGGCGCGGTAGGAGCCGTAGCCCCGCACCGAGATGTCCGAGACCGAGCGTGACTGGGCCTCGTTCAGGGAGACGAAGTCGGGCCCGTGCTTCATGACCTTCGCCAGGTCGGAGCGGTATCGAGAGCGGGACATCGAGACCTTGATGTTGGCCTGCGCGATGCGCACCTGCGGGCCGGAGACGGCTGCCGGAGCGGCGGCCGGCTGGCCCGCGCCGCGCGGTCCCACGCCGGGCAGCCCGGCGACCTGCTTGGTCGCCTCGAGGGTCTTGCCGATGTTCTTCGTCAGCCACGCCGCGGGGTCGACCTGGTCCTGCAGATAGCCGCCACCGTGCGGGTGCACCTCGAAGTGGAGGTGGCAGCCGGTCGAGTTGCCCTCGCTGCCGACCTGTCCGATGACCTGTCCGGCCTTCACCCGCTGGCCCGGACTGACAGAGAGCGACTGCATGTGGCCGTACCACGTGGTCAGGTTGCCCGGCGCCGTCTGCACCTTCAGCAGCCAGCGGCCCGACCAGCCCCAGCCGCCGCCGGACTCGATCACGACGGTGCCGCCGTGCGCAGCCTGCACCGGCGTGCCGCACGGCGAGGAGTAGTCGTTGCCGGTGTGCATGTTGGCCCAGTTGGAGCCGGAGTTGCCGTAGTTGTTGTTGTCGAGCGCGAGGCCGGCCTGGATGGGACGTACGACGGAGGTGCTGATCCCGGCCATGCCGATCGTGCAGGACACGTCGGTCGCGGTGGCCGTCAGGTCCGCGGCAGAGACCCCGTCGGCGAGCGCGGCGACGAGGGCGCGCGCCTCGTCCTCGTGCTGGGCGTACGCGAGCGGGAAGGCGGATCGCTGCACCGCCTGGGCGGCCGCGGTGACCTGCATCTTGCGCCAGCCCGCGATGTCCAGGAGACCGGTGTTGCCGGTGTGGGCGGCCACGCCGTAGAACGCCTGGGCGGACTTGACCGGGTTCATGATGTCGGCGACCGAACCCCAACCGGAGATCGGACGCTGCTGGAAGAGGCCCACCGAGTCGCGGTCGCCGTAGTTGACGTTGCGCAGGGTGCTCTCCTGCATCGCGGTCGCGAGGGCGATCACCCACCCGTACGCCGGGACGCCGGCCTGCTTGCCGACCGCCACGATCGTGCGGGCGTTCTGGACCTGCTCGGTGGTGAACCCTGAGACGCTGCCCTCCGCCTCTTCACCGTCGACACCGACCCCGCCGCCGGTGGGGATCGCGTTGGTCCCGCCGATACAGCCCGACTCGGCCTGGTCCTGGTTGCTCTGCTCGGTGCTCGCCAAGCCCCCGATCAGGATCACCAAGGCACCCGTGATCACCAGGACCAGCGTGGCCGCAGCGGCCACGAGCCCCCAGATCAGACGTGCTTTGGCGATCAGCATGGCAGGCACGGTCTAACCTCCCGGAAGGATGTTGGCGACGTACCAGACGTTGCCGATCAGGGTCAGGTAGACGATGACCTTGGGGCCGTCGGTGGCGACCTCGACGCGAGCCTCGGAGTCGTTCTGCTCCAGCACCTTCGGCGGACCGACGACCTTCGTGGCCGGCACCGTGGCGGGGTCGGTGGGGCCCAGCGCCTGGGCCAGCGACTCGTCAGGGTTGGCGGCGTTGATCCCGGCCCACCACTGCTCGCTGGTCAGGTCGGGGCGCGCCCAGGCGGTGACGAACTTGGTCGCGGCGGCACCCGGGTCCGGCACCGGAGCAACGGACGCGCCGGCAGATCCGCTGGCGCCCGCCGAGGCGGAGGCGGAAGCCCCGCGTTCCGGCTGCGCGGCAGGCTCCGCGTCGGGAGCGTCGCTCCACTGGGCGATGCCCCAGATGACGAAGACGATGCCGACAGCCACCGAGAAGAACCGGAACGGCGACCTCATGGGCCACCTGAGCAGCGGCGCGATGACCTCCCACAGCACACCACGCGTCGTTGTCGACCGCACTACCGGGACTCTCCTTCACTTGGCCGCCAGCTGGAACCGTTGTCGACGGGCACCGAGCGGTTCCCGTTCGGCGAGTAGATGACGAAGACCGGGTTGCCGTCCGAGTCATAGTCCACGTTGGCCTCCGCCACGGGAGACTGTCGCGGCGGCGCCGGCTCGCGATCGGCGTAGGAACCGGAGGTGTAGTCGACGGGGCTCGGCGCCTCGGGGCGGTCCTGGGTGTAGACCTGCCCGGCGCGGCCGCGGGTCGCCTCGTCGCGGGAGGGCGGCTCGTCGCGCTCGGCGGAGCGCGAGTCCATCCACTGCGTGGCCACCTGCTCACCGTCCTTGTCGCCCGCCGAGGAGCCCAGTGCGTACGCCGCCGAGCCGCTCGCGCTCGCCCCGGCTCCCAGTGCTCCGGCGGCCGTCACCGGCGCCTGCCCCGGCACCTGCTCGGCGACCATCGTCGGCCGGCTGCCGGTCAGCTCGTGACCGGGCATGTAGACACCGCCCGGGCTCGTGACGGACCCGGTCCCGCCGGCAGCTGGCTGCGGGTCGGAGGTCGCGTCGCGGACCCCGGCCTCGGTGCCCGTCCGGGCGCCGACGTACGAGGACAGCATCGAGCTCAGTCGGCCCATGCCCGGGATCGGGATCCCGTACGCAGCGGGGCGGGTGAGTCGCCAGGCCAGCACGGTCAGCACCGCGATCAGCCCCAGCTTGAGCACGAACCACATGTCGGTGGTCAAGATCGCCGAGTCGAAGCGCAGCAGGAGCAGCGCGACCAGGAAGTAGATCGGGCCCATCACCAGCGGACCCACCACCCGCTTGAGCATCGCCACGGCCGCGTCTCGGGTGTGGTCGAGCATGAACAGCACCCCGGCTGCCGGCGCGAACGGCACGATCAACCTGATCAGCGCGAACGAGAGCAGGATCGCCAACCCCGCGACCAGCAAGAATCCGCACACCACCACGACCACCGCGAGGTTCACCAACGCCGTGGTCGCCCGTTGGGACCAGTGCTCGCCCTTGAAGTACTCATACGCCACCGGATCGGACTTCTTGACCGCCTCGGCATGCTCCTTGAACGCGTCCTGCTTGGCCTCCAAGACCTTCTTGCCGTCCCCGTTGGGGTCCTTGCGGTAGGCGTCGTACTCCTGCCACGAGAAGTGCGTGGACCGGAACACCCTCGGCCCGTACCGCTTCGCCGTGGCCGAGTCCGGGTCGCCGAACGCGCCCGCCAGCCAGGTGCGGTACTGCGTCGAGCGCACCACGTCGTCCATCTGGCTGTCGATGGCCTTGACCGCGTCGGTCTCGCCGAACTTGTCGTCGTTGACCCCCGGCACCGTCCGGCCGTCGTTGAACCCGGTCGCGATCATCCCCGTCGCCGACCGCACGCCGTCGTCGACCAACCGGGTCGACTCCACCGGATACTGGATCAACCACGAGGTCACCACCAGCACGCCCAGAGCCCAGCCTGCCGCGGTCACCGCCCGTGAGAACCGGCCATCACGCGCACGGATCATCACCGTCGCCGCCACCAGCAGCAGCACGACGCTCACCCACGGCGCCCACACCCCGTCGGTGACCGCCTTGGACGCCGCCACGATCGGCCCGTCGAGAGTCTTGAGGAAGGAGTTCTCCCCGATCACCGCGTTCAACAGCGCATGGGACCAGTTCGGCAGGATCCCGGAGATCTCCAGCAGGATGTTGCCCAGCGAGGTGCCGGCCCCGGCGATGAACTGCCCGGTGCACCCGTTGTCATAGGTCCACCACTGCGGCGAGGTCCCGTACGCCGACTCCAGAGAGACCTCGTCCTTGTTGCGGAACGGGTCCAGCTCGTCGTCGATCTTCTTCGGGTCGTTCAGCTCCGTGCCCGCCCTCGACGCCGCTCCCAACGCCGTCATCCGCACGATGAAGCTGCCGTCGCCATAGGGAGAGGCCGGCATCGGCGCATCCAGGTTGTTGCACGCATCGCTCACACCCGAGAGCCCACCCGTCGGGTCGAACGGGATCGGGATGTCGATCCCCTTCGGCCCCGCAGCCGCCGGCCCGGCCAGGGACAGCAGAGCCAGGACGAGTACGGCGAGGGCACCCGCACGGCGCCGCCATCCGCTGGTCGAGCCGCCGGAGCGGCCAGGCGGAGGCGTGTCGGGGCGCGGCGACATCAGCCGATCCCGTCCCCGGAAGGATCGGTCTCGGAGCGATCGGCCGGCCCGCCGCTGATGGCCCGGCTGACGCGGCGGGTGGGGTCGGCGGTGGTGTTGAGCGCCTCCTGCAGACCCGGGTGGTGGTTGAGGGTGACCTTGATGATCTCCATGCCGCCATGGCCGGTGTCGCCACCGAGACCGTCGCGGTAGATGAACTCCCGGTAGCCCAGCTGCTCGTCGCCACGCCTGGTCCGCGGCGAGAGCCGCGCCAGGATCGACTCATAGCCCAGGCCCTCGGGCTTGCCGAGGAGCTTGAGCGCGTCACGCTGGGCGCTCTCGTCCTGCGTACGTCCCACGAAGGCCGCCCCGACGAAGTTGTTGATGTCGGAGCCCAGGATCGCGGAGGCGTTCTGGGTGGAGACCAGCGCGGCACAGTTGTTCTTGCGGGAGTCGCTGGAGAGCTTGTGTACGAGGGCGCGACCCGTGCCGCCAGAGGCCTGGGTGACCTCGTGGGCCTCGTCCAGCGCGAACAGCTTTCGATCGTTGGGATCGCTGCGGTAGATCAGGTGCAGCGCGGACCAGGCCGCGAGGGTCATGATCGGGCGCGCCATCTGCTCCTCTGCGCTCCACTCCTCGCGAGAGACGTGCTCGGGCGGGGTGTTGAGGCCCTTGAGGTTGTAGAAGGTGAACGGCGTGCCCTTCAGCTCCTCGTCGGACTGGAGGAAGTCGTTGCCGAAGAAGAGGCGGCCGAGCTCGCGCTCGCGGGCGGCAGCGAGCTCTCGAGCGATCTCGTGGTCGCCGTTGTCGCCCTCGAAGAGCATCTTCACGATCGTCGAGGTGTCGGCGCCGCGGTCGGCCGGCGCCTCCATGACGCGGGCACGGATGCGCTTGAGCACCTCTTCGTTGTTGGACAACCCGACCGGGAGGCAGGAGCGGAGCACGGAGACGGTCAGGTCGCGGCGCTGCTGCACGGCGGCCGACCGCTCCCGGTGGAGCCGCTCGGCGAACTCGTGGTCCGACATCGCCTCGGCCCGGATCAGCTCCGGGTTGGGGTCGGGCACGACGGCGTAGGGCGAGAGCGACCCCGGGCGTCCGCCCAGGACGTCTACGCTGCGGGCGCGTGCTCGCAGCTGCTGGCCGTTGAGCAGGCCGCCGCCGATCTCGGGCAGCGTCATCAGCCGCTGCAGCCGGCCCGCCGGGTCCATCGCGACACCGTGGATGCCGGACAGGATCGACATGTAGATGACGACGCCCATCAGGGTCGACTTGCCCGAACCGGGCGTGCCGATGAGCGGGATCAGGCCGGCCTGCTCCATGACCTCGGTCAGGTACCACGGGTCCATCAGCACCGCTCGCGACGCCATCGCCGAGGTCTCACCGAGATAGAAGCCACGCTTGTCGCCGACCTCTGCGGTCACCGCCGGGAGCCCGGCTGCGACCTTGAGCACCGGGAACTTCCGGGCGTGGGCGGTCGACGCGAGCGGCTCGCCCGGGACGAACTCGCGAGCCAGGTGGTACTGCCCCAGCTGGCGGGTGATCTTGATCTGCGGCCGGTAGAGGTCGACCACCTTCTGCGCCTTGTCGAGCGCCTCGGCCTCGCTGCGGCCGGTGACGGCGATCCGGTACCAGCCCCTGGTCCGGGTGGACAGGCCCGTGAACTCCGAGCGCATCTCGTCCTCGACGTCGGCGGCTCGTCCCGCCTGGCGGGTGAGCTGCTTGGGAGGCCGCTTGCCGTGGTCGTCGGACCAGTGGCTGACCTGGCCGTCGATGCGGCGGGTCAAGGAAGCCATCTCGCGGGAGACGTCCTCCGGCGAGCGAGGCTCGACCCGGAAGGACCACTCGACCGGGAAGCCGAGCGCGTCGGTCTTCGCCATCCACGGCGCGTGGGTCTCCGGAACCTCGATGTCGCCGATCCGCGAGACCGTCAGCACGCACACGTGGCTGGTCTCCTGGCGGCCTCCGATGCTGCTGGTGACCTGCACGGTCGGCGCCAAGGGCTCGGCCGACCACGCCACCGACTCGAACCACTCCGCCATGTCGTCGGTGTCGAGGAAGTTCTGCTGGGCCTCGCCCGGCTCGGGCACGGGGATCTTGGCACCCAGCGAGAGCGAACGGGCGATCATCCACTCCATGTCGTGGCCGACCGCCGGACGTGCCGAGAAACCCGGTCGCGACATCACCCGGTTGACCGTGTCGAGGCGCTCGCTGATCGCGGCCATCTCACGCTCGGCGGCACCGGCGGAGAACTTCGCCAGCGTCCTCACCGTCGCGTCGCGCCGGCCGAGGTCGATGCCGTAGTAGACGAGCTTGTCGGCCTGGCTGTGGGCAGCCATGTGGGCCTGGTTGCGCGCCATCATCTCCTCGAACCCGGGCTGCGGGTCGGGAGCGTTCGCGAACGCGGCATGCGCCCAGTGACGTACGGGATAGGGGCGGGTGGTGACGCGGCCGTGGACGGTGTTGCCGACCAGGTCTGCCAGCTGGCTGGCCTGGTCGGTGATCAGCGCCTCGAGGTCGGCGTGGGCACGGAACGACCAGGTCTGTGGCTCGGCGAGATACCAGGCGATGATGCGGTCGCCGGTGAAGGTCAGGTGACCACGCACCTCCTCCAGCGCCCACTTTTCCCCTCGGGGCTGATGGACGCCCTTCGAGTCGTCGCCGCCCCGGCCGAAGACGCTTCTGCGTCCGGCCTTGGGCTTCTCGAAGCCAGGCCCGTAGGCCCGCTCCGTTCGCGGCCGCCTCATGCGGTTCCTCCGTCGTTGGGTGCGTCGCCGTCGAGGCGCTTGCGGTAGTCGTCCGTGCTCTGCGGTCGCTCGTCGGGCGACGCCTGCTCGTCCTGAGTGTCTCTGGGCCGGGTGCGGCCCGAGGGTTCATCGTCGAACCCGTCGAACCCCGGCTCCGGCGCGATCACCACGGCCGGCCGGATCGCGTGCGACAGCGGCAGTCGGGCGGGCTTCTGCGCGGGCTTCTGCATGGGCTTCGGGACAGACTCCTTGGACTCCTTCGACCTCTGGGCGGGCGGCGGAGGCGGTGGCGGCGCTGAAGGCGGGGCAGGCTGCGGGGCCGGCGGGGTGGATCTCGTGGCCGGCGGGGCGGGCTGCGGCGTGGCCGGCGGGGTCACGGGCGGCGCCGGCGGCGCAGCGGGGGCGGGAGGCTCCGCTGCCGGGGCCTGTGGCGCTGGTGGAGCGGCAGGCGTGGTCGGTGCTTCGGCCTCTGGCTCGGGGGCCTGGGGCTGCTGTGAGGTCCGCGTCGGCTCAGGAGACGGCTGCGGGGGCGTGGCGGCCTTCTCCTGCTCTTGCTCTTGGTCCTGCCGGGCCTGCCACGGCGCGCCACCCTTCCACGGAACGTCGCGGGGCTCTCGCGGCGACGAGGACGGCCGGCTCGACCAGCCACCCTTCGCGGGACGTACGCCGCTGACCTGGTGCCGCGCCGAGGGCTGGGCCTCGGGCTGGACCCTGAGCTTGGCCGGGAGCGGCTCCTCGACGATCTTCGCCT
Source organism: Nocardioides panzhihuensis (assembly GCF_013408335.1). Taxonomy (NCBI): domain Bacteria; kingdom Bacillati; phylum Actinomycetota; class Actinomycetes; order Propionibacteriales; family Nocardioidaceae; genus Nocardioides; species Nocardioides panzhihuensis. Next base: position 5,619,627 of record NZ_JACBZR010000001.1, on the reverse strand, counting down.
CGATCACCGGTCGCACCGGCGCGGCCTTGCCGCGCACCGGTCGCGACGGGGCGCCCGGGGCCGAGGCGACGACGGTCGCCTGAAGCAGTCTCGGCGAGGCGGCGGCGCCGGGCTGCTGCGCGAACCGGCGACCGGGGCGGCGCATGGCTTTCGCCCAGCCGCCCCGCGGGCTCGTCGCGTGCCTGAAGGCGACCGCTGCACCTCCTGCGTACTGTGCGCCTGTCTCCAGGCGCGGCGTGGTCAGCTCGTGCCAGAAGGTCATCAGCCAGGCGCCGGCGGAGCTCTCCGCGCTGATGTAGTCGGAGGCCTTCATCGAGAGGTAGGAGGCGCCGAGCAGCCACAGGCCCATGCTGAGCAGCGTCACCGGCATGCCGAGCTTGCGCAGCAGCACAAGCGTCACTGGTGCGATCACCAGGAAGAGGAAGATGGTTCGATAACGCATCTCCCCGATGTAGCGACGAGGAGGACCGAGATAGGTCTGGTCGACCTCGTACAGCTCGTCGTCGTCAGGCAGCCTCATCCCCGAGATCCCTCCCTGGGTTAGCTAACGGGACCGGGTTCACCCCTTGAAGAGACCAGCCATCCACTGACCGAGGTCCGTGGCGTTGTTGCCCACGGCCAGGCCGAGGACGCCGAGACCGATGATCAGGCCGCCGACGATCGTGACGGCCTTCGAGATGTTGCCGCTGCGGGCAGCCCACAGGACCGTGACGCCGAGGATCAGGACGACAAGCGTGATGATGTTGTCGGTGATCCACTCGGCCAGGCCGCCGGTGCCATACTCGGCGGCTTGCGTCGTACTTTGAATCAGCTGGTGCGGTGCCATTGTTCTGCTCCCTTTCCCGAGGTGAGGTGTTGTTGCCGGACACGTCCGGAAGTATTCGGTTGTCCCGTCCGGCGCAGCCCCATGCGGCACCGGTGGGTGGAGGCGCCTCTGCCCCTCCCGCGCACTGACGCAAACTCCCGGGCATCGGCATTCTGGACAAACGCCACCGCCATGTGAGACGAGCGTAGTCCTCAGACCGCCTCCGCGCACCTCGTTCCACCTGACGACACGTACCTGTGGCGCGCGCAGCGGGCCCCGCGACTCCCCCGCTCTGCCCGGTTCATGCCACCCACCGGACCGTTGGGCAACACGCCGTCCCGCTCAGTGGTCTCCTTGACCGTATTCTTGCGGGGGGAGCCCTACTTCGGGGAATCTATATCCCGGTGCATTCTCGCGAATTTCGCGCGCTTGCGTCCGGGTTCGCGAATTTACATAAATTTCAATCGGATTTCTCGGGAGGACGAGCTCACATGGACAAGAAGAAGATCTTCATCGTCATCGGCGTTCTGTTCGTCGGATTCTGGCTGTTCACCGATCCGCAAGGGCTGACCAGCACGATCTCGGCTATCGCCGGCGGCATCTGGGGCGTCACCACCGACGTCTTCGGCGGCGTGATCGGCACCATCGAGGGCTCCACCAACTGACCTCGACCGCGACCTACGCCGACGCACGGGCGTCGGCGCGATGGACTCCTTTTTCCTGGCTGCGCGGCTTGGGGACCGACCAGCACGGATAACTGTTTGACGTCGGACCAGGCGATGACAAGACTGCGCTTGTCTCGATGTCAAGATAGTTCGGAGTCGCCTTGTCCTCTCGCTTCATCCGGTTGAGGGACAAGGTCCTCTCAGACGACCCGCTCATCCGGGCGATGTCGTACCAGTCGGTGCTGTCGGCCTTCGCCGAAGGCACCTTTCTCACCGGTTCGGCGGTCTTCTTCACCCAGATCGTCGGCCTCTCCGCCGCACAGGTCGGCCTCGGTCTCACGATCGCGGGCGTCGCAACCTTCTTGTTCGCCGTCCCCCTGGGCCGACTCGCGGATCGTCTGGGCACCCGGTTCAGCTGGATCGCGGGTGCCGTCCTGCAGGCGCTGTTGTTCGGCGCCTGGGTGCTGGTCGGCAACTTCGCCGCGTACGTCGCCGTCGAAGTCCTCCTCGCGCTCGCCTCATCGTGGCAGCGGTCGGGTCGCGACGCCTACCGGATCTCGGTCTTCCCCGCGGCGACCCGGGTGCGTTCGTTCGCCTACATGCGCGCTGCCCGCAACGTCGGCTACACGCTCGGCGCACTCGCCAGCGGCCTCGCCCTGGCGGCCGACTCCAACACCCTGATCAAGGCTGTGCCGGTGCTGACCGCGGTGGTGCTCCTGGTCAACGCCTACTGGATCTCACGGCTCCCCCGCCTCGCCGCCGCTGCCTCGCCCGGCGACCTGAAGAGGGACGTACGCGACCGCCTCGGCGCCCTGCGCAACCGCGCATTCCTCGCCACGACGTTCTTCAACGGAGTCCTCGGCAGCCACCAGGTCCTGCTCAACGTCGTCATCCCGCTGTGGCTGGTGCAGGAGACCGACGCGCCACGGGTCCTGCTGGCCTGGCTGTTCGGCACGAACACCGTCATGGCCGTCGGGCTGCAGGTGATCACGGCCCGTGGGGTGACCGACGTCGCGACGTCGCTGAAGGCCGAGCGCCGAGGCGCGCTCTGTTTCCTCGTCTCCTGCGCCATCATCGCGGTCACCCACGACACCGCCGGCCTGATCACGATCGCCCTGGTCTGGGTCGGCCACGTGACCGTCACCGGCGCCGAGCTCTTCCAGTCCGCCGGCGAATGGGGTCTGATCGCCGACCTCTCCGACCCCGAGCACCGCGGCGACTACCAGGGCGCCGCGCAGGTCGGCCACACCCTCGGCACCGTATGGGCCCCCGCCGCGTACACGTTCCTGGCGATGGAGCTCGGCCACCTCGGCTGGGCCATCATCGCGGGAATCATCGTCATCGCCGCGATCGGCGTCCACCCCTCCGCCCGCGCCTCCGAGCGCTACCTCGCCCGGCGCGCTCAGCCTGTCGCTGCTCCGGTGTAGCTGCTCCCGTGTAGCTGCTCCCGTGTAACACGTCGTTCGTAGGTCTACTCGCCCTATTGGAACGACCGGATAGTCCTACGAACAACGTGTTACACGTTCGCGAGCCGCCACCCCGGGCCAGCAACTATCCACAGCCCGCCGCCGGACCGGGGTTATCCACAGAGCGCCGTCAGGCACCGACAAGCGTCGGCGGCGGGTTACAGGCTGGGCCGTATGAACCCGCACGTCCAGGCGACGATGGCCGCGAATCACGGACTCATCACCCGGCGACAGGCCCTCGCGGCAGGTCTCGACCTCGACACGATCTGCCGATACGTCCGGTGCGGAGACTGGACGGTCGTACGTCGCGGCGTTTACGCCGAACGTGCGTACGTCGAGAGCATCACGCTGCCCACCGACCGGCAACGGCTTCGCGACCGAGCCGCGTGCGCCGCCATCACCGTTCCGTTCGTGCGAAGCCATGACACCGCGGCGCTCGAGCTCGAGCTGGGCATCCTCCTGCCTCGAAAGCCTCAGACACACGTCACTCGCCACCCCGTCGTCGGCACCCACAACAAGTGGGGCGTGAAGCATCACCTCGCTCCCTACCTCGATGGCCAGGTGGTGCGGGCGAACGGGTTCGAGGTCCTCGGACCCGCCCGCACGGCCGTCGACATCGCCCGCGAGCACGGCCGCCCGTACGGGGTAGTCGCCGTCGACTCCGCTCGGCGGATGGGCGCCTCGGTCAGCGAGCTCCACGAGGTCCTCGAGCACATGCAGCATTGGCCGAACCGGCGGCAGGCGCAATCGGCCATCGAGCTCTCCGACGCGGGATCCGAGTCGGTCGGGGAGACACTCACGCGGGACGTACTCGAAGAGCTTGGACTCGCGGGCGTCGAGACGCAGTTCGAGATCACGGACGGCGTACGGACCGCCCGCTTCGACCTGCGGGTGGGCCGTCACATCTTCGAGTTCGACGGCCGCAGCAAGTACGTGCCCGCCGCGGAGGGCGGTCTCGCGCTCCGCTCGGTCGACGACATCCTCGCCGAGGAGAAGACCCGCCAGGCCTGGGCCCACGGCTTCCACCTCGGCATGTCACGGGTGGAATGGGCGGATCTCTTCGGTCGCAACCGCAACTACCTCAAGGACCGCCTGAGCCGCGAGTACCTGACCACGTGCCGCGCCTTCGGCACCGACATCTCAGACCTGGAACGGTTCCGCGTACGGCGTTCGAAGGCAGCCTGACGCCGTCTAGGACGTGACACCCCGAGCTGACCGAGCTCAGACGAACAACAGGGGTACGCCGACCAGCAGCCCCCACACCAAGGTGGCCAGCCCGGTCTGCTGGAGGACGGGGATAAGACGCGGGCCGAGGTTGGCGCGGTCGAGGACGGTGCGGACGCCCTGAGCGGCGACGACGAGGAAACCGAGACCGAACAGAGCCCACCAGGACGTCGTCAGAGCCACGAGCACGACGGAGACGGCGGCGACGGCCACCAGGGCGACGTAGAGCCAACGGGTCCGGGCGTCGCCGAGGCGGACGGCGAGGGTGATCTTCCCGGACTCGGTGTCGCCGGGGATGTCGCGGAGGTTGTTGGCGACGAGGAGCGCGGAGGTGACGGCGCCGATGCCGACACCGGCCCACAGCGCGCCCCACTCCCAGGTCTGCGTCTGCACGAACGTGGTGCCGATGACGGCGACGAGCCCGAAGAAGACGAAGACCATGACCTCGCCGAGGCCGGCGTAGCCGTAGGGGTGTGAGCCGCCGGTGTAGTACCAGGCCGCGACCATGCAGACCAGGCCCACCACGACCAGCCACCACGCTGAGGTCAACGCCAGCACGAGCCCCGCGACCGCGGCGATCCCGAAGGCGATGAACGCCGCGCGCTTGACCGATGACGGAGTCGCGAGACCGGAGCCGGTCAGCCGGAGCGGACCCACGCGCTCGTCGTCGGTGCCACGGATCCCGTCGGAGTAGTCGTTGGCGTAGTTGACCGCGACCTGCAACGCGAGGGCCACGACGAGGGCGAGCAGCGCCTTCCACCAGACCAACCCACCGGCGTACGCAGCCACCCCTGTCCCGGCGATGACCGGCGCGAGCGCCGCGGGGAGTGTGCGAGGACGGGCTCCCTGGAGCCACTGAGCGGAAGTTGCCACCCCGCTATTCAACACCGGTGGCTCGTTGCGAGTGCCGCGGGGATGTAACACGTCGTTCGTAGGACTACTCGCCCGTTCGAAACGACCGGATAGACCTACGAACAGCGTGTTACACGAGCCCACGCCCGCCCGAGCCGCAGGCCCGCCCCGAAACCCAGCGACCCCTGCCCGGGGGGAGGCAGGGGTCGCGGGGTGGGGGTATGGGGATGGATCAGGTCTTCGGCGGATCGTCGGAGTCGACGGAGTCGACGCTCAGCTCCGCCTCCGCGCTTCGCGCGGTCACTCCCTCGCTCGGCGCGAGCGGACGAGCAAGCTCGCCGCTCGACCTCGCTCCGGTCGTCTCCATGGCCTCGATCTCCTCGGCCAGCTTGTCCGGCGGCGGAGCGCTGGGCTCGGCAGACTCGGCACCGGCTCCACCGGACCCGGCGGTGCGACGCTTGTTCCATACGTCGAACGCGACGGCGAGGAGCAGCACCAGGCCCTTGATCGCCTGCTGCCAGTCAATGGAGACGCCGAGCAGCGACATGCCGTTGTTGAGGATACCCATGACGAGACCACCGATGATCGCGCCGACAACAGTGCCGACACCGCCGGTGACGGCCGCGCCACCGATGAAGGCGGCCGCGATCGCGTCGAGCTCGAAGTTGACGCCGGCCTTGGGGTTCGCGGCGGTCAGACGGGCAGTCGTGACCAGACCGGCCAGACCAGCGAGCAGACCCATGTTCGTCATGACCAGGAAGTCGACACGCTTGGTGTTGACGCCGGACATCGTGGCCGCGTCGACGTTGCCGCCGATCGCGTAGACGTGTCGACCGAAGACGGTCTTGTTCATGATGAACGTGTAGATCACGATCAGCCCCGCCAGGATCAGGCCGACGATCGGCAGGCCGCGCGCATCGGCGAGCAGGTAGGCGAAGTACATGATCACGATCGTCAGCAGCGCCAGCTTCACCGCGAAGAGCGGGAAGGGCAGGACCTCGAAGTTGTAGGCCGTCTGGGCGTTGCGACGACGGACCTCGAGGAAGATCAACACACCGACGGCGGCGACCGCGATGAGAAGCGTCAGGTTGTGGAACCCGGTGTCCGGCCCGATCTCGGGCAGGAAGCCGTTGCCGATCGCCTTGAACTGCTCGGGCAGACCACCGACGGTCGCGCCCTTGAGCACGACCAGGGTCAGACCGCGGAAGAGCAGCATCGAGGCCAGCGTGACGATGAACGCCGGGATCCCGACGTACGCCACCCAGAACCCGTGCCAGGCACCGATGGCGGCGCCGATCAGCAGGCCGAGGAAGACGGCCAGCCACCACGGGAAGTCGTACTGAGTCATCATGATCGCCGAGGCGGCACCGACGAAGGCGGCCACGGAGCCGACCGAGAGGTCGATGTGGCGCGCCACGATCACGATCACCATCCCGATGGCCAGGATCAGGATCTGGGCGTTCTGGACGACAAGGTTCGACACGTTGAGCGGCTTGAGCAGCACGCCATCGGTCGTGATCTGGAAGAGGATGACGATCGCCGCCAGAGCGATGATCATCCCGTACTGGCGGACGTTCCCGCGCAGTGTGTTGAGCAGGGCATTCATCGGGTGCTACTTCCTCGCGTCCGCGGTCATATAGCGCATCAGGGACTCCTGGGTGGCCTCTGAGCGGTCGAACTCATGGGTGATCACGCCCTCGGCGAGCGTGTAGATGCGATCACACAGACCGAGCAGCTCAGGCAGCTCGGAGGAGATCACCAGTACGCCGCGACCGCTGCGGGCGAGCTCCTGGATGATCCCGTAGATCTCGTACTTGGCGCCGACGTCGATGCCTCGGGTCGGCTCGTCGAGGATCAGCAGCTTCGGGTCGGTGTACATCCACTTGGACAGCACCACCTTCTGCTGGTTGCCGCCGGAGAGCTTGCCGACGCCGGCGGTGATCGAAGGCGCCTTGATGTTGAGGTTCTTGCGGTATCCCTCGGCGACCACGACCTCCTTGTGCTCGTCGACGACGAGGCCGGAGCGCAGCTTCTTCAGCGCGGCGGCGGTAACCGAGGTCTTGATGTCGTCGATGAGGTTGAGCCCGAGGCCCTTGCGGTCCTCACTGACGTACGCGATGCCGGCATCGATCGCCTGGGTGACCGTGCTGAGGGTCAGCTCCTCGCCGTCGAGCATCAGCGTTCCGGAGGTCCGCGAGCCGTAGGAGCGCCCGAAGATCGACCGAGCCAGCTCCGTACGTCCCGCGCCCATCATCCCGGCGATGCCGACGATCTCGCCGGCTCGCACGGACAGGTTGGCCTGGCGGATGACCTCACGGTGGCTGTCCTGGGGGTGCATGACGGTCCAGTCGCGCACCTGGAAGAGGATGTCGCCGATGGCGGGGGTGTGGTCGGGGAAGCGGTTCTCGAGGTCGCGGCCGACCATCCCTCGGATGATCCGGTCCTCGTCCACGCCACCGTCGGCGACGGACAGGGTCTCGATGCTCTGGCCGTCGCGGATGATCGTGATCTCGTCGGCGATCTGCTCGATCTCGTTCAGCTTGTGGCTGATCATGATCGAGGTGATCCCTTTCTCCTTCAGGCCCTTCAGGAGCGCGAGGAGGTGCTGGGAGTCGTCGTCGTTCAGAGCGGCGGTCGGCTCGTCGAGGATGAGGAGCTTGACCTCCTTGCTCAGCGCCTTGGCGATCTCGACCAGCTGCTGCTTGCCGATGCCGAGGTTCTTCACCGGCGTCAGCGGGTTCTCCCGCAGGCCGACCCGCGCGAGCAGGTCGATCGCCTCGCGGTTGGCGCGGCTCCAGTCGATGATGCCGCGCTTGGCGGTCTCGTTGCCGAGGAAGATGTTCTCGGCGATCGAGAGCTCGGGGATGAGAGCGAGCTCCTGGTGGATGATCACGATGCCGGCGGCTTCGCTCTGCCGGATGTTGCCGAACTTCGCGGTCTCGCCTTCGAAGACGATGTCGCCGCTGTAGGTGCCGTGGGGGTAGACCCCGCTGAGCACCTTCATCAGGGTGCTCTTGCCGGCGCCGTTCTCACCGCAGATCGCGTGGATGTCACCGCGGTTGACGACGAGGTTGACGTCGGCGAGCGCCTTGACGCCCGGGAACTCCTTGGTGATGCCGCGCATCTCCAGGATCGGTGAGGCGATGTCCTGAGCCTGTCGAAGGGTCATGTCGTTCCTGACTTTTCGGCCCGTGAGGCTGACCTGGCGCTCGCGGGAGGGCCCGACAGGCTGGGCCCGGCGCAGTCGCCGGGCCCAGCCGCGCGGACGCTACTTGATCTCGTCGGCGGTGTAGTAGTCGGAGTCGACGAGCACCTTGGAGACGTCGTCCTTGGTGACCACGACCGGGTCGAGGAGGTAGGACGGAACGACCTTCTTGCCGTTGTCGTAGGTCTCGGTGTCGTTGACCTCGGGCTCCTCGCCCGCGCCGACGGCGACGATCATGTCGACGGTGACCTCGGCGAGCTCGCGGGTGTCCTTGAAGATCGTGGAGTACTGCTCACCGGCGTTGATCGACTTCACCGACTGCACCTCGGCGTCCTGACCGGTCACGACCGGCAGGTCGGCGGTGGCGTAGCCGTTGCCCTTGAGGGCAGCGATGATGCCGAGCGAGAGGCCGTCGTAGGGCGAGAGCACGCCCTGGACCTTCTCGGAGGCGTACGTCTTGGTGAGGATGTCCTCCATGCGCTTCTGCGCCGTGGCGGGGTCCCAACGCAGGATCGCGGCCTGCTTGAAGTCGGTCTGGCCGGAGGGGATGACGATCTCGCCGGACTTGATCAGCGGCTCGAGCACCGACATGGCGCCCTCCCAGAAGAAGGTCGCGTTGTTGTCGTCGGGCGATCCACCGAAGACCTCGACGTTGTAGGGGCCCTCACCCTTGGCCTTCAGGCCGTCGACGAGCGAGGTGGCCTGCTGCACACCGACCTGGAAGTTGTCGAAGGTCGAGTAGTAGTCGACGGCCTCGGTGTCGCGGATGAGGCGGTCGTAGCTGATGATCGGGATGTCCTGCGACTCAGCGGTCTCGAGGACCTCGCCGAGCGCGGTGCCGTCGATGGCGGCGACCACCAGGACGTCGACGCCCTTGGTGACCATGTTCTCGACCTGCGAGACCTGGGTCGGGATGTCGTCCTCGGCGTACTGCAGGTCGACCTTGTAGCCCTCGGCCTCGAGCTGCTTCTTGATGTTGTTGCCGTCTGCGATCCAGCGCTCCGAGGACTTGGTCGGCATGGCCACACCGACGGTGCCCTTGTCGCCGCCCTCGCCGCCGCCGTCGCCGCCGCATGCCGCCAGGCCGAGCGCAAGCGCCGCCGCGGTGATCGTGGTGAGTACCTTGCGCACTTACCTGCTCCATTTCATCTACGGCCACGTCGGTAGATCCACGCGCCGCTGTCGGGGGGTGCCGGAGACCGGCGCACGGGCCGGATTCCAGGTGGGCCACATCACAGATGTGAACGCTCACATCGGGACAGGCTGCCTCTTAATGTCCGAATGCGTCAAGTGCAGGACGAGGATGTTTCCGACTCGTGACTTACGGGAGGCTCCGTTGATCATCTGCGCTCGCACAGTGGGCTCACACACAAGCCCGGTCAGCTGCAGATCACAGGTGCCGTACGCCGACCAGCGACCCGGCCCCGCCCGGCCAGGCGACCTCGATCGACTCGGCGCCATCGGCCTCGGCGCCGTCGACGACGCGCTTGACCACGACCACGAAGCCGCCCGCCTCGAGATGGGGATCGGCGCCGTGGGATCGGATGGTGACACCGTCGAGGTGCGGCACCGCGTCGGGCTCCCACGAGCCGGTGCCAGCGGCGGTGACGGCGGTGTCGCGGCGCTCCACCAGGCGGCCCTGGTCGTAGACGTCCATCGGCTCCTGGGTCGCGCCGGTGAGCGCGGCCGCCAGCAGCGCCCGGATGGCCACCGGGTCGGCGCAGGCGTCGTATACGTAGCGCTTCCCCAACGCGGAGTGGTCGGTGGTCGCCATCAGGAAGTCGCCGGCGCCCTCGAGGGGAGCCTCGCGGTAGGAGACCGGGAGATGGACGACGGAGTCGCCGACCTCGAGGAGGACGCACTCGATCCCGACGCGTCCGGCCGGGTCGTCGAACCGGTAGGAGCCGATCGTGCGGGTCAGGTCACCCTCGCACCACGTCTGCGTGGCGAGCCAGGCGCCGAAGATCTCCTGCTTGTTCGGGGTGAGAGTGGCCTTGTGAACGATCGACATGACCGTTGTCTAACAGGTCAGGACACCTTGTGGCTATCGCCTTCGCCGCTGGACGCCTTGCCGGTCTCGGTGTCGGCGCCGGTCTCGCCGTCCGTCTCGGTGTCGATCTCCGCGTCTTCCTTTGCACGGGCGGCCTCGACCGCCTTCGCGGCCCGGGCCTCGACCTTCTCGGCGAAGGCCCGCCGCTGCGGGTCGAGCACGAAGAAGGAGAGCACGCCGCTGATCACGAAGGCCACGATCACCGAGAGGAAGATGTCGACCTCTCCGGCGACCAGCGACCAGACGCCCGCCACGATGCCGAAGGTGGCGAGCAGCGACAGCAGGCGCAGGCCGGTGTAGATCCAGAACTCTTTCATCGCGGGGCTCCCTCGGGGATGGTGAGCTCGACGACCGCCGGGGCGGCGGGGGCAGCGTACGAATGCTGCGAGGTCGAGGAGAAGTAGTTGATGCCGACGAAGTTGAACCACAGCGTGGCCAGCCCGATCAGCGCCACGATCGCCGCCTTCTTGCCCTTCCACCCGGCGGTCGCGCGGGCGTGCAGGTAGCCGGCGTAGACGACCCAGGTGATGAACGCCCAGACCTCCTTGGGGTCCCAGTTCCAGTAGGAGCCCCAGGCCTCGTGCGCCCAGATCGGACCGGAGATGAGCACGCCGAAGGTCCACACCGGGAACGCGAACGCGTGGATCCGGTAGGAGACCCGATCGAGCGCCTCCAGCTCGGGCACCCGCGCGAGCAGCGTGGCGTCGGGGAAGCGCGCCTTGAGGAGGTACGCAGCCGAGGCGATGCCGCCCAGCGTGAATCCGCCGGTGGCGATGATGGCGGCGATGACGTGGATGACGAGCCAGTAGGAGTTGAGCGCCTCGGTCAGCGGCGCGACCGGCTCATAGAGCCCGACCACGGCCAGCATCAGCACCACGACGGTGAACCCGAGCACCCACGGCGCCATCCAGGCCAGCTTCAGGCGACGGTAGAGGACGACGTACGCAGCGGTCACCACGAACGAGCCGGAGATCGTGAACTCGTACATGTTGCCCCACGGCACCCGGTTGGGGTCTGCGGCCATCCCGCGAGCGATCAGGGCGCCGAGGTGGCAGACCACCGCGATCGCGGTCAGCATCAGGCTGAGGCGCCCGAAGAGGGCGGCTCGATACTCGCGTACGTCAGCAGCGGGGTCCGCCGGGACCACCTCGCCTGCCGGGGCACCCGCGCCGACGAGCTCCTTCGTCGCGGCCGCGGCCTTGGCGCGAGAGAGCCACGCCGACCATTCGACCAAGGCGCAGAGCAGCGCCAGGAAGTAGACGACCCCAGCAGCCGTGATGGCCTGGTTGCTGAGAACGCCCCACGTGTGGTCAGACATCCTTATCCTCCTGTGTTCGCGCGCCTCGTAGGTTCTCGACCAGGCCGGTGACAACGGATGCGGTGTCTCCACCGCCGGAGCGGTCGAGGGCGGCGACCTCGACCAGTGTGCGCCCATCGACTCGGCGGGCGCGAACCCACACCCGTCGCGGACGGATGAAGAGGGACCCGAGCAGCCCCACCAGAGCGAGGGAGACGCCGAGGAGCGCCCACTCCTTGCCGGGTGACTTCGAGATCTGCACCCGGTTCCACTGCTGGACGTCGTCGAAGGAGACCGAGCCCAGCCCGTCGGGCAGCTCGGCCGTCTCGCCGAGGCGCAGGTTGAACGCCTTGCCGGTCTCGTCGGGCGACATCATGTTGGCCTTGGAGGTGTCGAGCGCGTAGACCGACTGGGGCCCGGCGTCGAGGTTGAGGTCGCCGCGGAAGCCCTGCAGCGAGAGCATCGCGTGCGAGCCGTCGCCGATGTCGCCCATCAGGTTGACCGGCTCGCCGTCGACGGTGCCCTCGAACGGGTAGAACAGCCCCTGGAAGCCGATCTGCTCGGGCGAGGCGTACGGCGCCTTCACGACGCCGAAGGAGAGCAGGTTCTGGCTCTGCGGGAGGAAGACGGTCGGGCCGGAGTAGGCCACGTTGCCCTCGCCGTCGCGCACCGTGATCACCGGCGCGTAGCCGTGGGCGAGCAGGAAGATGTCGGTGCTGCCGACGGTCAGCGGGTGGTTGACCTTGAGGTCGTACTTCTTCTCGTCGCTCGTCCCCGCGGTGTAGCGGAGGTTCGACTCGAACCCGCGCGCCGTCCCAGCGCCCGGTCCCGTGGTCAGCCACTCGGCCTTGAAGTCGTCGATCTTGAACGAGAAGTCGTCGAGGTCCTCGGGGGTGAAGAGCGAGCCGGACTTGAAGTCGTCGTACTGCGACAGCTCGTTGGCGAAGCCGTACTCCTCCCCCACCAGCACGATCACGCCGCCCTTGTAGCCGAACAGGCTCCCGAGCGCGAACGCGACCAGGACGATGATCAGCGACACATGGAAGACCAGGTTGCCGGCCTCACGCAGGTAGCCCTTCTCCGCCGAGACGGAGCGGTGTCCTGAGCCTGTCGAAGGGTCGCTGTCGCCTCCGGTCGACCCGTCCTTCCGGATCCGGTAGCCGCGCAGCTGCTTCCGCGCCGCGGCGAGCACCTCCTCGGGCTCCTCGTCGGTGACGTACGTCGCGGAGTCGGGCAGCCTCGTCAGCTTGGCCGGCGTCGCCGGCGGCTCGGCCCGCATGGCGCGCGCGTAGACCAGGCAACGCGGGATGATGCAGCCCACCAGCGAGACCATCAGCAGCAGGTAGATGGCCGCGAACCACGGCGCGGAGTAGACGTTGAAGAGGCCGAGCTTCTCGTAGATCGGGGTGAGCGTCGTGTGCGCCGCGCGCCACTGGTCGGCCTTGAGCGAGTCGACCCCGTCCTGCGGGATCAGCGAGCCCGGGACGGCGGCCAGCGCGAGCAGCAGCAGCAGGATCAGCGCCGTACGCATCGAGGTCAGCTGGCGCCAGCCCCAGCGCGCCAGCTCGCGGGCGTTCAGCTCGCCCGAGCGGCGTACGTTCGCTTGTTTCTGCTGGTCAGCAGGGTCCGTGTCGGTCGTCGGGGTGCTCATGCCGCCACCTCCGTAGTGCAACGCGAAGAGTACGGAAGTGGCGGCCTGAGACTGATCGTCGCTCGCTGTCGCTCGCTCATAGCGCGATGCCCTCCCAGCGTTGCACGACCTGGACCTGCAGCCATTGCATGCCGTTGTCCCACCAGCCGGTGAGCATGGCGATCCCGATCAGGATCATCACGACGCCGCCGATGATCGTGACCGCGCGGGTGTGGCGGCGGAACCAGCTCAGCGCGACGGTGGCCCGGCGCCACATCACCGCGACCAGCACGAACGGGATGCCGAGCCCGAGCGCGTAGACCGCGAGCAGGAGACCGCCGCGCGCGGCGGTGCCCTGGTCCCAGGCGAGCCCGGCGATGACGCCGAGCGTCGGCCCGGTGCACGGGGTCCAGGCGAGCCCGAAGAGGAAGCCGAGCAGAGGCGCCGCGGCCAGCCCGACCGCCGGCACCTTGTGGAACTTCAGGTCCCGCTGGAGCAGCGGGATGAAGCCCATGAACGCGATCCCCATGATGATCGAGAGCACCCCGAGGACTTTGGTGCCGGTCTCTTGGAACGCGAGCAGCTTGTAGGCGATCCCGCCCACGGTGACGCCCAACAGCACGAAGACCACCGAGAAGCCGGCGACGAAGAGCAGAGCTCCCGCGAGCATGCGGCCGCGGCGTACGTCGCCGGAGGCGAGGTCGGTGCCGGACAGGCCGGTGGCGTAGGAGAGATATCCGGGGAGCATCGGCAGCGTGCAGGGCGAGATGAACGAGAGAAACCCGGCCAGCAGCGCGATCGGCACCGCCAGCAGCAGCGACCCGCTCCCGGCGGTGCTCGCGAACCAATCCGTCATGCGGACTTCCCCGCCGAGGAGATGAGCTCGTCGAGCGTACGTGCGGAGGGGATCTCGCCGCGGATCAGCGCGGCCACGCGCCCCTCGGGGTCGAGGATCGCGGTCGCCGGGATGGCGCGGGGCGCCAAGGATCCCTTCAGCGCCAGGACGGCGGCGCCGTCGGGCGAGTAGACCGACGGGTACTCCACGCCGTAGTGCCGCTCGAACGCCTGCCCCTGGGCGGCCGAGGCGTCGCGGGTGTTGATCCCGACGAAGGCGACCTCGTCACCCAGCTCCTCGTAGGCGGCCTGGAGCATCGGCATCTCCTTGCGGCACGGCGCACAGCCGGTCCACCACACGTTGAGCACGGTGACCTTGCCACGGGTGTCGGCGAGGTCGAAGGGCTTGCCGTCGAGAGTCTCGCCGGCGAGCTCGATCGGCTCGCCTCGTTCGGCGGCCGGGATCTCCCGGGTGCGGCCGTCACCGGAGATGTAGCCGGCCTCGTTGGTGCCCGTCTGCCCGCACGCGGCCAGCAGCCCCACCATCACCACCGTGAGGAGGAGGCCACCCAGCTTCTTACGCACACGCAGGATGTTTCCTGACAAACCTGAGAGCCTCGTTAATCTTCCGAGTCTTCCGCGTCGCCGGCCGAGAACGGCGCGTACTTGTCCTTGGCGGGCAGCATGTCGCCGGCGGGCTCGCTGTAGGAGAGCGCGACGAACTCGTCGTCGACGAAGTGGAGCGAGGTCAGCGAGCACAGTGCGCACTGGCGGTGGCGCGGATCGTGCAGGAAGCTGCGGCCCTCGACGTGCAGCCGGGTGGTCCAGATCGGCAGCTGGTGGGAGACGATGACCACCTCATGACCCCGGGCCAGGTCTCGGGCGTCGTGGATCGCGGCCATCATCCTCGCCACGATCTCCAGGTAGGGCTCGCCCCACGACGGCTTGAACGGGTTGATCAGCTTCGGCCAGACCTTGGGGTCCTTCAGCGGTCCCAGGCCGTCCTTGAAGCTCTTGCCGACGAAGAGGTTCTCCGACTCGAGCACCCGCTCGTCCAGCGAGACGTCGACGCCGAGCGCCTTCGCCAGCGGGCCGGCGGTCTGCTGCGCCCGCTCGAGGGGGCTGGAGATGACGTGGGTGATGTCCTGCCCCGCGATCCGGTCGGCGACCCGTTCGGCCATCTGGACGCCGAGCTCGGAGAGGTTGTACCCGGCTCTGCGCCCGTAGAGGATGCCCTCCGGGTTGTGCACCTCACCATGACGCAACAGGTGGACCGTGGTCTCCATACTCATTCCCCTCCGGTGGGCGTGCCTGTCGAGATGACCGCCTTTGCAGCGACATCAGCAGCGTACGGAAGCGCCTCGACGATCTGGGAGACGGCTCGCTCGTCGTGCGCAGATGAGAGGAACCAGGCCTCGTACGCGCTCGGCGGCAGGTAGACGCCCTGGTCGAGCATCGCGTGGAAGAAGGCCTTGTACGCCGCCTCGTCGGTGGTCTTGGCCTCGTCGAAGTCGCGCACCGGCCTGTCGGTGAAGAAGACCGAGAACATCGTGCCGGTGGACTGGATGACGTGCGGGAGACCGGCCTTGGTGAAGCTCTCCTCGACCGCCGCCTTCACGACGTCGGCGGCCTTGGTGATGTGGTCGTAGACCTCGTCGGTGGCCAGCCGCAGCGTGGTCAGGCCGGCGGTGGTCGCGACCGGGTTCCCCGAGAGCGTCCCGGCCTGGTAGACCGGCCCTTCGGGGCTGAGCGAGGCCATCACGTCGGCGCGGCCACCGAACGCCGCTGCCGGGAAGCCACCGCCCATCACCTTGCCGAAGGTGACCAGGTCGGGAGTCCAGCCCTCGTGCTTGCCGTCCAGGCCCCACTGACCCTGGTTGCTCGCCCGGAACCCGGTCATCACCTCGTCGGAGATGAACAGGGCGCCATTGCTCGTGCAGATCTCGCTCAGGAACTGGTTGAAGCCCGGCTCCGGCGGGACGACGCCCATGTTGCCCGGCGAGGCCTCGGTGATCAGGCAGGCCACCCGGCCCTGATATTCCGCGAAGGCCGCGGTGACCGCGGCGCGGTCGTTGTAGGGCAGCACGACGGTGAGCTCGGTGCTGCTCTCGGGAACGCCCGGGGTGCCGGGGATCGCGTGGGTGACCAGCCCGGAGCCGGCGCTGGCCAGCAGCGAGTCGACATGGCCGTGGTAGTTGCCGGCGAACTTCAGGATCACATCGCGCCCGGTGAAACCTCTCGCCAGGCGAATCGCCGACATCGTCGCCTCGGTGCCGCTGCTGACGAACCGCACCTTCTCGACCGGCGCCCTACGCACGATCTCCTCGGCGAGCTCGACCTCGGGGGTCGTCGGCGTCCCGTAGGACGTGCCCCGCGTGACTGCCTCCAGGACCGCCGCCTGGACCTCCGGATGGGCATGACCCAGCAGCATCGGGCCCCAGGAGCAGATCAGGTCGACGTACTCGTTCCCGTCGACGTCGGTCAGCCACGCTCCCTTCGCCTCCCGGATGAACCGCGGCGTCCCGCCCACCGCGTTGAAGGCGCGCACGGGCGAGTTCACACCGCCCGGCGTCACCGCCTTCGCGCGGGCGAAGAGGGCTTCGGATGCCGCTGCGGACAGAGGTGAGATGTCGTGAGGCACCGGCTCATTCTTCATCAACCCAACCCGCAATCCGCATTTCGGGCCGATTCCACACGCATGCCACCGCCCGGCCAGGGTTACCCGTGCGTACGAAAATCGGGGTTCGCCGTCACGACCTGCACCAACCTGCGTCTCATGTGCGTCTCGTTAACTGGAACGCAATGTGCCAGTAAAACGTGACGTGCGTAACTTTGACGTGAGACGGTTCGTTTAGAACGTTGCGAATGGGGAGCAAGACCCGGAGCTTTCAGGTCCGGGGATTGAAAGGGAGATTCGATGTCCGCTACGCGCTACAGCCGCCTTCAGAAGGCGACCGCGCTCGTTCCGCTCGCGCTGCTCAGCGCGGCCTGGACGGTCAACGTCACCGGTCTGACGCAGTCGAGTGCCACAGCTTCTGGTCCGGCCAGCTACGACGACGCCTTCAGCCTGCCTGACGGCACCTCGGTTCCGTCCGAGGCGATCGAGGCGCCGGCCAGCGTGTCCGCCTCGACCAACAAGGGCGACAAGTCGCTGCCCGGGACGGCCAGCACGGCCGGCATCCCCTCCGCTGCGCTCGCCGCCTATCAGCGTGCCGCCACGGTCATCAACGCCGCCGACCCGGCCTGCAAGATCGACTGGCCACTGATCGCCGCGATCGGGCGGGTCGAGTCCAACCATGGACGCGCCAACGACAACCGTCTCACCGCCGACGGCGTCTCCACCCCTGGCATCTTCGGGGTGCCGCTCAACGGCAAGGGCAACGTCTCCCAGATCACCGACACCGACGGTGGACAGTACGACGGCGACACCAGCTACGACCGCGCGGTCGGCCCGATGCAGTTCATCCCCTCCACCTGGGCGATGGTCGGCGTGGACGCCGACGGCGACGGCAAGCGCAACCCGCAGGACATCAACGACTCCGCCCTCGCCTCTGCCGTCTACCTCTGCTCCGGCAACGACGATCTCTCCACCGACCAGGGCGCACGGGCAGCGGTCTTCCGCTACAACCACAGCCAGGCGTACGTCACGACGGTGCTCGGTGTCGCCGAGGCCTACCGTTCCGGCGACTTCACCTCGATCCCGAACAGCACGGTCCCGGTCGACTACGCGATCCCGCGGATGGATGCTCCCAAGCCTTTGAAGCAGAAGGACCGCGATTTCCGGGCCGGCGGCAAGCAGCAGGCCGGACCGCGTGGTGGCTCCTCGCAGGGTCCTTCCAGCCCCTCGTCAGAGACCCCGGCCGGCCAGACACCGGGCGGCGGTAACGGAGGCGGCACCGGCGGCGGTAACGGAGGCGGCGGCACCGTCGACCCCGCGAAGCCGCTGGCGCCGGTGACCAAGCCGGTCGAGGACCTCGCCGCTTCCACCGACGAGCTGCTCAAGATCTGCACCGACGCCTTCGCCAAGAGGTACCCGGGTCTCGTCGGGAAGCTCAGCGGGCCGATCCAGACCTGCGTCAGCCAGCTCGCCGGAAAGACCGTCCCCGAGGCCCTCGGCGCCGTCGGTGGCGTCATCGGCGGCCTCCTCACGGTGATCACCCAGATCCTCGGCGGCCTCGTCGGCGCCAAGCCGAACTGACTCTGAACCACGAAGGGCCCCGCCATCCGGCGGGGCCCTTCGTGTGTCTGGCGCGCTCAGCGGACGTGTAACACGCTGTTCGTAGGACTATCCGGTCGTTCTAAAAGGCGAGTAGTCCTACGAACGACGTGTTACAGCTGCTCGGAGGCGCGCCACAGCCCCATCGAGCCAGCGGGACGGACGGCCGATCAGGCGGCTGGTTCGTCGTCCGCGTACTCGGTGACGAAGCCGCGGCCGGCCTCGCGGACCGCGACCAGGGCCGACACGTCGGCCAGCAGGGAGTTGAGGTGGTAGTCGGCGACCGACTCCGCGATGGCGTGACTGCTGGCCGTCGGCTTCTCGTCTTCACGACGTCCGTGCCACAGCCGGTGCTGGGCGCCCTCGTTGAGCGAGAGCAGCATCGGCGCGGTGGCTGCGGGGTCGGTCTGGCGCAGCTCACCGCTGTCGACGCCGAGCTCGAGGAGCCGGGCGGCCACGGCGCACAGCTTGTCGCCGTCCTCCTCGAAACCCTCGAAGACCTGAGGCTGCGCCAGAGCGGCGATCTCCAGCTCGTAGAAGTCGAGCGGGGCGGTGCACAGCTGGCGGACATCGGTGTAGAGGAAGGCGTAGAGCCTGGGAGCGACCGGACCGTCCTCCTCGAGAAGCTTCTCCGCGAGCGTGAGCGACTCGCGGTTCTTCTCCATCAAGGCGGAGAGGATCCCCTCCTTGGACTTGTAGTAGTAGTACATCGAGGATTGCCGCAGCCCTACGCTCTCGGCGATCTGGCTGATCGTCGTCGCCGCGACCCCTTGGGCAGTGAAAAGCCGGGAGGCCTCTTTGAGGATCTCTTCCCGGGGATTCGCCGAATCACGCCCGCTGTTGCGCGGCCGTCCGGTGCGCTTCGGGCTGCCCAACTCTCGATTGGTCACGGTCTCGAGTCTACTCTCAGGAGGTGTTCCACGTCACAGAGCTGCTCGGGCTGATCGGGCGAAGAAGTCAGCCTCGCAGCCAGCCTGCTGCCTCGGTGGCCCAGTAGGTCAGGATGACGTCCGCGCCCGCCCTCTTGAAGGCGGTGAGTGTCTCGAGGATCGCCGGTTCGCGGTCGATCCAACCGTTCGCAGCGGCAGCTTCCAACATCGCGTACTCCCCCGAGATGTTGTACGCCGCCACGGGAACATCGACAGACTCACGCACTCGCTGGAGCACGTCGAGATACGGAAGTCCGGGCTTGACCATCACGATATCGGCGCCCTCGGCCACGTCAAGGAGCGCCTCGCGGACGCCCTCGAGTGCATTGGCCGGATCCTGCTGATAGGTGCGCCGGTCTCCCTTGAGCGCGGAGTCGACCGCCTCCCGGAACGGACCGTAGAAGGCCGAGGCGTACTTCGCGGAGTAGGCGAGGATCGAGACGTCGGTGTGGCCGGCGCCGTCGAGAGCATCACGGGTCACCGCGACCTGACCGTCCATCATCCCGGACGGCCCGACCATGTGGACGCCGGCCTCGGCGTGGGCGATCGCCATCTGGGCGTAGATCTCAAGGGTGGCGTCGTTGTCGACGGAGCCGTCCTTGGCCAGGACGCCACAGTGGCCGTGGTCGGTGAACTCATCCAGGCACAGGTCGCTCATCACCGTGAGCGCGTCGCCGACCTCCGAGACCACGTCGGCGATCGCCACGTTGAGGATGCCGTCGGGGTCCAGCGCGCCCGAGCCCACGGCGTCCTTCGTCTCGGGGACGCCGAAGAGCATGATCCCGCCGATACCGGCGGCGGCAGCCTCCGCCGCGGCCTTCCGCAGCGACTCCCGGCTGTGCTGGACGACCCCGGGCATGGTCGAGATCGGGACGGGCTCGTCGATCCCCTCGCGCACGAACGCGGGCAGGACCAGGTTGGCGGGGCGTACGGCGGTCTCCGCGACCATCCGACGCATGATCGGCGTGCGGCGCAGCCGACGGGGACGGATCACAGGCTTCTCGATGCTCATCAGATCTCCAGGTTAGCGCGTGGTTCCTTCGTCAAGATATGCAGCCGAAAGACCACATCCCCAGCGGAACTCCGCTGGGGATGTGTGCCTTGATCTGCATACCCTTCGACAAGCTCAGGACATCGCCTTGACGAAGGGACGCGGCGGGTCAGCTCGTGCGTGAACGGCGGCGCGAGGCGGGACGACGGTCGGACGGCTTGGTGACCGGCAGGCCCTGCTCGACCAGCGCGGCACGACGCGCGGCGCCGAAGTCGGCGAGCGCCTCGGTGAGCGCCTCGATCGACGGCTCGGGCGAGATCACGTCGACGCGCAGGCCGTGCTCCTCGGCGGTCTTGGCGGTGGCCGGACCGATCGCCGCGATCACAGTGGAGGTGTGCGGCTTGCCTGCGATGCCGACCAGGTTGCGGACCGTCGACGAGGAGGTGAAGACCACCGCGTCGAACTTGCCCGTCTTGATCGCGTCGCGGGTCGGCGCGGGCGGCGGGGCCGCCCGGACCGTGCGGTAGGCGGTCACGTCGTCGCACTCCCAGCCGAGGTCGACCAGGCCGGCGATGAGGTTCTCGGTGGCGATGTCGGCACGCGGCAGGAAGACCCGGTTGATCGGGTCGAGGTCCGCGTCGTACTCAGGCCACACCTCGAGCAGGCCGGCGGCCGACTGGTTGTCGGTGTTCGGCACCAGGTCGGGGCGCAGGCCCCAGGCCTCGAGCGCCTGCCCGGTCTTCTCGCCGACGGCGGCGATCTTCAGCCCGGAGAAGGCACGGCAGTCCAGGCCGTACTCGTCGAACTTCTCGCGCACGGCGCGCACCGCGTTGATCGAGGTGAAGGCGATCCAGTTGTAGCGGCCCTCGACCAGGCCGCGTACGGCCTTGTCCATCTGCTGCGGGTTGCGCGGCGGCTCCACGGAGATCGTGGGGACCTCCTCGGGCACGGCGCCGAAGCCCTTCAGCTTCAGCGACAGCGCCGGCGCCTGCTCCTTGGTGCGCGGCACGAGGACGCGCCACCCGAAGAGCGGCTTCGTCTCGAACCACGAGAGCGTCTCACGCAGGTTGACCACCTTGCCGATCACCACGATCGCCGGCGGCGCCATTCGTGCGGCACGAGCGTCGGCGCCGATGTTCTCCAGCGTCGACTCTATCGTCGACTGCTCGGTCGTGGTGCCCACGCGGGTGATCGCGACCGGGGTCTTGGCCGATCGACCCGCCGCGATGAGCTCCTTGGCGATGTCGCCGATCATGCCGACACCGGAGAGGAGCACGAGCGTGCGGTGGTCCGCGTACTGGCTCCAGTCGATCTTCTCGTTGCAGGTGACCACGGCGACCTCTTGGTGGTCCTTGGTCGTCAGCGGGATGCCGGCGTAAGCGGGAACCGCCGACACCGACGAGACGCCGGGGACGATCTCGAAGCCGATGCCCGCCTTGGCGCAGGACTGCGCCTCCTCGGGGCCCGAGGCGTAGAGGAAGGGGTCGCCGGTCATCAGGCGCACGACGCGCTTGCCCAGCTTGGCCTGCTTGACGACGGCCTTGGCACGGGCGGCGTTGGCCAGGGGCTGGCCGTCCACGCCGAACCCGCCGTCGATGAACTCGGGTCCGACCGGTTCTGGGCTCTCCTCACCCTCGGCCGGCTCGACCGGCTCGGGGATGCCGAGTACGCCGCGCACCAGTGCTGGGTGCTCGGGGGCCTCGGTCACGACGACATCGGCCTGCTTCAACAGGTCGATCGCCCGTACCGTCAGCAGCTCAGGGTCACCGGGACCGCTGCCGACGAAGGACACCCAGCCCAGTGGGGTGGCCGAGCTGTGCTCGGCCGTCTGCTCGGTGATCTTTGCTCGGGTCATGCGTTGCGCACCTTGTCCTGCTCGGGAGCGGTCTGGGGGGAACCGCCCGTGTCCATGACAGCCTGGCCTGGGTCCGCGGGATCGTCGGTCAGGTCTGCTGCACCCTCGGCGAGCATCTCCTCGGCGAGCCGGCGCCCGACGCCTGCGGCGTCGTCGACCGGGCCGGATGCGGAGAGTCGAACCGAGAGCGAGCCGTCGAGTGAGAGCGCGACTGCCCGCACCCACAGCTCTGGTCCTTCCTCACCCTCAACCACGTCGGCGAGGGTCCCGATGGGCGCAGCACAGCCACCTTCGAGGGTGGCGAGAACCGCGCGTTCTGCCTCGACGGCCGCTCGGGTGGGCGAATCGTCGAGGGAGGTCAGAATCTTGCGTACGTCGGCATCGGCGTCACCTGCACGGCACTCGACCGCCAGGGCGCCCTGGCCGGGAGCGGGCAGCACCTGGATCGGGTCGAGGACCTCGGTGACCTCGTCGAGGCGGCCGATGCGGGCCAGGCCGGCGCGCGCGAGGACGACCGCGTCGAACTCGCCCGAGCGGACCTTGCCGATGCGGGTGTCCACGTTGCCGCGGATGCCGGCCAGCTCGAGGCCGAGGCCGAGGGCCTTGATCTGGGCGACCCGCCGAGGGGAGCCGGTGCCCACCCGCGAGCCCGGCGGGAGCTCACCGAGGGTCAGGCCGTCGCGGGCGACGATCACGTCGCGCGGGTCCTCCCGCGGCGGGACCGCGACCAGCTCGATGCCCTCTTCGGGGTAGGTCGGCAGATCCTTGAGCGAGTGGACCGCGAGGTCGATCTCCTTGGCGTGGAGCGCGTCGCGCAGCGCGCTGACGAAGACGCCGGTCGAGCTCGCGCTGGTCAGCGGGGTGTTCGCCGCCTGGGTGCGATCGCCGTCGGAGACGATCTCGACCAGCTCGACGACGTGCCCCTGGGCGCGGAGCATCTCCGCGACGAGGGTCGACTGGGTGACGGCGAGCTGGGAACGGCGGGTGCCGAGACGAAGGGTTCTCATGAGTGGTCTCCTGGGACGTCGGCCCGGGTCACCGCGGAGACGGCCTCGGGGTCGAGCGCGAAGAGCTCGGCGAGGGCCGCGGCGTAGGACACCACGCCGGACTCGTTGGCGAGCTCCTTGACCCGGACGGTCGGCTCGTGGAGGAGCTTGTCGGCCACGCGGCGTACGGTCCGGAGGACCTCGGCACGAGTCGCCTCGTCGAGGTCGGGCAGCTTGTTGTCGAGGCGTTCCATCTCGGTGTCGACGACACCGGTGGCCATGCTTCGCAGGGCGACGACCGTCGGCGTGACCGCGGACTGGCGCCGAGCGCTCAGGAAGGCCGCGACCTCCTGGGTGACGATGTCGCGGACCGCGAGCACCTCCTTGCCGGCGGGCGAGGCGTGCAGCTCGTCGGCGAGAGCGGCCAGGTCGATCAGGGTCACGCCCGGGAGCGAGCCCGCGGCAGGGTCGATGTCGTGGGGCAGCGCCAGGTCGATCAGAGCGATCGGGTGGCTGCTGCGGTCACCGACCATGTCGGCCGGCACGAGCAACCCGCTGGCGCCCGCACACGTGATGACGATGTCGGCGGCCGCGATCTCATCGGCCAGCTCCTCGAGGGAGGCCGAGCGCGCGGCGTACTCGTTGGCGAGGCGCTCGGCGTTGGCCGTGGTGCGGTTGACCACGACCACGTCGGCCGCCTCCATCCGGGACACCGTCGCGGTGGCCAGCCCGGCCATCGCACCGGCTCCGACCACGGCGACCCGCTTGCCGCGTACGTCGCCCACGGCTCGTGCGGCACGACCCAGCGATGCGGTGACCAGGGACGGTGCGGCCCGATCGATGTCGGTCTCCGCCCGCGAGCGCTTGCCGACCCGCAGCGCCTGCTGGAACAGGCTGTTGAGCGCCGGTCCGACCGTGCCCATCTCCTGGCCGAGCTGCAGGGCGGCACGTGCCTGGCCGAGGATCTGCCCCTCGCCCACCGCCATCGAGTCGAGCCCGGCGGCCACCTTGAACAGATGGGAGACGGCGCCGTCGTCGTAGTGGACGTAGAGGTGCGGCAGCATCGTCTCGAGCGTCTGACCGGCACCCTCGATGATGCGACGCGAGAGCTCCTCGACGGAGCCGTGGAACCGCTCGACCTCGGTGTAGATCTCGAGACGGTTGCAGGTCGCGATGACCGCCGCCTCGCTGACGTGTTCACAACCAGCCACGTCAGTGAGGAGCTTCTGCAGCCCTTCGGTGTCCACCGAGGCCGCCTCGAGCAGCGAGACCGGCGCAGAGTTATGCGAGATTCCGACTACCAGAACACTCATGCCGTGATCCCTTCCTCGGAACCATTGTCCACCGTCACGGCCGCCTCGGCAGACTCCGCAGCCTTGCGCGACTCGTGATAGGCGAGGATCTGCAGCTCGATGGAGAGGTCGACCTTGCGTACGTCGACACCCGGCGGCACGTTCAGCACGGCGGGCGCGAAGTTGAGGATGCTGGTGATGCCGGCCGCGACCATCGCGTCGGCGACGTCCTGGGCGGCGGTCGCCGGCACCGAGATGACCCCGATCGAGACCTGCTCGGCCGCGACGATCCGGGCCAGGTCGGCGAACGGGCGGACCTCGAGCCCCGCGACCTCCCGGCCCTGCATCGGCGTGGCCGCGTCCAGGAGCGCGACGGTGCGGAAGCCACGGCTGCTGAAGCCGGAGAAGTTGGCCAGCGCCTGGCCGAGGTTTCCGATACCGACGATGATGACGGGCCAGTCGTGGGTCACGCCGATCTCGCGGGCGATCTGGTAGCTCAGGTAGTCGACGTCGTAGCCGACCCCACGAGTGCCGTAGGAGCCCAGATAGGAGAGGTCCTTGCGCAGCTTGGCGGAGTTGACGCCGGCGGCCGTCGCGAGCTCCTCGGAGGAGCAGGAGACGATGCTGCGCTCGGCGAGCGAGGTCAGGGCCCGGAGGTAGACCGGGAGCCGGGCGACAGTCGCCTCGGGGATGTCCCGGTGGGGGTCGTGAGCACCGCTGCCCTCGCCCGTATTCGTGCTCCGTGCCGTCACGCTCTGCTCTTTCAATGCCGGCGCCACAGGCGGGGGCTTTTTAGCCCGGGATCGCCCTTGCGGCTCCGCCACCATACGGAGTTTGTGACCGCGAGAACAAACTCGCAGCCCGTTGGCTAGCACACGTCCCTGCGGAGTTGGCAGAGGGGGGTTGTTCGGGGTAATGGGCCGATCGACAGTTATTCTGGGGAGCGCGCCAGCGCTGACCTCAGCCGCTCCTCGGAGACACGCCAGAAGTCGTGCTGCTTCCCATCGACGTACGTCACCGGAACCTCGTTCGTGAAGCGCTCGCGCAGCTCCTCGTCGGTGTCGATGTCGACCTCGGTGTAGTCGTCCCCGACCACACTTTCGACCACGAGCCGAGCCTCGTCGCACAGATGGCAGCCCTGACGGGAGTAGAAGGTCACACGCGGTTCCACCCGACCATCTTGGCACCTGACCCCCATGACGGCGTCATGACCATTACTGTTGGCGAAATGAGCAGCGCCAGCGACCGCCGCCGCGCCGAGCTGCGGCGAAAAGACCTCAAACGCCGCTCGGCTCTCGCCGGCGAGGCCTCCGCCGCGGCCGCTGAGATCGAGGCCTGGCTCTATCCGACGGGCGGAGACCCGGCGGCGGCAGCGTTCTTCGACGTGGACAACACGATCATGCAGGGCGCGACCATCTTCCACCTGGCCCGCGGCATGCACCGGCGCAAGTTCTTCCGTACGCGGGACATCGCCTCGGCTGCGTACAAGCAGGCGTACTTCCGCGTGGCCGGGGTCGAGGACCCCGCTCACATGGAGTCGGCGCGCTCCTCGGCGCTGTCGTTCATCCGCGGCCACCGTGCCGACGAGGTCGAGAGCCTGATGGAGGAGATCTTCGACGAGGGCATGGCCCATCGGATCTGGCCCGGCACCAGGGCTCTGGCGCAGACCCACATCGATCAGGGCCAGCGCGTGTGGCTGGTGACCGCGGCACCTGTCGAGGCGGCTCGGGTCATCGCCCGCCGGCTCGGGCTGACCGGCGCGCTCGGGACGGTGGCAGCCACTGAGGACGGCGTCTACACCGGCGCCCTCGTCGGCGAGATGCTCCACGGGCCGGCCAAGGCCGAGGCCGTCAAGGCGATCGCCGCCCGGGAGAGCCTCGACCTGTCGCGTTGTGCGGCCTACTCGGACTCCTACAACGATCTGCCCATGCTCTCCCTGGTCGGGCATCCGTGTGCGATCAACCCGGACGCGCGCCTGCGCGCCCACGCGCGCGCGAAGGGCTGGCCGATCCGTGACTACCGCATCGGACGCAAAGCCGCTCGGGCAGGCGTGATGACAGCTGCGCTGGGCGGCGCGGCCACCGGGGCGATCGCGGTGGCGATCGCTCTTCGGGGCAAACGGCAGTGATCCACCTGGTCGTTAACGAAATTGCCACCACACGCCGACAGAAGTTCGGCTCTGGACCTGACATCTGGACGCGCTAACCCGTAAGGTGGCTCTCGCTCAGGGGGAGTCTTCGGGAGGGACCCACATGTCGCGCCGCACCAATGACGTCCGTCGTCGCTTGGATGCGCTGCGCGCTGCGGTCGAGCTCTTGATGAACGAGGGCTATGAACCGGCCTACGCCGGCGTCGCCGGTGCCACGGGCCCGTTCGCCGAGCCCGAGCCACGCGGCTCAGGTGGCAACCAGGAGATCAAGCCCCGCTCCGACAACGAGCCCGAGGACGACACCGAGCTCGCCACGTCCTCGGAGGAGAGCGAGGCCGACCGCACCCGCCTGATCGCGCTGGTCGAGCTCGCCCGCAAGGGCGACAAGGATGCCTTCGGCCTCCTCTACGACCACTACCACGGCGCGGTCTACCGGTTCCTCTTCTATCGGACCCGCTCGACCCAGGTCGCCGAGGACCTCACCTCGGAGACGTTCTTCCGCGCGCTGCGCTCGATGACCGGCTTCCGCTGGCAGGGCAAGGACTTCGGCGCCTG
Organism: Nocardioides panzhihuensis; assembly: GCF_013408335.1. Lineage (NCBI taxonomy): Bacteria > Bacillati > Actinomycetota > Actinomycetes > Propionibacteriales > Nocardioidaceae > Nocardioides > Nocardioides panzhihuensis. The sequence continues at coordinate 5,592,626 of NZ_JACBZR010000001.1, read as the reverse complement.
GCTGATGACCATCGCCCGCAACCTCGCCACCGACCACTTCAAGGCGGGGCGTACGCGGCTGGAGATGACCACCGAGGACATGGGCCTCCACGACTCCTCGGCCGACGGCCCGGAGAAGATCGTGATGGCGGGCGTCACCAACGAGATGCTGCTCGGCGCCCTCTCCAAGCTTCCCGACGAACAACGCGACTGCATCATCATGCGTTTCCTCCAAGGGCTGTCGATCGCCGAGACAGCCGCTATCCTCGGACGCAGCGACGGAGCCGTGAAACAGCTCCAGCTGCGCGGGATCCGAAACCTCGCCAAGCAGATGCCTGACGGGATCCGCTGATGACTGTGTTCCGCACCACCCTGAATGCTCGACCGGTTGCCGTAACCCGCGGCCGGGGCGACTCGTTGTCTGACATGGCTGCACCTTGCGCGCAGCTGTTTCGACGAATCCCTCACTGCCGATACCGAGTAGGAACCCTTCGATGAGCCCGGCATTCCCGGCGCGAAAGCGCGCCGACGAGTTCGACCGAATGGTCGCGGCCTGTGCCGCGACGGATCGGCGTGCCTCGCAGTCTGCCGATGAGCTTCGCGATCTGGCAGTCTTCGCTTCGTCGCTCTCCACTCTCAGCGACTCGACCGTGCCCAGTCGCGACTTCTCCGTCTCGCTGCGAGAGCGGCTGATGGAGGCCGCCGACACCGAGCTCGTGCCGGCGCCGCGGACCGAGAGGACCGTCGAGCGCAAGCTCACCGTCAGCCCGGTGAGGCCCCGCCGCCAGCGCAAGCTGGCCGTCGCCTTCGCCGCGATGGCGATCGTCGGTGGCACCGCAGGCGCCGCGGCCGCATCCCAGACCGCGCTTCCGGGCGACTCGCTCTACCCGGTGAAGCGGGCCGTGGAGAACGTCTCCGCCGGCTTCACCGTCAGCACCCAGGCCCGTGGCATCCGGATCCTCGAGGACGCCGGCACCCGTCTCCGCGAGGCCGAGTCCTTGGTCGCCGAGGCGCCGATGACCGACACCGAGCAGGTGACCTCGACGCTCGAGACCTTCTCGCGTCAGGCCGCTCGTGGCTCCGACCTGCTGATCAGCGACTTCGAGCAGTCCCAGGACAACGCATCGCTCGCCCAGCTGCGTACGTTCGCGGCCGATGGCGTCGAGGAGCTCGCCGCCCTGGGCCCGAAGGTCCCGGAGCGGGCAGAGCCCGCGGTCTCCGACGCCGCCCAGACGCTCGTGCTGATCGACCAGGCCGCAGCGCAGCTCTGCCCCACCTGTGGTGGCGGCATCACCGAGCTTCCGGCGACGCTGGTCTCCAGCCTCACCTCCGACATCGACGGGCTGCTTCCGGCCGACACCGTCGTCGAGGCCGAGGCGCTGCCGCCGCTCACCCAGGACAAGAACGCCCTCGACCTTCCCTCCATCGACCCCGACAAGATCGGTCCCGGCTCGGTGACCGATCCCAAGGGCGATAAGAAGGACCCGGAGCGACCCTCCGAGGACCCGGGCGAGGACGGGAGCATCCTGCCGACCCCGACCCCCTCCGAGGACGGTCCCGACGAGGACCCCGCGCCTCAGCCCGACCCCGGCACCGTGACGGGTCCCGTCACCGGCCTGGTCACCGGCGTCACCGGACTGGTGGGCGACGTTCTCGCCGGCGCCACCGGTCTCCTCCTCCCCTGACCCATCCCCCGCGCCGAGACGTCACTTTCTGGGATCGAATGGACCATTCGATCCCAGAAACCGACCTCTCGCGGTCAGAAACTGACGTCTCGGCGGGTTTGGGTCAGCCGAAGACGGAGGCGCGCTCGCCCAGCAGGCGGTAGAGGGTCTGCTGGATCGTCTCGCGCACCTGGTCGGTGACGTTGAAGACCAGCATCGGGTCGTCGGCCTCTGACGCGTCGTACGCATCGGTGCGGATCGGCTCGCCGAACTCGATGAGCCACTTCGACGGAAGCGGGATGAGACCCAGCGGCCCGAGAAGCGGGAAGAAGGGCGTGATCGGCAGGTAAGGGACGCCGAGGACCTTGGCGAGGGCCGGGATGTTGCCGACCAGCGGGTAGATCTCCTCGGCTCCGACGACGGAGAGCGGCACGATCGGGACGCCGGTGCGCAGCGCGGAGGAGACGAAGCCACCGCGGCCGAAGCGCTGTAGCTTGTAGCGCTCGCTGTAGGGCTTGCCGATGCCCTTGAAGCCCTCCGGCCATACGCCGACGAGCTCGCCGTTGCGCAGCATCCGCTCGGCGTCCTCGCTGCAGGCAAGGGTGGCCCCAGCCTTGCGGGCGATGTTGCCGATGATCGGCATCCGGAAGACTAGGTCGGCCCCGAGCGGGCGCAGGTCACGCCCGAGCTCGTCATTGATCGAGACCATCGTCATCAGGCCGTCCATCGGAATCGTGCCCGAGTGGTTGGAGACGATCAGCGCGCCACCGTCGGTCGGGATGTTCTCGATCCCGCGCACCTCGACCCGGAACCACTTCTCCTTGATCGGCCGCAGCACGGCAAGCATGAAGCGTTGAGTGAGCTCGCGGTCGAAGCCGTATTCGTCGACCGAGTATTGGCCAGAGATCCGGCGCCGCAAGAACACGATGAACCGAGCGAGCTGCTCTTCCCACTCGGGGCCGAAGACCTCTTTGGCGGCGCTCTCCAGGGCCGCGGCCCAGTCGGACGCCGGGATCGCCCGTAGCGGGTGGCGATCGCGCGTCGTGGTGCCGGTGAAACCCTGGGCGGCGGACTCGGTCACCGGGGCGCTCCTGTCAGTCGGCTCTCCAATGTAGCCAGGGCGCGGTCGGTACGACTGACGGTCGGCCTCACACTGTCGGCGAAGTCCCGGACCGTGTCCGCGGTGGTGAAACGCGGTTCGAAGCCCAGCAGGGAGCGCATCCTCGTCGTGTCGACACCCCGGCCATAGGTCAGCAGCGCTCTCAGCTCGGCGGGGTACTCCCCACCACCGAACCTCGCCAGACCGAAGGCCGGCTCAGGGATCGGCACGGTCATCCGCTGCAGCCGCCTGGCGACCTGAGAATGGGTCAGCACACCGTCGCCGGCGACGTTGAACGTGCCGGGGACTCCGGTGCGTACGGCATGCTCGAGGACGCCGTAGAGATCCTGCTCGTGCAGGAACTGCAGGCGCGGGTCGTAGCCGAGCACGTTGGGCACGACGGCGCGCCGGAAGTGGGACGCGATCGGGCTGTGCACGTTCGGCCCGAGGAGGTTGGCACAGCGCAGCACCGTGACGGCCACGTCGGGGCGACGACGGGCGAAGCCGCGTACGTAGGACTCGATGTCGGCCACGTCGCGGGCATAGCCGGACGACGGGGTGCGCCGTGGCTCCATCGACTCGGTGAACATCGCCGGATCACGGCTGCTCGCCCCGTAGACCTGGGTCGTCGACTTGACCACGACCTGGCGCAGGGACGGCGCGGTCTGGCACGCCGCGAGGAGCTGCATCGTCCCGATGACGTTGAGCTCCTTCATCGTCGAACGACCCCCGGTGGTGCCGGGGGTCGCGATGACGCTGAGGTGGACGACGGTGTCGACCTCCTCCTTGGCGATCACCTTGGCGATCACCGGGTTGCGGATGTCGGCGCGGACGAATCCGACCTTGCCGATGTCCCCGCGAGGCGGGGCGACATCGACGCCGATCACTCGCTCGACGTTGGGGTGGCGGGCGGCAGCGCGCGCGAAACGGCGACCGAGGTCACGTGAGACCCCGGTGACCAGCAGGACCCGGCCGGGTCCGGTGCGTTCCGCCACCTACGCCACGTACGTCACTTGCCGAGCTTGCGGCGCTGGACGCGAGTCTTCTTGAGCAGCTTGCGGTGCTTCTTCTTCGCCATGCGCTTGCGACGCTTCTTGATGACAGAACCCACGGGGAACCCTTCACGATCGTTGCAGAGAATGCCGGCCCAGTGCCGACGCGGCCACTCACCGCAGCGAGCGGCAAACAGACCTAGGGGGTAAGACTAACGAAGCCAGGGCGCCCAGAGAGAATCGGTGACCTGATGAGACGGGGTGTTGCCCCCGCGCCCGTCGTACCCGGGCGCGGGGTCCGACAACTAGCCCGCGTTGTAGAACGAGCTCTTGAGGTACTCGTTCGCGTCGTCCTCCCGAACCCGGAAGGAGCGACCGACACGCACCGCAGGCAGCTCGCCCGAGTGAACCAACCGGTAGACCGTCATCTTGGAGACGCGCATCATCGACGCAACCTCGGCAACGGTCAGGAACTTGCTGTCAGAGATGTCTCCAGAAGGAGTAACCATCTGCTTCCACCGTTCTCTCTCGAGTGATCGCGACGCCAGCGGCTTCCCCACCTCTGGTCCAAAAACGCGATCCCAAAGTGAGAATAGAGCCTGATGTGACTCGTGGGGAAGGGGACACCCCTACGAATCTCACATACTACCGGCGTGTCGAGTTGCTTTTGGGCGCGACGAACCACCCGTTTCTAGACCTTCTAGAAACCGGGGACTACGGCATCGGGTCGAGCCCGTGCAGCGGGAACACCGCTGTGCGAGTCGCGTGGACCTGCCGGTCCAGCCACGTGCCGGGGTCGTATCCGCTCCCCCAGTCGCGGTAGGCCGGTTCACGCCCGTCCGTCATGCGCAACGGTGCGACCCTCCCGAGGCGCGTCTGCACGTGCTCGCGCCAGCCACCTGGCACGTCGAGCGTCGGCTCCAAGGGATTACCAGACACTAGCGCAAGAAGATGCGTCCACGCGCGGGGAACCACGTCGACCACCGCATAACCGCCGCCGCCGAACGCGACCCACTTGCCCGCACACACCTCGTGGGCGAGGTCGTGAAGGGCGACGTACGTCGAACGCTGCCCGTCCACGCTGAGGGCCAGGTCGGCAAGAGGGTCGTCGGTGTGCGAGTCGCAGCCCTGCTGGGTCACCAGGATCTCCGGCTGGAACTCACGGACCAGGTCGGGCACGACGGCGTGGAAGGCACGCAGCCAGCCGTGGTCCGCGGTGCCGGGCGGGAGCGCGACGTTGACCGCGCTCCCCTCGGCGTCCGGGCCGCCGACCTCCTCTGCGAATCCTGTGCCCGGGAAGAGCAGCTGCCCGGTCTCGTGGATGGAGATCGTCAGGACCCGCGGGTCGTTCCAGAAGGCCCGCTCGACGCCGTCGCCGTGGTGCACGTCCACGTCGATGTAGGCGACCTTCTTCACCCCTTGGTCGAGGAGCCACTGGATGCCGGCGGCGACGTCGTTGTAGATGCAGAATCCAGCGGCGCGGCCGCGCATCGCATGGTGCAGACCACCCATGAGATTGGCACTGTGCAGGCTCTCCCCGGAGTAGACCTGGCGACAGGCCTCGATGCTCGCGCCGACGATGTGGGCGCTGGCGTCGTGGATGTGCGGGAAGACCGGGTCGTCCTCCGTGCCGAGGCCGTGGGCGAGATCCGGGTCACCGCTGCGGCCGGCTCTGATCACGGCCTCGATGTAGCTCTCGTCGTGGATGGTGAGCAGCTGCTCCGGGGTGCCCATCGGCGCCTCGACGACCTTCAGACGGTCGAGGATGCCGAGCTCGTCGGCCAGCCGCATCGTCAGGTCGACCCGGATCGGCGCCATCGGGTGGGTCGGGCCGAAGTCGTAGTCGGCCAGGCTGTCATCGAAGACGACCGTCGAGTGCCCCTGGCAGGTGTTCGGCCATGTGGTCGGCGGAGTCGTCATGGGCCACACGGTATCCGTGGGATGTGCGACACTGGATGGGTGTTCAGCATTCGTTCCACTCAGTGGTGGTCCGCCTCCTAGGCGGTCCACCCGATTGTTGAGCACTCACATCAGGCCGCCCGCGGGCGGCCTTTCTGATTGTGATCGTCGCTGACCCGTGGGCTTCACCACCCGAAAGGTCCATCATGACCAGGCGACTCTCCCTCATCACTCCCTCCGGCCGGCTCACCCTCGGCAACCATCTCGGCGCGCTGCGGCCGATGTCGGCCTCGGCTGACTCGGACGCCTTCTACGGGCTCTCCGACCTGCACGCACTGACGCTGCCGCACGAACCGGCGGTGCTGCGTACGCGGACGGAGGAGATGGCTCTCCTCCTGATGGCGTCCGGGCTCGAACCGGCGGCGTTGTTCATCCAGTCCCACGTCCCCGCACACCGGTCGCTCAGCTATCTGCTGGAGTGCGTCGCGCACACCGGTGAGCTGGGACGGATGATCCAGTTCAAGGAGAAGTCGCGCCGTGTCGGAGCATCGGTACGCGCCTCGCTGTTCACCTATCCGGTGCTGATGGCGGCCGACATCCTGCTCTACGGCGCGACCGAGGTGCCTGTGGGTGACGACCAGCGCCAGCACGTCGAGCTCGCCCGCGACATCGCGGTGCGGTTCAACACGACGTACGGCCGGGTCTTCTCGGTCCCTCAGGCGGTGCATCCGGAGGCCGGGGCCCGCGTCATGGACCTGGCCGACCCGACCCGCAAGATGTCGAAGTCGGCCGGTGACGCGCATCCCGGCTCGATCTTCCTGCTCGACGACCCCGCCGTCGTACGCCGCAAGATCGCTCGCGCGGTCACCGACTCCGCCGGCGTCGTCGCCCGCGACGAGGAGCGGCCGGGGGTCACCAACCTGATCGACATCCTCGAGGCCTGCGGCGGCTCGGCCGACGGCCTGACGAGCTACGGGAACCTGAAGGCCGCGGTCACCGACGCGGTCGTCGCGGAGCTCGAGCCGATCCAGAAGCGCTACCGCGAGCTCGCCGCCGACCGGACGTACGTGACGGAGGTGTACGCCGCCGGAGCAGCCAGGTGCCGGGAGGTGACCGCCCCCGTCCTGGCCGCAGCGGAGGCGGCGATCGGTCTGGCCTGAGAGCGGCCCCGCCCGCTGTAACACGCTGTTCGTAGGACTTATCGCCCGTTCTAAAAGGCGAGTAGTCCTACGAACGACGTGTTACAGCGAGGCTGCGCGGCTCAGATTCGCACCTCGGCCAGCTCACCGACCCGCGCACGCTGCGGGCGGAGATAGACCGTGAAGGTGACCAGGGCGCAGACGGCGTAGAAGACCGTGAAGGCGATGAACGCCGACTTGGTGGCGTCGAGGGGGTTGGAGACCCAGGGGCTGTTGAAGGCGATCGGGATGAGGAATCCGCCGATCGCGCCGACCGCACCGATGATCCCGACCGCGGCCGACGACTTCTTGGTCGCGCCGACCAGCGCGGTCTCGCGCTCGGCGGTGCCCGGCGTGGTGGCCAGCTCCGCCTCGCGGCGGAAGATCGACGGGATCATCTTGTAGGTCGACCCGTTGCCGATGCCGGTGGCGGCGAAGACGAGCATGAAGAAGCCGAGGAAGACCGGGAACCACGACTGGTTCTGCAGTGCGATCGCGGGCGCGGCCTCCGGGTTCGGGGTCAGCTGCATCAGCGTCCACAGCACGGCGAGGGTGAAGACGACCATGCCGACGAACGCACCGAGGGTGACCTTCGCGCCGCCCCAGCGGTCGGCCAGCCAACCGCCGAGCGGACGGGTCGCGGAGCCGATCAGCGCGCCGAGGAAGGCGAAGTAGGCGAAGTAGATGCCGGTACCGAGAGGCTCGGGCGAGGGCACCCAGAAGTTGAGCTTGATCAGCAGCGGCATCGCGGCGGAGTAGCCGATGAAGGACCCGAAGGTGCCGATGTAGAGGAACGCCATGATCCAGGTCTGCTTCGACCGCACGACCGAGAGCTGCTCACGCGCGGACGACTTCGCGGAGCTGATGTTGTCCATGAAGAAGAAGGCCGCGAGGATCGCGACGACGGCCAGCGCGGCGTAGACGAACGCGGCCCGCTCGAGGAGGATCCCGCCCTCCGCGGCCTTCACCATGCCGAAGATGCCCGCACCGCCGACGATGACCGGCAGCAGGAACTGGATGAGCGCGACCCCGAGGTTGCCGCCGGCGGCGTTGAGCCCGAGTGCCGCGCCCTTCTTGGACGCGGGATAGAAGAAGTTGATGTTGGCCATGGAGGAGGCGAAGTTGCCGCCGCCGAGACCGGCGGTGGCGGCGATGAGGCAGAAGACCCAGTACGGAGTGGTCGGCTCGGTCACGGCGTACGCGAACCCCAGGGTCGGCACGAGCAGCAGACCGGCCGAGACCATCGTCCAGTTGCGGCCGCCGAACTTCGGCACCGCCAGGGTGTAGGGCACCCGCAGCAGAGCGCCGACCAGGTTTGGGATCGCGATCAGGAAGAAGAGCTGCCCCGGGGTGAAGTCGAAGCCCTGGGCGACCAGGAAGGCTGAGGACACAGACCAGATCAGCCAGACCGAGAAGCCGAGGTGCTCGGCGAAGATCGACCAGATCAGGTTGCGGCGGGCGGTCTTCGCCCCGGTCTCCTCCCAAAAGGTGGCGTCCTCCGGACGCCAGTCGTCGATCCAGTGGCGGCGGCTCATGGCGGGCTCCTCAGGTGGCAGTCAACGAGATGCCAACCACGGTCACAAGCCCAGGTTTCAACAGCCTCCGACCCTCGCGTGCGAGCCCGTCAACTTCCGCTCACGGCCTCACAGGACTCACGACCTCACCACGACGTGCGCGGCGGGCGGCCCGAGCCGCCCGCCGCGTACGTCCTCTCGATCCGACGTCCCTCAACCGAGGTAGCGCTCCCAAGGTCCGGTGATGGCCAGGGTGTAGCCAGGGTCCTGCATGTTGACGAAGAGGACCTTGCCGTCGGGCGAGAAGCAGGGGCCGCAGAACTCGGAGTCGTTGAGGTCGTTGCGGGCGATGGCGTAGGCCGGACCGCCCGGGAACGCGCCGAGCACGTGCGAGGCGCCGCTGCCGTCCTCGGCGAGGACCAGCGAGCCCCACGGCGTGACGGTGACGTTGTCGGGGCCGTCGAAGGTGAGGTCACTGAACCGAGGGGCCGGGGCATCGTCCTCGGACTGGGTCTGGTGAGGGAAGTACGTCACCAGCTGGATCGTCTCGGCCTGGTAGTCGTAGAACCAGACCATGCCGTCGTGCGGCGACGCGTCGGCCGGCATGTCGCCTTCCTCCCAGGCGTAGGAGTTGACCACGTAGACGCCCTCGTCGGTGCCCCACACGCCCTCGAACTTGCGGCCCCGGGTGACCTCACCGTCGGCGAACTGCGCGCGGCACGGCGTTTCCTGGGCGTCGCGCTCGGGGACGGTCTTCCACTTCACCGGGAAGGGCTGGCCCATCTGCGCGGAGGTCAGGTAGGCAACGTCCGGCAGCACCGAGCCGTCGGGAAGGATGATCTGCATCGCGGCCAGCGTGCCGGCGTCGTCGGCCATCTCGGTGAGCACGCCCGGGCCGAGCCTCGTCCCGGCCGGGGCGGTCCAGCGGTAGAAGAGCCCGTTCGGCTCGTCGGCGTCCTCGGACAGGTAGACCCGGGTCCGAGTCTTGTCGATCGCGAGCGCCTCGTGGTCGTAGCGGCCGAACGCCTTGATCGGGCGCGGGTCGGCGGAGCCGTCGGCCCAGACCTCGAAGACGTAGCCGTGGTCCTTCTCGTAGACGCCCTTGGTCCCGTCCTCGCCCTCCCACTCCTCGCCGGCGTCGTTGACCGTCTCCTCGCAGGTCAGCCACGTCCCCCACGGCGTCGGACCGCCGGCGCAGTTGGTGGAGGTGCCGGAGATCGCGACGAACTCACCGAAGTTGGCGCCGCCCGCGTCGGTGGTGATCACCGTGCAGCCGCCCGACGGTGCGCCCGGGTCGTAGACCGTCCCCTCGACCAAAGGCACCGGGATCCCCTCGCCGGGCTCGATCTCGTGATTCTGGATCAGCGTGTAGCGGCCGCGCCTGCCGCCGAGCACCATCATCCCGTCGTGGTTGGACGGCGTCTTCTCCCCCGTCTTCAGGGTCGTCTCCCCGGCCGAGGTGACGATGGCGTACGTGAACCCCTCGGCCAGCGCGAGGATGCCCTTGGGGTCGTCCACGAGCGGCGGGAACGGCTCACGGGCGCGCTTGCGGCCGAGGGTGCCGGGCTTGGCGGGCTTCGCCTCGGCCAGAGCGGGAACGGCACCGGCGACGGCCAGGCCGACGCCGGCCGCGGCTCCTCCGGTGAGCAGGGAGCGTCGAGTTGCGGACATGGGTGGTACTCCTCGGAGCGTGGTAGGGGATCCCGAGACAGGTCTCAGCCCTCTACCCAAGCCAGTCCGCGACACCTGCAGGCCCGACCGTGGTGAACCTCAGGCGACAGCAGCGTGAAACGTACGCCGGCGTCCTCTCACGAACAGGCGCACCGTCCTGACATGGGGTCGACCCTGCGGTCGCACGACGGGCATGTCTCCACCCGCGACGACTTGGCATCCGTGGGACCCGCCGCTGGGGACTCCGGCTGCGGCGTGGAAGCCGCCCGCTGCGCAGCCGCGCGGGCACGCAGTTGCTCGATCAAGCGGTTCTGCTCCTGTGCCAAGACCTGTTTGGCCAGATCAGCATCGGTGGCGTCGACCGCATCGGGAGACACCGTCGCGACGGCGGACTCGTCGACATACTCGTCGAAGACGCGCCGCTTGAGGTCAAGGAGTGCAAGCATGCGCTCATCGACCGACTCCGTGGTCAGCAGCCGGTAGACCGAGACGTTCTCGACCTGGCCCATTCGGTGCGCACGCTTGATCGCCTGTGCCTCGATGGTGGGTTTGACCTGAGGCTCACACAAGACCACAACCGATGCGGCCTGCAGATTGAGACCGGTGCCCATTGCCTCGATCTGGCCGATCAGCACCTTTGGGCGCAACGAGCTGTTGAACTCCTCGCAGAGCTTCTCTCGAGCAGCGACGGGGACACTCCCATTGATCACGCCGATCGCCCTGTCCCCGAGCCTGTCTAAGATCGCCGCGAGCGCCTCTCGGAAGTAGGAGAAGACCAATACCTTTCGACCCCCGCCGAGCGCCTCGTCGACGATCTCCTCGAGGCGGGCGAGCTTGGACGAATCCGGATCAGCGGTCAAGGCGATCCTGCGCAACGCAGCGAAGTCGCTGGCGTTCAGCGCATCAAGATAGGCGTCGGTTTCAACTGCGGTGAGATCCGTCCACTCCTCTGTCTGGATCAGCTCCGGCAGCTCGGCAAGCACATCTTCGGACTTGCGGCGCAGATAGACCGGGGCCACCGCCGCCCGGAACTGCTTCCCGCCTACAGCGGCCGCGGCTGGGTCGATATCACCGAGCACGTCGGGTTGCAGGTGCGAGACGAGGGCGTGAAACTCGCTGAGCCGGTTCTCCATCGGCGTGCCGGATAGGAAGAGCACACGGTCACTACGCTGGGCATGGCGCGCAACCGCCTGAGACCGCTTGGCCTCGGGGTTCTTGACGTAGTGGGCCTCGTCGACGACGAGCATCGCCGGATCCAAACCGCCGAGGTCGATTCCGTTCGAGATGCCGAACGAGACCACGGCGACGCCCCCTTGCTGACGCCAACGGCGCAGCTCAGCATCACGATCAGGACCGTGAATTCGGAAGGCCGCGAGGCGACTGTGCGCCCGGATCTCCTTGACCCAGTTGAAGACGACAGCAGGGGGACACACCACCACGAAATGGTTCGCTCCGCTCGCTGCCAGATGCGCCATCGCGGCGATCGCCTGCACCGTCTTTCCCAGACCCATCTCGTCACCGAGGATGACTCGGCGCTGCATGAGTGCGAACCGCGCTCCGAAGTCTTGGTAGCCGCGCAGCGAGACCGCCAGCTGTGCCTTGTCCAGGTGCAGCGAGTTGACGGCTTCGACGATCTGATCCGGCAGGTGCCCCTGCGCCCCCTGCTCGTCCACAGGAATACCGGCGATCTCCGCCAACGAGCCGTAGAACTCCACAGCCTGACGGCTGTAGGTCGCCCACGCCTCTTCCACAGAGATGACCGACTCTGTCCTCGAGAGAAGCTTGGCCAGCCCGGTGTTGCCGGCCCAGTCCGCCCAGTTCTTCACCCACGTCGCCAGATCCGCGCCGCGACGCGGAGACGAGCGGTGAAGCAGAAGGACCTCGCCGTCCCATGCCGGGACGGTTCCCCAGTCCGCGACCGCGTCGGCCAGCTCGGAGAGTCGCCCACGGTGCTCGCTCAGATCGTCCTCAAAGGCACGCGCTGTCGCCAAGGCCCTCACGAGGCTGGTCAGCAGCGGGTCCTCTGGTTTGGCGTCGATGCGATGCCCGAGATTCTCTGCAGCGGCACGACGCAGTCTCCCCGCCGCAGCAAGGATCATCCGTGCGCCGTCTTCGCTGATCCCTGGCAGCTGGGCGATGCTTCCACCCATCCGCAGCACCTCGCCGACATTGTCGATCCCGGCGCTCTCCAACGTCCCCAGCCGCAGCCCTCCGTCGCTGACCGCCTTGAGCGCGTCCAGCGGGAGGCGGGCAAGCTCGATGTCCAGCTTGCGGTCCTGCGCCTTCGCGTACGCCTCTCGTACCTCCTCGCGCAGACGTTCATGGTGTGCATCGATCTGGGCGTGAAGCCGCAGCGCCGTGTGCACCAGCTCGGAGTCTTCGGCGTCGACGCGTCCGGGTGTTCCCTCCGGAGCAGCGACCCCGAGAACGCTGGCCAAGGCATTCACCCTCTCGCTCAGCGAGGGCTCGGCGGTAAGCCGACCTTCGGCAACCCCCGCCAGTGCCTGGTCGTACCCGGTCTTGACCGCCCAGTCGCGCAGCTCCAACAGTCTGTCGACCACAGCCGGGTCCGGCGGCAGCTGCCGAAACAGCCGCCGCCGTGGCTTCGTTGCTGTGACCAGTGCGCGCAGCTCACACGTCAGCACACCGACATCGATGGTGAACAGTCCGGCGGAATCACGCAGCCGGGCATAGTGATCGACGGCCTTCCACATCGCGTCAACGGGCTTACCGGCGGCAGGTCCTGGGACAGCGACCGTGCCTCCGAGGATCGCCCCTTCACGCTCAGGGAAAGGCACGACGATGCTGCTCTTACGAGCCTCAGCCTCCGCCTTATTCACCTCGCTCACCAGCCGGTCGAGATGACCGACGGTGCGTTTGGCCCATGACCGCACGTCCTTCGCGATGCTGAGCGGATCGTAGTTCGGGTCGGTCACAGGGCCTTCTTCCCATCAAGGTCGCGCGAACCATCGCGCCACACGCTCGACCAGACGAGGTCGAACTCGTGTTGGTGATACTTGTCCAGCCGCAATCGGCCATAGGGCGCTGCGACGTACCGGATGTCCCCGCGGTCGACGAGAGCCAGTCGATAGCGGCCTCCCAGGTTCGCGCCCTGGATGACATCGCTACGCGCCATCCGGAGTCGGTGTCCGGCCCCGTCGCCCACGCGCACGTCGATCCAGACTGTCTCGCCTCCACGATCGACCTGAACGGCACCCACTTCGGTCGAGGTCGCCGCCAGGCCCTGCTCCTCGAGGTCGCGAACAGTTCGTGCCGTTGCGACCTCCAAAGACGCGACCGAGTCGACCTGCGGCGTGATACCGAACACCGATGCAGGGACCACGAGGGCAACCGCGTGGATCCGAGGCCGGCGCGAGACGATCTGTGCCTCCTCGGCGAGTCGTTCCAGGCGGTGCCTCAAACGGCCAGCGACCGGGTCGGAAGGTGACAGGTTGCGGAGCCGGTCGTTGATCGCCTCACGCCTGCGTTCGGTGGCTGCGCCGTGGCTGTTGCGTACGTCGGTGGTGTGCTCCGCCACAAGGTGGCTCACCGCCCATCGCATGGCGAGCGACACCGGATCTACAAATGCCGTGCCACGCATTCCCAGGAGCTGGGTGAGCTCTTGGTCCGTTGCGGCTCGGTAGTCGAGATGACGTAGGCCGGCTGCCGCACCGGCAGCGGACTCGTCGATCTCCACGATCTCGAAGCGCCGCGACAGCGCGGTGGAGACCGCTCTACCGTCGACTATCTCGTGGCCGACGGCGGCCAGCAGTCGCGTGCTGTCGTCACGGCCGGTCGGGTCGATCAACAACGTTCCGGACACAGACGAGCTGGCGTACCTCTCTGCCACCGTGTCCGCGAGAGCGTCGAAGAGCGGGCTCCCCGGGCCCAGCACAGTGCCACCAGCGGTTGCGGGCTGTTCCTGCTCGGGGGCGAAGCGCACATTCCCGTAGCGCGCGTTCAATACGGTCCCCGCCCGTGCGCGCTCCCGGACGACCTCCGGGACTCGGAGCACCTCTGCTGTGCCGTCAGCGCGCAGCTGCACGCGGCCTCCGAGAACGTGGACCGACTCGGCGAACCACGCGGATGCCAAATGCGGCTGGAGCCGTGTCCGCTGCCCGAGATCCGCTCGTCGGCGCGCACCCTCGATATCCACCGGCAATAGCACTTCTCGGTAGAGCGCCCGCTGCTCTAGCAACCTGGGCAGCTCGTCGCCAACGCGCGCGTCGATGATCCTCTCCAGATGCCTCCGCGCGCCCTCACCTTCGCGGACTGCCCGGGCGAGAAGCCGTTCCAGGGGCTCCCCCTCGAACGTCTCACCGAGGACGTCATAGACCTTGCCTCCCAATGAGGCAGCCTGCTCTTCCATCTTCTCCAAAAGCCGGATGAAGACAGCGCCCTCACGCGTGTCTTCGGCCACTAGGCTCCACAGATGGCAGGTCTCCTTCTGACCGATCCGATGGATTCGACCGAAGCGCTGCTCGATCCGGTTGGGGTTCCAGGGAAGGTCGTAATTGACCATCAGGTGCGCCGCCTGGAGGTTGAGTCCCTCGCCGGCAGCGTCAGTGGCCAAGAGAACCGTCGTGTTCGGGTCCTGAGTGAACCGATGCTGGACCCGACGCCTTTCCCGCATGTCCATGGCTCCGTGAATCTCCACGACAGCCTCGGCGCGACCCGGCAACGCGGTGATCCGACCACGCAGGTAGCTGAGGGTGTCCTTGTGCTCGGTGAAGACGATGATCTTGCGTGGGTGCCCTTGACTGTCGTCGGTCATCTGGGCGCTCTCCAGGATGCCGCGGAGCTCCAGCCACTTCTGGTCGGTACCGGACTCCCGCGCTCGTCGCGCCAACGGGATCAGACGGTCGAGCTGGCTCAGCTCGACGTCGAGCTCACCGAGTGTCTCCGCGGCGCTGATCCGCTCGACTGCTTCGTCAGCGAAGGCCTCTTCCTCTGCTGTGGCCTCCATCGTCGGATCGTCTGACCACGAGCCGGGGAGCCTGATCGTGGCTTGTTCCCAGAACGCTTCCCCCCGCTCAGCGAGCTCATCACGCAGCCCACCCAGCTTGGCGCGACGACGCTGCAGGCTACGCCAGATCGCTTCCGGGCTGGAGGCTAGACGCCGCTGCAGCACGATCAGTGCGAAGCCCAGGTTGGTGGCGCGTCGTCTGTCGCCTTCACGGATCCGCTCGACACTGACCATCCCTTGCCGTACGTACTCGCCGACCTCGTCATAGAGCTCCTGCTCCACGGAAGACAGCCGGTATCGGACTGTGTAGGCCTTTCGCGGAGGGAAGAGCGGACGGCCCTCCATCGTGAGGAGGTCCTCCTTCAGCATCCGGCGCATGACGTCGTTACCGGGCGTCAAGGTCGATCCCGTCGGCCTACCGCCGAATCTGTCCTCGTCGAGGAGGGCAAGAAAGATCCGGAATGCCTCCGGATCTCCCGAGTGCGGCGTCGCGGTCATGAGCAGGAAGTTGCGGGCACGACGACCCAACAACTGCCCCAGGGCGTACCTCTTGGTTCGGTCCAATCCGTCTCGGCCCCACTTCGCAGACATCCGGTGTGCCTCGTCGACGACCACCAGATCCCAGTCGATGGCGTCCAGGTCCTCCTGGAGGTCTTCGTCCCGCTTGAGCATGTCCATCCGGGCAATGAGCAAGGGGTTGTCATCGAAGTAGGTGCCGGCGACAGCGCCTTGCAAACCTTCGCGGGAAAGCACGGAGAACTTCAGACCGAACTTCTCCCACAGCTCGTCCTGCCACTGGTCCACCAGGCTCCCCGGCGCCACCACCAGGCACCGCTCCAGCTCGCCGCGAAGCAGGAGCTCCTTGATATAGAGCCCACACATGATCGTCTTGCCTGCCCCAGGGTCGTCAGCAAGCAGGTAGCGAAGCGGAGTACGCGGAAGCAGCTCCCCATAGACTGCGGTGATCTGGTGTGGCAGCGGCTGGAGGGCCGAGTTGGACACGGCCAACATGGGGTCGATCAGCGCAGCGTGCTTGATACGAAGCGCCTCTACGCCAAGCTTCCACTCACCGGCATCTGCACCGAACGTGTCGTCACGACCGGTGTCCAGCGCGAGATTGCTCTCGTGCGTGCGGTCGAGAAACGCCTCTCCGATCCCTCCGGCAGCGTCTCGATAGGTCACCTCGAGAAAGTCGCCGCCGATCCAGCTCGTGGCAACGAGCTCAACACCGGCGCCGGTGATTCCGTTGACTCGCTGACCAGCGGCCAGCTCCTCGAGTCGCATCACGGCAGCAGCACCTCCATCCACTCCGTCACCTGCGGCCGGGTGCCCGGCTCTCGGGAGGCTCGCGACCACAGCCCCTCCAGCCTCTGGCACTGGCCGCGCCGGAGCCCGGCAACCCGAACCTCGTCCATGATCTGGATCCTCGCGTCGGGCCGCCCGCTGATCAGCAGCTGGTGAGTCACCACCGCGAACTCGTATCGGTCCTCGTCGAAGCGGCGACCCCAGGTCCCCGCGTCGGCCACCAGCTGCTCGCCACCGATACGCCGGAGCAGGTCCGGCCTCAGCAGACACAGCGCGGGGCGTGGCTCCAGAGTGAACGCGTACGCCGCGAGGGAAACGCCACCGGTGACCATCTCCGCCGTGTGCAGGGCCTGCAGCCCGATACCGAGGAGACGGACCAGTTCGAGCCGATCGAGCGTGTCCGTGAGCCCACCGTCGGGGAGGGCGGACTGCAGAGTGCGAACGTCCCCGGTGCTGTCCCGGAACCGCTTGTCAGGACTCGGTATCTCGAGCCAGGGACCGTCGGCGGCCGAACTCGGCCAACCCACCGAGACCGGCTCGGCGCCGATCACATCCTCGACCCGTTCGCGACCGGCCGACAGCTCTGCGAGGGTCTCGTCGAGCAGAGCGAGCGGCAGGGTCGTCGTCAGGCTCGTCATCGCCGGCGTCATGGTCGGCGCCGCATCGGCCTCAGCTGCCAGGCCCGGAGGATCCGGGAATCCGCCGTCGACTGCGTCGTACCTGCTGTCGCTGTAGTCGGCGTAACGCACGATCTGGTCCCGCTCAGGAACGGGCACGGGCTCCGTCTGCGGAACAGCGGCGTATGGCTCGCGCTCCACCTCGGGTCCAGCAGGTCGCATCGGCGGCGCGGTGAGGGGTGTCGAAGCCCTCGGCACCCCAACGGGCTCAAAGGGCTCAACGGGTGGCGCATATTGCGCGACAGCCGCGGCCTCCGGAAGCGCCTTCGTAGGCAGGTCCCGGACGACCTCCGACGCGTCCTGAAGCGCCTCCGGAACAACGTCGTCCGGGGCCTCTAAAGGGGCCTTCATCGGGGACACCGGCGTCGTGACCGATCGCGGCTCGGATGTCGTCTCCGGCAGCTTCGCCGGCGCCTCCGTCTGAGCATCGTCGGCGGAGCGGTGCGATCGACCGCGCGTGAACAGCTTGGTCAGACGCGCGAAGAACCGTCTCATCAGCCTTGCTTCTCGGTGTGGAACAGGAAGACCTCGAGGCGGGCTTCTCCGAGCGGCAGCGAGCCGTCCCAGAACGCGCGCGTCGGGACCTTTCCCTGAAAGACCTCCGAGCTGGCGCATCCCAGCTGCGGGGTGATCGCGCGGGCCACGTTCTGGCCGGAGCTGACGTCAGGACCGCCACCGAAGACCAGCACAAGTGCAGCTCGCTGTCCCGCGACCGGCCCGAGACGCTTCTTCACCGCTTGGCACACGGACTTCTTCGTCGTCGCATCCAGCTTTCCGCCGCCGGCCAGACGACCGCCGTCAACCCGCACCCCGATCGGGGTCGGATCTGTTTTCATCCCAACGATGGTCTTCGGCTCTTTCTTCGGCGGCTCGGGAGGCGTGTACGCAACGGCTGACCCGAGCCCGACGATGAAGAGGACCAGGAGGAGATCCGCGAAGACCCAGCCCGCGATCGACTCGACGGAGAAGAGCCGGCCCCGGCGATTGGAGTCGATGCCGGCCATCTCAGTTGACGGCCGTCATGGTCAGCCTGCGAGCAATCTGACCGAGCCCGTCGCGTACACCGGTGAGCTCAGAGACCTGCCCTTGGAGCGCGCCATCGTGGCGGGCCAGGGTGGCCTCGACCTCGAGGACCGCGTCACGTAGATCCGCGATCACCGCATTGAGCGCACTCTGCGCCGTCTCCTGATGCTCGTTCAGGAGGCCGACCTGCTCGCTGAGCTCGCTCGACGCTTGAGCCGTACGTTCGGCGCTTCCGCTGATGGTTCCGATAGTTTCCACGAGAGCCCCACCGGCGTCCTTGATCGCGGTGGTCGCGCCCTGGGAGAAGCTGGACAGGCTTTCCTGGACCTGCTCACCGAACCCACCGAGCGACGCAGTCACGTCCGCCGCGAACTGTTGCGACGAGTCGGCTGCGGCGGCGCGGATCTCCTCAGATCCGGTCTTCACCGCACTCTCGACGCCCCGTACGCCTTCGGTGACCACGGTCTCCATCGACGCCATGGACGACTCGACCTTGGCGATCGAGGTGCTGACGGTCTGGTTGACCTCGTTCGCCCGGGCCAGGATCGATGCCGCTTCCTCGCCCGCCGACTTCACCGTGTCGAGCAGCGACGCGATGCTCGTCTTCACGTCCGCAGCCGTCACTGCCAGATCGCGGGTGGCTGACGCCGTGTCTGTGTGAGCTGCCCGCAGCTGCTCCATCGAGGACTTGATGATCCCCTCGATCCGAAGCGGGTGATCCGCCCGGCGCGAGCTGACGACCCGCTGCGCCTTGGTGAGAGCGGACGTGAGAAGGATCCGCGCTTCCTCGGCGGCCTCCTCCTCACGCCGTACGTTCCTGGTGGCGATCGCACGGTGGAGGATGACGGCGACCACGGCGGCCGCAACCAGGAGAAGCGAACCCATCGCCATCGGCACGAGCTGGTGCAGGCCTCCCCAGAAGCCGTCCATACGTCCGTCGAAGCCTTGCGCCCACAACGACAGGAAAGTGGAGCCTTCCGGATCGCCGCTTTCAGTGATCAGCTCTTCGTACGCTTTCGACGCGTCGTGAAAGCCCCACCAGGTCCACGCGACCGGGGCAAAGACCATCGCACCGGCGACGGCGCCGACGACGTTCTCGGCGGGGCGCCGGTACACAGCCTTAACAGTCGACTCCGTTGGGAAGGCGGCGAACAGGTTCACATCGGCCCAAGCGTCACCATCAGGATCGACGATGTCGACGACCAGCTCTTTCAGGTCCGCCTTCCGAGGGCTGAACCGGGGGTCTTCCGTGAGCTTGGTCAGCTCGGCGGCCACGCTCGTAGCGTCGCTGCTCATAGGTGTACTTCTCTCTAGTTATCGAGTCGATGCGATGACGCGGACCCCGAGCGTCACAAAGCCGCTGCTGTGCCTCAGGCATTCGTTGGGCGCAGTCAACGGCAGCCAGATCGTATTGGTCGCCTGCGTTCACGCGCTGCGGGTTCACCGAAGATGGTTCATACGGACTACTAGGCGTGATGATTTTGGGCGAGGTTGGGCACCTCGGGACGAGACTGCTTCCTCGCCGCTACGCCCCTTCGCCCTGGGCGTATCGCGGAGCCAATGACTCCATCTGGTCCATGACCAGCTGAATGGCGCCCGCCTGCTTGTCGGGCGGGTACTTGTACTTCACCAGCAGCCGCTTGATCGAGGACCGCAGCTTCGCCCGTACGTCGTCGCGGACCGTCCAGTCGGTCTTGACGTCGCGCTGCATGATCGCGACAAGATCGCGGGCGATCTGGGCCAGTACGTCCTCGCCCTGGAGTTCCACAGCCGACTCGTTGCTGGAGACGGCGTCGTAGAAGGCGAGCTCGTCGGAGTCCAGCGGCGGGGAGAAGTGCTGCCCGCGGTTGGCTTCCGCAGCGACCTCGTGAGCCAGCTCGATCAGCTCGGCGATGACTTCGGCCGAGGTGAGCTGGGAGTTGGTGTAGCGGTTCATCAGCTCCTGGATCCGCTCGGCGAAGGCTCGCTGGCGTACCAGGTTCGACCGGGTCACCTGGCTCGACTCCTCGGTGAGCAGGTCACGCAGCGCCTCGATCGCCAGGTGCGGGTTCTCCGCCTTCTGCGCCTTGGCCAGATACTCCGGACCGAGCTCGCTGAGCGACGGCTTCGGCAGACCGGCGGCATCGTAGATGTCGACGATCTCTCCGGTCACCGTCGAGGTCTCCACGAGGGAGGACAGCAGGCGCTGGATCTCCTCGGGCACCGGCCGGCCGGATGCCTGCCGTTCCTGGGCGTCGAACTTCCCCATCCAGACGCGGACCTCTTCGTAGAACCTGACCGTCTGGCGCAGTCCCTCCAGCGTCTCCTTGCCAGCAGCCAGAGCCCATGCTCGGGACAGCTGGTTGGCCAATTTGCGGAAGCTGTCGGACAGGGTCTCTTCCCCGTCACCTACGACATTGCCTGGCGTCGCAGGTGAGCGCAGGTAGTTCGTCAGCCCGACCGCAGCCTTCACCCACGCCCGCTGCTGGCCATCGAGCTTGGAACGCCAGTTGAACCCTGCGCAGTGCGCGTCGAGCCGCTCGACCAGGTCGTTGGCGAGCTTGGCAGCCTCATCGACGTCCCGCCCGACAGGGCGCTCCTTCTGGTCGGTCTCGGTGTACTCAGCCAGAGCCTTGCTGAGGTTGTCGGCAAGCGGTGCGTACGCAACCAGCAGACCGTTCGGCTTACCCCGGAAGGTCCGGTTGACCCGCGCCAGCGTCTGCATCAGCAGGGCGCCCTTGAGCGGCCGGTCCAGGTACAGGGTGTGCAGCGGGGGTGCGTCGAAGCCGGTCAGCATCATGTCCTTGACGATGACGATCTGCAGCGGATCCTCAGCGTCCTTGAGACGCTTCTGGATGACCTTGTTCTGAGCCTCGCGGCGGACGTGCTTGCCGACCAAGCCGCTGTCCGAGGCCGATCCGGAGTACACGACCTTCACCACTCCCTCGGCTTCGGAGTCTGCGTGCCAGTCGGGGCGCAGCGCGATGATCTCCTCATAGAGGTGGGCGCAGATCTCCCGGGTCCCACCGACGACGAACGCCTTGCCGGGCGACTCGATGAAGGGCGTGATCGCGGTCGACCGCGCCTCCCAGTGAGCCAGCAGATCCGCGGCGAGCGTTTTGAGCCGTGCCGGGGCGCCGTAGACCGCGTTGATGACGGCGACCGACTTCTCGATCCGGTCACGCTCGACATCGTCGAGTCCGGCGGTGGCCTCGTCGGCGGCATTGTTGAGGTCGTCCTCGCTGATCTCGCCGGCCCGCTTCACCTGGATCAGGCGAGGCTCGAAGTAGACCTGCACGGTCGCACCATCGTCGACGGCCCTGGTCAGGTCGTATGTGTCGATGACCCGACCGAAGACCTCCTCGGTGTTGCGGTCGTCGAACGAGATCGGGGTCCCAGTGAAGGCGATGAACGCAGCCTGCGGAAGCGCGTCCCGGATGTGGCGCGCATACCCGTCGAGGTCGTCGTAATGGCTCCGGTGGGCCTCGTCGACCACGACGACGATGTTGCGTCGCTCGGACAGCAGCGGGTGATCGAGCCCCGACTCCTTCTCCCGTTGTGAGAGCCCGAACTTCTGCAGCGTCGTGAAGTAGATACCACCGGTCATCCGGTGGGTGAGCTCGTCCCGCAGCTGAGCACGAGTGGCAACCTTGACCGGCCTTTCGCTCAGGAGGCGGCTGCTGTTGAAGCTCTCGAAGAGCTGGCTGTCAAGCTCGTTACGGTCGGTGACGACGACGATCGTCGGGTTCTTCAGCTTGGGCTGCTGAGAGACGGCGTGGGCGTAGAGCTCCATCTCCATCGACTTGCCCGAACCTTGGGTGTGCCACACGACGCCGGCCTTGCCGTTGCTCTCCACAGCCGTGACGGTCGACCCGACCGCCTTGGTCACCGCGAAGTACTGGTGCGGCTTGGCGATCCTCTTGGCATAGCCACCAGCGCCTTCGTCGAAGGCGACATAGTCGCGCTGGAGCTGAAGGAACCGCTCGAGGTTGCCGACGCCGTCGATCAGGTATTCGAGCTCGACACCGATCGAGAGGTCATCGACGTCGACTCCCGGCTTGATCGGCCGGCCGTCGTCGTCGACGTTCCACGGCGAGTAGTGGTTCAGCGGCGTGAACGGGGTCCCGTACCTGGCCGTGATCCCGTCGCTGACGATCGAGAGGACACAGAACCGGAAAGCCATCGGGAACTCCCGAAGGTACGTCTCCAACTGTGCGTGCGCGCTGGACAGATCCGCCTGCTGCGACCCGGCCCGCTTGAGCTCCCCGATCCCGACAGGCAGGCCGTTGAGATAGAGCACGAAGTCGAACCGCCGCTCCTTCTCCCGGTTGCGGATGGTGACCTGGTTGACGACGTTGAACTCGTTGTCGGCCACGCGGTGACCTACCAGCCGGACCGTCGGGCTCTGCTCGACCCCGTCGTCATCGACGTACGTCAGCCCGCGGTAGCCGTCGACGAGGATCCGGTGCAGCCGGTAGTTCTCCGCGATCGCGTCCTGCGACTTCGGCGCGACGATCTCGGCAAGCGCCTGGGCAAGGAAGTCCGCCGGCACCACGGGGTTGAGCCGCTTCATAACCGCCAGCGTCCGGTCGGGCATCACCAGATCGGACCACTCTTTGCGCCCGTCGTGGATGCCCGGGAGCACCTCCGACCCGCGGAGCGCCTCCCACCCCTGCTCGTGGAACGCCTCGACCGCGATCTGCTCCCACTCCGCTTCGCTGACCATCGCCCGTCCTGTCGTCGACCTTTGCTTTCGACTGGAAACGTACGCCGCCAAGCCGGGCGTGTGGGCAGAACGCAGTGTTAAGCGCCGTTAACAGTCGACGGCCCGTGACCTGAGGAGCGAGCATCGGGACGGCACCCGAAAAGATGCCCGCAACTTACGCAATTCCGCCCTGACCTCCGCTGCCATAAATTGGGAGCGTCCTAAGTTATGGCTACACCCTGAGGCTGGCTACATGCATAAGTTTCACCAGCCCGCCTGACGGATCGCAGAACGAGCGCTACCACAAGGAACCTTCGATGCGATTCTCGATGAAGAGTGCGAGCGCCTCAGGATGGCCTTGCGCGGCGGCCATCCGCTGTCGACGCAAACTCTCGTGATCGACACGCTCCCACGCGATCGGGTGGCCGGCAGCTTCCGCGAGTCTGGCGATGACAAAGGTCTGCGACCGTGTGTTCCCATCACGGAAAGGGTGGGCAACGGTGAGCTTGGTCCAGAACCGAGCGAGCTTCGCTGCGAAGTCGAGGTAGTCCAGTCCTTGCAGAAAGTCATGCTGTACAAGCTCGTCGAAGGCGTCGTCAATACGCTGCTCGACTTCGGCAACCGGGCAGTACACGACCGACGTACCTGCCGCCATCACGTCGACGTCTCTGACCTTGCCTGCCCACGAGAAGAGATCCCGGAAGAGATGCCGATGGACCCCGTGCAGATACGCGCGGTCGATCCGATCGGGAGCGGGCTGCGTTTCGAGATCCGCCCAGGCAACGGAGACGAACGCGTTCGTGGCTTCGTCCAACTCTGTCGCGTCGGTGATCCCCAAGAGATTACGGAGAACCCCGCCCGAGTTGGGATAGGTGTAGCGATCGTCCCCCGGCATCCGACCTACTTGCGGTACTTCTTCATCAGCTCAACCCGGGCTTCCTCAGGTGTGAGTTCGCCATCCAGGACACGCGCAGCGCGGCGCATGTCCTCCGCCGTCGGTGTATGACCAGCGGCCTGCTGGCCAACCTCGATCTCCGCGAGAGCACGCTCCCGCGGCCTCCTCTCGCGCCCCGTCCTGAACATGTCGACCGCGCTGACGCCGCTCGGGCCTACATCGAGCAGGGCCGATCTCGTCAGTTCAGCGGTATCACGCAGGTTGCTTCTGACCAGATCCGCGAACCAGTGCAGTGCCTCGGCATTGGCTGCACTGACCCTGCTTCCGCTCTGCCACATGTGAACCGCCCGCCGCGAGACGCTGAACGCCTGCGCGAGCTGCTCCCAGGTCAGTCCGGACCGATCCTTGATCCAGTTGATCGTTTCCTGGTCCGAGCGACCAGCTGGCACCCCACGCTCCGCCGGCGTCGGCCGTTCCACGGGTCCGCGAAGCTCGGATCGCTCGAAACGCCGATGCTCAGTTGCCGCTGAGGCGGGACCCACCGAGATCGTTGCCGTCATCCCCACCGCGGCAGCGACGGCGATCGCCGACTCGGCGATCTTTCTGGCGAGAGGAGATGCCGAGGTAGCGGCAACCCGCGCGCTGTCGCCGAGCGGTGCCGCGGCGTCGTATGCGATCGTCATCAGACCTCACCTCCAAAATGCTGCAGAAACTCCTTGGTCACGGCCCACCGGAAGAACCGATAGGCCGCTTCTCCGAGATCGCGGGCCACCCCGACTGCATCTACGCCCTTGGTCGGCTGCTCGAACGAGCGAAAGGAGTCCAGATCAAGAAGCCATGAGTGCCGGTCCAGGGCGGGAACCGACGGTAGGAACGTCTCTCCAGGAGCCAAGATCCCCCATCGAGCCAGCAACTGGTCAGACTCGCTGCGGGCATACAGGTTCTGAGCCATGCTCTGCGCGACCGGTGCTGCGTTGGCCCCAACGAACATTGCTCCTACCAACTCGGGGCGCACCATGGTTCCGAGCTGGTCAAGAAACGGCCGTTCAGACACACGGTTGACGTAGCGAAAGCCGATCCGCTGGACCCCTGGTTCGCCGACCACCTCAACGAACGCGCGCCAAGCCTCTCCCAACCGTTCGCAGAAGTCTTCCCTGCTCGAGTAGTCCGTGGTTTCGAGGCTGAGAAATCCAGAGGAGAACCCAACTTTCCACCCCCCGTCTTCCGACTGGACTCTCCAGATGGTTTCGCCCTGCTGCTGGCTGGTCACCCCGTCGGGAGTCAGCAGGAAACCGACCTCGTGCTCACGCGCAAAGGACGGGTACGCATCCTTCAGCCGACTCACGACGTCGCCCGCCGCGTGCTCATCCGCCAACGCGGACAGGCTCGGAAACCTGATCTGCGCGAGCGTCAACGCTAGCGGCGCATCCGGCAGTGGGACCTCGACGATCGCCTCGGAACCGAATGGGCTGCTGAGAGAAGTGAAGGCCGCCACACTTCACACAATACTTCACACTCGCAAGCTCTCGGCAACTTTCTCAGTCTCTGGACCCCGCCGGCCGCGGCCCATCGTCAGAACCCCGTATGCACGGGGAGACGTCCTCGGCGGACACCTCTCGGGTGGTCACTTGCACACATGTGAGGCTCGGGTGGTCACTTGCACACATGTGAGGGGAGTGACCACGCTGCTCGCTGATCAGGCCAGCACTGTCGCGTCGATGTCCTTCACTCGAAGCTTCCCGGACATCAGGAGGGGGAGGAGTTCGTCGCGGAATGCGGCGAGTTTGACGTTCTCCGCGAGCGCTGACGCTATCTGTGCTTCGAGTGCGTGCAGTTGGCCCTCAAGTACGTCGGCGGCGGCCGGATCGATGGCGGGAATCTCGATCGACTCGAGCTGACTCTTATTGATCGAACCGAAGACGGTGCCCTCGGCCTCGTAAGGGGCCCAGGCGCTACTGGCCGCACGGACCTGATGCAGGAGAGTGGCTGAGCGACCGTCCCGCGGGCGGAGTCCGGCAACGCCGCGCCCCAAACAGAGTTGCTCGTTTGCGACATTGGTGCGACCTACAGGAGCACGGACGCTCAACAGCACATCGCGCTCGGCTGCAGTCCGAACTGGCTCAGTCGTCCAGACACGTCGAGTCGGGAACCGCACGCCGAAGTCACGAACACCTTGATAGAAGGGCATCCCCGTGCCGTCTTCGTTATAGCTCGTTCCCGGTGGCGACGAGCCCATGGTAACTGCTGCGACCTCGACCAACGGCACCGAACGGTCGACCAGCGCCTGCTGCATCAGAGCAGTAGCCAGCTGATCAGCGGACGCGATGACGCGCTCGTTGCCGGCGATCTTGTCGTCGAGGGCGCCTAGGACCTCGGCGATGGAGCGCTGCTCCTCAAACGATGGCGCCGGGATGACAATGTTGCGGAGCGATGACTGCCGGATCCCGAAGACTGTCGTTCCCGTCGATCTGCCGACAAGGTCGGACCGCACCCGTTCGGTTTGAAGAGCGTAATAGAGATAGCCCGAGTCGAGTATGCCTTCTCGGCCCCGCAGCCCGTATAGGCGCTGACCGAGGACCAGCGGCTCATCCGAGGGCACCCTGGCAACACGTCCTAACGGCGCTTCCGAGGTGAGTAGGACATCGCCGGCACGGGTCGGCACCCCCATCCACCGTGCATAGGTCTTGCTGTCGACAAATCTTGCGTCGCTGAGATCGAGGCGCCCGTTCTTAACCAGAATCGCGGAAGCGACGGGAACACCATCAGCTTGGAAGTCAGATCCAAGTTTGGCGGGAGTCTTCCCGCGGTGATCGATCAAGGCTTCAAGCGACTCACCGAGGATCAGATCACGCATCGAGGCGCTCCAACTGCTGGCGCACGACCTTCTCGAGGCGGGCTGACTCGTCGAACGCCTCCAGAAGCTCGGTCGTGAGGCGGTTGATCTTGACGTCGACGGGTTCCCCGTCGTCTTCTGCTTCGGGGGCGCCTACGTAGCGGCCGGGGGTGAGTGCGTAGTCGGCTGCCTTGATGTCGGCCAACGTGGCTGACTTGCAGAAGCCGGGGATGTCTTCGTACGGCGACTGTGTTGGTTTCGACACGGATTCGCTCGTTCCTCGCGAATCCGGCTCAACCAACGGGGACGAGGGCTCGACCGACGGTGACGACGGCTCAAACAGCGCCGGCTGGTCGCTGGTCGAGGGGCCGTTCATCCAGCGGTGGTAGGTGTCGCCGATCTTGGCGATGTCTTCG
The DNA here is from genome assembly GCF_013408335.1 of Nocardioides panzhihuensis. Classification (NCBI taxonomy): domain Bacteria; kingdom Bacillati; phylum Actinomycetota; class Actinomycetes; order Propionibacteriales; family Nocardioidaceae; genus Nocardioides; species Nocardioides panzhihuensis. The sequence continues at coordinate 5,565,831 of NZ_JACBZR010000001.1, read as the reverse complement.
TCGGACAACGAGCGCTCGGCGCGGTCGACCATGTAGCCGAGGTTGCGGGCGTCGATGAAGAGGACTTCGCCGGCGCGGGAGCCCTTGTTCTTGGCGAAGAACCAGATGCAGACGGGGATGCCGGTGGAGCGGAAGAGCTGGGTGGGCAATGCCACCATGCAAGAAACCAGGTCCGCTTCGACGATCTGGGCTCGGATGTCGCCTTCGCCGTTGGAGTTGGACGACATCGAGCCGTTGGCCATGACCACGCCGGCCTTACCGCCGGGCGCGAGCTTGGAGAGGATGTGCTGGATCCAGGCGTAGTTGGCGTTGTTGGCGGGAGGTACGCCGTAGCGCCAGCGGGGGTCCTCGGTGTTGCGGGCCCAGGACTTAATGTTGAAAGGCGGGTTGGCCATCACGTAGTCGACCTGGACATCGGGGTGGATGTCTCGGGCGAAGGTGTCGCCCCAGCGGGGGCCGAGGCCGGAGTTGTTGATGCCGTGGATGGCGAGGTTCATCTTCGCCAGGCGCCAGGTTTCCTCGTTGGCCTCCTGACCATAGATCGAGATCGCGGTCGGGTCGCCGTCGTGGGTCTCGATGAACTTCTCGGCCTGGACGAACATGCCACCCGAGCCGCAGCAGGGGTCGTAGACGCGACCCGAGGTCGGCTCGAGGACCTCGACGATGGTGCGTACGACCGCCGGCGGCGTGAAGAACTCGCCGCCGCGCTTGCCCTCGGCAGCGGCGAACTTGGCGAGGAAGTACTCGTAGACCTCACCCATCAGGTCGCGCGCACGATGCTCGCCCTGGCGGGAGAAGCGCATCGAGTTGAACAGGTCGATCAGCTCGCCGAGGCGGCGCTGGTCGATGTTGTCCTTGTTGTAGAGCCGCGGCAGGGTCCCGCGCAGGGACTCGTTGGCGTTCATGATCGCGTCCATGGCCTCGTCGACGAGCGAGCCGATCGTGCGGCCCGCCTCGTCACCGATCGCGGGCTTGCCCTTGGCGTTCTCGGCGAGGTGCTGCCAGCGGGCCTGGGCGGGGACCAGGAAGACGCCGTAGCCCTGGTACTCCTCGGCGTCGTCGATCAGGTCGGCGATCTGGTCCTCGTCGTAGCCGTCCGCGAGCAGATCGGTGCGGATGGTCTCGCGGCGCTCCTCGAAGGCGTCGGAGACGTACTTCAGGAAGACCAGGCCGAGGATGACGTCCTTGTACTGCGCCGCCGAGAGCGAGCCGCGAAGCTTGTCGGCGGCCTTCCAGAGCATGTCCTTGAGCTCGTCCATCGTCGACGGTGTCGACGGATCCTTCTTCTTACGTGGTGGCATCAGCCTGCTCTCCTCTGGGTGCTGTCGGACTGGTGGTCGGTGTCGAGGGTGACCGTGCCTGCGGCCACTCCGTCGATGAGTGCGTTCTGGAGCTCGTGGGCTGCCGCCAGGCGACGGCGCAGCTCATCGATGTGGTCGTCGATGCCGGCCAGGGTGCGGTCGAGTGCGTCTCCGGCTTCGGCCGCCAGCGCCGGGACCGTCCAGGCCTCCCACTCGCCGCCGGTCTGCCGGTTGATGATCGCAGCCAGCGCATACGGGCCGACCGGCGCACCCTTCATCAGCCGCAGGATCCTGGACGGCGACCGCACCATGGCGCCGCCGGTCTCGTCCACGAGAGCCGCCGGGGTGCCCTTGTCTCTGAAGACGACGTCCCCCGGCTCGGTCCTCGCGGCATGAGGGTAGTGCCGCTCGGCGTCGAAAGGATCAAGGCGTACGCCGGCTGTCGCCCCGTCCGCGGCAAGGACCGGGACGGTCCCATCCGGATCGGCGTGACCGAGGTCGATCCGGGCTCCACGGATACGTTTGAGATGGCCTCCGTCGCAGAGCTCGGCAAGCGATCGCTGGCGGAGCACGACCGAACCCGGCGCCCGGTCGACGTCGACATCGAAGCCCGTCAGCGAGGTGCTGGTCGTCAGCGTCGCGGCATGGACCCGGTCGAGGTGATCACGCTCGTGCGACGTGCCCAGCCGCGGCGCGACCGCACCACGTGGCACCAGCGACGCCTTCCCCGCTCGGACCGGCGCCAGATCGACGGCGAGCGCGTAACGAAACGCGCGGTCTTCGGTCTGGGCCAGCGCGCCGCTGAGGTCGGAAGCCAGATCGGCGAGGTCGAGATCGGCACCTGTCAGATCGGCCACGCGGACTCGATCCGTGTGGACCTGTCCGGAGAGGACCCAGAGCCCCAGACCTTGTCGCGCAGCATCTTTGCGCATGCCCCGTGGGAGCCTCGCAGCGAAACCCAGGTTTCCGGACCGAAGCGTCTGCGCTCGCTGCGCGTCCAGGTCGCCGGCGAGCCGGTCACAGAGTAGTGTCGACGGCCCGAGAACAATGGCCGCGTCGAACGGACCGAGCTCGAGGACTGCATCGTCGACCGCTATCAGCGCCTCCGAGTCCGTGAACCCGATCAGCGAAACCACGCGTACCGAGCTGGCTGCATGGTCGACGACCTCGACTCCCTTGACGAGAGCCCGCCGGCGCAGCTGTCGTGCGGCCTCGTTCTCACCTAGGAGCAGACCTGCGAACCCATCCGCGAGCTCGATGGCGAGCTGGGTGTCGCCTCCTGGATCCAGAGCGACGTCGTCGCCGAGGTGGAGACGGGCTGTCTCGACGACGGTACGAAGCAGCGTGAGGAGCTCGTGGGCGAACCCAGCATCCTGAGACTCCCGGCGCAACCTCCCGGATCCGATCCGCACCAACGCGTCACTGAAGCCGTACGACCCTTCGACCAGGTCGTCCACGTAGCGCAGCGTCGCGGCGTCGAGCACTGCTCCGGCCATCTCGCGCTTCACCAGCAGATCCTCCGGATCGTGGTCGGCAGCGGCCGCTGCGACACCGCTCGGGGTCAGCGGCTCGAGTTCGGTGACTCCGAGCGCCCGCAGACACAGCAGGGCCACCACGGTCTCCGTGTCGACGTCCAGCGGTGCGGACAGAGTCGGGGCGTCGTACGCATGATCGGGGTTGTTCCCACGACCCGTCTCCGCCAGCCAAGCAACGATCTCGTCGCGGTCGAACCGCTCGATGCCAGCAACTGTGTCGACCGCCGCCGGAAAGGGGATCACCCTGCCACGTACGTTGGGCCGCCGGCGCCACATCGAAACGGCTGGGCGGCTCACATGCGCCAGGTCCGCAATGTCCTGCATGGTCAGCGTCGGTGCAACCGGCTTCACATCGCAACCCCTTCCCAGCTCGATTCCGATACTTCGCCTCACCATAGAGCCAGCAGCGGTCTCTAAACGCAGGAATTGCCGTTAAACCCCCTTATCAGCGATCCCCGTAGTCGATCGACCCTGTCAGCGTCAACCTTCACTCATCACGAGCTGCAACCCCGCAGCCAGAGGGAGGGAAGAACAATGACCAACGAGCCCACGGCGAACGTGCGCCAGCAGATGTCTCAGGCCGTCGCCAAGGAGGTCGCCGACGGCGGCTGGCGGGTCGAGTCGCAGACCGAGTACCACACGGTGCTGGCCAAGGGCGGCCGCACGAACCACGTCCTGCACCTGATCCTCACCATCGTCACCTGCGGGTTGTGGTCGGTCGCCTGGCTGCTCATCGCGCACCTGAACCGGCGGCAGAGCTTGGTGCTCCGCGTCGACGAGTACGGCAACTTCAGCCGCCAGACGACAGACTCCAAGGGAGCACTGATCGGCGCCTGTGCGGTCGCCGGGGTGCTGGTAGTCGGTGCCATCGCCGGCGCAGTCGGCGGCGACGACACCGGCAGCGCGACCGATGCCACCACCGAGTCGGCTCCCAGTGCTTCCACCGGCGACGAGCCGAAGGCCGACAAGCCGAAGGCTGACAAGCCCGAGCAAGGTTCTGCCAAGCGCCCGTTCAAGGTCGGACAGACCGCGAAGCTGGAGGGCACCGCCTACACGGTGACCGGCGCGAGCACCCAGGACAACGTCGGCGGCGAGTTCGGCGAGCGAGCGGACGGCGTCTTCGTGGTCGTCGACCTCACCATCGAGAACACCAAGGACGAGACCAAGACGTTCATGGACACCTCTGCGGTGTTCATCGCCAAGGACGGAACGAGATACGAGGGCTCCGACGCCGCGATCTACCTCGGCGACGAGTCCCTCTTCCTCCGCGACATGCAGCCGGACCTCGCGACCAAGGGCAAGCTCGTCTTCGACGTACCCCCGGCAAAGGCCGCCGGCGGCATCCTCCAGGTCTCCGACCTCTTCGGGCGCGGCGAGTCCCACTTCGCACTCGGCCTGAAGTAGCGCATCCCATCAGGGGCAGCGACGAGTCGCTGCCCCTGATCCGTCTCGGGCGCCAGACATCAGCTCAGAAGGAGATCCCATGTCCAACGCTCCAGAAGACCCCACGTGGCACGACCAGTCCGACTGGCCTGCACACCCCACGTACGCAACGCCCGTCCCCGCCTCGGAGTCTCCTCGGCCGCGGTGGCCCTGGGTGCTCGGCGCCGTCGTAGCCGTCGTCCTTGCCATCGTCGCTCTGCTAGGCACCACCCTGCTGGCCGACTATCGCTCCGAGCAGGAGTCAGCCGAGGCAATCACGACCTGCACCAACGAGATCGGCGAGTTCGTAGAAGCCGTTCTCGACGCCTCTTCACGCGCAGAGGTCGGCATCACCCAGGCCGACCTCGCAACTGCGATTGGCGACGCTTCCGCCTTTCGAAACCGAATAGACCGTGACGAGCTCAGCCCAGCCTGCGACTCGGCCTATCGCGCAGCCGACAAGGCCCTCTCCATCTATGCGGCGTCCTCGACCACCTGGAACGACTGCATCTGGGACGACTACTGCGACCCGGACACGGACTTCGACAACTCCGACTGGTCCACCGCCCAGGAAACCGCCCAAGCTGCGTACGACGCCATGCTCGCGGGCATCTCGGTCGACGCCGTCACCAACTGACGCGGTCGCTCACCTGGTGGCCCCTCAGACCGGAGCCGTCACTCGGACGCTGCACGCGACAAGGGCGACAGCCCCCACCGTGGCAGCGCCGAACAGGCTGGCCAGGCCAGCACCCCGGGCGGAGCCGGAGCTCCCGCCTTCCCACGCGAACCCACACCTGCAGCACATCAGTCGCCGGCGGCCCCCCGCCGTACGCGAGAGAACCCGGATCTCCTCGTCTTCGGTGCACTTGGCACACATAGCCGAAGCCATCGAGTGAACTCCTCGCACTTCTACATGAACAGAATCCGTACAACTCCCTCCAGAGTGACACAGGCACAGCCCCGTCATCCAGTTGAGCACGACCTGTGTCTGAACTGTGAAGCTGCTATTGACCAGCCGAAACGTCGCTGGTGTTGGCCACGCCGTAGGGGATGTGCACCCCGGCGATCGACCCGACCGCGGGGTCCAGGTGGGTCGTCTGGTCGTCGAAGAAGATCAGCGGGCGCAGCACCTCGAGCACGCGCACCTTCTCCACCCCACCCAAGAAGAAGGCCTCGTTGACGTAGACGTCCCAGGACTGCAACGACCGGATCGCGCGCTCGTGAGCCGGGGCGCCGCGGGCGGTGACCAGCGCGATCCGCAGCCGTGGCTCGTAGTCCGGCTCCTCCAGGCGGCGCTGCTCCTCGATCTGCTGGATCCGGTTGAGATCACGGAGCAGCGGCTGCAGCGGCCCGGGCTCGAGCGGCTCGGCCTTGCGGCTCGCCTCGTAGGCCCGGTACCTCTCGATCCCCTCCTCGCGGTAGACCCGCTCGGAACCGTCGTCGGCGAGCACCCCGTCGAAGTCGAAGGCGACGACGACGGAACGGTCGGTCTCGTCGTACGTCGCAGCCGACGGCAGCACGTGACCGGCAGGGAAGCCTTCGTGGTTGGCCGCGATGACGTCCTCGCGGTTGCCGCTGAGGAACAGCGACATCTCGAGCGCGCCGATGTAACGGTGGGGCGAGCGCCCCTGGGTGAAGACCGCGCGGGTCATCGGCAGGCCGTGGTGCTCGATCGAGCGCATCACCCGCAACCCGGTGTTGGGGTCGTTGCGCGAGACCACGATCACCTCGACGAGACCGTCGTCGACGTCGGCGGCCAGGTCGTTGAGGCTCAGCAGCCGCTTGATGAACGGGAACGCGACGCCGGGCCGGAGCGGCTCGTCGATGCGTTCGTCCTGGTAGCGGCGGTAGGCCTCCTCCCCGTGCTCGCGGAAGTACGCATCCGACTCGGTCAGGTCGAAGAGCGCGCTCGACGCGATCCCGACCACCAACCGGTCTCTCAGCTCATATCCCACGCCCGGCAACCTACCGCTCTTCGCCGGAACAAGGTCGTTGCCAGATCAACTCACTTCCGCCATAGTTCCGGCCAGCGTCCTCGTGGCACCGGCCACATCTCGGGGAGGATCGCTGCTGCATTTTCCTTCGATCCCCCCTTCCTCTGGAGGAGAAGTAAGTCTCATGAACATCAAACGAAGCCTGAGTCTCGCCGCCGGATCCGCTGCTCTGGCAGCGCTGATCGCCACCACCGTCCCGGCGGCAGTGGCGACCGCGGCGTCCGGGCCCGAGCCCGCGCTGGGCACCCCCAACGTGGTCGCCGACGGTCTCCACAACCCCTACTCGCTCGCCTGGGGAGCCCACGGCAAGCTGTGGCTCACCGAGAAGAGCGGAAAGTCCGTCCTCAGCGTGGACCCCGCGACCGGCGCGAAGAGCACGCTTCTGGACCTCTCGACCCAGGCCGTCTCCAGCGGCCAGGACGGAGTGCTGGGACTCGCCCTGGAGCCGTCGGTCGTCAGCAAGGGCCGAGGCCATGCGTACGTCTCGTTCAGCTATGACTCCGGCACGGCCGAGGAGTCCACGGGCGAGACCCGCCGCACCAAGATCGTGCGCTACAGCTACGACGATGCCAGGAAGAAGCTGGTCAGCCCGACCACGATCATCGCCGGTCTGCCGGGCAGCATCGACCACCAGGGTGGCCGGCTGCTGATCGGGCCCGACGGGAAGCTCTACTACGCGATCGGCGACCAGGGCACCAACCAGTACTCCCTGGCCTGCCGCCAGAACCAGGCCCAGACCCTCCCGAGCGCGGCCGAGGTCGCGGCCAAGGACTGGTTCGCCTACCAGGGCAAGACCCTGCGGCTGAACCGCGACGGCTCCATCCCGACCGACAACCCGACGATCGGCGGCGTACGCAGCCACATCTGGACCTACGGACACCGCAACCCGCAGGGCTTCGCCTTCACCCCCTCCGGCCAGCTCCTCGAGGCCGAGCACGGTCCGAAGACCGACGACGAGATCAACCTGCTCCGCCCCGGCGGCAACTACGGCTGGCCGAACGTCGCCGGCTACCAGGACGACGACTCCGCCTACGTCTACGGTGACTGGAGCGCCTCCTCCCCGACGCCGTGCGCGGAGCTGACGCACTCCGACTTCGAGATCCACGAGGACGTCCCGACGTCGAAAGAGTCGGAGTTCACCGCTCGACTCCACGAGCCGCTGGACACCTTCGGCACCTCGGTCGCCTGGGACCACGACTTCACCGGCGCCCCGTGCGACGAGTCCGGTCTCTACTACATCTGCTACCCGACCATCGCCCCGTCCAGCCTGACCTACTACAAGCCGGCCGTCGGCCGGGCGATGCCGGGCTGGGAGAACTCGGTGATCATGACCAGCCTCAAGGACGGCACGATCTACCGCCTGGCCCTCAACTCGGTCGAGACCGACGTGGTCGCGGTCGAGCCGCTCCACACCGACCAGGACCGGTTCCGCGACACGATCGTCAGCCCTGACGGCAAGACGGTCTACGCGATCACCGACACCGCGGGCCTCGTCCGCGGCGAGGGCGACGCCCCGACCACCGATCTCACCCACCCGGGCTCGCTGCTCGCGTTCCCGGTCAGCAACTGACGTACGCATCGACGGACCGGGTCGCCACTCGGCGTCCCGGTCCGTTCTCGTGGGTGACACCGACGGCGTGACGGCATGACTCGACGTGAATCGGGTACCGAACCTGTCGGCACAGGAGGTAGTCATGCCCACGAGCGAGCGCGAACAGCATTCCGCCGGGGAGGGGTCCGGCGTCACCAGCCACCCGGACGAGACCTCGATGCCCTCCTAGGTCGGGAACCACGTCGGCGTCTTCGACCGGTTCGCCACCCACGCAAGCGCGTTCGTCTCGCGGGCATGGTTCTTCAGTGCTGTGCGTGCTGCTGGTGGTGATCTGGGCGCCGTCGTTCGTCGTACTGCCTGACATCGACACCTGGCAGCTGATCATCAACACGATCACGACGATCGTCACGTTCCTGCTGGTCGCGCTGTTGCAGAACACCCAGAAGCGCGCCGACGACGCAGTTCAGCACAAGCTCAACGCCATCGCCGACGGCCTTTCAGACCTGATGGCACGACTTGCCGGCGACCATCCTGAGCTGCGTCACGACCGCGACGAGCTGCGGCGGGCCGTTGGTCTGGAGGAACGGGAAAGCGCCGAATGAGCCGCCGCGAGCCGGAGTCACCTCACCACGTACGCGACCAGCTCTCGGCCGCGGCTCATAGGCTCGCCGGGGCGGCCGGGTCGGCGTGGGCCAGTGGGTTCAGCATGATCGTCGTCGCGGCTCTGCTGACCGTCGGTGTGGTCAACGGTTTCCCCTCGTGGTGGCAGAACCTCGTCTACTCGGTCGCCTCCATCGTCAGCCTGCTGCTGCTCTTCAGCATCCAGCACTCGACCAATCGCCAGACCAAGGCCATCCTGCTCAAGCTCGACGAGCTGGTCGAGGCCGTCGACGGGGCGGACGAGAACGTCGTCGCCATGGAAGACCGCGACCTGGAGGACCAGGAGCACATCCGCGACCAGCATCACCGGTGACCCGGTTAGACGTCAGTCCGCGTTGGTGACGCGGAGGAACTCCTGGACGTCGAAGACGGCGCGGAAGAGGCCGGCGCCCTTGGGGAGCATGGGTGCGACCTCGGCGTAGGGGACGATCCGCGGGTCCGTCACGCGGTGGTCGACACCGTCGTGGACGATCGTGGCCGAGTTGGCGGCCAGGACGTTCTGGGCCCAGTCGACCTTCGAGGTGTAGGGCAGATTGATGACGAAGCCGTCGGGGGTCGGGAACGGCGTGATCGGGGTGGCGTACTCCCGCCCGCTCGTGCGACCGACGTGGAGGATGACGCCGTTGGTGGCGCCTTCGCCGCCGGCGGTCTTCAGCGCCTCGGAGGCGAACCGCTTGGAGAAGGCGCGGATGCGGTCCTGAAGCCACGGCGACTTGTTGCGCATGCCGATCACGAAGGCGGCGCCCGCACCGGCCGCACCGACGGCCAGGAGGCCCGGGATCACTCGACTCAATCGCATGCCGCAAACCTACCTGGCGCCCCAGCGCGGGCCTGGGTGACAGATACCGTGGGCGCCGTCACACTGGAGCTCTCGGATCTCGACAGAGTTGACCGACCAGACAGGCTCGACCACCGAGGAGGGACGGATGCGGCGCTGGAGGCGTACTCATCTGGGCACAGAGGCCGACCGGGCCACCTTCCGCACCCTCCACAACGCATCCTTGGCGACCCCGGCCCTGCGTGGCGGCCTGACCGTGGACAGCGCCGAGCGCGCCGCCCCGCACCTCCAGGCTCTCCTTGCCGCTCCGGCGCTCGCGATCACCGACACCGACGGCCTGCTCGCCTGGGAGGGCATCGGCACCCACCATCAGGAGCAGGTGACCAAGCTGGCCGAGGGGACGCTGGACCACGGCGCGACCCGGTTCTACGACCGGGTCGACCTGGAGTGCGGCCAGGCCGGCTGTCCGCTGCACACCGCCGTCGTCAGCCCGCTGGTCGTCGAGGACCACCTCGTCGGCACGTTGCAGGTCTACGCCCCGAACACCTCCGCGATGATGGTTCGCGCCGCCGACGAGGTGGCGACCTGGGTCTCCGGCCAGCTCGAGCTGGCCGAGCTCGACGCGTCGCGACGGCGGCTGATGGAGGCCGAGGTACGCGCGCTGCGGGCCCAGATCAGCCCCCACTTCATCTACAACTCCCTGGGCGCGATCGCCAGCTTCGTACGCACCGATCCCGAGCGCGCTCGGGAGCTGCTGCTCGAGTTCGCCGACTTCACCCGCTACTCCTTCCGCACCCACGGCGAATACACGACGCTGTCCGAGGAGCTGCGGTCCGTCGAGCGCTACCTGCTCCTCGAGCAGGCCCGTTTCGGCGACCGCCTCAGCGTCAGACTCTCCGTCGCTCCCGAGGTCCTGCCGATCGCGGTCCCCTTCCTCAGCCTCCAGCCGCTGGTCGAGAACGCCGTACGCCACGGCCTCGCCGACGCCGAGACGGGTCACATCTCGATCAAGGCCGCCGACCGAGGCTCCGAGTGCCTGATCGAGGTCGAGGACGACGGCGCGGGCGAGGACCCGGAGAGGGTGCGCACCGCACTGGCGGGCGGCAACGACTCCGTCGGGCTCGGCAACGTCGACGCACGGCTCCGCAACGCCTACGGCGACGACTACGGCCTGGTGGTCGAGACCGCCCCCGGCGCCGGCACGAAGGTCATCCTCAGAATCCCGAAGTTCGCCCCAGGAGTGCACACATGAGCGAGCGCCAGCGAACGGCGACGGGCATCACCACGCAGGGGTTCGCCGCGCGTCCGGGAGCCCCCGGCGGACGCCTGAGAGTCCTGGTCGTCGACGACGAGCCGCCGGCGGCCGACGAGCTCTCCTATCTGCTCACCCAGGACGCGCGGGTGGCGGAGGTACGCACCTGCCTGAACGCGACCGACGGGCTGCAGCAGCTACAGGGCTCGGGGGTGGACGCGGTCTTCCTCGACATCCAGATGCCCGGTCTGAACGGGCTCGAGCTGGCCCGGCTGCTGGCGCGCTTCAAGACGCCGCCTGCGGTCGTGTTCGTGACTGCCCACGAGGAGCACGCGCTGGAGGCCTTCGACCTGCGCGCGGTCGACTACGTGCTCAAGCCGGTGCGCGCGGAGCGTCTGGCCGAGACCGTCACCAGGCTGATGGGCAGCGTCCCGGAGGAGGAGCCGAGCGGCGACCTGCAGATCCCGGTCGAGCTCGGCGGCGTCACCCGCTTCGTGTGGCGCTCGCAGATCACCCACGTCGAGGCGCAGGGCGACTACGCCCGCCTGCACACCGCCGGCGCCTCCCATCTGGTGCGGGTCCCGCTGACCCAGTTGGAGCAGGAGTGGGCGTCGGCCCGGTTCGTACGCATCCACCGCTCCCTCCTCGTCAACCTCTCCCACGTGACCGAGGTCCGCTCGGAGGCCGGACGCTGCTCGGTCGTGGTCGGCGGCGCATCCCGCGGCACCGAGCTGCAGGTCAGCCGCCGGCACACGCGCCAGCTCAAGGATCTGCTCGCCCGGCGCTCATGACAGAACCCCAACGCGTACGCGTCACCGGACCGCCCCGACGTCGACCGGCCGTCCGCCGCGTCGACGTCGACGAGGACACCCGACTCGGCGAGGTCTACCTCGGCTCGCTGATGCGCGCCCAGCTCTCGATCGCCCTACGCACCCTGGCCGTGCTCTTCCTCGGCGTCGGCTCGCTGCCGCTGCTCTTCCTGCTGGCACCGGGGCTGGTTCACACCGCGCCGTTCGGCGTCCCGCTCCCCTGGCTGCTCCTCGGGGTGCTGGTCTACCCGTTCCTCTTCCTCCTCGGCCGCTGGTATCTGCGCGGCGCGGAACGCAACGAGGCCAGCTACGCCGACCTGCTGCGTTCGGACGACGAGGCTCGATGACGCTCGATTCCGCCCCGGCGATCGTCGCGGTCACCTTGGTCACCCTGGCGACGCTGACCATCGGCACCTGGGGGCTGCGGTTCAGCCGGACCACGAGCGACTTCTACGTCGCCTCGCGGTCGGTGCGGCCCGGCCTCAACGCGAGCGCGATCGGCGGGGAGTATCTCTCGGCGGCCTCCTTCCTCGGCATCGCCGGGCTGGTGTTCACCTCCGGCGCGGAGATGCTCTGGTATCCGATCGGCTGGACCGCCGGCTATCTCGTGCTGCTGACCCTGGTCGCGGCTCCTCTGCGCAGGTCAGGGGCGTATACGCTGCCCGACTTCGCCGAGGAGAGACTCGCCTCTCGGGGAGTTCGCCGGCTCTGCTCGCTGCTGGTCGTGTCCATCGGCTGGCTCTACCTGCTGCCTCAGCTGCAGGGCGCCGGCCTCACCCTGGAGCTGGTCGCCGACGCGCCCCGCTGGGTGGGACCGGTGCTGGTCGGGACGGTCGTGCTGGTCAGCGTCTTCTCCGGCGGGATGCGCTCGATCACCTTCGTGCAGGCCTTCCAGTACTGGCTCAAGCTGACCGCGCTGCTGGTGCCGGTCGGGGTCCTGGTCGCGGTCTGGGGCAGCGACGGCGCACCGCGCGCGACCGGCCTCGGCGAGGCGTGGTCGCTCCCGATGGGCACGGACGGTGTGACCGGCCTCTACGCCACTTACTCGCTGATCGCGGCGACGTTCCTCGGCACGATGGGCCTGCCGCACGTCGGGGTCCGCTTCTACACCAACCCCGACGGCCGCGCCGCCCGTCGCACCACCCTGGTCGTGCTGGCCCTTCTCGGCGTCTTCTACCTGCTGCCGCCGATCCTCGGCGTCCTCGGACGCGTGTACGCAGCGACCCCGGCCTCCGCCGACACCCTCGTGCTCGAGCTGCCCCGTCTGATGGTCCCCGGATGGGCGGGCGACGCCCTGACCGGGCTGGTGTGCGCAGGCGCCTTCGCGGCCTTCCTGTCGACGTCGTCGGGCCTGGCGATCGCGGTCTCCGGCGTGCTCTCCCAGGACGTGGTCGTGCCCCTGCTGCGTCGCCGGGGCAGCAGGTTCGGCGGCGTCGCCGCCTTTCGGATCGCCTCCCTGGTCGCGGTGACGGTCCCGGTCGTCGGCGCCCTGCTGACTCCCAGCGTCGGCGTCGCCCGCGGTGTCGCGCTGGCCTTCGCGCTCGCCGCCGCCACCTTCTGTCCGCTGCTCCTGCTCGGCATCTGGTGGCGCCGGCTGACCGCCTACGGCGCGGCCGCCGGGCTGGTCACCGGCCTGGTCACCACCGGCTCAGCCGTGGTGTTCACGATCAGTGGGTGGCGTACCGACACCTGGGCCGATGTCGTCCTGACCCAGCCCGCGCTCTGGGCCGTCCCGCTCTCCTTCGCGGTGATGATGGCGGTCAGCCTCGCCTCCGCCGCGCACGTCCCCGCCCACACCACCCGGCTGCTGGTGCGCCTGCACTCCCCGGAGCCCACGATCGAGACCGTCGCCCGGTCCGCCGCGCAGCGCTGATCTGGCCGAACTCCGCCCCGGCGTGACGTCGTTCTCGCTAGGGTGACGGACCGTTCCTCGGCATCTCGGTGCCTGTGCCCTTCACCTCGATCCGGGAGCCGGCGATGGATGAGACCTCGGACGTCGGCGCCGATCTGGGTCTGTACGTGACCGTTGCCGGTGGCCTGCTGGGCGCATGGCACGTGGCGGCGCGGCCGCGCCGGAGATGTCGCGCCTCCTCTCCGTCGAGCTGCCCGCCCTCTACGACGCCGCCTACGACCTGACCCGCAGAGCGGCGATCCGTGCGGGTGTGGACGTGTGGGCGTTCACCGCGGCGTACGGCCTCGGTCTCACGATGCCGGGCGAGTCCCCGCAGCTGTCCGAGGTGGTGATCCTCGCTCGCCAGAACCACCATCTGACCGACAGCAGCGGTCCGTGCCGGGGTGTGTCCATCCGCCCGAGGGCGGTGGCGAACAGACCGGTGGTGGCACGCCCGGCGGCGGGCGGCGCGGCTAGACCAGCCACTCGGCGCACGATTTCGACCGCTCGTCGCGCGACCGCGCCGTCTACCGAGGGACCGGGTGCTACCCCGCGACGGCCGACCCTCCCGGCCCCTAATGTGACTGCGATCACACGTTGTCCGTCCTTCACCCCCACGGAGAACGGCCTCGTCTACGAAAGGGTTAGACCGTGAGCGACGAAGCGCACGACCAAGCCCACCGGCACGACCCGGTCTACGACAGATTGCACGCCACGGCGGAGTTTCGCGCTCTGCGGTCGGCGTACCGAAAGTTCGTATTTCCGGCCACGGTGGCATTCCTGGTGTGGTACCTCCTCTACGTCTTCTGCTCCAACTGGGCTGAGGACTTCATGAACACCAAGCTCATCGGCAACATCAATGTCGCGCTGGTCTTCGGGCTCCTCCAGTTCGCGACCACGTTCGGCATCGCCTACCTCTACGCCAACTACTCCACCAAGAACCTCGACCCGCTGGCTCGGAAGCTCGACGAGGAATACGAGATCGGGAAGAGGCAGCTCTGATGGACGGCAGCCAGATCCTCACCACAGTCCTCTTCCTCACGGTCGTCGCGATCACGGTCGGCATCACCTTCTGGGCGAGCCGGCAGACGAAGACGGCGGCCGACTACTACGCCGGCGGCCGCGGCTTCTCCGGTTTCCAGAACGGTCTCGCGATCGGCGGCGACTACATGTCGGCGGCGTCCTTCCTCGGTATCTCCGGCGCCATCGCGCTGTCGGGCTACGACGGGTTCCTCTACTCGATCGGCTTCCTCGTCGCCTGGCTGGTGGCGCTGCTGCTGGTCGCGGAGGTCCTGCGTAACTCCGGTCGCTACACGATGGCCGACCAGCTGGCGTACCGGATGAAGCAGCGCCCGGTCCGCCTGGCTGCGGCGACCTCCACGGTCGTCGTCTCGATCTTCTACCTGCTGGCCCAGATGGTCGGCGCGGGTGCCTTGGTGGCCCTGCTGCTCGGCGTCGAGGACCAGGCAGTGAAGAACATCGTCATCCTGTTCGTCGGTGCGCTGATGATCTTCTACGTCACCGTCGGCGGGATGAAGGGCACCACCTGGGTCCAGATCGTCAAGGCCGTCCTGCTGATGACCGGTTCGGCGCTGATCGTGATCCTGGTGCTCGCCCAGTTCGGCTTCAACCTCTCCGAGCTGCTCGGCTCCGCCGCCGACGCCTCGGGCAAGGGCGACGCCTTCCTCCAGCCGGGACTGAAGTACGGCCTGAGCTTCACCAGCGAGCTGGATTTCGTCTCGCTCGGGCTCGCCCTGGTGCTCGGTACCGCCGGCCTGCCGCACATCCTGATCCGCTTCTACACCGTCCCGACCTCGGCGGACGCCCGCAAGTCGGTGCTGTGGGCGATCGGCCTGATCGGCGTCTTCTACCTGTTCACCCTGGTCCTCGGCTTCGGTGCGGCCGCGATGGTCGACCCGACAACCCTGGACAAGGCCGGCAACCTGGCGGCACCACTGCTCGCCCAGGAGGTCGGTGGCGGTGAAGGCTCCATCGGCGGCGCCGTCCTGCTGGCGCTCATCGCAGCGGTCGCCTTCGCCACGATCCTCGCCGTGGTCGCGGGTCTGACGCTGACCTCGTCGGTCTCCGTCGCCCACGACATCTACAACTCGGTGATCAAGCGTGGCAAGGCCACCGAGAAGGAGGAGATGAAGGTCTCGCGCTGGGCCGCGGCAGGTATCGGTCTGGTCGCGATCCTGCTGGCCATCCCGGCGCAGTCGTTGAACATCGCGTTCCTGGTGGCGCTGGCCTTCGCGGTCGCCGCCTCGGCGAACCTGCCGGCGATCATCTACAACATGTTCTGGAAGCGGTTCAACACCCGCGGCGCCGTCTGGTCCATCTACGGCGGTCTGCTCTCGTGTGTCGGCCTGGTCTTCTTCTCCCCGGTCGTCTCCGGCAAGGTCGACCCCGCCACCGGCGAAAGCCTCTCGCTGTTCCCGGCCGGCATCGACTTCTCCTGGTTCCCCCTGGAGAACCCGGGCATCATCTCCATCCCGCTCGGCTTCTTCCTGGGCTGGCTGGGCACGGTGACGTCGAACGAGCCGGAGACCGCCGAGCGCTACATCGAGCTCGAGGTGCGCGCGCTCACCGGCGCAGGCTCGGAGAAGGCGATCTCGCACTGATCCACCAACGGCGGGTCGTCGTCCACTGAGGCTGAACCAGCCCCGGTCGTACGACGGCCCGCCATCCTTCTTTCCCTCGCACTACCCTGTGGCTTGAGCCACAAAATTTTCGTATGTAGGAGTCACTGTGACCGACGAGACCCTGTCCAACCTGCTGCACGAGAAGCGCCGGTTCGAGCCGCCTGCTGAGCTCGCCGCCAACGCCAACGTCAAGGCCGATGCGTACGACGCCGCGGCCGCGGACCGCGATGCCTTCTGGGCGGCCGCCGCGGAGCGGCTCACGTGGTCGAAGCCGTTCGATCGTGTCCTGAACTGGGACGACGCGCCCTTCGCGAAGTGGTTCGAGGGCGGCGAGATCAACGTGGCCTACAACGCCGTCGACCGTCACGTCGAGGCCGGGCTCGGTGACCGGGTCGCGATCCACTGGGTCGGCGAGCCCGCGGACGACAAGCGGACCATCACCTATGCCGAGCTGAAGGACGAGGTCTCCCGGGCCGCTAACGCCTTCGAGGCGCTGGGGGTCGGCAAGGGCGACCGGGTGGCGATCTACATGCCGATGATCCCCGAGGCCGTGTTCGCGATGCTGGCCTGCGCTCGGATCGGAGCGATCCACACCGTCATCTTCGGTGGCTTCTCCGCCGACGCCCTCGCCACTCGAGTCGTCGACTGCGGCGCGAAGCTGATCGTCACCTCGGACGGCGGCTATCGCCGTGGCGCGCCCTCGGCGCTCAAGCCCGCCGTGGACGAGGCGGTCACGAAGGTCGAGGGGACTCAGCCCGGCCTGGTCGAGAACGTACTCGTAGTCAAGCGCACCGGCCAGGACGTCGACTGGAACGACTCGGTCGACAAGTGGTGGAGCGACGTCGTCTCGACCGCGTCGACCGAGCACACCCCGGTGGGCCACGACGCCGAGCACCCGCTCTTCGTGATGTACACGTCCGGCACCACCGGAAAGCCGAAGGGCATCCTGCACACCACCGGCGGCTACCTCACCCAGGCGGCCTTCACGCACTGGGAGGTCTTCGACCTCAAGCCGGAGACCGACGTCTACTGGTGCACCGCCGACATCGGCTGGATCACCGGCCACTCCTACATCGTCTACGGTCCGCTGGCCAACGGCGCGACCCAGGTGCTCTACGAAGGCACCCCGGACTTCCCGGAGAAGGGTCGCTGGTGGCAGATCATCGAGGAGTACGGCGTCACCATCTTCTACACGGCGCCGACCGCGATCCGGACGTTCATGAAGCAGGGCCGCGCCATCCCGGACACCCGCGACCTCTCCTCGGTCCGTCTGCTCGGGTCCGTCGGTGAGCCGATCAACCCCGAGGCCTACATCTGGTACCGCGACGTCATCGGCGGGTCCTCGGTCCCGGTGGTCGACACCTGGTGGCAGACCGAGACCGGCGCCATCATGATCTCGCCGCTTCCCGGGGTCACCCACGGGAAGCCGGGCTCGGCGATGAAGGCCCTGCCGGGCGTGAGCGCCGACGTGGTCGACGACAACGGCGTCTCCGTGCCGAACGGCGGCGGGGGCTACCTGGTGCTGACCCAGCCGTGGCCGTCGATGCTGCGTACGATCTGGGGCGACGACCAGCGTTACATCGACACCTACTGGTCACGGTTCAAGAACCAGGGCCTGGACAACGAGCAGTGGTACTTCGCCGGCGACGGTGCGAAGAAGGACGAGGACGGCGACGTCTGGGTCCTGGGCCGCGTCGACGACGTGATGAACGTGTCCGGCCACCGGCTCTCCACGACCGAGATCGAGTCGGCGCTGGTCTCGCACCCCTACGTCGCCGAGGCGGCGGTCGTGGGTGCGACCGACCCCGACACGGGGCAGGCCGTGGTGGCGTACGTGATCCTGCGCGACGGGTCGCCGGAGGACTGCCACAAGGAGCTCTCCGACCACGTCCGCAAGGAGATCGGTCCGATCGCCAAGCCGCGGCAGATCATGATCGTGCCTGAGCTGCCCAAGACCCGCTCGGGGAAGATCATGAGGCGCCTGCTGCGTGACCTCGCCGAGGGTCGCGGCGTCGGGGACACCACGACGCTGGCCGACCAGACGATCATGGACCTGATCGCCGCCGGGAAGACCACGGCGACGGAGTAGACCTCTGCCGAGTCGGCGCATCTGACCCCGTGTCTCGCGAAGCGAAGCGAGCGGGAGGGGTCGGATGCGCCGACTCGGCATTGCCGACGGCCTCTAGCGCTTCTTGCCGTACTTCACCCGGCGGATGAAGTGGCTGTCGGTCCAGATCGGGTCCTTCTGGACCGTCTCGCCAGACCTGGGCGAGTGCCAGATCCAGCGGCGTCCGTCGCGCTTACCGGCGTAGATGCCGACGTGGTAGACGCCGCTGCTGCCGTAGAAGAAGACCAGGTCGCCCTTGCGAGGCTTCTTGACCTTGAACGTGTGGCCGACCTGCCCCGACGAGCTGTGCGGGAGCTTGCGGCCGAGCTTCTTGTAGACCCATTGGGTCAGACCGGAGCAGTCGAAGGAGTGCGGGCCGTCGCCGCCGTAGGCGTAGGGAGCGCCGGCACGGCTCTTCGCACGACGGAGCGCCTTGATGCCGCGCGACTTCTTCTTTTTCTTGGCCTTCTTCTCGGTGGCCTTCTCGGTGGTCGTGGACGATGTGGACTCGACGGTCGAGGCCGGGTGGGCGCCGGCCTGAGCGCTCGTGCCCGGCGGGGCGGTGGCGGTGGCGGTGGCGGTGGCCGAGTGGGTGGGTACGGCGACGAGTGCGAGTCCGACCACGAGGGCGGTGACCGCGCCGATGCTGAACTTCCTGCTGATCTTCCTGGGCGCGCGCGACAGCGCACGGATGCACGATCCGATCATTTCGAGGTTCTCCCGATGCAGCGACACCTGCGAAGGTCGACCTGTCGGATTCGGGCTGCTGATGCCCGGGCGCTGGAATCCCTGTGTTCCGCGTGCGCCTTCACCCCAAGCCGGTCGGCCTTGTCTCCGGCTCCGGCGTACTGCTTGGCTCCCCCGCGCCCGCCACCTTGGTTTGGCTCGGTTCTCCTCCGGTTGTGACGGGCTTCGGCGCGACCGGAGCGGCCTCGCCCTTCGGCGAGGACTGAGATCCACTATGCAACGGAATCAGCGGCTGATGAAGCTCTATCGGCAAAAACTGACCCCGTGTTTCTTCGATTTATTACTGTTTGCGTTGGTTTAACAATTTCGCGAGGCGAAGTCGCGATCCCATCGCGACCACTTCGCGGACCATGACATGGACGCTTGCTAGGGTCGAGATCAGGTGTGCCGGGAAGTCTGGTCGGCGTGACTTTCCCGACCCCCTGAGCCTCTGGAGGCCCACCCGTGACCGACACCCGCAACCGCCTGTTCACCCGAGGCTCGTGGCTGGAGACCTCGCGTACGGCCGAGATCCTGCGCGCCGAGACGACCGGCGGCGTGCTCCTCATCATCGCCGCGATCATCGCGGTCGGCCTCGCCAACAGCCCCTTGCAAGAGGCGTACGAGGCGGTCCGCGACTACCGCATCGGACCGGCCTCGCTCCATCTCGATCTGACGATCGGCGCCTGGGCTGCTGACGGACTGCTGGCGATCTTCTTCTTCGTCGCCGGTCTGGAGCTCAAGCGGGAGTTCGTCTCCGGCGACCTGCGTGACCCCCGACGGGCCGCGCTCCCGATCGCCGCCGCGGTCGGCGGGATGGTCGTGCCGGCACTCGTCTATGTGGTCGTCAACCTGATCGGCAACGGGTCGCTGGCCGGCTGGGCGACCCCGGTGGCCACCGACATCGCCTTCGCGGTCGCGATCCTGGCGGTCATCTCCACCCACCTGCCGGCGGGGCTTCGTACGTTCCTGCTGACTCTCGCCGTCGTCGACGACCTGCTCGGCATCACCATCATCGCGGTCTTCTTCACCTCCGAGCTGCACATCGGCTACCTGCTGCTGGCGCTCGTCCCGATCGGCCTCTTCGCGGTGCTCGTCCAGCGCCGCATCCGCAGCCCCTGGCTCCTCATCCCGCTCGCCGCGATCGCCTGGGCCCTCGTGCACGCCAGCGGCGTCCACGCCACCGTCGCGGGGGTGCTGCTCGGGTTCACGGTGCCGGTGATCGCCCGCAACCCTGAGGCCAAGCGCGGCCTCGCCGAGCACTTCGAGCACCTGGTCAGGCCGGTCTCTGCCGGCGTCGCGGTGCCGATCTTCGCGTTCTTCGCCGCCGGCGTCTCTCTCGGTGGTTGGGACGGCGTGACCAGCGCGATGCGCGACCCGATCACGCTCGGCATCATCCTCGGCCTGGTCGTCGGCAAGACCATCGGCATCGCCGGCTCGACGTGGCTGCTGTCCCGGTTCACCAAGGCGTCGCTCGACGATGACCTCGCCTGGTGGGACGTGATCGGGATGGCGATGCTGGCGGGCATCGGGTTCACGGTCTCGCTGCTGATCGGCGAGCTGGCCTTCCACTCCGATCCCGGCGCCCACGACCACATGAAGGTGGGCGTGCTCTTCGGGTCCGTCCTGGCCGCCGCGCTGGCCACGGTGGTGCTGCGCGCCCGAAACAAGGTCTATCGCGGCATCGAGGAACTGGAGAAGATCGACGCCAACGAGGACGGCGTGCCGGACGTGTTCGAGGATGATGGGGGTCGGGACCGGTAAGGTCGGGGCCAGTCCTCAACACACGTTTCAGCGAAGGGTTCCCATGGCAGTCGACATCGTGAAGTCCCCGGGTGACGAGGACCCGACGATCGGAAAGCTCGTCGTCGACGCCACCCGCGACATCTCCGAGCTCGTCAACAAGGAGATCACGCTCGCCAAGCAAGAGCTCAAGATCTCGGCGACCAACGCCGGTGTCGGCATCGGTCTCTTCGCCGCCGCTGCGTTCCTGCTGGTCCTCGCGGTGATCATGCTCTCCGTCTCGGCGGCCTACTTCATCCACCTGGCCGGCCTCGGGCTCCACTGGGCCTTCCTGATCGTCTTCGCCTTCTACGTCCTCCTCGCCGCCCTGCTCGGCTTCATCGGCGTACGCAAGGTGAAGAAGGTCAAGGCCCCCGAGAAGGCCATCGCCCAGGGCAAGGAGATCCCCCGGGCGCTCAAGGGCCAGCGCTGACCCCTCCCCGCCGAGGTGTCACTAGCGTCGGCCGAGGCGTCACTCCGGACGGCCGAAGCGTCACCGTGGCGGGCCAGTTCCCATCCACAGGGCGAGTTGAGTCGCGAGTTATCCACAACCTCCGGGTAAGTGGATGATTTCGTAACGCCACCTGGCGCACGCTGCGGCCATGAATCTCTCACTCGTCACTCCCGACAGCAAGCTGCCCGAGCGTCCCTTCACCACCTCTGACATCGAGTCGGTCGCGACCAATCGGTACGCACTCACCCAAGCGATCAGCCACGGTGACGTGCGTCGCCCCTTCAGGGGCGTCTATCTCGCCGCCCAGGCCGAGGATGACCCGGTGAAGCGCGCCGAGGCGCTCGCCCAGGTGGTGTCCGAGCATCAGGTGATCAGTGACCGATCCGCCGCCTGGGTGCATGGCATCGACACCTTCTCGCGGATGGAGATGGCACAGCTCCCGGCCGTGGAGACGTGTGCCGTCCGTGGCCACACCCGCACACGGCGGCCGGGCACCGACGGGCGCTCGCGCGACCTCCTTCCCGACGACATCGCGGTCATCGGTGGCGTACGTGTGACCACACCGCTACGCACCGCGCTCGATCTCGGCTGCAACCTGAACCGGCGCGAGGCGATGGCTGCGCTCAACGAGTTCGCGAGACGTCATGGCATCACTCGAAGCTCTCTCGACGAGCAGCTGCCGCGCTTTCGCGGGCGTCGTGGTGTCGTCCAGCTCCGCGAGCTGGTCCCGCTCCTGAACCGCCGCCTGGAGTCTCAGCGTGAGTCTTGGACCCTGCTTGCGATCAGCGACGCTGGTCTCCCGCTTCCCGAGACACAGGTCTGGGTCGACGTCGAGGGAATCCCGACCTACCGCCTCGACTTCGCCTATCGACTCGCCAAGGTCGCGATCGAGTACGACGGCGAAGACCACGACGACCCCGATCAACGAATCTATGACGAAGAGCGTCGAGGGTGGCTGATCGATCACGGTTGGACCATCATCATCGTGCGGAAAGGCGACTTCACCGGCGACCGACTCGACGCCTGGCTCCGCGAGATCAAGGACGCCCTCACCCCGCCGTACTCCTCCCGCCGCTTCTGATCGAGACGTCAGCTGCGTCGGCCAAGACGTCACCTACGCAGGCCGAAGCGTCACTCCCGTCGTCCGAGTGGGCAATGTATTGCCCACTCGGACGACGGGAGTGACGTCTCGGCCGACGGGAGTGACGTCTCGGCTGAGGTCAGCTGGCGCAGGCTCCGGTGTCGACAGCGTCGGTCTGAGAGCGAGCCTCGCGGGCGATCTCGATGACCTGGTCGGTGGTGAGGGCGTAGCCGGTCTCGGAGTCGGTGACCGAGGCGGCGAAGACGACGCCGACGACGTCGCCCTCGGAGTCGACGATGGGACCGCCGGAGTTGCCGGGACGGATGAGGCTGCGTACGGAGTAGACGTCTCGGATGACGGTGCCGACGCCATAGATGTCTGGCGAGCGGAGGCGCTGCTCAGCGCGGATACGGCCGGGCTGTACGTCGAAGGGGCCGTCCTGCGGGTAGCCCAGGACCGCGATCGGGTCCTCGGCGGCGGCAGTGCTGTCGAACTCGAGGCGCTCGAGGTTGCCGCCACCCTTGAACTTCAGGACCGCGATGTCGATCTCGGGATCGTAGTGGACGACCTTGGCGTCGTTGGCTCCATCACCGACGATCACGTTGGGGTCGTCGACACCGGCCACGACGTGGGCGTTGGTCATCAGATAGCCGCGACCGATCACGAACCCGGTGCCCTCGACACCCTTGCCGCACTCGTTGGCACCGCGGATCTTGAGGACCGACTCCCCTGCACGCTCGACATCGGGGTCGGTGAGCATGCGGCGCGGACCCGGTCCGACCTCGACGATCCGCTCACGGGCGAACGGCTCCAGGTAGCGCGGGAAGAACGAGGTGCCGACGACGTCGTTGAACGCGCTCAGCGCCCGGTCGGCGGGCGAGGGCATGATCGAGTCGACCTTGGCCAGGATCGCCGACCCGCGCACCGCCGGGGTCAGCCCGTTGATCTGGGCCCCCGAGACCGCGACACCGAGCGCCCAGGCGACGACGAGCACGGCAGCCGCGCTGAGCAGCGCCCCGCCGAGCGCATCGACGATCCGGGCGGGTTGCCAGGTGATCTCGTCCCGCACACGTACGCCGCCGTATTGCAGCACCGCCTGCCCGATGGACGCGCACGCGATCACGACGAACAGAGCGCCGAGCGAGACCCACAACGACGGAGCCGCGCTGCCGAGCACCTTCGGCGCCAGCCAGATGCCGATGAAGCCACCGAGCAGCAGTCCACCGGTCGCGAAGGCGCCGGTGATGAAGCCCTGCCAATAGCCCGAGAGCGCGTAGGCCGCGACGAGAATGATCAGGATCCAGTCAAGAAAATTCACGGCCGATTCCGTTCGCGTCCCTGAAACATGTATTCGGGCAACTCCTTGATCGGGGCGTCCGGAATCTCCGTGATCCACCCGAGATAGGTGAAGAAGCGGCTGATGATTCCGCCGGTGAAGCCCCAGAGGATGACATCCTTCTCCGGTCCGATCAAGAATGCGGGCATCAGCCACCCGCTACGACCCGGCGCACCCACCTGGATCCGGTGTGCCGGGTCCATGAGATCCGACAGCGGCACCCGATAGACGGCGTGCACCTCCTCGAGCGAACGCGCCGTGACCGGCGACGGCTCGCGCCACCACGCGATGATCGGCACCACCGAGTGGTTGGAGAACGGGATCCACAGCGCCGGGAGCCTGCCGATCACGTCGACGCCGGTCGGATCGAGCCCGGTCTCCTCCCAGGCCTCTCGGAGCGCGGCCTCCTCGGCGGTCTCGCCGGGGTCGAGCCGGCCACCGGGGAAGGAGACCTGCCCGGGATGGGAACGCATCGTGTGCGACCGTTCGGTGAGCAACAGATCGGGCCCCTCAGGGCCCTCGCCGAAGAGCATCAGCACCGCCGACTCGCGCGCGCTGCCGTCCTCCGGCGGAAGAAATTGAGAGATGTCCTCGCCCTGGATCCGCTGCGCCGCCTCGACGATCTCGTCGACCCACTCCGGTCGCGCGGTGTTCGAACGGTTCGCTCGCTGACGCTCGCTCACGCGACCACATCCGTAGCGCAAGCGCCAGGATACGGACGCGGCCGCGTGATGCATGGACGGTTCGCTCGCTGTCGCTCGCTCACAGCGTGATCCCCAGCTTCTGCTCGACGAGCTCCTTGACCTGGTCCTCGCTGGTCATGCCGCCCATCTGCAGCAGCTTCACCTCACCGGAGGAGGACAAGACGTACGTCGTCGGCACTGCTCGCGCCGTGAGCGGCCCACCCTGCAGCTCGCCGCCGGGATCGGCGTACATCGGGAAGGTCACCCCTCGCGAGATCGCCTCCTCGAGCGCGACCCCGGGCACGGTGTCCATGACGTCGATGCCGATCACCGGCACCTCGTCGCCGTAGGTCTCGTGGAAGCTCTGCAGCGCAGGCATCTCCTCCTTGCAAGGCGCGCAGAAGCCCTGGAAGAGGTTGATCACCATCGGGCCTTCGAAGGAGGCCAGATCGACCGACTCGCCACCGCCGAGACACGGCAGCTCGATCGACGGCAGCCCACCGTCGCTCGCCGACCCGGCGACACACTCCTCCACCTTCGAGGCCTTCTTGGCCGCGGCCATCTCCGAGGTGGCGACGTCGACCTCGGAGGAGGACTTCGCGTCGCCGAGCGGCGCGCCCGCCTGCCCGCCGCCTGCCGGAGACTCGGAGCCGCAGCCGGCAAGCGCGGCCACGAGCAGAGCGGTCACCGTCGCGGCCCGGGCTCTGCCCCCAAGGACACGAACCATCAGTTGCGGCCCTCCGTGCGGACCAGCTTCGCCGCGGCGATCGGGTCGGTCGGGCCCTCCCCGTACGCCGGGCACAGCTGCGCCATCGGGCAGGCACCGCAGGCCGGCTTCTGAGCGTGACAGATCCGCCGCCCGTGCCAGATCACGTGGTGGGAGAGCATCGTCCAGTCACGCTTCTCGAACAGCGCGCCGACCGCGTGCTCGACCTTGACCGGATCCTTCTCGGTCGTCCATCCGAAGCGTCGCGACAGCCGTCCGAAGTGCGTGTCGACGGTGATCCCGGGCTTGCCGAAGGCATTGCCGAGCACCACGTTTGCGGTCTTGCGTCCCACGCCGGGCAGCTTCACCAGCTGCTCGAGACGGGACGGCACCTCCCCGTCGTACTCCTCCACCAGGACCGCGCTCAGCTTCAGCAGGGCCTCGGTCTTGGCGCGGAAGAAGCCGAGCGGACCGACGAGCTGCTCCAGGTGCTCCCGGGGCGCGGCGGCCATCTCCTTCGCGGACGGGTAGGCGGCGAAGAGGGCCGGAGAGGCCAGGTTGACCCGCTTGTCCGTGGTCTGCGCGCTCAGCACGGTCACGACCAGACACTCGAACGGGTTGGTGAAGTCGAGCTCGGCCTTGGCATCCGGGTAGGTCTCACCGAGAATGCGGTCGATCCGACGGGCACGACGCACCAGACCCAGGCGCGTCTCAGTCGCAAACTTCTGGGCAGGCACGCAGCAAGGCTACGCGGCCACACCGACAATCCCGATCCGGCCCACGAGACGGTTAGCACAGATACCGTCCTATACATGCTCTTTCTGCCCTTATCGGTGGGTGATGTGCACTTGTGAGACGTTCCACAGATAGGATTCCCGATGTAATACCCGCGGATGTGGGGAAAATCCAGGAGGAATGGCCGCAATGGACAACGACGTACTCCGTCAGGCACCGCTCTTCAGCGCACTCGACGACGAGTCGATGACGGCCCTGCACGCCTCGATGGCAGAGTCCAAGCTCCGCCGCGGAGAGGTGCTCTTTCACGAGGGCGACTCCGGCGACAAGCTGTACGTCGTGATCGAGGGCAAGGTGAAGCTCGGGCGCACGTCGTCCGACGGCCGCGAGAACCTGCTCGCCATCATGGGCCCCGGCCAGATGTTCGGCGAGCTCTCCCTCTTCGACCCCGGCCCCCGCTCGGCCACCGTCACCGCGGTCACCGACTCAGCCTTCGCGAGCCTGTCGCACGAGGACCTCCTCAAGTGGCTCGAGGGCCGCCCGGTCGTCGCCCGCGGCCTCCTCGCCCAGCTGGCCGGCCGACTCCGCAAGGCCAACGACGTCGTCGCCGACCTCGTCTTCTCCGACGTCCCCGGCCGCGTGGCGAAGGCCCTGCTCGACCTCGCCGACCGTTTCGGCCGCACCGCCGACGACGGCGTCCACGTCCACCACGACCTCACCCAGGAGGAGCTCGCCCAGCTCGTCGGCGCCTCCCGCGAGACCGTCAACAAGGCCCTGGCCGACTTCGCCAGCCGCGGCTGGCTCCGCCTCGAGCCCCGCTCGGTCGTGATCATGGACATTGAGCGCATGGCCCGCCGCGCCCGCTGATCTGGACGTTCCGAGCACGCACCTGGCCGCGTTGTCGTCGGTCGCCGACCCGCTCCGCTCAAAGGTCGCCTCCCTCCTCCGCCTTGCCAGGCACGCACTCGGACCGCCCAGATTCGGGTCAGCGCTCAGGCCGGCGCTTCTGGGGATGGATCGTCTCGTGACGGGCGAGCATGGCTACGTACTCCTCGATCCTGCGCGCCCGTGTGGCCTCGGTCTTCAGCGCGGTGATGCGGTGATAGAGGGCGTAACGGTTCCGGGAGGTGAGCACGTCGTACATCGCCTGCGCCTCGGGCACCGCGGCGATCGCGGCGAGGAGGTCGGGCGGGGTCTCGGCGGTGGCCGGACCGGCGTACGCCACGTCCCACCGCCCATCCGCCTTCGCCGCCGCCACGGCGGCCCTCCCGGCGGCGGTCATCCGGCCCTCTGTCTCGAGACGGCCGATGTGTTCGACGTTCCTCAGTGACCAACGGCTCTTCGGCCCACGCGGGGTGAACCGCTGGAACGACGACTGCTCGTCGCGCCGCCGGGCCTGGCCGTCGATCCAGCCGAAGCAGAGCGCTTCATCGAGCGCGGTCTGCCAGGTCAACGAGGTCAGCGTGCCGCCCTTCTTGGTCAGCACGAGCCAGACCGCGGGCGTGTCGGCATGGTGCTCCTCGAGCCAGGCCCGCCATGCGGGCGGGTCGGGAAGCAGGAGCTCGGCTCCGGACAGGATCGCCATGAGCCGAACACTAGGCCTCAGCGCTCGGCGAGGTAAGCCAATTGGGCTCGCACCGAGAGCTCGGCGGCGCCCCACAGGACCTGGTCGACGTCGGCGTACACGATCTCGACGATCGCCTGCGGGTCCGCAGCGGCCGGCGTGGTCGCCAGCCTCGCGAGGGCTTCCTCGACCTGGCCGAGGCGCTCGCGACGGTGGGAGATGTAGTAGTCGAGGGCCCGGAGCGCGTCGCCGATGACCGGGCCGTGGCCGGGCCAGACGTTGCCGATCCCGTGCTCGGAGGCCAGTGCGTGCAGGCGGTCCAACGAGTCCAGGTAGGCGCCCAGCTCACCGTCGGGATGGGCCACCACGGTCGTCCCTCGCCCGAGGACGGTGTCACCGGTCAACACCGCGCCGTCGGCCGGCAGCCAGAAGGACAGCGAGTCCGCAGTGTGGCCGGGAGTCCCGACGACCCGGATCTCCAGACCGTCGACCTCGATCACGTCGCCGTCGCCGAGCCCCTCGGTCCCGAGCCGGTACTCAGGATCAAGAGCCCGTACGCCGGCCCCCACCCGCTCGGCGAAGGCCCGTGCCGCCTCGGAGTGGTCGTAGTGGTGATGGGTCAGCAGCACCGTGGCCACCTCGCCGGCGGCCTCCGCGACGGCATCGAGATGCCCCTCGTCGAGGGGGCCGGGGTCGATCACGACCGACCGGCGCGCGCCCGGCTCGCGCAGCACCCAGGTGTTGGTGCCGTCGAGCGACATGATCCCCGGGTTGGGTGCGAGGATGCACTGCCCTCGCTCGCCGAAGGTCCCGCCTGACCAGGAGTCGTTCATGAGCGCCCCCGCCCGGACGTCAGCTTCGCGTGCAGCGGCATCATCGACAGGGTGTGGCCGCCGTCGACCGCTGTGACGGTCGGGGTGAACATCGTCAGGGTGCGGCCGGCGGCGTCGGCGAGCACCTCGTCCTCCGAGCCGACCGACGCGACCTCGAGACAGTTGAGGTAGGTCGGCGGCATCATCGCCAGCTCGCCTGCCTCGACCTGGGCGACCGCGTCGCCGACCCCCAGCCAGAGCACCGAGGAGGACTCGCTCGACACGTCGCGGGTCACCTGCCCCTCGGGCAGCCGCGCGACGAAGAACCAGGTGGCGAAGCGCTTCGGTTCGAAGACGGGCGTCGTCCAGGCGGCCCACGGCGCCAGCAGATCCGTACGCAGCACCAGCCCGCGCCGGGTCAGCAGCTCGGTCAACGACAACGAGCGCGACTCCAGGGCGGCCCGGTCGGCCTCCCACTCGTCGCCCGAGACGTCGTCGACGACGGCGTCGCCCGACGCGCCGGCGAGCAGCACCCCGGACTCCTCGAACGTCTCCCTCACCGCAGCGGCGACCAGCGCTCGCGCACGGGACTCGTCGACCCCGAGCCGGCGCGCCCACTCGTCGGCCGACGGACCGGCCCAGCAGGCGTCGGGCAGCTCGGCGTCGCGTACGTCCACACCGCCGCCGGGAAAGACGGCCATCCCGGCGGCGAACCCCATCGTCAGCTGACGACGGAGCAGGTAGACCTCTGGACCGGCATTCACGCCCGGCCGCAGCAGCAGCACCGTCGCCGCGTCACGTGGCTCGACCGGGGTGCGTACGCCCTCGGCGTACTCCCCGGCCAGAGCCACGACGTCGTCACCAAGCCGGACAGGAGGGATCGGGATGCGCACGCTCGTCACTGTAGCGACGCTCACACCCGCGCCCTACCCCCGTCCGAGGCTCAGATCTCGACGATGATCTCCACCTCGACGGGAGCGTCGAGGGGCAGGACCGACACACCGACGGCGGATCGGGTGTGACGCCCGGCGTCACCGAAGACCTTGCCGAGCAGCTCGGAGGCACCGTTGGCGATGCCCGGCTGGGCGGTGAAGTCAGGGGTCGAGGCGACGAAGCACGTCACCTTGACGACCCGCTTGACCAGCGACAGGTCACCGATCTCGGCCTTCACCGCGGCGAGAGCGTTGAGCGCGCACTGCTGCGCAGCGGCGACGCCCTCCTCGGGCGAGACCTCGCCGCCGAGCTTGCCGGTCGACAGCAGGGCGCCGTCCTTCATCGGCAGCTGCCCGGAGGTGAAGATGTAGTTGCCGGTGCGGAGAGACGGGATGTAGGCCGCCACCGGCGGCACGACCTCCGGAACGCTCAGTCCGAGCTCGGCCAGGACCTCCTCGGGCGCGCTCATGCGGAGACCTCCCGCTTGAAGAAGCCGACGTAGTTGCCGGTGCCGTTGTCGATGATGGAGACGAGCTCCCAGCCATCGGCACCGAAGTTGTTGAGGATCTGCGCCGCCGCGTGGTTGAGGATCGGCGCTACCTGGTACTCCCACTTGGTCATGTCGGCACCCTACTTCCCGGACCAGCGGACGGGCTTCCCGGCGACATGGTTTGACCTTCCAACCGACAGCCCGGCCCACTAGGGTCGACCCGTGACTTCGACAGAGCAGCTGAAGACGTACGTCGACACCTGGTGGTCCTCGGTCCAGGATCTCCTCACGCTCCTGGAGGAGCTCTCCGAGCCCGACTGGGACCTGGCCACCGACCTGCCCGGCTGGGACGTACGCGCCATCGCCTCCCACGCCGCACACCTCGAGGGCCTCACCGGCGGCGCACCCCGCGAGGATGCCGAGGTCCTCGAGTCCGAGCACATCAGGACGCCGATGGGCCAGTTCACCGAGATCGGCGTGATCACCCGGCGCGACGCCTCTCCGGCGAGCATCATCGACGAGATCCGCCGCTACGCCTCCGTACGCCACGAAGAGCTGCTCGCCTCCCCGCCCGAGGACCCCGCAGCGCCGGCACCCGGCGTCTTCGGCGCGATCGGGTGGACCACCGGCAAGCTGCTCCGCAACCGGCCGCTCGACCTCTGGCTGCACGAGCAGGACATCCGTCGCGCAACCGGACGGCCGGGCGACCTGGACACCGCCGGCGCCCTCCACACCACCGACTACCTGCTCGAAGGCGTCGGCTTCGTGCTCGCCAAGAAGGCCGGCGGCGCCCCCGGCTCGTCGGTCGTCGTCGAGGTCGAGGGCCACGCTCCGTACGCCTTCACGGTCACCAAGGACGGCAAGGGAGTTCCGCTGGCCACCCCGGTGACCGACCCCACGGTCACGCTCTCCACCGACCGCGAGACGTACGTTCTCCTGGCCGGAGGCCGCGCCTCCGCCGACCCCTCCAGGGTGACGATCACCGGCGACACGACCCTCGGCACCAAGATCGTCGACAACCTCAACATCACCCCGTGATGACGCGTCCCCGTTAGAGTCGCTGACATGAGTTCCGACTGGCCCCATGTGCAGTTGCATGTGGTGACTGGCAAGGGCGGCACGGGCAAGTCCACGGTGGCTGCGGCCTTGGCGCTCGGGCTGGCCTCCCATGGGAAGAACGTCCTGCTCTGCGAGGTCGAGGGCCGCCAGGGGGTGGCTCGGATGTTCGACGTCGACCCGCTGCCGTATGCGGAGACCCGGATCGCGACCGGGCTGCGGTTGCGGTCGCGATCGGGCGCCGACGCCGAGCCGGGCAACGTCTACGCCCTGCACATCGCCCCCGAGGAGGCTCTCCTCGAGTACCTCAAGATGTACTACAAGCTCGGCCCGGCCGGCCGCGCCCTCGACCGCTTCGGCGTCGTCGAGTTCGCCACCACGATCGCGCCCGGCGTCCGGGACGTCCTGCTCACCGGCAAGCTCTTCGAGGCCGTCCAGCGCAACAGCCGCAACAAGGGCGCGCGGACCTATGACGCCATCGTGCTCGACGCTCCCCCGACCGGCCGGATCACCAGCTTCCTCAACGTGTCCGAGTCCGTCGCGGGCCTGGCCAAGGTCGGCCCGATCAAGAACCAGGCCGACACGATGATGACCCTGTTCCGCTCCCGCCGCACCGCGGTCCATCTGGTCACGCTGCTCGAGGAGATGCCGGTCCAGGAGACCGCCGACGGCATCAGCGAGCTGCGCGCCGCCGGGCTCCCGGTCGGCGGCGTCATCGTCAACCAGGTGCGCCCCCGCGACCTCCCCGACGAATCTCTCGCCCCCGCCCTCGCCGGCTCCCTCGACGGCGACGCCATCGCCGAAGACCTCAAGCGCGCCGGCATCGAACCCGACCCCGCACTCATCTCCGCCCTCACCGACGAGGCGAAGGAGTACGCCGAGCGCCGAGCCCTCGAGGACGCCCAACGTGAACTCGTCGCCGGTCTCGGTGTCCCGACCTACGAGCTCAACCGGCTCGCCGGCGGGATCGACATCGGCGGGCTCTACGAGCTCGCCGCCGAGCTGAAGGATCAGGGGCTCGCATGACGTCACATCCACGTGTCGGCCCCCTGGCCGCCCACGGCGACCACACCCAGGCCCTCGAGGTCGACCGGCTCCTCGACGACCACAACACCCACATCATCGTCTGCTGTGGCAGCGGTGGCGTGGGCAAGACGACCACCTCGGCCGCCCTCGCACTCCGAGCCGCCGAGCGCGGGCGCAAGGTGGTGGTGCTGACGATCGATCCCGCCCGGAGACTCGCCCAGTCGATGGGCATCGCCCAGCTCGACAACACGCCTCGACCCGTTCCCGGAATCGGCCCGGGACGGCTCGACGCGATGATGCTCGACATGAAGCGCACCTTCGACGAGGTGGTCGAGTCCCAGGCCAGCCCGGAGAAGGCGCAGCAGATCCTCAACAACCAGTTCTACATCGCCTTGAGCTCGAGCTTCGCGGGCACGCAGGAATACATGGCGATGGAGAAGCTCGGCCAGCTCTACCGCGACTCCTTCGCCCACAACGGCGGCAACGGCGACTACGACCTGATCGTCGTCGACACGCCCCCGAGCCGGAGCGCCCTCGACTTCCTCGACGCTCCCGAGCGTCTCTCCAGCTTCCTCGACGGCCGCTTCCTACGCCTGATGCTGGCCCCCGCGAAGGGGCCCGTCCGACTCATGTCGGCCGGGATCAACCTCGTAACCAACGCGCTCAAGAAGGTCCTCGGCGGGCAGATGCTCACCGACCTGCAGACCTTCGTGACCGCGCTCGACACCGTCTTCGGCGGCTTCCGGCAACGGGCCCAGGAGACGTACGCGCTGCTCCAGGCCGACGAGACCGCGTTCCTCGTCATCGCGGCGCCCGAGCCCGACGCGCTCCGGGAGGCCGCCTACTTCGTCGAACGTCTCTCCGGCGACCGGATGCCCCTTCAGGGGCTGGTCGTCAACCGAGCGACCCTGCCCGACGACGCCTCGCTCACTGCCTCCGCGGCCGGCGCGGCGGCGGAGCGGCTCCCCGACGCGCCTCTCACCGCCGGGCTGCTGAGGCTCCACGCCGACCGCGCCCGCCTGGTCGAACGCCAGGATCAGCTGCGCGAGCGCTTCGCCGTAGCCCATCCGCAGGTGCCGACCGCCGTCGTGCCGGCGCTGCCCGGCGACGTACACGATCTCGACGGCCTCCGCGAGATCGCCCGACTGCTGGCCCAGGAATGAGTCGAGCCAGGACGTACGCAGGTACGTCCTGGCTCAACCAAGATCTTCAGCGATCCACTCGAGTAGGGGACGAGTGCTCACTCCACGATGGCACGGGTGCGCGCGGCCTCGAGCACCGCACGCCACGAAGCGTTCGGGCTGCGACGGAGCAGAGCACGACGCTCACGCTCGGTCATGCCGCCCCAGACACCCCACTCGATCTGGTTGTCGAGCGCCTCGGCCAGGCACTCGGTGCGGACGACGCAGCCGGAGCAGACCATCTTGGCCTTGTTCTGCTCGGCTCCCCGGACGAAGAGCTCGTCGGGCTCGTTCTCACGACATGCAGCCTGCAGCGACCATTCATCAATCCACATTGTGTGCCATCCCTTCGTCGGAGCGCTTCGCCCTCCCCAAATGACGGCGTGGGCGCCCGTGCGGACTAAAGGTTAAAGACCGCAACCTCTCTAGTGACACACCCTTCTGGCCCAAAGTATGTAGCCCGAAATGACTAGGAGGGTCCCAGGGACCCCCTTTGACCCACCTGTGCGGCGCCAACTGCGAATCATGTGCTATTAGCCGCGATCACCTACGATGACCAGCATGTCCTCGCCGTCGCTGCGCCCGCAGACCGTGCTCAAGCACCTCGCCGTCATGTGCGGTGTGGCAGCCGTCCTCGGAGTCGTCGCCGCAGGTCTGGCCATCCCCTTCGCCGGTGTGGCCGGGATCGCTGCCAAAGAGACCGCCGAGAAGATGGACTCGCTGCCGCAGGCCTTCGAGATCGACGAGATGTCCCAGACGACCAAGATCGTCGACCGCAAGGGCAAGCTGATCACGACGCTCTACGACCAGAACCGCGTCTATCGCCCGCTCGACCAGATCTCGTCCAACATGACCAAGGCGCTCCTGGCGATCGAGGACTACCGCTTCTACCAGCACGGCGCGATGGACCTGAAGGGCACGCTGCGCGCGCTGATCACCAACCAGGCCAGCGACTCGGTGCAGGGCGGCTCCTCGATCACCCAGCAGCTGGTGAAGACGACGCTGGTCTACTCCGCGAAGACGGAGGAGGAGCGCAAGGCCGCGATCGAGAAGTCGACGGCCCGCAAGATCCGCGAGCTGCGCTACGCGATCGCGCTGGAGGAGAAGCACTCCAAGGACTGGATCCTCGAGCGCTACCTCAACGCGGCCTACTTCGGCGACGGCGCCTACGGCGTCCAGGCCGCCGCCAAGCACTACTTCAACGTCAACGCCTCCGAGCTCAACTGGCAGCAGTCGGCGATGCTCGCCGGGATGGTGAAGAACCCCACCGGTTACGACCCGACCAACTACCCCGACGCCACCATCGCCCGCCGCAACGTCGTCCTCGACCGGATGGCCGCGCTCAAGGTCATCTCCCGCCCCGAGGCGGAGAAGACGAAAGACGCTGGCCTAGGCCTCAACGTCCAGAAGCAGCGCAACGGCTGCCTCGGCTCGTCCGCTGAGTTCTTCTGCGACTACGTGATCAAGTGGCTGCTCAAGGACCCCGCCTTCGGGGAGAACGAGACCGACCGGCTGGCGCTGATCAAGTCCGGCGGTCTGACCATCAAGACCACGCTCGACCAGCGCTTCCAGGACGCCGCTCAGGAGTCGGTCGAGGATCACGTTCACGCCACCGACCAGGCCATCGGCGCGCTGGCCATGGTCGAGCCCGGCACAGGTCGGGTCCGGGCGCTCGCCCAGTCCCGTCCGATGGGTGACAACAAGAAGAAGGGCCAGTCCTACCTCAACTACCTGGTCCCGAAGGAGAAGGCCGGCGACTCCAACGGCTTCCAGGCCGGCTCGACGTTCAAGGCGTTCACCCTCGCAGCGGCGATCGAGCAGGGCTTTCCGCTCAAGCAGCAGATCAACTCGCCCGAAGAGCTGACCCTCAACGAGTCCACCTTCGCCGGCTGTCCCGGGGACGGCAACCGGGTCGGCTCCCACACCTTCCACAACTCCACGACCTCGGGCAGCAAGGACGCCTACACCGGCACCCGAGAGTCCGTGAACACCTTCTACGCCCAGCTCTTCCAGCTCACCGGGATGTGCACGCCCTACAAGATGGCGCAGAAGATGGGTGTCAAGCTCACCGCCCCGTTCGGGGTCAACTTCGACGACGGCCACGTCTGCAAGCCGAGCGAGACTCGCTGTGGAGGCGCAGAGCGGGTGCCGACGTTCACCCTCGGCGTCGTGGACGTCAGCCCGCTGGAGATGGCCGAGGCGTACGCGACGTTCGGCGCCCGCGGGAAGCACTGCGACTCGGTGCCGGTCAACGAGATCCTCGACGCCAACGACAAGGTGATCAAGAAGTACGAGCCGACCTGCCAGCAGGCCATGGCCAAGGGCACTGCAGACGCGGTCAACGACATCCTCCGCGGCGTGATGGAGCCCGGTGGCTTCGGCCAGAACCTGGCCCTGTCGGTGCCGAGCGCCGGCAAGACCGGCACCACGCAGGACAACAAGGCGGTGTGGCTGATGGGCTACACGCCGCGGCTCGCGACCGCTGCGATGATCGCCGGGGCCAACTCGGCAGGCACGCCGCTAGGTCTTCAGGGCCAATACATCGGCGGCGACTACATCGCCACCGCATCGGGGTCGGGTTTCGCCGGCCCGATGTGGGGCGACGCGATGCAGGTGATCGACAAATACCTCAAGTCGGTGGACTTCCAGGAGCCCGACCCGAACGTGATCGCAGGAAACACAGTCGACGTCCCTTGGGTCGGCGGCATGACCGTTGAAAAGGCGACGAAGGTGCTGAGGAGCGCCGGCTTCCAGGTCCAGCTCGGCCCGGAGGCGTACTCCGAGTACGACCGCGGTCTGGTCGCCTTCACCACCCCGTCCGGCGACGCCGCCGAGGGTTCGCCGATCACGATCTACACCTCGCTCGGGCCGGAGCCGAAGCGCGACCCCAAGCCCGAGAAGAAGCCCGACAAGAAGAAGCCCGAGGACGACGGCGGCGACGACGACAAGCCCGGCAACGGGAAGCCGGCGGCGGTCGACGAAGGACCCGATTTCGGCTGGGAGTGGCCGAGCGACTGACGCCGCGCCCGCTCAACGACTGCGGCCCCCACCGATCCGGTGGGGGCCGCAGTGTTCTCCGGTGCTGCTCAGCCGAGCTGCTTGCGCACCTCTGCGGCGACGGCGCCACCGTCGGCACGGCCCTTGGTCTGCGGGGTCAGGATGCCCATCACCTTGCCCATGGCCCGCATCCCCTCCTCGGCGGCGCCGGTCTGGGCGATGGCCTTGCTGACCAGGTCGGAGATCTCCTCAGCGCTCAGCTGAGCGGGAAGATACTCGGTGATCACCGCAGCCTCCGCGGTCTCCTTCGCGGCCTGCTCGGTGCGGCCACCCTCGGCGAAGGCGGTGGCCGCCTCGCGACGCTTCTTGGCCTCGCGGGTAAGGATCGTGATGATCTCGTCGTCGGTTAGCTCCTTGGCCTCCTTGCCGGCCACCTCGGCCTCGGTGATCGAAGCCAAGACCATGCGCAGCGTCCCGGCACGGTCCTTGTCACGGGCCTTCATCGCAGAGGTCAGATCGGCACGGAGTCGGTCCTTCAAAGAGCTCATGGAACCCATTGTGGCAGGGTTGAGCCATGCGGCTCGCCTCAGTGATCGGCCCAGTAGTCGGCACAGCAATCGGCACCGGGCTCGCCACCGGCGCGGCCATGACGACGTACGCCCTGTGGGAGGCCCGTCAGTACACGCTGCGCCGCGTGAGGCTGCCCGTGCTCCCGGAAGGCGCGGACCCGCTCCGCGTGCTGCATCTCTCCGACATGCATGTGGTCCCGTCGCAGCACAAGAAGCTCGACTGGATCGCCTCGCTGGCCGCGCTGAAGCCGGACCTGGTCGTCGACACCGGTGACAACCTCGCCGACCGGCGGGCCGTGCCGGCGGTAGTCAACGCCCTCGGCACGCTGCTCGACGTGCCCGGCGTCTTCGTGCACGGCTCCAACGACTACTACGAGCCGCGGATGCGCAACCCGATCGGCTACCTGCTGCCGGACAGCGGCAAGCGGCGTACGAACGTGCCCGAGCTCCCCTGGCGTGATCTGACCGCGTCCTTCACCAAGTCCGGCTGGCTGGATCTCACCAACTCGCGCTCGTCGTTGACCGTCAAGGGCATCGAGTTCGCCTTCGCCGGGGTCGACGACCCCCACCTCCGCCTCGACGACCTGCCCGCGGTCGCGGGCCCCGCCGACCCGTCCGCGGACGTACGCCTCGGAGTCGCGCACGCACCGTACCTGCGGGTCCTGGACCAGTTCACCGCCGACGGCTACGACGCGATCCTGGCGGGTCACACCCACGGTGGCCAGATCTGCCTGCCCGGCGGGCGGGCTCTCGCGACCAACTGCGATCTCGACCCCGGCCGGGTGCGCGGGCTGCACACGCACACCCACGGTGGACGGCAGGCTTGGATGCACGTATCGGCCGGCCTCGGCACGTCGCCGTACACCCGGATCCGGATCGCCTGCCGCCCCGAGGCCACCCTCCTGACGCTCACGCCGCGCGGGTCATCTCGCCAGTAGGGCTCGATTACGGATCCGGGAAGCCTCTGGGCTATGCTCAACTCTCGTTGGACCGTTGATCGGTGCAGCATTCGGGTTGTAGCGCAGCTTGGTAGCGCACCTCGTTCGGGACGAGGGGGCCGCAGGTTCAAATCCTGTCAACCCGACAGTGAGTTCAGGCTCGGAGATCACCAGATCTCCGGGCCTGAACCTGTTTTTGACCGAGTAGTGTCGACGACATGAGCTTCGACACTCGCAACGGCACTCGCGGCGCCAGGCAGCCCACCGCCAACCCTCTCCTGAAGCTGGGCAACAGGCTGATGATGCGCCGGGCCCGCAAGAGCAACTCGACGACGGCCGGGATGCGACTGCTCGTGCTCACCACGATCGGCAAGAAGAGCGGCGAACCGCGCTCGTCGCCGCTCGCCTGGTTCCCCGGCGACGACGGCACCTGGCTGGTGGTCGCCTCGGCAGGCGGCGCGGTGAAGAACCCGGCGTGGTACTACAACCTCGCCGCCCACCCGGATCGCGTGACGATCGAGCTCGGCGGTGAGACGATCCCCGTGGTCGCCGAGCAGATCCATGGCGAGGAGCGCGCACGCGTCTGGGCCGCGATCGTCGACTCGGCCGCCAACTTCGGGAGCTACGAGGAGAAGACCGACCGCGAGATCCCGGTCATCCGTCTGACCCGCGCTTGAGTTCGGTCGTCCTGGGTTCAATTGTGGCGTACGGCATGCGAAACTGCCCCTCATGACCAACGACCCCGCCGACAAGCTCGCCGCGCCGTCGTTCGGCTTCAAGAAGAAGCGTGCGGGTATGAAGCCGGCCGACGCCAAGCCTGAGAACGAGAAGCCTTCGGCTCAGCAGGGTTCCGCGGAGAAGACCCAGGTGCTGGAGAAGACGGCACCGCCCGTCGTCGCGCCCGAGCCGCCGGCGAAGAAGGCTGTCGAGAAGCCCGCGCAGAAGCAGAGAGCCCCGAAGCCTCCGAAACCGGTGCGGGAACCGAAGGCCAAGACCCCTCGAGCGCCCAAGACTCCTCGAGCGCCCAAGGCAGCCAAGGAGCCCAAGACGGCCAAGGCCCCGAGCCAACGGCGGCTGAAGCTCGCCACCCCGACCGGCATGTCGGCGGCCGTCATGATCGGCGCCATCGTCGGCGCGTTCATGACCCTGGCGATCTGGCTCAGCGGCACCGTGAGCCAGTGGACGCGCGGCACCTCGTCGCTCGGCGACAAGGGCGCGATCATCCTCATCGCCGTCTTCGTCCTCGCGGTCGTCGTCGGCGGCTACCTCCTCCGCCTGACCGGCGCCCGTTCCCCCTTCACGATCAGCTTCCTCGGCTCAGCCCTCGTCGCCGTGGTCTCGATGCTCTTCCTCACCGAGCTCTTCGACAACGCCTGGGCCGTGATCATCGCCGTGATCCTCAACGCCGCCGCGTACGCCCTCTCCTACTGGGTCACCACGACCTACATCGACTGACAAGCCCCACGTCGAGGCGTCACCCGCGTCGGCCGAGGCGTCACTCCCGTCGGCCGAGGTGGCACCGTGATGCCATCTCGGCCGACGTACGTGACGTCTCGTCAGAGGGCGGCGGCTACCAGCTCGGCGATCTGGACGGTGTTGAGCGCAGCACCCTTGCGGAGGTTGTCGTTGGAGATGAACAGGGCGAGGCCACGGTTGTCCGGGACACCCTCGTCCTGGCGGATGCGGCCGACGTAGGAGGGATCCTTGCCGGCGGCGTGCAGAGGCGTGGGTACGTCGCGGAGCTCGACACCGGGGGCGTTCGCCAGGATCTCGGTGGCGCGCTCGGGGGTCAGCGGCGAGGAGAACTCGGCGTTGACCGCGAGCGAGTGGCCGGTGACGACCGGGACGCGGACACAGATGCCGGAGACCCGCAGGTCGGGCAGGGCGAGGATCTTGCGGGACTCGTTGCGGAGCTTCTGCTCCTCGCCGGTCTCGTTGAGGCCGTCCTCCACCAGCGAACCGGCGTAGGGAAGGACGTTGTAGGCGATCGTCTCGACGTACTTGTCCGGCTCCGGGAACGCGATGGCGGACCCGTCGTAGGCGAGCTCACGGGCCTTGTCGCCGGCGGCCGCGATGCCGTTGACGAGCTCCTCGACGCCGGCGACGCCGGAGCCCGAGACGGCCTGGTAGGTCGACACGATGAGGCGTTCGAGCCCGGCTTCGTCGTGGAGCACCTTGAGCGCCGGCATCGCCGCCATCGTGGTGCAGTTGGGGTTGGCGATGATGCCCTGGCGGGCCTCGATGACCCCGGCCATGGCCGACGGGTTGACCTCGGAGACGACCAGCGGGATCGACGGGTCCTTGCGCCAGGCCGAGGAGTTGTCGATGACGATGACGCCGGCGTCGGCGAACTTCGGCGCCAGCGCCTTCGAGGTGGCGCCGCCGGCGGAGAAGATCGCGATGTCGAGGCCCGACGGGTCGGCGGTGGCAGCATCCTCGACGACGACCGATCGGTCGCCGAACTCGATGGTCTTGCCCGCCGAGCGAGCCGAGGCGAAGAAACGGACCTCGCCGAGCGGGAAGCCGCGCTCGAGCAGGATCTGACGTACGGCGACGCCCACCTGCCCGGTGGCTCCCACGATTCCCAGATTGACACTCATCGGCCGGTCCCTCCGTAGACGATGGCCTCTACGTCGCTGTCGAGGCCGAATGCTCTGTGTGCGGCGCGCACCGCGCGGTCGAGGTCGTCGGCGTTGACGAGCACCGAGACCCGGATCTCCGAGGTCGAGACCATCCTGATCAGGACCCCGTCGGCGGCAAGCGCCGCGAAGAACTTCGCGGTGATCCCCGGATGCGTACGCATCCCGGCGCCGACGATGGAGAGCTTGCCGACCTGCTCGTCGATGACCGGGTCGGAGAAGTCGACCTCGGCCTGGATGTCACCGAGAGCGGCGCGAGCCTTCTTCACGTCCGCGCGGGGCAGCGTGAACGAGATGTCCGTACGCCCCGTCTCCTTCGCCGACACGTTCTGCACGATCATGTCGATGTTGATGCCGTTGTCGGCGATGGTGTCGAAGATGCGGGCGGCCTTGCCCGGCTCGTCAGTGACACCGGCAACGGTGATCTTGGCTTCGCCGCGGTCGTGGGCGACACCGACGATCTCCGGGGTGTCCGCACCGTCATCGACGCCGTAGGAGACCTTCTCGGCCGCGACGTCGCTGAACCGCGCTTCCGCGGCCTCCGTCGCCCGCTTGACCTCGTCGTCGTCGACGACGACCGAGACCCGGACCTCGGAGGTCGAGATCATCTGGATGTTGACCCCGGCCTGCGCGATGGCGGAGAAGAAGTCGGCGATCTTCTTCGGCTGCGTACGCAGCCCGGCGCCGATCAGCGAGACCTTGCCCACCATCTCCTTGGCGTCGACGTCCTCGAAGCCGAGATCGTCGCGCGCCAGCTCCAGTGCCTTCTTGGCTCGCACGACGTCTTGGCGGGGCAGGGTGAAGGTGATGTCGGTCCGCCCGGCGCGGGCCGCCGCTGAATCCTGCACCACCATGTCGACGTTGATCCCGACGCCGGCGATGATCTCGAAGACCTTCGCGGCCGCGCCCACCTGGTCGGGGGCGTTGACCACGGTGATCTTCGCCTGGCTGCTGTCGTAGGCGATGGCGGCCACGATCGGCGCCTCCATGCCGGCGTCCGCACCGGCGTGGAGCTCGCCGTGCGGTGAGACCGCATCGATGCTGCCCTTGACCACGGTGCCGTTGAGGGTGGAGAACGAGGAGCGTACGTGGATCGGCAGGCTGTGACGCCGGGCGAACTCCACGGAACGCAGGTGGAGCACCTTGGCCCCGGAGGCGGCCAGCTCGAGCATCTCCTCGAAGGCGACCACGCTCAGCTTGCGTGCCGTCGGGACGATCCGCGGGTCGGCGGTGAAGACGCCGTCGACGTCGGTGTAGATCTCGCAGACGTCGGCGTTCAGCGCCACCGCCAGCGCGACGGCGGTGGTGTCGGTGCCGCCACGGCCCAGCGTGGTGATGTCCTTGGTGTCCTTGGAGACGCCCTGGAAGCCGGCCACGATCGCGATCGCGCCGTCGGCGATCGCCGCCTGGATCCGCTCCGGGGTGATGCTGAGGATCTTTGCGCGTCCGTGCTGCGCGTCGGTGATCAGACCGGCCTGCGACCCGGTGAACGACCGGGCCTCGTACGCCAGCCCGCGCTCGTTCGCGACGTCGTTGATCGCCATCGCGAGCAGGGCCATCGACTGCCGCTCGCCGGAGGTGAGCA
This sequence comes from Nocardioides panzhihuensis, assembly GCF_013408335.1. Taxonomy (NCBI): domain Bacteria; kingdom Bacillati; phylum Actinomycetota; class Actinomycetes; order Propionibacteriales; family Nocardioidaceae; genus Nocardioides; species Nocardioides panzhihuensis. The sequence continues at coordinate 5,524,595 of NZ_JACBZR010000001.1, read as the reverse complement.
GCATGTCGAACTCACGCGCGTGCGCGGTGGCGTCGGGCGAGACCTTGTTGGCCAGGTCGATCAGCTCATCGGTGGTATCGCCCATGGCGGAGACGGCCACGACAACGTCGTGGCCCTGCTCTTTGGTTGCGACGACCCGCTGAGCGACGCGCTTGATGCCTGCAGCGTCTGCGACCGAGCTGCCACCGTACTTCTGAACGACGATTCCCACGCCGGGAGAGTCTACGTTGCCGGTGCGGCCGTCTTCTCCAGCATCTCATCTGCGGCAGCCAGGTCCTCGTCCTCGCCGGTGAACGGCTCGGTGTCGAGACGGTCGTGAGCGACCACGGTGAGCAGCGCGTTGAGCACCGCCCCGGCCAGGTTTCCCCAGTTGTTGACGTAGCTGAACTGCCACCACCACAGCGCCTCGGCGACGTCGCCGAGCCGGTAGTGACGCAGGCCGTACTCCAGATCGGTCACCAGGCTGGCGACGTCGTCGGAGATCTGGCTGTCGACCACGTCGGGGCTGTAGGGGTCGAAGACGAAGCTGTAGGTGTCGATGTCGCCGAACATCTCGGCGAGCCCCATCCGGAGCTCGTCGACATCTGCCTCCATGCCCACGTCGGGCTGGAACTCCTCACGAGGCTCGAAGTCCTGCTGGGCGCCCAGCCGCGCGCCCGCCAGCAGGATCTGGCTCACCTCCAGCAGCAGCATCGGGACAGCGCTGCCACCGTCGCCGTCGGCAGCGATCGCGCGCACCGAGAGCAGAAAGCTCTCCACCGAGTCGGCGATGCTGGTGGCGAAGTCCTTGCCGGTCAAGTCGTTCGTCATGACGGCCCCCTTTCCCGAGGTCCCATTGAATCGTCAGGCTACCTCCGAAGTCGCGGCCTGACGAGGGCAAAGAGTCGGCTCTTATCAGGGCTTAAGGGTTCACTCGGCGGCTCTGCGCCCGGCGAACGCGCGCCCGAGAGTGACCTCGTCGGCGTACTCCAGATCGCCACCGACCGGAAGACCGCTGGCCAGGCGGGTCACCTTCAGGCCGAGCGGGCTCAGCTGACGGGTGAGGTACGTCGCCGTCGCCTCGCCCTCGAGGTTGGGATCCGTGGCGAGAATCACCTCGGTGATCCCCGGATCGTTCAGCCGCTGGACCAGCTCGCGGATGCGCAGCTGGTCGGGACCGATCCCGTCGATCGGACTGATCGCACCGCCGAGCACGTGGTAGCGCCCGCGGAACTCACGGGTGCGCTCGATCGCGACGACGTCCTTGTATTCCTCGACCACGCACAGCACGGACGGCTCGCGACGCGGGTCGCGACAGATCCGGCAGGTCTCCTCCTCGGAGACGTTGAAGCAGACCGAGCAGAACTTCACCTTCGCCTTGACCTCGTTGAGGATCGAGGCCAGCCGATGTACGTCAGCAGGATCAGCCTGGAGCAGATGGAAAGCGATCCGCTGGGCACTCTTCGGGCCTACGCCCGGCAGCCGTCCCAGCTCGTCGATGAGGTCTTGGACCACACCCTCGTACAACTTGGTTATCGCCTGTCTCTAGCTGTGCTTGACTCAGCAGTGTCTATTTCAGAAGCCGAGCTTGAACGGCGTCTCGCCACCGGGGCCACCGCCGAGGCCACCCGCGAGGGGGCCCATCGCCTCACCCGCGAGATCGTCGGCCTTGCTCTTCGCATCGCGGTAGGCGGCCACGATCACTGCACCGAGGTCCTCGAGGTCATCCGGGCTGCTGCCGTCGAACTCGCCCTGCTTGATCTCCACGCCGACCAGCTCGCCGGTGCCGGTGAGCTTGACGGTCACCGCACCGCCGGCGACGGTGCCGTCGACGATCGTCTCAGCGAGCTTCTCCTGGGCGTCGACGATCTGGCTCTGCAGGGCCTGAGCCTGCTGCATGATCGCGTTGAGGTCGAAGCCGCCTTCGCCGCCGAGGCCTTCGAGTGGGTTCGTCATCTGTGCCGTCCTAGTTGTGTGGGATCTCTTCGATCATCGTTGCACCCAGCTCCTGAGCGAGCAGCGCCTCGGCGCCCATCGCGGCCGGCCCGTCGTAGGCCTGGTCGTTGGGGTTCACCGCGGCGTCGGCCTCCGCGAGACGAGCCGCGGTGTCGTCGACGGGAGGCTCGTAGTCGGCCGTACGCGTCGGCCGGATGGCCTCCCGAGCCAACGCGATCGCTCCCGGGTCAGCCGGCTGCGTCGCGGACTGCTCCGGCGGCGGTGGCTGGTCCGGTGGCGGCGGCTCGGCGGCCCAGTCGGGCGGCGGCGCCTGCTCGTTCCAGGACGCCTCCTGGGGCTGCTGCGGCTGGGCGGGCTCACGAGGCTGGCTCGGCTGCGGCGGCGGAGCCTGGCGCTGCGGAGCGCTCTGGCCGCCACCCGCGACGATCGCCTCGATCTTCGGCTGGATGCCGATCACGTTGACCAGCGCCTGCCCGAGCACCGGCTCGTGACCACCGGTCGCGAACCGGTCACGCAGGCCCGGCGACGCGAACCCGATAGTGAGCACGCCGTCGCGGAAGTCGACCACCTGGGCGTTCTGACCCACGAGCGACCAGGTCGCTCGACGCAGGCCCTTGATCTGGGCGATCACGTCGTCCCACAGGCGCCGGATGTCCACGTTGCCCATGCCACCCGGCTGCGCGGGACCGGTGGTCGAGCCTGTCGGGGCGGCCCCCGCGGGAGCCTGAGTGTGCGGTTGCAGCTCCGCTGGCATGTCCGCGGCCGGTGCTGGCGCCGGCGCAGGCTCGCGATCGGGCTCGCGGGCGGGCTCCGAGGCGGGAGCGGGCTCAGGAGTCGGCTCAGGGGCCGGAGCAGCGTACGTCTGGGCGGGCTCGGGCTGCGAGGACGCCGAAGTGGCCGTCTCATGCCCGGGCGCACCGACGGACGGCTTGAGCACCGGCCGGTCCTGGGCAGGGGCGGCCGCCGCCAGAGGCGCGGTCACCGTCGGCGTACCGCTGATCTCGATCCGCCTCTCCAGGCGGTCCAGCCGGGCCGCGAGGCCGTCGGCACCGTCGGCCGCGGGGAGCAGCACCCGGGCACAGATCAGCTCGAGCAGAAGTCTGGGCGCGGTCGCACCGCGCATCTCGGTCAGACCGGTAGCGACCGCATCGGCCGCCCGCGACAGGTCGTGCGGCCCGAAGCGGCCCGCCTGGGCGACCAGCCGCTCGCCGCCGTCCTCGGAGACGTCGATGAGGCCGGTCGCGGGCGCGTCCGGGACCGCCTTGACGATCACCAGGTCACGCAGCCGTCGCAGCAGGTCCTCGGTGAACCGCCGCGGGTCCTGACCGGTCTCGATGATCTTGTCGATCACGCCGAAGACGGCAGCGCCGTCATGGGCCGCGAAGGCGTCGACGACCTCGTCCAGCAGCGCGTCCGGGGTGTAGCCGAGCAGCCCGGCGGCCAGCTCGTACGTCACTCCCTCGGGCCCCGAGCCACCGAGCAGCTGGTCCATGACCGAGAGGCTGTCTCGCATCGACCCGGCGCCCGCGCGCGCGACCAGTGGCAGCGCCGCCGGCTCGACGGCGATCCCCTCCATCTCGCACAGCGTCGCGATGTAGTCGGCGACCAGCTTGGGCGGGAAGAGGCGGAACGGATAGTGATGGGTTCGCGACCGGATCGTCGGGATGACCTTCTCCGGCTCGGTCGTCGCGAAGATGAACCGCAGGTGCTCCGGCGGCTCCTCGACGAGCTTGAGCAGCGCGTTGAAGCCCTGCGTCGAGACCATGTGGGCCTCGTCGATGATGTAGACCTTGTAGCGGCTCTTGACCGGCGCGAAGAACGCCTTCTCCCGCAGGTCACGGGCATCATCGACGCCACCGTGCGAGGCCGCGTCGATCTCGATCACGTCGATGCTTCCGGGCCCACCGCGCGCCAGGTCCCGGCACGAGTCGCACTCCCCGCACGGGTCCGCGATCGGCGCCTTCTCGCAGTTCAGCGCTCGGGCGAGGATCCGCGCCGAGGTCGTCTTGCCGCAGCCGCGTGGACCGGAGAAGAGGTACGCATGGTTGACCCGGTTGCCTGCCAGCGCATTGCGCAGCGGACCGGTGACGTGATCTTGGCCGATGACCTCGGCAAACGTCTCCGGCCGGTAGCGGCGATAGAGAGCAAGGGGTGCGTCCACCCCATGAACCCTAACGACCGTCACCGACAGTCGGTAGCCGCCGGGCGGCCGCGCAGCGGGCGAACCCTGCAAAGTGGACACTTTGGGCCATCGGTCCTGCGCCTACTGGGCCCATATCGACCACTTTCCGTCTGGTGCGAAAGATCTCGTCGAAAGGGAAAGAGGGCATGAAAAGGCCCCCCACGTACCCGACAGAGCTCGCTTATCCTTGCTGCCTTCCGGCCCTGGGGAGGTTCGACAAGATGTCGCCACATGGGGGGTTGTCGAAGAGTCTAGACGAGTCGCCGCGCGGATCCCAAAGCGGTGTACCGAGCTTGTCAGGGTCGCGACCCGCCACCTCCGCCGATTTCCCCCCGGCTCCCACAGCCGCGTAGGATCCCTCACGGATCTGTCGCCTAGTGGCCTATGGCGCACGGCTGGAATCCGTGTTGGGTGCAAGCCCTCGGGGGTTCGAATCCCCCCAGATCCGCCAGCAGGAAACCTAGGTTGACCTGCAAGAACGCCGGCCCGAAGCGCAAGCTCCGGACCGGCGTTCTGCATTCTCCGAGCGGCTCAGTCCAGGACGGCGTACGCCTCGACCTCGACGAGAACGTCGGGCTCGAAGAGGTAGTCCACGCCGATGGCCGACAGGGGCGGCAGGGGTTGCGGGATGCCAAGCTCGTCGACGACGCTCTCGAGACCGGCGACGAACGCGTCGTACTTGTCCGGGGTCCAGTTCGTGACGAAGAACCTGAGACGTACGACGTCGGCGAAGGTGGCGCCGGCCCCGGCCAGTCCGCGGGCGGTGTTGCGGAGGGCATGGGCGAGCTGGCCGGCGAGGTCGCCCGGAGCAACGCCACGCCCGAGCTCGTCCCGGGCGATCTGGCCGGCGACGTGGACGTGACGGGAGCCGGTCGCCACGGAGACGTGGTGATAGGGCACGGGCTGGAACATGCCGTCAGGGGTGAGCAGTTCAACGGGCACGATGAGATTCCTTTCGAGGGACAGGGTTTCTCATGTGTACTTGGTATCCAGAGGAAACTTCAACGAGACTAGGTGTCATGCCGGATACCAACCCTGGCCCGCTGCGCCTGACCGAGGAGCATCGCGAGCTCCTCGACCAGCTCCTCGACAAGTGGTCGCTCCAGGTGCTCGACACGCTGTGCGAGCGGCCGCGCCGTTTCAACGAACTGCGCCAGGCGATCCCGGCGGTGACCCAGAAGTCGCTGACCACAGCGCTGCGCCGCCTGGAGCGCAACGGCATGGTCGAACGCGTCGTGCTGAGCACGCGCCCGATCGCGGTGGAGTACCGCATCACCCCGCTGGGCAGCACGCTGCAGGATCTCATCGACCAGCTCTACCAATGGTCGGCCTCGACGCTCCCGGAGGTCGAAGCAGCGCGCGAAGCCTTCGACAGCGAGCGGTGACGAGCTACATCGAGCCCTTGCGCCGCGAGAACATCGGTCGCAGAACCAGCCCGAGACCGAGCGCGCCACCGCCGACGATGCCCCACCAGATCGCGTTGTCGCGGATGGCTGCGAGCGGGTCGACCTTCTCCCGAGCCATCGGCGCCTGCTCGATCTCCGGCGCCGTGGCGGCTTCCTCGACGGGCGGACGAGTGAGCGCGTCGTAGGCGTTCACCACGCCGGCGCCCCAGTAGCGCCCGCCCTGGCCCTCACGACCTGACGTGGTGCTGTAGAGCCGGTCGATGACCTGGTCCGCGCTCCAGCCCGGGTTGGTCGACCAGATCAGCGCGAGCACGGCGGAGACCTCGGCTGCGGCGAAGGACGTCGTGATCGAGTCGACCCAGCACGGTTGACCGAACAGCGTCGTCGACGGAGCACCGTACGTCGGGGCCGTGACATCCGTCCTGGAGTTCGGCAGCACCTTGAAGTCAGGGTCGGAGGCCCACGTGCCGGAGGCGCTGACCGTCACGATCGAGTCGTTGGCGTTGGGGAACGCCTTGGAGGCGATGTCCAGAGGGTCCGAGTCGGTGGTGACCTCGGACCAGTCCGAGGCCATCACCACGATGGCCCCCTTCTTGATGAGCGCGTCGACGGCAGCGTCTAGGCCTGGCGCCTGCTGGGTCGCGGGCAGACCGATGTCGACGATCAGCCCCTTCGCATTGCCCTTGGCCAGCGAGCCGAGCTCGGCCACCATCTTCTTGGCCTCGATCGTCGACTTCTCCTGACCGACCTTGAGGACCGGATGGTCGCTGAGCCTCGCCTTGGGCGCGATCTGGGAGATCAGGCCCGCCGCCACGGTGCCGTGGTACTCCTGCGCGTTGCGACCGAAACCGGAGTCGACCACCGCGATGCGGATCCCCTGACCCTGCTTGCTCACCTTCTGAGCCTCGGCGATCCGCATGATCGCGAACGGGGCGACCTGCTCCGGCACCGGCGCGGTCCGGGTATCCGCCTTCTGCGGGGCGCCCCCACCGGTGTTCGTCGCATAGGCCGAGCACTCTGCCCGCTCCTCCGCTGCGTACGCCGGGCCCGGGCTGCCCAGCAGAGTCAACCCGCTCGCGACGGCGGCGAGGGCGACCCCGCGACGTACGAGCGTCACTGGGCCACGCACTGGTCCACCTTGACCTCATCGCTGTTTGGCGGGCAGAGCGCCAGCTCAGTGGAGAGCGCAGCGCCGCTGGGGAGCAGTTGCAGCCACGTGCCCGGGACGATCGGACCGGAGTCGAAGCTCAGGCCGAGCCGGTCGACAGTGAGCGGACCGTCCAACGTGTTGGCGGTGCCACGGGCATCGATCAGATAGGGGGTGGCGCTCTTCTTGTCGAGGTCTTCGTCGTTGGCGGCATAGACGAAAGCACCCTTTCCGGGATCGACCCTCGCCTCGGTGAGGCTGTCCGCCCCGGGCGGGCTCGCCGGCCACGCCTTCTCACCTGGTTCGATGCCGAGCCGCACCGTCGTAGCGGCTCCGGTCTCGAGCCGAGCACAAGCAGCTCCTGTCGCTGGGTCGACTGTCGACCTCGGCCAGAAAGTGGACGCTTCCAGACGCTCACCGTCGATGTTCGGCTGCGAGTCCAACTGCTGCAGGTTGACCTTGTCACCGAAGGCGATGTCGTAGACCTCGCTGGCGAAGTCCTCGAGTCGGATCCAACCGGTCTCAGTCATCAGATAGTCCTTGGCCAGGTAATTACCCTTCGTACCGATCGGGTAGTCCTCACCCTCGACAGCCTGCCCCGCCTTGGCGAAGGCGCTCCCGAAGGAACCGCCGCTGAGGGTGCCGCCCACCGGGAAGAGGTTCACCCAGGACTGAGGCACTCTCGGGGTCGAGATCGGCCCCGTGAAGATACGGTCTGCGTACGTCTCGGCGTCGCCTTCGATCTTGTAGCTGTACGCCTGCGTGCCGCCGTCGACGTCCGTGCTTTCCGCGACGAGATAGGTGCCTTCTGCGGTCTGCACCAAGAAGCCGGATTGAGCGGCCTGACGCACGTCAGGTTTGGCTGAGATGTTCAGGAATGTGCCTGCATCGTCAGCCGTGCACGCGGTCCAACCGGTGTTGATGAAGTCGGACGTCAGCGGCAGCTCCTCCGGAACGTTGGGCCCGCCGAGGCCGATCGTGCCCTTGGGGAACTCCTTGTCGATCTCCTCCTGGTCGATGACCTTGGACTTCTCCTCCAGGTCGAGACCGAGGATGAGCTGGGCGCTGGCGAGGTTGACGACCGGGTACAGCTCCCTGTCGTTCTCGGGGCCGGTGACGACGTACCGCGCCCCGCCCTTGGTCACGATCAGACCGGGCTGGTCTGCCCAGCCCGTCGCTGGCCGGGGAGCGAGGAAGTGGGCGACGGCACCGCCGGCGATGAGCAGCACCGCGAGGATGACTCCACCGAAGACCGAGCGACCCGGCCGGGCCGGCTCCACCTCGCGCCCGCCGGGGGCGCCGGAGAGGAACGCGGAGACCAGCCGGCGCCGGCTGAAGGCATGCGCCTCTACGAGGTCCTTCTTGCTGGCCATCAGAAACCAGCCACCGCGGCGCCGAAGAGGCCCGAGGCGAGCACCATCAGCGGCAGCATCGCGAGCAGACAGATCGTCTCGGCGAGATCGGCCAGCCGGCCACGCCGGATGGACCCGACGTCAGGAACCAGCGTCAGCACCAGGAGTACGCCGCCCGCCGCCGCAAGCACGACGGCGGTCGTCGGCCGCCACGACTCGTGGTAGATCAGCAGCGCGGCCCCGATCGAGAGCAGGCCGGCGATCCCGGAGGAGAGACCGACGAGCACCTCGGAGCCGGTCCGGTACTGCCGAGTGCGCAGCATCAGCACCACGCATGCGGCCAGCGCCACCAGCGTGCCGGCGAGCCCGAGCTGAACCACGAACGGCGTGGTCAGCACGACCAGGACGCCGACGGAGAGAGCGATCGCGACCAGGATCTCGTGGGCGACCTTGGCGTCGACCCGGACCTGATCCTTTCTGATCTCGTCGGGGTCGAGGTTGATGTCCTCGTCGGAGTAGAGCTGGGGGACGTCGGTCTTGGTAGTGCTCAGCGCGAGCCACGGGAAGAAGCTGCCGGTCAGCACCACGACGACCAGGACGATCCCGAGCACGACGCCGGCGCTCCATCCGGTCGCGCTCAGCAGCAGGCCGGCCACCAGAAAGACGCCACCGACGAGCGCACCCGGCATCGCCAGGATCCGGGCGTCGCCCAGGCCGAGGAAGCCGATCGCGGAGGCGAGCATCGCGCCCGCACCCGCGAGGGCGAGCGGCATCCCGACGCCTCCGTCGGTCCCGAGCGAGGCGGAGCCGATCAGGAAGCCGGCGACCGCACCGTAGATCTCGCCGATCCACACCGCGGCGATCGCGGCGTCGTTCTCCGCCTCGAGCCGGGAGAGCACGATCGCGCCTCCGGCGAGGATGGTGCCGATCACGGCGGCCGCGACACCGGCGAGCATCGACGGCGACTGGGTCCACAGCGCCCCGGCACCGAGGAGCAGCAGCATCGCGGCAGCCAGCAGCGACGTACGCCTGCCTGCCTCCGGCTTCCACGGAGCCATCTCGCTCTCGACGACGTCGGTCATCGCTTCGACCACGTCGTCGTAGACCCGCGGCGGCTTGTCGTCGATCCCGGCGCTCACGGTGAGGACACCGCCGTCCTCGACACCCTGAGGGATCAGTCCGAGGTCACCGGTCAGCTTGCGACCGTCGGCCAGCACGACGCGGTAGCCGGCGTAAGCCGTCTGCGGGTCGAGCAACCCGACGCTTCGCGCGAGCTCGGGGACGAGCTCTGCGACCGGCACCGAGCCCGGCAGCACCAGATCCATCCGACGGGTGCCGGAGGCGACAGTGACCCGTACCAACCCCGTGGGCGCCACCTGCGCCTGCGTCATTTCACGAACTCCTCGCGTCGTGCCTGTACCCGGGACGAACCGACCGAATGTCCCGAGAGCTAGGGCTACATCGCGCCCGCTGAGTCAGACAGCGAGCATCAGCGCTGACTTTGCCATAAAACCAGCTACGAGGGGACCGGTGCCTGCACCGGTCCCCTCGTGTTTGTCTGTGTGCTGAAGAATTCAGCCGCCGAAGCCGGCCGCGCCGCGCTGGTCAGCGCGGTGCATGTCGGCGTTGGCCTCGTTGACGAACTTGCTGCCCCGGTCGAGCGCCATGGCGAGCTCGCGGATGCTCTGGTTCCACTTGGCCTGCGCCTGGTTGTAGGCGTTGGCCGCCTCACCGGTGAAGTTCTCCTGAAGACCGAGGATGTGCCTCTCGAGCTCGTCGAGCTCGCGGTCCATGTCAGCCACACCCTTCATCAGGATGTCGGTGATGGCGCCCATCTTCCCGTGGTTGACGATAATCTCTTCGCCCATGTCAGTTCCTTCCAGTCCTGTGCTTGAAATGCGGCCTGACCGGGTGGTCAGCCACCCATCTTGAACGAGATGCTGTCCATGCTGGAGGTGACGGAGCTGGACTGCCCGGCAACATCCTCGTCGGCCTGGCTACCGACCTTGCGGGCGTTCTCGAGGCCCCTGGTGAGCTCGTCGAGCGCGTTGGTGATCTCGCGCGACTTCTCGTTGTAGGTGTTCATCAGCTGCTGGAACGAGGTGCCGCCGGCGCCCTTCCAGCCCGATGCACCCTCACCCTGGGCCTCGGAGACGGTGCGGCTGTTGGCGCTCTGCAGCTTGGCCTTCGTCTCGTTGATGAAGCCGACGGCGGTGTTGATCGCCTGACCTTGCTTGATCTCACTGCTCATGGTGCTGTCCTTCCACCGGCGGAACCGGTCTTCCTAGGTTGATACCTGATGGAGCCCGGCTCCCGATGGGCTCCCCCGAGGTCCGGACACTGTGTTCATACCCCGACTCCGGAGTTCTAAACAGAAAACTCTGAACTTTTTTGCGGCCGTGCCGTCTAACCGCGGAACCCCGACTCCCACAGGTGCCGGAAGAACCCGGAGGAGACCACGAACGAAGCGATCACGGCTGCCCCGCACAGCGACTCCGCCCAGTCTGCCCGGGCCGCCCACTTCGCCGAGCGCCAGCCCCGGCCGGTCGCGATCGCCGCGACGATCACCGCAAGACCGATCAGCACGACGCCCAAACCGAGCCAGGAGACCAGCTCCGGGTCCGACCACCCTACGAGGGCATGGACTCCGACCACCAGCGAAATGAGCCCCGCGACCCGCAGCACGCCACGAGGCAGCCAGTAGCGATAGCTGCGCGCCGAGAGCAGGATCACGAAGGCGCCCGCCAGCATGATCACCCAGGCGCCGACCCGGTCCACGTCGGCGGTGGCGGTCGCGACCAGTCCCGGCCCGCTCACCGCCACCACTGCGAGGATCGCCCACGAGGCTGCTGCCAGCGTCCGGGTGCCGCGCTCGGCGACCTGGGTGACCTCGCCGAACGGGACGGTCGCCGTGCTCGAGGTGGTCTTGGCCCGCGCCGACCAGGCGGTCACCGACAGCTTGGAGACATCGAGGAGATAGGAGTCGGGCACATCCACGGCGTACGAGGGCACGATCCGCGCCGCGAGCGCCGCGGCAGCGAAGAGGATGGACCACGGCACCTGCGGTGAGGTGCCGAGCAGCGCGCACAACGCGGTCACCACGAAGACCGCGACGCCGGTCAGGGTCCAGACCTTGAGCGCGGCATCGACGTCGCTCACGAGCGACCGCGAGATCGTCGCGACGATCGCGGCGCTCAGCCCGGCCACGCCGACGGCCATCGGCAGCGTCTCGGGCGTGGGGTCGATGGTGGTGACGAAGGCAGCACCGGCGGCGAAGGCGGGGGCGACGATCGCCCGGCGCGCTGCGTACGGCCCGGCGGGGAGGATGCCGACCAGTGCGCCGAGCGCGAGCAGGGCGGCGGTGGCCGTCTGCTGCCAGCCGTCGGCCTGGGCACCGAACCCGGCGGCGGCAACAGCCAGCAGGGTGGCCAGGCCGACCCAGTAGAACGAGAAGTCTCCGGCACGCCTCGGGGCGACCGTCTCCACGACCTCGGGCCGCGAGTAGGACTGCGTGGGCGGGGAGTCGGCCGCCAGCAGGGCACCCGAGGTGATGCCGCGTGAGGCGAGCGAGGCGTCCGGGACGAGCACGACTCCACGCCGGTCGCGCAGCACCGGCGGAGCGGGAAGACCGACCGCGGTGGCGTACTCCCTGGCCAGGTCCGAGGCGTGCGCGTCGGAGGGGACGACGATGTCGACCACACCGGCGGTGCCGTGGACCGTGACCGCCAGACCGCCTGCTGCGAGCGCCGGCTCAACGGCATCGGCCGTCTGAGTGGGCATGACACCTCCCGGATGCGTGAAGACCCTGTGACAGAGTTCCACATCGGAAGCTCCACCGCCCGTTTTACCCGACCGGCACGGTTAAAGGTAGTGGCCGGGGTGTGGGCACTCTAAGATCCAGACCACCTGCGGCATCCGGGCCCGCGGGCCGCTGAACCACTCCCAGGGGGACATGTGACTATCGCTGCGACAGCCGGCGGTACCCGCACCGAAGAGCCAGAGGTCCCCGAGGGGGAGCTCGCGCTCAATCCTCCGCCGGCTATCGAAGAGGGCGAGGGCGTCGGCGGCATCCTGATGAACGCCATCCCCATGCTCGGTGGTCTCGGGTCGATCGTGCTCATCGCGACGATGCAGTCGGGCGCGGGCGGTTCCCCGCCGATCCAGCGTTACATCGCCGCCGGCATGTTCCTGTTCGCGACCCTCGGCTTCATCTTCGTGCAGATCGACCGCCAGCGGAAGCAGAAGCAGAAGCAGGTCGGCGGGCAGCGTACGGACTACCTGCGCTATCTGGCCGGCGTCCGACAGTCGGCGCGCAAGGCCGGCGAGCAGCAGCGCAAGGCGCTGACCTGGCACTACCCCGCACCGTCCTCGTTGCCCGCGATCGCCGAGGAGCGCAGCCGGCTGTGGGAGCGGTCGAACACCCACAAGCGCTATCTCGACGTCCGCTACGGCGTCGCGCACCAGCCCCTGGCCCTGACCCTGGTGCCGCCCCAGCAGACCCCGATCGACCAGGTCGACCCAGCCTCGGCGAGCGCGCTGCACCGGCTGCTGACGGTCCACCGGATCCAGCCCGATCTGCCCGCGGCGACCAACCTGCGCGGGTTCGACAAGATGGAGATCTGCGGCAACGAGGACCAGGCCCGGGCGCTCGCCCGCGCCCTGATCTGCGGGATGACGGCCTTCCACTCACCGGAGCAGCTGATCGTCGCCGTGCTCACCTCCGAGCGCAACCTCGCCGAGTGGGACTGGGTCAAGTGGCTCCCGCACGCGCAGAGCGGCCGTGAGGTCGACGCTGTGGGACCCCGCCGCATGGTGGTCACCAACATCAACGATCTCGGCGCCCTGCTTCCGACCGAGGTCGGCGAGCGCGCCCGCTGGGGCACCGACGACCGGATCCCTGTTCCGCAGGTCGTGGTCATCGTCGACGGTGGATCCGTCCCACCGGGCAACCACGTGCTCCCCGACGACGGCATCCAGGGCGTCACCGTCATCGACCTGCCGACCCACTGGGACGAGCTCTTCGACTCCAGCCGGGTGCGGTTCCTGATCGACGACGAGGAGCCCGACGAGAACAACACCGTCCCCGGCTACCAGGTGCGCGTACGCATGGACCCGGTCCGGCTGCGGGTGGACCAGATGACCATGGCCGACGCCGAGGCCTACTCCCGCCGTCTCACCGCGCTCTACACCGTGGCGCCGGAAGGCTCCGACGCCGCCGCGGAGACCCCGCAGGACACCGAGATCGCGGCGCCGAAGGACTACATGGCGCTGCTCGGTCTGGGGGACGTACGCTCCTTCGACCCCGACGTCGCCTGGCGTCCCCGCGCCAACCGTGACCGCCTGCGCGTGCCGGTCGGTGTCGGCGACGCCGGCCAGCAGATCTACATGGACATCAAGGAGTCGGCCCAGCAGGGTATGGGGCCGCACGGCCTCGTCATCGGTGCGACCGGTTCCGGTAAGTCGGAGTTCCTCCGCACCCTCGTCCTCGGTCTGGTGCTCACCCACCCGCCCGAGGTGCTCAACCTGGTGCTGGTCGACTTCAAGGGTGGCGCGACGTTCGCCGGCATGGCCGGCATGCCGCACGTCTCCGCAGTGATCACCAACCTCGAGGGCGAGCTCACCCTCGTCGACCGTATGCAGGACGCGCTCTCCGGCGAGATGACCCGCCGCCAGGAACTGCTGCGCGAGGCCGGCAACTTCTCCTCGCTGAAGGACTACGAGAAGGCCCGTACGCAGGATCCCACGATGGATCCGCTGCCGTCGCTGTTCATCGTGGTCGACGAGTTCTCCGAGATGCTCTCGGCCAAGCCCGAGTTCATCGACCTGTTCGTCGCGATCGGCCGACTGGGCCGATCCCTCGGCATCCACCTGCTGCTCGCCTCGCAGCGCCTCGAGGAGGGCCGCCTCCGCGGCCTCGACTCGCACCTCTCCTACCGCGTCGGCCTGCGTACGTTCTCCGCGCAGGAGTCGCGGACCGTGCTCGGTGTGCCGGACGCCTACGAGCTCCCGGCCATCCCCGGGCTCGGCTACCTGAAGCCTGATCCGACCAACATGCAGCGGTTCCGAGCGGCGTACGTCTCCGGGCCGCCGGCCGCGGGGTCGCGGATCCGCCGCGACGAGGGCGGCAAGCTGCAGGGCATCTTCCCGTTCTCGATCGCCGAGGTGAAGCAGCTGGCGATGCCGGCCGAGGAGGAGGAAGAGCGCCCGGCCGCCCCGGTCGTGGGAGCGGACGGCGTCGAGAAGTCGATGCTCGACATCGCCGTCGACCGGATGGCCGGCCACGGCAACCCGGCCCACCAGGTCTGGCTGCCGCCGCTCGACATCCCCGACACACTCGACACGCTGATGCCCGACCTGACCACCTCGCCCGAGCTCGGTCTGCACTCGCCGGCCTGGAAGCGGCTCGGCGGTCTGGTCGTGCCGCTCGGCATCGTCGACAAGCCGCGCGAGCAGCTGCGCGACACGCTCACCCTCGACCTGCGCGGCGCCGCCGGTCACGTCGCGGTCATCGGTGCGCCGCGCACCGGCAAGTCCACGACGCTCCGCACCATCGTCGCCTCGATGTCGTTGACCATGACGCCCCAAGAGGTGCAGTTCTTCGTGCTCGACTTCGGTGGCGGCACGTTCGCGCCGCTGGCCAAGCTCCCGCACGTCTCCGGTGTCGGCACCCGTTCCGAGCCCGACGTCGTACGTCGAGTGCTGGCCGAGGTCTCCGGCATCATCGACCGACGTGAGGCCTACTTCCGGGCGCAGGGCATCGACTCGATCGAGACCTACCGCATCCGTCGTGCTCGCGGCCAGGCCGACGACGGCTGGGGCGACGTGTTCCTCGTCATCGACGGCTGGGGCACCCTGCGCGCCGACTTCGACGACCTCGAGTACGCCATCCAGGAGATCGCTCCGCGCGGCCTGACCTTCGGTGTCCACATCGTCGCGGCGGCCGGCCGCTGGGCCGAGTTCCGCTCGTCGATGCGCGACATCTTCGGCACCAAGCTCGAGCTGCGTCTGGGTGACCCGATGGACTCCGAGCTCGACCGCAAGATCGCCGCCCTGGTGCCGACCGGGCGCCCGGGTCGAGGCATCGTGAAGGAGAAGCTCCACTTCCTCAGCGCGCTGCCCCGGATGGACGGCGACGGCTCCCCGACGACGCTGGGCGACGGCGTCGACGACCTGATCTCCCGCGTCTCCGCTGCCTGGCAGGGGCCCGCCGGACCCAAGCTGCGGCTGCTGCCGGAGCGGATCGCGATCGAGCAGATCCGCGAGCAGGCCGGGGTCACCGAGGAGAAGCCCGGCAAGCGACTGCTGCTGGGCATCAACGAGAAGGAGCTGGCACCGGTCGGTCTCAACCCCGCCACCGAGCCTCACCTGCTCGTCTTCGGCGACGGCCAGTCCGGCAAGTCCTCGATGCTGCGCAGCATCGCCCGCGAGATCATGCGGACGCACACGCCCAAGGAGGCACAGATCGCGGTGGTCGACTACCGGCGGTCGCTGCTCGGCGAGATCCCCGAGGACTACCTGGTCGGCTACCTCACCTCGGCGACGCAGGCGAACCCGACACTGAACGACCTGGCGGCGTACCTGACCAAGCGGATCCCGGGTCCCGACGTCACGCCCGAGGAGCTGCGCAACCGGTCGTGGTGGTCGGGTGCGGAGCTGTTCGTGCTCGTCGACGACTACGACCTCGTCTCGACGCAGCAGGGCTCGCCCCTGGCTCCGTTGCAGCCGCTGATGGCCCAGGCCGGCGACGTCGGCCTGCACGTCATCCTCGCTCGCCGCTCGGGTGGCGCTTCGCGCTCCCTCTACGAGTCGGTCATCCAGTCCATGCGCGACCTGGCGATGCCCGGCCTGCTGCTCTCCGGCAACCCGGACGAGGGTCCGCTCGTCGGCAACCTGAAGCCGGTCCCGACCCTCCCGGGGCGTGGGCGCCTGGTGACCCGGGAACGCGGTATCGAGGTCATCCAGCTGGCCTGGAGCGAGTCGACGGTCTAGTCCCCAGCGACCGGACGAGAACGGCCCGCGACCCGATCGGGTCGCGGGCCGTTGCTCTAGAGAGTCCCGGTGCCGTTGTTGTTGGATACGTTGCGCAACGGCGGGTGGGTCTCGAACTCGTCTGCGGCGGGCATCTCCCACGTCTCGGCAGTGAACGTGTCCTTGCCCGAGATCAGGACCGACGCCTTGTTGAGATACTCGTAGTCCCCGTCGCCGGCGCGCAGCGGGTTGACCAGGTCGTCCTTGCCGTCACCGTTGACGTCGGCGACCGCAGGGATCTGAGACCCGCTGACAGCGTCGTCGTTCTTGACCGGGTCGTCGATGTCCCACGACGGCTCGGGGACGAGCTTCTTGCCCTCGGGGTCGTAGGAGTAGACGCGGATGGCCCACTTCTGGTCCACGATCTCCTGGGTGATCAGCTCGTCCTTCCCGTCACCGGTGACGTCGGCATAGTTCGACGGCCCGGCGACCCGATCACCGTCGGGCCCGGGCAGCTCGAGCTCGGTCTTGGTGAGCTTCGAGCCCTGGCTCATCAGCAGGACCGCAGCGGCCGGCGAGGCCTCTTTGGCGCCCATGATGAGGTCTGCTCGCTTGTCGCCGTCGAGGTCGCCGACCTCGAAGTTGATGTCGAACGTGGCGCCCTTCCAGGGACCGGTGTACCAGTCGGTGCTCTTGGCCCAGGTGTTGTCCGCCTTGCTCAGCATGACCGTCACGTGGAACTCGAGGTCCTCGAGCTTCGCCAGATCGGCGTCTTCCTTGGGCAGCTTGGTCCCGTTGCCGACCGAGATCATGCCGATGTCGTCGCGCCCGTCACCGTTGAAGTCGGCGCAGAACATGGCCAGGCGCTTGCCCGATGCCGGCACCTGGATGGCGCCGTCAGGCTGGTTCTTCGCATTGGAGTCGACGTTGAACGACGACCCGACGCCGGAGACCTGGACCACGTCGACCTTTCCGTCGGCGTCCAGGTCCCCGACCAGGTTGCCGAACTTGAGGCCTTCGGTGGTGCCGGCCTCGAACCCCTTGCCGGTGGAGGCGAAGAGGGTGGCGGCGTTGCCGTCCCAGTTGTAGTTGACGTCACCGAACGGCGCACCGAGCACCAGATCACCCAGCCGATCCCCGTCGATGTCGCCACGTACCGCCGGTTTGGGCTTCGCCGGCGTGTTCTCCGTGGTCGCGAGGGTGATCCCCAGCGCGGCGCCGCCCGCGACGACGACCGCCAACGCCGCCGCACCGGCGATCCACCACGTGGTCTTGGCGCGTTTGAGGGTGACGGTGGCTCCGGACGCGAAGCCCATCTGGCGCCCGGCCATCGCGGCGAACCGGTCACGGACGCGGACGGCCTCGTTCGTACGTTGGGCGGGATCCTTGGCGAGCAGACCACGCTCCCCGGAGAGCAGGTCGTTGGCCTGCAGGGTGAAGTCGTCGCGACCCGGCAAGGTCGGGATGGGCTGGGACCCATGAGCCATCGCGGTCTCGACGTCGTTCGCGCCGGTGAAGGGAACGGTCCCGGTGACGAGCTCGTAGAACAGGCAGCCGAGCGAGTAGAGGTCGCTGGCCGGAGTCGCCGGCGCACCCATCGCGCGCTCGGGCGCCAGATAGTTCCAGGCACCGGAGTGGATCCCGGGCCGGGCCGTCGCGGAGTCATCGGCGCGCGCCGCAGCGAAGTCGGACAGGTAGGCGAACGGCGGACTGTTGCCGTCGCGCAGCAGGATGTTCGACGGTTTCACGTCGCCGTGCACGACGCCGACCTCGGGCGAGTGGATCGCGGCCAGACCATCCGCGATCTGAGCGCAGATGTCGGCGGCCAGCGGGCCGGGGAGACGGCCACGAGCCTTGAGCAGCGAGCCGAGGTCACCTCCGTCGGCGAACTGGGAGACGAGGTAGGGAGCGCCGTCGTTGGTTCGGCCGTTGGTGTAGACGCCCATGATGTGCGGAGAGTCCAGCTTGGCCATCAGTGTGGCCTGCTTGTCGAACCGAGACACGAACTCGGGGTCGCGTGCGCCCCGCCCGAGGAGCACCTTGATGGCGACCGCTCGGTTGAGCCGGGTGTCGGTGGCCCTGTAGACGACCGCCATCTCGTTGGACGCCACCTGCTGCTCGAGCCGGTAGGGGCCGATCATGCCGGGAGCGTCTGCTTGTTGTAGCACGGTCGCCTGCTCCTGCGCCGGGGTCGGCACGGGCGGTGGCGGGGGCGGCGGAGGTGGCGTGGACTGAGCCGGCGGCTGTGTCGGAGGAGGAGGCGGTGGGGTCGAACGAGGCGGTGGTGGCGGCGTACCGGCAGGTCCGCCGGGCCGAACGGTCCGCGGCCTGATCGTGGTCTTGTCGGGGTCGTCGACCGGCGGCCGCTCGAACGACGGCTGCGGCTCGCGAGGGGTGTTGTCAGGGGTTCCGGTGGAATCGCTCATCCGAGGGTTCCTCCCATCAGGTTGTAGCGACGCACATCGTCGGGCGACTTCTTCCACGTCGCCATCGTGTGACCGGGGAACGTCCCGGTCTTCGAGGCCAGAGCGACGTAGAAGGCATAGGGGCTGTCGCTGCTGTCCTGCGAGACGGCGACGATGTCGGTCCGTCCGTCACCGTTGACGTCGGCAACGGTGAGGGGATACCTGCTGGTGGTCTTGAGGGTGTTGCGGGGCTTGGGCAGCTTCCCTCGGGTGGCGACCGAGAATTGGGCCAGGTCCTCGCTGAACGTGCCGACGGTGATCGACTGGCCCTCACCACGACCGGATTCAGCGGCGACGACGTCGTCGCGACCGTCGCCGTTGACGTCACCGGTGAGGAACGAGCTGATCGACTGATGCTTGAACGAGAACGTCTTCGCGGCGGCGACCGTCGTCCCCTCTCCCTGATAGAGGTCCAGGTCCGACGCTCCAGAGGTGAGCGTCATGTCCTCCGGACTACCTTCGACTCGATTCAGGACCACCAGATCGGCCTTCTCGTCCCCGGTGAACTCGCCGACCGCGACCTGCTCGACCGATGTGGCCGGGTAGGACGCGAAGAGCGTCGGTTCCGCGAACCCTGACCCGGTTCCTCGGTAGACCCATATCGTGCCGTCCCCGACCCTCCTCCCCTGTCTGTCGAGGTCGGGGTTCGCGTTGCCGAAGTGCGTGGCCATGAACAGATCGGCGACACCGTCACCGTCGAAGTCGTCGGTGCCGAGGTCGTAGTAGAAGTTCGAGTTCTTCATCTTCTTGCCCTGCTCGACGACCCCCGCGGGAGCTTTGAGAGACCCCTCCAGATCACCGTCGAACTTGAAGCCCTTCTCACTCCGCACGAAGGTGACGAACGAGTTCTTCCCGTCGCCGGTGAAGTCATCGCAGAGCGGGAACACCTGGCCTCCGTCGTTGTCGGCCGGCAGCGCAGGGTCGTCGTACGTGACGGGCTTCGACGGGGTCAGGGCGCGTCCGTCCGACTTCCAGGTGACGACGTCGACGCCCTCGCCGTCAGGATTCTGGACATTGGTGATCACGTCCCCGAACTTGTCCCCGTTCACATCCGCGTACGCAGCCCCCTTGACGGTCGGCACGATGGGCTCGGGCCCGTGCTCGACCCAGGGCTGGGTGATCGCCAGTGCCCCACCGACGCCGAGGGCAGCCACGCCGACCATCGCCGCACCGACCCGGAGCGGAGTGATCTTGGACGGCCGCTGCGCCTCCTCGATCAGGATGGCCTCGCTCTCGGAGGGCGCCCGCACGGCGGCGACCGGAATCGGCGCCGGGTTGGGGTCGGTCATCGACGGGGCGGGCAGCAGCTGAGCGGGCGCGGTGATCTCGCGCAGGTTCAGCAGGTCGTCCTTGAAGGCTGTCGCGCTCTGGTAGCGGCTCCGTCGGTCCTTCGCCATCGACAGCTGGAGGATCCGGTTGGCCGCCTTGGTCCAGTCGTCGGAGCCGACGAACTGCGGGATCGGCGCGCTCTGGTGCGCCATCGCAACCTGCACGGCCGCACCCGAGTAGGGGATCTTGCCGGTCAGCGTGAACCACAGCATGCAGCCGGCCGCGTAGATGTCGCGGGACGGCTCGGGAGTGATCGGCCGGCCCTGCGCGTCACGCTCGTCGCGGATGTATTCGGGCGCCAGGTAGTTCCAGGTGCCGGTGATCCCTCCGGCAGGCGAATCGGAGGACGAGGTCGCGATCCCGAAGTCGCACAGGAGGACGAACGGGTCGAGAGGGCTCGCCGGGTTACGTACGAGCACGTTGGAGGGCTTGACGTCCTGGTGGATGATCCCCGCCTGGTGGGCGTCGTGAAGCGCCTCCGCCACCTGGGCGTTCACCAGGCAGGCCAGGTGCGGCGCCAACGGTCCGCTGCTGCGTACGAGTCCGGTCACATCACCGCCCTTGATGAACTGGGTGACGATGAACGGGCTGCCCTGATGCTCGCCGATGTCATAGATCGCGATGATGTGGGGCGACCTGATCTGCGCCAGGGTCTGCCCCTCGCGGATGAACATGTCGATGAACTGCCGGTCGGCGAGGTGGGCGTGCACCATCTTCAGCGCGACCCGGCGTTCGAGCTTGGTGTCGAACGCGTCGTAGACGACGCCCATTCCACCTTCGCCGAGGATGCGATCCAGTCGGTAGTGCCCGAACACAGCCCCGGGATGAAGCGTCGTCATGCCCGCACCCTATTCAGGGTCGAGGTGGCCAACCACCCCATACCCCGAAAGTCGTCTACTTCTTGGTCGGCGACCACTCCACGATGGTCGAGACGAGCGGCGCGATCTGGCCGGAACGAGGACGTACGCTGTCGACCTTCTTGTCGCTCACCGTCACCGTCGGGTTCATCACGATCGGCACCACGATCGAGTCCGTGACCAGCGTCTTCTCGATCTCGACGCGAACGTCGCGGGCCTCGTAGGGGTCGGCGGTGCGGGCCAGCTCGCTGATGAGCCGGTCGCGTTCGCGGTCGCCGCCGCCGGTGGCGTTCCGGCTGCCCTTGCTCCCCCACTGAGTCGCGATCTCCTCCGGGGTCTGCGGGATCGGGATGCGGATGAGGGCGGCGTCCCACTTGTTGCCGGACAGCAGCTTGTCGGCCGAGGACACACCGCAGTCGGTGGCGGACCAGCCGTCGTCGTCGACGACGTTCGCGATCGTGTCGTAGGCGCCCGAGGCGAACGGGCTCGACTTGTCGTAGGCGACACAGACCCGGGCACCGCCGGGGGCGGTCGCATCTGCGGAAGCCCCGAACTTCGTGGCGAACCCGGAGTCCTCGGTGGCGATCTGATAGCCCTCGCCACCCGGCGGGAAGAGCACGACATCGGTGGCCTCGTACGCCTCGGCCCACTCTCCCGCGCCGCCCTCGGCGATGTCGCCGCGAGGGACTGCCCGCAGGAAGGCCGTGCGGGTGTTCTTGCGTTTGAACAGGCCGCGGTCCGAGCGGAGGATCAACGCCCACATGGTGCCGTCGTTGGCGTTCGCGACGCCGTAGTCGCGGCGCTCGAGGTCACGCACCTGCTTTCGGTTGCCCTTGGTCGGGGCGACCTGGACGACGTCGACCTGCTCACCGAGGCTGTCCAAGGCATCGGCGCTCGCCGGGGCGAGGCGTACCTGCTCGTACGTCGGCCTGGCCTCACCCGCGTACTCCGGGTTGGCCTCCAGGTCGACCTCCTGCCCGCTCTCGCCGGCAGCGATCTTCGAGATCCGGTAGGGCCCGCTGGACAGCAGCGCCTCCTCGGACGCCTTGCCGTCCTCGGCGACGGTGAACGCGCTGTTCCACGCCTCCGCGATCTTGGTCAGCTTCGCGGTGTCCGACTCCTCGATCGCGGTCTCGACGACCTCCTTGGCCTCGATCGGGTCCTCGATCTTCAGCGCCTTCTGCCCGACGACGTGCGCCGGGACGGCTACGTCGAGAGCCGTACGCCAGTCGACCACCGGGACCACGAGCGGAACCTCGATGGCGCGCGCGCCCTCGTCGACCTCGGGGATGTAGGCGCTCTTGGTCAGCCCGGTCGGCACCGCGCCGAAGTCGACCCCGCCGTCCGGGCTTCCCTCCTTCGGAGTGCGGAAGTAGCCGGAGGTCGCCGCCCAGGCGAGCATGAGGTCGGCGGTGTCGATCGGCACTCCGTCGGACCAGCTGGGCTCGGCCAGGTCGTAGCGCACCCGGGCCTGCTCGCCGCCCTCCATCGTGACCTTGCCGAAGGTCTCGTCCATCTCGACGGTGTCGGTGACCAGGGTGCCGAAGGCTCCGCGGGTCAGCGAGGCGATGTCGAGGTTCCCGTCGGTCGGGTTCGCCTTGCTCGCCGGGTTGGTGCTCGTCAAGGACTCGGTCCACGCGACGGTGACCTCTGTGCCCTCCTCCACCGAGGCCGGCAGATCACCCGAGCATGCGGTTGCAACGAGCGCCAGACTGGCAATGGAAACGAGTCCTGCTCGACGACGTGCCTCAGAATGCACCTTGAAGTCCCCTCTCCGAGACAACGAACGCCCAGATCCTAACGAGCGCCCGCGGAGACCGGCTACCTACGTGCCGGTCTCCGCCGAACAGGTTGTCGTGACTTCAGCCGGCGGGGATCTCCACCTGCTCCTCGAACTCGGCGATCGTCTTGTCCGAACCGATCACCTTGGCGCCGTCGCGGGTGTATTCGATGAGGTACGTGTCCGCCTTCTCGTCGACCTGGAAGGCGATCCACCCGGTGTGCTCGCCGCCGTCGCGCCGCTGCACGTCTTCGAGCGGCGTACGCTTCGCGGCGGTCATCTCCTCGGTCATCAGGCGGGTGTCCGAGCTCTCGAAGTCCGCGCCCTTGTCCCAGGAGATCTCAAAGTTCCCTTCCGAGACCCGGCCGCCGTACTCCTTGCCGGGCTTGACCTTCACCTGGACCAGCACGACCTCGCCGCCGTCGGCGATCAGGTCGGCCTCCTCCGTCGACGGGAAGTCACGGACCGCGGAGATGATCTCGATCGTGTCGCCCATGTCGGGGTCCTTGAGCGTCTTCCCGATCTTCACCTCGGCCTCGTCGCCTACCGGCGCCGCAGAAGATGACGCGGACTCGGACGCCGACGCACTCGTCTCGGTCTCGACCGCAGCGTCGTCCTTGCTGTCGTCGGAGCCGCAGGCGGTCAACGTGAGTGCTAGGCCGAGGCTGAGGCCGCCGGCTGCCAGTCGAGCGGTCCGGACGGTGGTGCGAGTGCGCATGAAGAGTCCCTTCAACAAGTGGATGTTCCCGAGATCGAGAGGTATGCGTCACCTTGGCAAGCCGGCCCCGTGCGGGTCGATCTTTACTTCGGCGTGTCGCGGTGATGTCCGCAACATCGCCGTAGACGCCGTTCATGCCGACCTCTCCGGGCGGTAGCTAGGGTGTAGCCCTCGACCCTCGGGCTAGTGGAGCAAGCAAGGAAACCGGCGCTGTCGTCACGCTGCTGGTCGGCATCGCGATGCTGATCCTCCCGGCGTGGCTGACGATCCATCTCGTACGCCGCCAGCGACGGCTGGCCACCTGGACCCGAACGCAGGCGACCATCCGCCACACTCGGAAGACGAAGTACGACTCCTCGGCCACAACGGGCTCGGCCGCGACCGAGGCCGCCTTCCGCGCCCGCTACGAGTACCGCGACGCCACCGGCGTCCCGCACCGCGGCGAGGTCGAGCACCTTCCCGACCCGAAGGTCGGCGACATCGTCGAGGTCATGTACGCCCCCGACGACCCGAGCTCCAGCGACACCGTCTACGGCGGCTCGGTCGCCGGACGCATCGTCAACTACAGCGCCGTCTTCATCCTTCTCGGCGGAGGCGGCGTCTTCTTGATCCTCGCCTCCCTCGACCTGATCTCGCTCTAGCGATCAAGGGACGAGCGCCAAGCACACGCCAGACCCAACCATGCTCAAGGAGTCCATGGAGTCGACGCCATCCTTTCTCTGCTCAGCCGCCCTGCTCAGCCGACCACTCGGGGTTGACCGCCAGCGCCGTCACATAGACATCCTCGGTCGGGAAGTCGACGTCCTTCACGTCCACCTCCAGCGCCAGGGACGGCTTGCCGGTGGCCAGGTCGGTGCGTACCAGGTTCAGCTCGGTCAGCTCGGTCCACGCACGGTCGTGGCCACGCTTGGACAGCGGCCGTCTGTGGAGATCGCCGTCCTTGGCGACCGTGTAGGCGGCGTTCGACGAGTACGCCAACGCCCCGGCGTCCAGTCCGATCTCGCCGGTCAGCTGGCCTACTCGGCGCGCCTGGATCGGCGCCGAACCCGACGGCAGCGGCGCGCTCCACAGCGCGTAGTCGTCGACCCAGACGAGCTGATCGCCAACGACCTTGAGCGCCTTCGCTGCCGAATGGCTCGCGTCCGCCGGATAGTCGACGGCGTGGTCGACGGCGGTCTGATCCGACGGCAGCCCCTTCTCGGTGTTCCAGGTGCGTACGAAGTCCTGGCCCTCGTCGTCCTGCCACGGTTCGTAGACGATGCCGTCGGCACACGGTGAGGTGACACCGGGCGCGGACGCCGGCTCCAACGTGCTCAGGATGTCAGTGCCATCGTGGGGATGGGCCGACGTCAGCGCGGCGCGGTCGAGCTCGCTCTCCGGGACCGACTGGCTGTCGTCCTCGAAGGCCTTGGTGTCGGTCCCGCGCCCCGGCGAGAACACGCGCTCACCGCAGACCGCCGCCGTCGACGTCGCGCCGTAGGGAGACACCCTCGAGGTGGCCTTGCCGCTGTCGCCGTCGATGTAGGTGACGAAGCCGCCGCCCGAGGAGTCGGTCTTGCTGAAGCCGACCAACGTCCCCGGTCCCGACTGCACACGGAACCACTCACGGGTAGCCTCGAGCGGCTTGTCGCCACTCCTACGCGTGAGCTCGGTCAGGCCGGCGTTACTGATCACGTAGTCGTGCTCCGGATCGGAGGTGGTGATCCCGTGCTCGGTCCACGAGATCCTCGCGCCTTCGACCCCATCGAGCTCGATCGCCCGGGTGCGGCCCTCCGGAGAGACCAGCACGAGATGGCTGGACTCTTCGCCGCTCTTCTCCACCCGCATCGCCATGACGGCGTCCTCGGTCGCGAAATCCTTTGCCGGCGGCTCAGCACCACATCCAGAGACCAACCCCGCGGTCGCCACCGCTATCGCTGTCGCTCGTCGCCTCACCGTTCACGTTCCCGTCCGTAGAAGAGTAAAGAGCGCGCCCACGCAAAGATTCCCGAGCGTGAGTGCGTCGAGGTATCCAACGACGCACTCACGGCTCACGAATCCGCCTGCCGCACGAGTCAGGCGGGCAACCACCGCAGAGTGGACACGCACAGGTCGAGCCCATTCTTCCACCCGATGAACTTCTCGTCCGCTGCGGACATCGACTCAGGGCGGGCGAGGGAGGCCATCAACTGCAGACCACGGCGCCGCTGAGAGCCTGGAATAGGCGTCATGTAGACGATCGACGTCACCACGATGTTGCCGCCTTCCAGAACGCGAGTGGACTCCCGCTCGAACCGGACGAACCGCTTGTCGCCGAACAGAGGCTTCGCGCCGTGGTCGCGAATGGCTTGTGCGACATAGGCGTCGAGGTTGCTGCCATCCGGGGAACGTCGGACCGCCGCGAGGATCGAGGCAGGGTAATACGCCTTGCTGTCGCCCATGTCCCCGGTCTGTGCGAAGTACGCGACGACGTCCTGCTTCTTCATGACCGCGTACGCCTCGTCCAGCTGCGATCGAAGAGTCGCGTGCAGCTCGGGTCTGTTGGCGGCCATGAAGCGCTGCTTCAGGGCAGCGTCCATCTTCTCCTTGCCCGCAGAGTCAGGGCTGTGCCGCTCCCATCCTGGAAGAAGCTTCAGTTCAAAGTCCGGATCCTTGACAGCTCCGAGCATCTCGCGCAACGGGATCCCTCCTTGAGCACTCAATGGTCACACCCCACCATTCCTGACCGATCGAAGCGGCGAATTGTCGTAGTTCTCGAAGTCGGCATAGGAGACGACCTTGCGCGCACGCAGTCGTAGGAGCGCCCGGTGCCGACTCTCGAGGAGAACCTGCTCGTTCTCGGGTGAAAGCTGGTCGAGATCGACCGCCGGTGGCTTCGTCTCGGAACGGAAGCGGTGATGCCCGACGATCGCTCCGACCGAGACAGCCAGAAGAGCCACCGCAGGAATCATCATGAGCCACCACAGCGAGTTGTCCATGTTGGCCGCGAGAATCGCAACGATCAGCCCCACGGCGAAGATCGTCGCCATGATGCTGAATGCGGACACTGTGCGGTCCGCCTGCCGATAAGGCAGGGCGCGCCACTGCAGGTAGAAGTACAGCACCGAGAACGCGCCGAGAACGCATGCGACGTAGACGAGTGCGATCACCCCGCCGCTGGCGCGGCCGCCGATGACTGCGGCGACCGCAAATCCGAGAACGATGAGGCCGACGATCGCCACCCATGTCATCAACTTCGAGATCATGCGCTCGGCAGGGGTGCGTCGTCGGTCCCTGGCCGCCAGCTCCAGCTCGATGTGCGCGTAGTCCCGGACAACTCTGTTGAGCTCGTTGATGTCGAATCCGGTGCCTGCCATCTGTACTGCAGCCCAGTCCATAGGGCTCGGGGCCACCGGTTTAGGCATTGGAAATGCCCTCCCATTCGTCTGTCGGCTTACGTGTGACTGTTGAAACTGGATCTGCAGCGAACCGTTGCCCGTTCGGTTCCGTGACCTGCAACGTGGAGAGCAACACCGGAAGGCCGGCCATCGTCATCTGGAAGATCTCCCGAGAGCCGGCCTCCGCGATGACCAGAACACTTCCTGACGCGGCGCTGAACGAATACACGGCAGTGAAGAGCTGGAGCTTCTCACCATTGATCGTCTCTTCGCGTACGGCAACACACTTGAGGCCAGGACCGAAGGCCGCGCCTGGGTATTCGTCCACGTCGAACCCTGCCTCGCGCCATCCTGCGACGTCCAGCGGAGCGCCCGCGGCCAGCACGATCCGAACCCGGCTCGGCACAGGGACGCCGAGCGGCCAGTGCAGCATCACCGACAACGTTCCTTGCTCGACGGCTTTCGCCACGGCGTCGGTCAGGGCCTCACGGACCGCCGTTTCAACACCAGGACCCCAGGATTCCTCGCCCCACCAGGATCGGATGCGTGCGATCTCGCTCTGGAACCACTCTTCCGGTTCGCCAGTGCGTTCGCGAGGTACCCGAGTCCAGTCGCTTTGGGGAAGGACTCCTTCCGCAAGCCACTCCGCTTCCATCATTTCCTTCTGCTAGCTAGGTGAGATGATCAGGCCGATACTCAGTTGAAGGCATCCACGAGCGACCCGCCGCCGAGACCAATTCCAGCGTTGACGTGGCCATAGACCGAGAAGCCGTGCTTCACGATTGCGCCTTGGACTTCTCCAGCCGCCTGCCAGAGGTTGGCGTTCTCGCCGATCCGGGCGAAGTCGCTGACATCGAGACCCGTGTGGATCGACGTGATGATGTCGCCGAAGGCCTTACGGCCGAGTGCGGCGTCGTCGAGCCCGCTCGCGAACTTGAGGCCCGTGCTGAACTTGGACAGCTTGGAAGCGTTCTCGCCCAGCTCCGCGATCCCGTCGGCCATCTTGCCGAACTTCCCGAACGGAACGACGTCGAGGGCAGCTGTGAACAATTCCATGCCCGTACATTCACCAGCGCAGAACTGAATCGCTCGCGCAAGGAGGATCGCAGCAGACAGTGCGAGCGCGATGGCAGCGAATGGCCCTGCGACGAACAGCCCGATCACGAAGACGACCATCGCAACGATCTCCAGGACCGCCACGATGTCATCGAGCACCTCCCAGAAGCCGTCCTCGATCTTTCCGGACAGTCCGTTGGTGATCCCGGAGACGGCCTCGTCGTAGCCGTCCTCCCATACGTCGTACCACGTGTCGAAACGCTCGGCCGCGTTCTCCCACGCGTCGTAGGCCTGCTTCTTTGCCTGGTTGTCCTCGGCCTCTTGCTTGGCCTCGGGACTGTCCGCGTCATGACCGCCCATGCCCAGCACGCCGCCGTCGGCCTCGGGCTCCAGACTGCCGTCCTTGTCACCGGGGAGCGCGTCGTACGTCTCCCAGAGATCTGAACAGGTCGTAGCGGTGTTGTCGATCAACGGTTTGTACGTCTCGAGCACTTCGCCGTACTTCACGATCACCGGGCCGACCGGCTTGTAGAGATCAGCCGCTTCGTCCAATGTCTTGTAGGAGTCGCCGATGGTCTCCTGCAGCTTGGCGATCGCCTCGCCGCTCATCGCGCCGCTGGACAAGGTGTTCTCCTTGATCCCTCGCAGCGTGTCAGCGGCGGTCTCCATCATCGTGCCGATCCTGATGATGTCCTGCCCCCGCGAGATGATGCCTGAGGGAGAGCCCTCAACACTCTTGATCTCACGGCCGCGTGGGGAATCCGGCATGCCACCGAACATGGTCTACCCCTACTCTTTGGCCGTGAATGCCACGGCCATATCGTTGTCTCCGCCTTTGAAGCCACTAACGACATCATCGATGTGCTTCTTCACGCCTTCGAGACTCTCCTTGAGCTCATCGCGCTTGTCGTCCCAGCGCTCCTCGAAGTCACACGCCTGATCGCGCAGCTCGCTCTTGTCGAACGGGTCACCGATATCAGCCTCGAGATCCTCGGATCTACTGGTGGCATTGTCGAACTCATCGATGATCGTCCCCAAGCTGGAGGCCGCCGCCTCGAGATCGGAGAATGTAATCGCTACATCTGGCACGGTGCCGCACCTTTCGGACGTCTAGCAAGACCGGCCATCGGCCGAGAAATGGACATATGAGAGCGGCGGAGGCCCAGCTTTCGCTGGGCCTCCCGCCGCAGAGTCGATCAGCCGCCGGCGAGCTGGGAGTCCAGGTCCTGGATCGCCGTGGCCATGTCACGCAGAGCCTGCGCCATGTCCTCGACACCAGCAATGGCGTCCTTCAGACCCGTGGTCATCTCGGTGTAGCCGTCCTGGAACTTGCCCGACGCCTTCTCCGTCTTGAACCCGTCCTGAACGAGCTCGTCGACGTAGCCCTGGCACTCGTCCAGAGCGGACTCGATCGTGTCCTTGCCCTGGTCGAGCTTGTCGGCGGTGCCGGTCATCTCGTCGTATGTTGCCCCGAAGTCACTCATCGATCATTGCCTTTCCCGCGGTTTCATTACACGACACCATTGCGGCGCCGGTCGTCACAGTCACTCACGCCTCACGGGGTCGTGAAGCGTGAACCCGACGAGCAGATAGGCCTCATCCCGGGCATGGTCCGGGATCCGGGCGATCGACGTCGTCACGGTAGTCCTACCCGCTACGCCGAGTTCTAAACATCTCCGAAAGTAAAGTTTCTGCTAGCCCGGTCAGGCAAACGCTGCGGCTCAGCCGCCAGCGAGCTGGGAGTCCAGGTCCTGGATCGCCGTGGCCATGTCACGCAGAGCCTGCGCCATGTCCTCGACACCAGCAATGGCGTCCTTCAGACCCGTGGTCATCTCGGTGTAGCCGTCCTGGAACTTGCCCGACGCCTTCTCCGTCTTGAACCCGTCCTGAACGAGCTCGTCGACGTAGCCCTGGCACTCGTCCAGAGCGGACTCGATCGTGTCCTTGCCCTGGTCGAGCTTGTCGGCGGTGCCGGTCATCTCGTCGTATGTTGCCCCGAAGTCACTCATCGATCATTCCCTTTCCCGCGGTTTTCATTTCAAGACGCCCCGTCAGCGGACGCCGGTGGCCACCGTAGGCCACACTCTTCTTCCCTGTGAAGCGTAAAAACAGGTTCGTTGCCTCGTTCATACGTCGTTCTCGTTGTCGCTCGCCAGAGGCATCTGCATGGTCACCGTCCGACCGGCCTGGACGAAGATTCCACGGCCCGCCGGGAAGTCGGTGCGCTTGAGCTTTCCGAACGGGACCTTGAACAGCGTGTCGCCGTCGTAGGTGTCCGGTTTGAGCACGATTCCCTGGCGGGCGGCCTTCCACTCACCCATGACACCCGAGCCGCCGCCGGCGCGGGTGACGTCGGCGTCGCCGACGAAGAGGTGGTCGGAGTTGTTGATCGCCTGCAGCAGGGTGCGCATCGGGCGGTCGGCGGGACCGTCGGCCAGGTGGGTCATGTCCTCGGCGACGATCATGATGCGGCCGGGGAAGGACTCGTCGGCGACGATCTCGGCGAGCTCGGTGACGAGCGTCTTCTCGTCGTCGGGGCGGGTGGCGCTGCGTACCCAGGGCCGGAAGTCGCCGAGCATGGCGCGACGGCTGCCGAGGTGGAACAGCTTCACCTCGGGGTCGAAGCGCTCCATGGACTCCACGAGCGCCTTGAGGACGTTGGTCTTGCCCGACTGCGGCGGACCGGTGACGATGAACGAACCGATCGGTTCGAAGCCCCGAGGCGCCAGGGTGTCGTCGGCGATGCCGAAGACGGGCTGGCCGTCGACCTGCGCGGGAAGGGACCGGCTGGAGACCTTCGTGGGCAGGGCACCGATCTCGCCGACCTCGGGAACACCCTGAGCACGCAGCTGCGCGACGAGCTCGTCGAGAGCCTTGGTCTGCTCGGCGACGTTGGTCGTGCCACCCAGGACGGCGAGCTGCACCTCGGCCTTGTCGACGACGGCGCGGCCGGGCGCAGACTGCTCGTTGAGTACGTCCTTGGGGGCTCCGACCAGGACGTACTGGCTCGGGTCGGAGAGCCGCATGACGACACGGCGCGGGATGTTCGCGAAGACCGCGGTCGGCACCGAGCCGCTGCGGTCGGCGGTGATCACCGCGTGGACGCCGAGCGGGCGGCCCTCGCCGAGGACTCGCATGAAGGACTGGTAGAACGGCGCACGCCCGGCCGCGATCTCCCACTCCTTCTTGAACTCGGGGTAGTTGTCGATCAGGAGCAGGATGCGCGGCATCGACTGGTCGGCGATCTCACGGTATTCGGTGAGGTTCGCGGCCGAGGCCTTGGAGAAGAGCTCGGAGCGGCGGTCCATCTCCCGCTCGAGGGTGCGCATCAGCCGCTGCAGACGCTCGGCGTCGTCGCCGTCGATGATCGAGCCGACGTGCGGGAGGCGCGCGATCGCACCCAGCGCGCCGGAGGCGAAGTCGAGGCCGTAGACCTGGACCCGGCCGAGCTCCGGACGGGCGCCGGCGGCGGTCGCGATCGTCTTCAGCATGGTCGACTTGCCCGAACCGGAGGACCCGAAGATGAGCAGGGACCCGTCGCGGTCGGGAGCGAAGTAGATCGCGTTCTGCTGCTGCCGCTCCGGGAGGTCGGCAAGACCCAGCAGGATCTGTCCGTCACCCTCCAGCGGCAGGTCGCGCATGTCGACCACGGACGCCAGGTCGTCGAGCCACGGTCGCCGCGGGGTCATCAGGCCAGCGGTCGCGGAGGCATTGATCAGGTTGGCCACGATCCGCTTCTGGTCGTTGGGGCCGAGGTCCTCGTCGTGCGAGTCGCTCTCCGGCGGACGCTCCGGCTCCCACTCCGTGATCGAACCGAACTTGAGCTCGGCCACCCTCACATCGGCGGTGACGACCTCGTCGTCGCGGGTCCAGCCACCGGCGTACGCGGACTGGAACGGGGTCAGGCGACCGGGTCCGGTCTTCGCGATGCCGCGGCCCGGCAGGGACGGCGGGAAGGTCCCGGCGATCGGGTCGTCGACGACGTCCTTGGAGTCGGTCTCGTCGGCCATACGGAGCGCGACACGGAGGTTGGTGTTGGCTCGCAGGTTGTCCTTGATGACACCGGCCGGACGCTGGGTCGCCATGATCAGGTGGATGCCGAGCGAACGACCTCGCTGGGCGATGTCGACGACACCGTCGACGAACTCCGGCACCTCACCGGCCAGTGCAGCGAACTCGTCGATGACGAGCACCAACGCGGGCGGGCACTCCGGGTCCTGTCGCTTCTCCAGCTCGAGGAGGTCCTTGGCCTTCTTCCGGTTGAAGAGGTGCTCGCGGTGGTGCAGCTCGGCCTTGAGGCTGGTCAGCGCACGGCGTACGAGGTGCGGGCTCAGGTCGGTCACCAGGCCGACGCAGTGCGGAAGCTCGATGCAGTCGGCGAAGGCCGACCCGCCCTTGTAGTCGACGAAGAGGAACGTCACCCGGTCGGGCGAGTGGGCCGAGGCGATGCCGAGCACCCATGCCTGCAGGAACTCGGACTTACCGGCACCGGTGGTGCCGCCGACGAGGGCGTGCGGGCCCTGCGTACGCAGGTCGAGCGTCATCGCGTCGGAGGCTCCCTGGCCGATGATGGCGCGCAGGTTGCCGGCCTTCTTCAGCCGCGGACGCGGCCGGTCGGAGCGGTCGATGATCGAGTTGTTCTGCCGCCAGCGCTCCACGACGGAGTGCGGGTCCTCGGCGACCTCGTTGCCGACCAGGGAGAGGAAGCCGACCGAGTTCGGCAGGTCGGAGGAGTCGTGGACGACGGTGCTGGCGTCGACGACAGGCGCGAGCCGCTTGGCGAACATCTCCATGTAGGCGTTGGAGACACCTTCGACGGTGACACCGTCGAAGAGGTCGCCGTTGCGGACCAGTCCGACGGTGGCGCGCTCCAGACCGTCGCTCACGTCGAGATAGCTGCGGCACACCGCCGGCAGCGCCTCGACGGTCGAGGAGAGGAAGACGGCATGTACGCCGACGTCGGCGCCCCGCTCGAGGACCTGGACCAGGCGGGCCCGGTCCACGGGCGCGTCGTTGGTGACGAAGACGATGATCGAGACCTGGACCCGTGCGTTGGTCTCCTCGCCGGCCCGAGCGACGTCGGTGCCGTACTGCATCGGGTTCCACTTCTCTGGGAACGGGCCGCGGTGCTCAGCGGTCCGTCCGGCGCGCATGATGTATTCCTCCAGCGCGCTGAGCAGGGCATTCGCCGTCGGCGCGGAGTCGGCCAGCGGCATGTCCTTGAAGCGGTTGGTCTCGGAGGTGGTGTGCGGCAGCCACTTGAGCCACTCGAACTCCTCGACCCAGTCGGGGTCGGCGAAGGCGACGCTGACGACCTCGTTGGGCGCGTGCAGCCCGAAGAGCTGCACCGCGATCCCGCGCATCGCATCGGCCGCCGGGCCGGCCGGGCCGGCGACACCCACGGAACCCACCGCGGGCAGCGACTCCAGCAACGGCACGTCGTCGACGTACTTGTAGCGCTCCTTCAGACGATCGATGCGCTCGATGTAGTCGGGCAGACCGTTCTGGGTGTCACGCTCGGCGATCGAGTTGCGCGACAGGGCGCGCGTGGTGCCGAGGCGTACGGACAGGAAGTTCCAGTGCTCGGGACGCCGGGTCCACAGCCGCGGACCGAGCTGCATCGCCTGCTCGAAGACCTCGGCGACCGCCGGGACCTCCTCGTTGCGGGCCAGCTCCTCCTCGGGCTTGCTGCGGTAGAAGACCTCTTCCAGCTTCTCGAACTGCCGCTCGAAGAGCTCGATCTCGTGGTCCTGCTTGGCGCCCGCCTGACGGTGCTGGTTGAGGTAGTTGCCGATCGCCATCATCGGCGTCATCACGACCAGCAGCAGCGCGCGGGCGCGGCCGGTCATCGCGTAGATCGAGAGCGCCATGATGATCGGCGCGATCAGCACGAACCACGGGAACAGCTTCTTCTGCATCTCCGTGGGCATCCACGGCGGCGGGTGCTCGGTGCCGGGGTAGCGCACGTCGACCCGCGGGCTTCGGTTGAAGAGCAGACCGCCACCGCGCTCGAGCACCGGGTCCTCGACGGCGGAGAGGAAGTCGGCCGAGAGCTGCATGACCAGCGTGGTGCTGCCGATGACGACGGGCGTGTCCGGCGCGAGACGTACGCGGGAGACCTGGGTGCCGTCGACGACGACGCCGTTGGCCGAGTTGAGGTCGACCAGCTCGACCGAGCGGTCCACCTCGATGCGGGCGTGGCGCTTGGAGACCATCGGGTCGGCGAGCACGATCTCGTTCTCGGGACCGCGGCCGATCGAGGCGTGGCCGGTGGTCAGCGGGAACGCCTGCCCCCGCACCGGACCGTCGATCGCCCGCAGCACGCCGACGCTCTTGCGACGCGAGCCGGTGATCTCGTTGTCCGGGCCCATGTTGACGACCGCGGCCGCGAAGCCGGACCCGATCGGCGCATCACCGATGGGTACGTCGGGTTCGAGCGGCTCCATCCGGTCGGCGGTCGGCGGGGCGACGGCCAGCGTCAGGACGTCGTGCTCACCCGCGATCACGGAGCGCGCCGGGTCGGCGTCGGCGATGTGCCGTGCGACGTCGCCCGCGGTCGCCGTGGAGTCTGCTGTGACGATCACATCC
Organism: Nocardioides panzhihuensis; assembly: GCF_013408335.1. NCBI lineage: Bacteria > Bacillati > Actinomycetota > Actinomycetes > Propionibacteriales > Nocardioidaceae > Nocardioides > Nocardioides panzhihuensis. The sequence continues at coordinate 5,490,456 of NZ_JACBZR010000001.1, read as the reverse complement.
GCGGGCGCGACACCGGGCCGGTGCAGAGTGAGCTTGACCTTCATCCTTGGTTCCCCTCGTCAATGTGGCTAAGAGCTCGCGGGGCGGCGGTCACCCGCGACGCACCAGGGCCGAGCGGTCGCCGAACCGGATCATCGCGCCGACCGGGGCGAGCACCGGCTCCCAGGCGTTCAGCCGTCGGGTGGCGCCCTCGTGGATCACCACGGTGCCGTTGGTCGAGCCTCGGTCGGTGACCTCGACACCGTCGCCGCTGGGGCGCAGGGACAGGTGGGTCTTCGAGACCGACACGTCGATGATCGAGACCGTACGCGCCCCCAGCGTGTTCTCCGTCAGGGCGGGGTCACGGCCGACCAGCACCAGGCCGGTCACGGGGATCCGCTCGCCCGAGTCGACCTTGAGCATGATGCCCCGAGGGCGCTCCTGCCCGTGAAGCGGCTGGCCGCCGGTCGTAGGCGCAGGGGTGTGGCCCGGGGCGGGGGTCGGCATGGGATTCGGGGTGGGGTTCGGCGCCGGTGTCGGGGTCTGAGCCGGGGTGGGCGTGGGAGCCGGGGTGGGCGTCGGGGTCGGAGGCGGCGGCACCGTCTGACCCTGGCTGGGCGTCACGGCGCGCGACGGCGGGATCGCCGGGGTCACCGGCTTCGGTGCCACCGGCCCCGAGGGCGGGGTCGCGAGCGCCCCGCCAGGCGAGACCCCGGGCTCCTCGCGCCTCGCCTTCGGGCGGGAGACGCCGAGCACACCGGCGCTGACCCGGCCCGAGGGACGGTAGCTGCCGGCGTCCTGCGCGTTGGGGGTGCTGAGCGAGGGCAGCGACTTCCGCTCCGCGACAGGCGCAGCCGCGACCGTCTTCCGAGCGATACGCATCCGCTTCTCGTCGTAGGGGTCGAGGCCCTCACGCACGTCGACCATCCACATCTCAGCGACCTTGTCGTGCCAGCCGCGGCTCCGCTTCTCCTTGTCGAAGAGTGGCGAGGCCAGAAAGACGATCGGAGCGATCGGGATGATCCCGGAGCCCCACAGGACCAGGGCCCGCAGGAAGGCGCGACCGGCTCCCGGCCGCTCGAGGGTCTTGACGTTGATCGAGCGGATCCCGGCGACGGACTTGCCCAGCGTGACGCCACGGCGGCCGTGGAAGACGATCTGGACGATGACGAAGACCAGCGTCAGCAGGATGGTCGTGCCGCCGGCGATGGCCGCCAGCAGGAAGTCGGGGTGGCTCAGGAACCGGGCGAAGCCGAACTTGCCCTGGGCCAGCTTCAGCAGCAGCGGGAACGTGAAGACGAGCAAGGGGACCTGCAGGACCAGGTAACAGACGATGTCGACGGCGGCCGCGAGCGCGCGCCTGCCCAGCGGCGCGTCCTTCAGTCCGAGCGATGCGGCGTACGCCGGGTCCGGCTTGCCATCAGCGGTGAGACCCTCGATCCGGTCGTCATTTTCGGCGACCTCCCATATCTCCACCGCAAGAGCTCCTCACGCCCGATGTCCGAGTCCCGATGTCCCGAGTACTGCCGCGCCTATCAACGACGCCAGCAGGCTACCGGAATGTCCCGGTCCGGGCGCGATGGTGTCTGGCAGGATCGATGTATGTCAACACCCCCGGGTCCGGCCGGGAGTCGTGAGCGCATCGACTTCTCGGACGGCAGCACCGCCGACCTCGTGCTCAAGCCCGACGGCTGGGCCATCGTGATCGACGGCGTCGCGCAGTCCCACCTCGGAGACCCCGCGCAGCCGCCGAAGCTCGCCTCGATCCGTTGGATGCTGGCGGCGCTCGGTGATCAGGCACCTCGTTCGGCCGCACACCTGGGCGGCGCACTGCTCGCGCTCCCCCGCGCAGTCGCCCATCGGTGGCCCTCGACCACCCAGACGGTCGTCGAGCTCGAACCCGCCCTGGTCGAGCTCACCAAGACACGGTTCCCGCTTCCCGCCGGGATCACCATGGAGACGGCCGACGCACGCTCCTGGTTGGAGGCCCACCCGGGCTCGGAGCACGACGCCATCGTCATCGACATCTTCGCCGGCAACCGGATCCCGCCGGCCTTCACCTCGCTGGAGTGCATGACGGCAGCGCGGAGCGCACTGCGTGAGGAGGGTCGGCTGGTGCTGAACTCCGTCGCCGGCCCCGAGCTGCTCTTCACCCGCCGTGAGCTCGCCACGCTGCGTACGGTCTTCGAGCATGTCGCGATGATCGTGCAGGGGTCCGCGCTCGCGGGCGCGAGGTTCGGCAACGCCACGCTGATCGCCTCTGCGTGCCCGATCGACGGCGAGGTGATCCGCTCTGCGCTGGCCGGCGACCCGTCGAAGGGCGCGCTGGTGACCGACCTCGACCCGATCATCGACGGAGCCTCTCCGATCAGCGACGCCGACCAGCTCTGGTCCCCGGAGCCGAACCTGCCCGACGCGAGCGCCGCGCTTCGGCTCCTCGAGCAGACCCGTCAGGCCGTCGACGCGCTCAGATCAGCGTCGGAGTGACCTTCCGTCGCCTTTGTCTAGCGAGATTCAGCCCTATCGCTCGGCAGATACCAGCACAGGCATCGTCAGGCATTTCTTTTACCGAAACCGGCTTGTAACGTTCAAACAACCTGCCGGCGACTTACGGGCGGGATGCTTGATGCGCAGGACAGACCACGATGTAGACGATCTATCCGTTGTAGGGGGGACCTCGATGGAAACACTCACCGCGACCAAGCCTGAGGCGAACAGCTCCGCGAAGCAGCACAGCCTCAAGTTCCGGCACGCCAGTGCCCTGACCAAGCTCATGGACGAGCGACAGGACCTGCGCGGTGTTCACGTGTTCGCCGACTTCGTCGACGACTCGGTGCGCTGGTCCGCGTGACCGGCATCTGAAGATCCATTGCGTGAGGCCCGGCCGATGACGGCCGGGCCTTCGCGCTGTTCGGGGTCGCTGGTGGCGCGTCCCAGAAGGACACACCACTAGACGCTGCGGTGGACGACCCGCCCGCCGACCGTGGTCAGCACGACCCCGCCGTGGGCGATCGCGGCCAGGTCGCCGACGGAGGCCCGGAGCGGATCGATGTCGAGCACGGCCAGATCTCCGCGAGACCCAGGACCGACCGTGGGCTGTCCGTCGACCGAGGCCGCCAGGGCCTCCTGGACGGTCAGCGCCTGCTCCGGGTGCCACGGCTCCTTGCCGTCACGTGAGCGGCCGACGGCGGCGGAGATGGCCAGCCACGGATCGAGCGGCGCGACCGGAGCGTCCGAGCCGAGCGTCACCCGTACGCCCTCGTCGAGCATCCAGCGGGTCGCGAAGCAACGGTCCTCCCGCCCCGGCCAGACGCCCTCGGTCATCTCGCGGTCGTCGAGGATGTGCGCCGGCTGCACCGAAGCGGTGATCCCGAGCCGAGCCATCAGCGGCAGGTCCTCGCGACGTACGAGCTGGGCATGCTCGATGCTCCCGCGCGCACCCGTCGCCGCGTACGCCACCAGAGCCTCCGACACCGCCCTGTCCCCGATGGCGTGCGTAGCCACCTCGAGGCCGGCGTCGTGGGCCTTTCCCAGAAGTCCCCGCAGCTCGTCCGGCGACTGGTTCGGCGCCCCGCAGCTGTCCGGGTCGTCCTCGTAGGGGTCGCAGCACCACGCTGTCCGTGTGCCGAGCGAGCCGTCGCTGATGATCTTCAACGGCCCCATCGTCAGTCGGTCCTCGCCGGCGAGCAGCGGGTCGCCGGTACGTAGGCCCTCGGCGATCGCATCGTCGAGCTGGTCGGCGTAGGACGCGACCCGGATGCGGACCAGGTCGCAGCCGGAGGTCCACCGCGACCGCCAGTCGTCCAGCCGGACACCGACCTCGAAGTCGGTCATCCCGACCACCCCGAGCGCGGCGGTCCGACTCAGCATCCGACGGTAGGCCGCCGGGGTGCTCCCGTTGGACTCGAAGAGCTCCGCGACGCGCGGATAGGCCTGGTACCACTCCGTCTCCTGCACCATGTCCTCACGCCGGGGCAGCTCCACGGCGTCGAGCGCCGCGGTGTTCAGCCAGGCGTGGTGGAAGTCGTGGTTGACCAGGATCGCGGGGATGGCGCCGGTGACCGAGTCCAGCTCGGAGACGTTGCCCCAGCGGTCCCAGGTGCCGGCCGAGTGGCCCATCCCGACGATCGCCTCGCCCGGCCCACTCTGCCGTTCGAGGGCGCGCGCGGCCGCGGCCACCCGCGCCAGCGCCTCGGCAGGCGAGCGGGTGCCGTGGAGGTCCAGCCGGCTGGCCCGGAGCGTCCACTGGCCGAGGTGGGTGTGGGCGTCCCAGAGACCCGGCACGAGCCAGCGGCCGCCGGCGTCGTACGTCTCGACGCCGTCCGGTCTGGACAGGCCTTCTCCGACCGCCGCCACGACACCGTCGGCAACGAGAACGTCAACCACCCCGGCGGGCGCGTTCGCCCCGGGTGAGAGCGGAACGATGCGTACGTTCCGGAGGAGAAGGTCGGGCATGAGCAGACGATAAGGATTCCGCCCGTCCCCGAGCGAATCAGAATCAGCGCCGCTTGAAGATTCCCCTGACGAGCTCTCTGGCGGCGGTGCGCGCGGCCTGCCTGAACGCTGTGGATTTCACCACCGTCTCGACCACCGAGTCGTCGTCGCGAGAGCGAGATCGTGAGCCCGAGGACTTCTTCGGAGCGCTCTTCTTCGCCGCCTTCGCTTCCGCCTTCTCGGCCGCCTTCTCTTCCGCCTCGGCCTTCTCGGCGGCCGCCGCGGCGTCCTTCCTCACCTCGAGCTGGTCTGCGGCGGACTCGACCTCGACGGCAGCGGTGTACTTCGCCGCCAGCGGCGACCCGGCGACGGCGGCTTCCATGGCGGCGGCCTCTACCGGAGCCATCAGCGACTCGGGCGCCCGCAGCCGCGTCCAGGCGACCGGCGTCGGCGCACCGCGCTCGTTCATGACGGTCACGATCGCCTCGCCGATCCCGAGCGTCTGGATGACGGCGCCGAGGTCGTCGTAGGAAGAGGTCGGGTAGGTGTTGACACTCGCCTTGAGCGCCTTGGCGTCGTTGGGCGTCGCGACCCGCAGCTGATGCTGGACCCGCGAGCCCAGCTGACCGAGCACGTCGTCAGGGACGTCGGTCGGCTTCTGGGTGACGAAGAAGACCCCGACTCCTTTGGAGCGGATCAGCCGCACCGTGGTGGAGATCTGGTCCAGGAACGCGTCGGAGGCGTCGTTGAAGAGCAGATGAGCCTCGTCGAAGAAGAAGACGAGCTTCGGCTTGTCGATGTCGCCGACCTCGGGCAGCGCCCGAAACAGCTCGGCGAGCAGCCACATCAGGAAGGTCGAGAAGATCGCCGGCCGGTCCTGCAGGTTGGGCAGCTCGAGCAGCGAGATGATCCCGACGTCCCCGTCGTTGCGGATGAAGTCGGTGACCGCGAAGGCCGGTTCGCCGAAGAACTCGTCCGCGCCCTGGTCCGAGAAGGCGATGAGCGTACGCAGGATCACCCCTGTCGTCGCGGACGAGAGGCCACCCAGGTCCTTGAGATCGGCCTTGCCCTCGGCGGAGACCAGCCACTGCAGCACCGACCGCAGGTCGTCGAGCCCGATCAGCTTCAGGCCGGCCTTCTCCGCGTAGTGGAAGACGAGCCCGAGCGAGGACTCCTGGGTCTCGTTGAGCCCCAGGACCTTGGACAGGAGCGTCGGGCCGAAGGCCTCGACCGTCACCCGGACCGGGATACCGGTGCCCTCCCCGCCGAGAGCGAAGTATTCGACCGGGAAGCCGCGTGCCTGCCAGGTCTGCCCGACCGACGCCGCCCGCGCGGTCAGCTTCTCGCTCGATTCACCTGGGGCGGCCAGACCGGAGAGGTCACCCTTGATGTCTGCGGCGAACACGGGAACCCCGGCCGCAGAGAGCTGCTCGGCAAGCAGCTGAAGGGTCTTCGTCTTCCCCGTGCCCGTCGCGCCTGCGACCAGTCCGTGCCTGTTCAGCATCCCCAGAGGGACGCGGATCGGCGTCTCCGTCAACGTCTCGGCGTCGGCCATCAGCACCCCGAGCTCGAGGGCTGAGCCCTCGAACCGATAGCCGGGTCCGACCGCTTCCGAGAGTGCAGCAGCATCCGTCATGGGCTGACTCTATGTTGGGTTTTGTCCTGAGGGCGATACAGTCACGAGGGTGATCTTCAAGCGTGTCGGCGACTCTCGCCCCTACCCTGACCATGGTCTGACGACCAAGGGGTGGGCTGCGCTGCCTCCTCGGACGGTCCGCCTCGACGAGCTGGTGACCACGAAGGACACCCTCCAGCTGGTGGCGCTGCTCAACGAGGACTCGACGTTCTTCGGCGACCTCTTCGCCCACGTCGTGGAGTGGAACGGCGAGCTCTACCTCGAGGACGGGCTCCACCGGGCGCTCCGGGCCGCGCTTCAGCAGCGCAACGTGCTGCACGCCCGCGTACACAGCCTCGGCTAGAGGCGCACCAGCGGGTTAGGCTCGGCGACATGCTCGATTCGGCCCTCACGGGACTTCGTACGTTCATCATCCTCGCCGTCCTCGCGGTTGCGGTCGCGCTGGCCGGTGCCTGGGGATGGAAGTCGATGACCGCACCGTTCCCGCAGAAGGTCGATGTCGGGCCGTGCGTGGACGCCCCGGTGAAGAAGGGCTCCGAGGTCTACCCGTCGCAGGTGGTCGTGACCGTGCTCAACGCGAGCACCCGGGCAGGTCTCGCCACCCGGGCGATGACGGACCTCGTCGATGCGGGCTTCGTCAAGGGCCGGACCGGCAACGCGCCCCGCGGCACCAAGCTGAAGACCGTCGAGGTGTGGGCGCCCGACAAGGACGCTCCCTCCGCCGCGCTCGTCGCAAGCTGGCTCGGTGACGCGAAGATCGTCGAGACCAAGTCCGACATCCCCGGCATCGTGGTCATAACCGGGGAGAAGTTCCCCGACGTCGCCGGCGGCGACAAGACGGTCACCGCCAAGGTCGACGCCACGATCTGCAGCCCTCCGGTCGAGTAACGCTCGTCCGGACTCAGCGCAGCCAGCCGGCCAGGCGACCCTTCCGGCTGACCAACTCGAGGCGGCGTTCGGCCTGCTCACGCTGGTGACGTGGCACCACGACCAGGATGACGTCGCGGGCGCGGAGGACGGTGGTGCTCTCCGGGACCAGGCTGTGGCCGTCGCGGATCAACAACGACACCGACGACCCGGACGGCAGCCGGAGCTCGCTGATCTCGACACCGTGGAGGCGTGACTCGCGCGGGATCCGGAGCTGGATGAGGTCGGCCGCGATCTGCTCCAACGGCGCGACGTCGAGATCGAGGGAGCGCGGATCGTTGGGACGGCCGACCCCGAGCACCCGAGCGACCCAGGGCAGCGTCGGTCCGGTCAGCAGCGTGTAGACGACGACCATCACGAAGACCAGGTCGAAGAGGTCCTCGGCACCGTCGACGCCCGCGGCGAGGGGAATGGTGGTGAGCACGATCGGCACCGCGCCGCGCAGCCCAGCCCAGGAGACGAACGCGGTCTCCCGCCACGTCATCCGGGAGACCACCGTGCTGACCAGCACGGACGCGGGCCGGGCGAGGAAGGTCAGGATCAGCCCGGCGGCAAGCGCGAGGCCGATCGTCTGGAGGTCGATACGCCCCGGGGAGAGCAGCAGACCGAGCATCACGAAGAGCCCGATCTGGGCCAGCCAGGCGACTCCCTCGGCGAAGGACCTGGTCGCGCCGCGGTGGGGCAGGTCGGCGTTGCCTAGCACCAGGGCGGCCACGTAGATCGCCGCGAACCCGGAGCCGTGCAGCCACGCCGATCCGCCGTAGGCGAGGAACGCCAGCGTCATCACGGCCAACGGGTAGAGACCGGCGGAGGGCAGCGCGGCCCGTCGCATCAGCCAGGCCCCTCCGAGACCGACGAGCAGGCCGACCACGATGCCCAGCAGCAGCTCGCCGATCACGATCCCAGCCACGACGATCGGAGGGTTCTCCGCGATCGCGCCGCTGGCGATGAGCGTCACGACCACCACGGTCGGGGCGTCGTTCAGCCCCGACTCCGACTCGAGGACGCCGGTCAGCCGCTTCGGCAGCGGCACCACCCTCAGCACCGAGAACACCGCGGCCGCATCGGTCGGCGAGGTCACCGCGCCCAGCAGGAAGGCGAGCTGCCAGGGAAGCCCGAGCAGATAGTGCGCACCCACCGCGACGACCCCGATCGAGATCACCACCCCGACGGTGGCCAGCATCATCCCGAGGCCGAAGGAGGGACGTACGTCCTTCCACGACGTCGTCAGACCGCCTTCGGCCAGGATCAGCGCCAACGCCCCGAAGCCGAGCGCGTGGGCGAGGGCGGCGTCGTCGAACCGGATCCCGAGCACCGACTCCCCGAGGAGGACACCCATCAGCAGATAGATCAGCAGCGACGGGAGCCCAGCCTTCGTCGACACCTGCACCGCGAGGATCGCCAGCAGCGTGACCAAGGAGCCGATCAGCACGAACATGTCGAGCTGATGGACGTCAAAGCTCATGAGACTGTCGCTCGCTGAGGCTCGCTCATGTCGTGGGTCCCCCTATGACCTCCGGGACTGCATCTTAGGGCGTGGCCGCGACCTACCTGGCGGCCTGCGCCGCCATGGCACGCACTGACCGGCGTTGCCGCCCCTCGAAAGACCCCGGTATGCCTTCGGGACGGCGCCTTGGCCAGCACGCACCCTGACGACGCATGCCATCCAGGCAGGTCTCGGCCACACCCTAATGTTCCCCCTATGGATCGCCTGACTGTCGCCCGACGCGCGAACGTGCCTCCCTTCCACGTGATGGACATGCTCGAGCGGGCGGCCCAGCGGCAACGGACGTACGGCGATCTCATCTCGCTCACCTCAGGACAGCCGTCCACGGGCGCGCCGCAGGCGGTCAGCGCCGAGGCGGTGCGGTTGCTGCAGAGCGGTGACCCGCTGGGCTACACGCCGGCCACCGGCATCCTCGAGCTGCGCCAGGCGATCGCGGGCCACCACCGGGCGTGGCACGGGATCGAGGTCTCCCCCGACGACGTCGTCGTGACCACGGGCGCCAGCGGCGGCTTCCTGGCGACCTTCCTGGCGGCGTTCGACACCGGCGACCGGGTGGCGATGGCCCGGCCGTCGTACCCCTGCTACCGCAACGTGCTCGCGGCCCTCGGTTGCGAGGTCGTCGAGATCCCGACCGGTGCGGCCGAGCGTTTCCAGCCGACCGTGGAACAGGTGCGAGAGCTGCACGAGCGGGTCGGGCTGAAGGGGCTCGTGGTGGCCAGTCCGGCCAATCCGACCGGCACCATGCTGCGGCCCGAAGAGCTGGCGGCGCTGGCGCGCTACTGCGAGGAGGCGGGCATCCAGCTGATCTCGGACGAGATCTACCACGGTCTGACCTACGGCGGTGACGGTGGCCGTGGCCGCAGCACGTGGGAGACCTCGCGCGATGCCGTCGTGTTCGGCTCGTTCTCCAAGTACTTCTCGATGACCGGCTGGCGCATCGGCTGGCTGCTCGCCCCGGCCCATCTGCGACGTGCGATCGACGTCCTGGTCGGCAACTTCACCATCTGTCCACCAGTCCTCGCCCAGCATGCCGCGATCGCGGCGTTCACCCCGGACGCCTATGCCGAGCTCGACTCTCATGTGACGCGCTACGCCACCAACCGCGGTGTCCTCCTCGACGGCCTCCGCTCGCTCGGGGTGACGGAGATGGCGCCGGCCGACGGGGCGTTCTACGTGTACGCCGACGTGAGCCGCTGGACCGACGACACCATGTCGTGGTGCCACCAGATCCTCGACCGCACGGGTGTCGCGATGGCTCCGGGGGTCGACTTCGATCCGGTCGAAGGACACCGCTTCGTACGCCTCTCCTTCGCCGGCTCCACCGCCGAGATCGAGCAGAGCCTCGACCGCCTCTCCGCCGTCCTTCGCTAGGACGTCGCGATCGGTTTTGAGAAAGTTCACGATTTTACGTTTAGGAACCGTGCGAGCGGGGTAGGACCATCACAGAGACCTGTCCGAGGAGGGATATGTACGGCGAGAGCGACGTGATCCGTCGTCGGGTGAGCCGTCTGCGAGAGCAGGCGGACGACATCCGAGCGAGTGCCGACACGCTGGTGGTGCAGGCGGAGTCCGTGCCGTGGCACGGCCGGGCCGCTGAGTCCCTCCGCGGACGGATGAAGGAGCGAGCCACCGCGCTGCGAAGCGTGGCCGAGCAGCATGACCGCGCGGCCGACACGCTGGCCAAGCATCTCAAGCAGGTCGACCTGCTCAAGGAACAGATCGCCGAGGCCGAGGCTCGCGCCGAGGTGTTGATCGCTGACGGCGAGCTCGACGGATTCGAGGCCCCTGCGCCGGGCCACAAGGACTGGCTGGAGGTCACCCTACGATGACCACGATCGACCTGGGTCCCGCGCCGAGCGCGCCGACCGAGCCGTGGGCAGGGGTGCCTCGCCGCGTCGGCCTGACCCTTCCCGAGCTCACCCACGCCTGCGAGAGCATCGGTGCTCCGATTCCGTTCGAGGTCGCGACACACCGCGACGAGGGGCTCGACGCCCGGCTGGGGCGTACGCGCTCGGCGGCCGAGGCCGAGGCCCTGGCTCGTGCCGTCGCCGGCTTCGGCGAGGGCAGCACCTCGCTGCAGCGGCGCGACCTCCTCGACCCCGACGGCACTCTCGACGCCGGGATCGCCGGCGCCCTCGGGCTCTTGGCCACCCCGGAGGTGGTGATCGACCTCGATGTCGCCGTCGACAGCCTGCGTGGCCGCGCCTGGCACCGACAGAAGGGCGAGGCGGCCGCGTCTCTGGCCACCGTGGACGGGCTCGTCTTCGAGCTCTCCTGGTATCCCTCGGCGGCCTGGGCGGCCGAGCTCGGACGCACCGCCACGCTGCCGGGCGACACCGCCCGGCTGACCTCTGTGGTGCCCGACAAGCTGGAGGTCCCGTTCGCGACCGCTGACGCCGTCTTCGAGGCGCTGCGCACCGGACGCGGCGACCTGGTGCCCGTGCTGACCGAGGGCGACGTCGTCGTCGCGAGCGCCCTCGAGGCGCTGTCCAACGAGACCCACGGCCGCCTGCGCGCCGTCGTCGCGACGACCGCCGACCCGGAGAACCCGCTGATCGGCACCGTCTCCTGGACGCTGGTCAACGACGGCTGGCGCTCGATGCGTACGGTCTCGCTCGAAGGAGAGCTGACCCTGATGATCACCAGCGTGGAGCCGTCCGAGCTCGCCGCAGAACTTGCCCCTGTCCTCGCGGAGGTGGTCCGATGAACGAGCGTCAGCGAGTGAACGTCGACGCATTCATCGGACCGCGTCCGTATTCTGGCGCTTGCGCTACGGAGGTGGTCCGATGAACGACCCAGCCAACAACCCGGTCAACGATCCGATCGACCGCCTCGGCCCGCTTCCTGGTGGCGCCCCCGACTCGGTGGCGACGCCGGCCGGCCCGGAGGAGAAGTACGAGCAGATCCTCGGCCTGGCCGGCTCCATCGGCGACGCCGGCGCGCAGCTGCGCGAGTGGGCAGAGCTCGGCGCCGACATCCTCGCCGACGACGACGTCACCGCCTCCGCCGCACTCTCTCCGAAGACCTGGGAGCCGGCCGAGGAGGAGATCCGGGCGGTGACCTCCGAGAAGGGTGGCCTGCTCGGGCTCGGTCAGGCGCTCGACGCCGACGCGCTCTCGGTGCGCGCGACGGTGCAGACCTACCGTTGGATCGATGAGCTCCAGAGCGCGGTCCGCAGCTCGTTGGGCGCCATCGCGGCCAACGCCATCGACTACCTCGCACCCGAGGTCGAGCTCGGTGGGTCGCTGCTGTCCGCAGGCCTGATCGAGACCGACGCGCTCGACCGCGAAGGCGTAACCGCATACCTCGGCGAGCTGGCGCAGGGTCATCCCGAGCTGATGGACCACATCGCCACCGGTGGCGGACTGCTCGAGTCGCTCGAGCTGCGTTCGCTGCTCACCGCCGACTTCCCGCGCGGCGACGACGCCGGCGCGGCCGCTGCGGGGGCGCTGCGGGCGGCGGGCATCGACTTGTTCGCGACCGATGCCGGGCACGCGCTTCGTGACGTCGGTGGGGCCTTGGCCTCCGCCGAGGAGGACGACCCGGCCGGCGACGTCACCGCGGACACCCCGGCCACCATCGAGGAGCTGATCCGCACCCTCGAGGCCACTGAGACCGGGGTCGCGGTCCAGAAGACGGCCCCCGGTCGCTACATCGCCTACCTTCCGGGTCCCTACACCGGCAGCCGCCGGCTGCGGCTCGTCTCCGGCGACCTCTCCGCCTACATCGCCACCGCATCGCGGACCATCGAGGAGTCGGTCGAGACCGGCGCCCACGTGATGCTCGTCGGTGCTGCGGCAGGGGGCACCGCGGCGGCGGCGATCGCTGCGGCAGCCGGGGCTGCGTACGTCGTGGACCAGGTGGTCACGGTCGGTGCTCCGGGCGCGGCAGCGCCGCGGGTCCCGGAAAGCACTCGGGTGCTGTCGCTGGAAGACCGGTCCGACCCGGTCGCGCTCCTCGGCGGGCTCATCAACGCAGGTGTCGGACACCGGTTCACGGTCGTCTACGACGGCACCGCGGCGCACGAGAGCCACTACATCGCCGGTGGACGGGCGGCGGACAACGCCGGCCACGATGAGCTCCGCGACGAGATCAGCCGCATCCGCAGTCTGGGGTACCTTGCCTGAAGGTGTCGGATCGCTAGGGTGTGTGGCACCGCCGCGTCATCCTGATCCGGCTTGACGGATACGTACGCGGTGGGCGCTCTGACACCTACTCGATCGGTCCCCGTGAAGTCCATCGTCGTACACGCCGGCCTCCCCAAGACCGGCACCTCCGCCGTCCAAGCCTTCTTCAACTCCAATGGGGAAGCGCTCGCGAAGGCCGGCATCTTCTACCCAGCGCACACCGTCGACAGAAACGGCATCAGCGCCGGCAACGCCGGCTCGCTCATGGAGCGTTCGGGCCATCTCTTCGTGGCCTCGTCGCGGGAGGTGACGAGGACGCTCGAGGAGTTCGAGGCGAGCGGCTGTCACACCCTGCTGCTCTCCTCGGAGGCCTTCCTCCCCGAGCTGCGCGGGATCGCCGAGCTGCTGCCGCCTCAGGCACAGTTCGTCCTGTACGTCCGTGACCCCCTCGCCTTCCTGGAGTCCGACTACAACCAACGGGTCAAGCGGATCGGCCATCTGCAACCTTTCGCGGCGGAGCCGGATGCCTACGGCGGATGGCTGGGTCACGAACACCTCTACAACGCGCTCGACTCCGAGGCGGTGCGCTCCCGGCTCGTCCTGCGGCCCTACCTGCCGGAGCTCTTCGTCGGGGACAACCTGCTGACCGACCTGCTCGACACGGCCGAGATCGACACCACCGGACTCGGCGACCTGTGGCTGCAGAAGGTCAATCTCTCCTACTCGCTGCATGCGCTGGAGATCAAGCGTGCCCTCAACGCCCTCCCGCTCGGGCCGCAGCTGCAGGAGCGCCTCGACGTCCACCTCCAGTCCTGCCCGCTCGGTCCGATGACCTACACCCTGATCCCGCCCGCCGACCACGAACGGCTCCGCAAGATCGCCGACGACGAGCTACGTTCGCTGGCGCTGCGCTACGACATCGACTCGCTCGAGCCCATGCGTGAGCTGTTGCAGGAGAAGCAGCCGAAGCCCTTCCACCCGCAAGAGCTCACCGTGGACGAGGTCGACGCCGTCGTCCGACACATCGCCATCGTCGGCAAGCGCCTCACCCGGCGAATCGACCAGACGCTCGTCGAGCACCCCGAGATCGAGCTGGCCTATCCCTCTCTGCGCGACTCGTTCGCTGCCGCTGCCGCGGATCTGGGCGAGGAGCCCACGGGACGGAAGCGGCGTCGGCTCTCACGCTGGTTGAGCCGGGAGCGCTAGCGAGCGCGTCGAAACCAACACGGTCCGACGAAGCACCGAGACGACTGTGTTGGTCTCGACACGCCTCCGCCTAGCGGCTCCGGCGGCTCGACCACCGGGGACGGTCAGGTCAGATCCGCCACGACGATGGTGTGGTTGTCCGGCTCCCCTGCGGCGGCGACCGCAGCCGCGACCGCATCGGCGACCTCCTGAGGACCGGCCTCGGCGGTGATCAGGGCGGCGAGGTCGTCGACCCAGGAGTGGACGCCGTCGGTGGTCAGCACCAGCCGGTCGCCGGACATCAGGTCGAGGATGATCTCGTCTGCGACGACTCCCGGGACGAGCGCGCGGTTGAGCACAGATCGGTGCTCGTGCGAGCGCGCCTCGTCGGCGGTGAGCTGGCCCGCCTCGACCATGGCAGCGACGACCGTGTGGTCATGGGTGGCCTGGCGTACCTCTCCGTCTCGCACCAGGAAGACTCTCGCGTCGCCGATGTGGGTGATCCGCGCGGTCGAGCCGTGCAGGTCGACGGCGGTCAGGGTGGTGCCGCCCTTCGAGACGTCGCGGGCGACCTCGGTGATGGCGTTGGCCAGACCCCCGGCGGCGTACGCGGTCAGGGCTGCTCCGGCGAGATCGTCACGTCCTCCGAAACCGTCGGCGACGGCGATCAGCTCCGGGGTGAGCAGGACGGCGTCCTGCTGGGTGGCGCGGCCACCCTGCTCGTGGCTGACGCCGAACTCTGCGCGCAGCCTGTCGGTGGTAGTGGTCATCGGTCGTGCCTCGATCCTCAATCGGTGGACGAGGGCGGAGACCATGGTGCGGCGCGTGGCGGTGTCGGCCTCGACCTGGCGCCAGTAGGTCTCGACCTCGGCCGCCGCACGAGCAGCGGGCATGTCGAGAACCTCGCGGATCCGGGCCAGTGGCATCCCGACCAGCCGCAACGACGCCACCAGACGGGCGCGTTCGACCTGGTCAGGGGCGTATCGACGATAGCCGGACGACGCATCCACCTCTGCAGGCAGCAGCAGACCGAGGTCGTCGTACAACCTCAGCGCCTTCGGCGTCAGCCCGGTCGCCCGGGCGAAGTCGCCGATGTTCACCAGCCCTTCCAGGCCGCTCATCTGCGCTCGCTGACGCTCGCTCATGGTCACCATCCTCCCCGGTGATGGTCACCGGTGGAAGCAGATTGGTGCTTCCCCTTGGGGGAACCTCAAGGCCTGCTTGTCGAGCGGCGTATGCGACTGGGTCTCGACAAGCTCGACCACCGGCGGCCTCGGTTTGCACTCACAGATAGGTTCACCTCCATGAAACTGCGTGCGCGTGCACTTGAGCTTCTCGTCTTCACGGTCGGTGTCGGCACCCTGGGATCCGAGATGGCCGCGGCACGCCTCCTCGCTCCCTGGTTCGGCGACTCGACGATCGTGTGGGCCAACACGATCGCGACGGTGCTGGTCGCTCTCGCGATCGGCTACTCCGTCGGCGGCCGGCTCGCCGACCGGAACCCGAACCCCGCCAGCCTCGCCAAGATCGTGCTGTTCGCCGCTCTGCTGCTGGCTGCCGTGCCGTTCGTCGCCAAGCCGTTCCTGCCGCTGGCGGTCAGAGCGGTCGAGCAGCTCAGCATCGCTACATTTGCCGGCTCGCTGGTCGGGGTGGGAGTCCTGCTCGCTTTCCCGCTCTTCCTGCTCGGCATGGTCAGCCCGTACGCCGTCCGGCTGAGCGTCGAATCCGTCGAGGACTCCGGCCACGCAGCCGGCCGGCTCTACGCGATCTCGACGATCGGCTCGCTGGTCGGCACCTTCGCCGCCTCGCTGTTCCTCATCCCCGTGGTCGGGACGCAGCGTACGTTCTTGATCTTCGCCTTCCTGATCGCGCTCGCCACGATCCCGCACCTGGTCCGCAGGGGCTCGGCCAAGTCCGCGCTGCCCGCCGTGCTCGTACCGATCGTGATCCTCGGCCTCACCGCGCTGCCGACTGGGTCGGTCAAGACCGTGACCAGCAACGGCGGCGAGGTGATCTGGGAGAAGGAGACGGAGTACCAGTACGCCCGAGTGGTCGAGTACGACGACGGCAGCCGCTACCTCGAGCTGAACGAGGGCCACGCGGTGCACTCCGTCTACAACGAGGGCGAGTGGCTCACCGGCGCCTACTGGGACGAGATGCTGTCGCTGTCGTACGCCGGCGCGGAGGCCCCGAAGTCGGTGGCGATCCTGGGCTCGGCCGCCGGGACGACCGCGCGCCAGTTCGGCCATTTCGCTCCCGACACCCGAGTGGACGCCGTCGAGATCGACGAGGACGTCACCAAGGTCGGCCAGGAGCTCTTCGACCTCGAGGACCAGCCGAACCTCCACCTCCACACCGCCGACGCCCGCCCGTGGCTGCAGAAACAGACCCGGAAGTACGACGCGATCATGGTCGACGCCTACCACCAGCCCTACATCCCGTTCTACCTGACCACGAAGGAGTTCTTCGCCCTGGCGAAGTCCCACCTGAACCCTGGCGGGGTGCTGGTCGTGAACTCAGCCCACCCGGAGGGCTCGACAGCGCTGGAGAAGGTCCTCACGGCAACCCTGCGTACCTCGTTTGGTGAGGCGGTGTGGCGGTCGGACTCCGGCCCCACCAACACCCACCTGATCGCGACCGTCGACCCGAAGGCCGCCCCGGTCGCCAGCTTGACTGCCACCGCCGAGTCGCAGCCCGCCGAGCTGGCCGGTGCCCTCACCGACTCTGCTGCCCGGATCGAGCCGGCGCTGCGGGGCGGGACGGTCTACACCGATGACGTCGCGCCGGTCGAGTGGCTCACCGACCTGAGTCTTCTCGAGGTCGCCTGACAGTCGGCAGCGAGCTTGCGAGCTGCCGGCGTCGTCAGGTGAGATCGAGCGAGCGCGCGGCTGAGCTTGCGAAGCCGCGTCCGCGTGTCGAGATCCACTGGGAGGAGACATGACCTCCCCGATGGGCGTCTTACGCAGGCACCCGACGCAGACCTGGTCGGGAGCTACCCGGCTGAGTCTGCGCGGCGGCAGCACGTGCCACGTGCCGAGGCGGCGACCACACATGGTCGACACGTACCCGTTGGTCTTCTTGCCCGAGCGAAGGTGCCAGAAGCTGCCTCGGTCGGTCCGGTAGACCAACGGATCCTTCGCCAGGACCGGCGGCCTCTCACTGGACCCCATGCTGAGTCTTGCGTCTACGAACACGAATTCCCCCCAAGGAATGTCGATGGCTCTCGTCGTTGAGTGCCTCGAGACGCCGGTCTCCAGCGGGGGCCAAGCGCCCAACGCCCCGAGGCTTGTTCGACCATAAGTCCACTCGTTGCAATGGGTCAAGGCTGAAAGGCTGGGGCTATGCGGCTATTCGGGATCTGTACGGCTCAGTAACGTGTTCTCCTATGAGCAACCCCCGTCCGCGCGGCCTGCCGAAATACCTCCACGTGGCCGACTATCTGCGGGCCCAGATCGACGACGGCACCTACCTGCCGGGCGAGCGTCTACCGACCGAGCCCGAGCTGATGGACACCTTCCCCTACGACCGCGCCACCATCCGGCGAGGCCTGGCGGTGCTGCGCAACGAGGGCCTCATCACCAGCGAGCAGGGCCGTGGGGTCTTCGTACGCGACGCCACCAAGACCCGCTACGACCTGATGAGCATGCTGATCACGGACCCGAGCCACCCGGCGAAGCCGGACGCGGCCTACCACCAGCCGCCGCGCGGTCCGGACGACGGCATCTCGATCGAGCACTCCTACGAGGTGATCGCGGCCGGCGAGAAGCTCGGGGAGGCCTTCGACCTCGACCCGCGCAGCGAGCTGCTCAGCACCACCTTCACGTTCTACATCAGCGGCGACACGGCCGAATACCGCACCACGGCCTACATCCCCTATCCGCTGGTCGTCGACACCCCGCTGGCCACCCCGTCCGACGACTGGCCGCAGCCGCCGATCAAGGACCTGCTGGCCACGGTCGGCGTGAAGGTCACCACGGTCGCGATGGACATCGAGTCACGCATGCCTACGCCGCAGGAGACCTTCGACCTGCAGATCCCCGACGGCACCCCGGTCCTCTCCGACCGGCGCCGGTTCCTGGCCGACGACCGGGTCGTGTGCGTCACCGACTCGGTCGGGGTCGCCGACCGGATCGTCTACGGGCTGGACCTCAAGCTGCAGTGACCCCTCGACCAGCGGGTGCGCTCAGGCGAGGTCGTGGACGAACTCGGAGAGCTGGGTGAGGTTGCGGCACTCCCGCATCTCGATGATCGACCCGTAACGGGTCGCCTCGGAGTCACCGGTGTCCCACTGCGTACGGACCTCGGGGTTGAGCCAGTGGGCGTGCCGGCTCGACTCGGCCATCGCCCGCAACGAGTCGACGGCGAGGTCGGAGTAGTTGGAGCGGGCGTCGCCGAGGATCAGCAGGGAAGACTTGGGGCCAAGGGCGTCGGCGTGGCGCTCCTGGAAGAGGGAGAACGCGCGACCGTAGTTGGTGCGCCCCATCCGAGCCGAGTGCTCGGTCGCCTTCGTCAGCTCGGTCATCGTGTCGACCAGGTCGGCGCCGGGCTTGAAGTAGGACGTGACCTCGTGGATCTCGTCGACGAAGGTGAACGCGCGCACCTTCCCGAACTGCTCCCGCAGCGCGAAGACGAGCATCAGCGTGAACGTCGCGAAGTTGGAGACCGAACCCGACACGTCGCACAGGATCACCAGCTCGGTGCGATGCGGCCGTTTGGGCCGGTAGCGCAGGTCGACAGGGACGCCGCCGGTGGACATCGAGGACCGCAACGTACGCCGCAGATCCACCGCCCCGCGGCGGTGGGCGTGGTGCTCCTGGGTGAGCCTGGTCGCCAGCCGGCGCGCCAGCGGATAGATCTCGCGCCGCAGCGCCTCCAGGTCGGCCCGGCGGGCGTGGAGGAAGTCGAGCTTCTCGATGGTCGGGCGTACGGCGATCTTGGCGATCTGCTCGGGGCCCTTCTCCTCCGCGATCCGACGGCGGGCATCGGCCTCGACGAGGCCGGCGAAGCGGTCGACGCGGCGGGTGCCGGCCCGCGCGGCCTCCTCGTTGGTCCAGCCGCCCTGCTGAAGCCCTTCGATGAGGCGCGAGGTGAGCTCGTCGGTCGAGAGCCGGCGCAGCGCGGTGTAGGACGACCACGAGCTCAAGCCCGGGCCGCGACCGGGCATCGCACCGAAGCGGGCCACCGCCTCGGCGGCCAACTGACGGAGCATCTCGACGTCGTCGGCCTGCAGCGCCTCCGCCAGCCGCTCGGTGAACTCGTCGAGGGCCTCGGGCCCGTCCTTCGCCACCCCGGCGGCCTCGGCCGACCCGGGTGAGAACAACTCAGTCATGCCGGAGCCGATCATCCGCGGGAAGTAGAGCTCGAAGAGTCCGTCGAAGGTGGCGCGCTGGTTGGCGCGCTTGACCAGGGTCGCGGCGTACGCCTCCTTGACCTGATGGCGATCGTTCCAGCCGATCAGGCCCATGGCGGTGACCGCGTCGAGACCCTCCGAGAGCGACACCGGCAACCCCGCTCCCCGAAGCGCTTCGAGGAACTCGATGTGCCGGTCGAGGAGGGTCACCTCTTCAACCGCAGCTCTCGGACCGCGCGGTCGACGTCGGAGGAGTGCTTGAGGACGACGCCGAGGGTGTCGGCGACGGCCTTGTCGGAGAGATCGGTGATCTCCAGCGCGATCAGGGTGCGAGCCCAGTCGACCGACTCGGCGATCGAGGGTGACTTCTTCAGCTCCAGCTCGCGCAGCCGGCCGATCACGGAGACGAGCTGACGCGCAACCGCGTCGTCGAGCCCGGGCACCTGGGACAGCACGATCTCCCGCTCGCGGTCAGCCTCTGGATAGTCGAGGTGAAGATAGAGGCAGCGTCGCTTGAGCGCCTCGGAGAGCTCGCGGGTGGCGTTGGACGTGAGCACCACGAGCGGACGACGGGTCGAGACCATCGTGCCGAGCTCGGGGATGGTCACCTGGAAGTCGGAGAGCACCTCGAGCAGCAGACCCTCGACCTCGACGTCGGTCTTGTCGACCTCGTCGATGAGCAGCACTGTCGGCTCCTCGCGGCGGATCGCGGTCAGCAGCGGCCTGGTCAGCAGGAACTCTTCGGAGAAGATGTCGCCGTGGGTCTCCTCCCAGGCCTGACCGTCGTCGACGGCCTGGATGCGGAGGAGCTGCTTCTTGTAGTTCCACTCGTACAGCGCCCGGGCCTCGTCGAGGCCCTCGTAGCACTGCAGCCTGACCAGCTCCGCCCCGGTCGCGCGGGTGATCGCCTTGGCCAGCTCGGTCTTGCCGACCCCAGCCGGTCCTTCGACGAGCACCGGCTTCTCCAGCGCCCCCGCCAGATAGGTCGTCAACGCGGTCGAGCCGTCCGCGAGATAGCCGACGTCTCCCAGCCGGGTGACGGCCTCGGCGGGCGAGGAGAACCAGGAAGACGTACGCGAAGGCATGACGCGACACTAGCGAGTCTGGCCCTCGTCCGCCCCCGGTGTCCGGATGGGACGTACGTCACAGTGCATTCGAACCCCAACATGAGCCGTCACCGTGGAGCCCGTCCGTCGTTGGGCAAACGTGCACTCGGACACACCGCGACCGCTGACGTTCGTCGTCGTCGCCATGAAGGTATGCGCGCTGACGGCGCTGGCAGCCTTCTGTCTGGTTGCCCTCGCCCAGCAGTCCGAACCTCGGTCGCTGGCGAAGAAGGAGCAGCCCGAGCTCGCCACGATGCTCGAGCAGCACCACTGCCTGGCTCCGCCGACGATCGCGCCCTGGCGACGGGAGAGCGCCATCATCCGCTCACCGCTCGGCGAGCTGAAGCACGTCACCCTCGACGTCGGTCACCTGATCGAGCAGGGCAAGGCCGAAGGCGAGCTGATCGCCTTCTGCGCAGACCCGGCTCCCGTGGACGCGTCGTCTCACGACGCTCCCTAGGCCGGTCAGCTGGCCTCGGCGAGCGTGTCCGCGAACAGCCCGAGCACGCGGTCCAACGCGGCCCGGTCTCCCTCGACCTCGAGTCCGGCCTCGGCGATCGCCGCGTCCACCGGGTAACCCATGAACACCACTCCGGTCCAGGCCGTCGAGTCGCCCGCGACGGTGATGTCGGCGTCCTCGAGGGTTCCCTCGGCGAGATCGAACTGGTTGCCGTTCCAGATCAGCCGGAACTGCTGCGGGTCGGCGTCGGGAAGGCGTGCGTCCGTCAGCTCCCAGGCGACACTGATCGGCTCCGGGGTGACCGCACTGCCCGGAGGCACCATCGTGCGCATCGCCACCATCACGCCGCTGGGTGTCATCCCGGCGGACATGATCGGGAAGCGTGTCGAGCCGTGGGCCCAGCGCCCGAGAGCTCCGAGGATCGACTCGAGCTCGCGGCCCCAGGGCGTGAGGGCGTAGGCCGTCGTCTTGGTGATGTAACCGAGCTCGGTCTCCACCACGACCCCCGCGTGCTCCAGGAACTGCAGCCGGTCCTTGAGCTCGGCGGTGTCGACCCCGATCACGGAGGACTCCAGGTCGCGTGCCGTACGCGGCCCGAACATCAGCTCGCGCACCACGATCAGGCTCCACCGATCACCGATCAGGTCCAGAGCGTGGGCAGCCGCGCACGCGTCTCCCAGGTCCCCGTAGGTCAGGTTCAGGGTCACGTCGATCCTCTCCGAGTCGTTCGAACCCATCAAGGGTAGTGAGCCCGGACTCCACGTCATCAGTGCCAGAGGTCCCGGGCCTACGCGATGGTCGCGTACGCAGCGGCCACCCGCTCCACGGCCCGCCGGTCCCCCTCGATGCCCATCGCCCCGATCGGCGCCCCGGCGAAGACGACGTCGGCCCAGGCCGACGAGTCGCCGGTGACGGTCGCCCCGGGCGCATCGTCAGCGCCCTCGGTCAGCTCGAAACGGTCCTCGTCCCAGTGCAGCGTGTAGTGGCGTACGCCTGCGGCGGGACGCCGCTCGTCGTGCAGCTCGATCGCGATCCGGACCGGTCCGTCGTCCGCCTCGGCGAGGTCGGCGTAGGGGGCCATGGTGCGCATCGCGACGATCACCCCGTCGGGGGTCATGCTTCCTTCCGGCACCGGGAAGGCGGGCGAGCGCTGCGCCCATCGCCCGAGCGAGCGCATCACGTCCTCCAGTCCCTCTCCCCACTCGGTGAGCCGGTAGACGCGGGTCTGTCCGAGATCGTCGAGCTGTGCCTGCTCGACGACGCCGCTGTCTCGCAGTGCCCTCAGTCGCGAGGTGAGGACCGCCGGCGTGATCCCGACGACGGCAGATGCCAGATCTGCGAACCGGCGCGGGCCGAGCATCAGCTCCCGCGCGATCACCATGCTCCACCGATCCCCGATGACGTCCATCGCGTGCGCTGTCGCGCAGGCATCACCCAGGTCGGCGTACGTCTGCTTCTTCGGCATCGATCCTCCAAACTCTCTTCACAAGAGTATCAACTATGTTTAATGTAGTGTCCGGGGGTTTCATCCGGCTCCACCGCTATCGAGGAGATCCAGATGCGCACGACGATCGCACTGCCGACCCGGGACCGCGCCCGGTCCCATGTCTTCCTCCGGGACGGCCTCGGCCTCGACACACCGGGCGAGCCGGCCGAGGACGGGGTCCCCGAGCCGCTGCGTGCGACCCTGTCGGACTCCTGCGAGGTGATGATGATCCCGACCGGCGGGTTCAAGTGGGTCACCGGTCAGCTCGGGGACGAGCAGATGGATGCGGCGACCCTGCCCGCACCGGAGAGCCCGAAGCAGTGCCTGGTCACCATCGAGCTCGGCTCGCGCGACGAGGTCGAGGCGCGCTACGCGGCCGCCATGGCTCTCGGCCGCGGCATGATCGAGCCGGAGTCGGCGCCGTGGGGTGAATACCGCGCGGTCGTCGCAGACCCCGACGGACACCTGTGGCAGCTGACGGCTCACTGAGACCGGGCATGGCGCCCTTAGAATCTACGTATGGCCGGAGACGACACACGCATGCTGCTGCTCGGGGCAGTGGCGCTCTTCGAACCCGTCAACGGCTATCAGATCCGGCGCGAGCTGATGTCGTGGCAGGTCGACCAATGGGCCAACATCAACCCGGGCTCGATCTACCACGCACTGACCTCGCTCACCGAGAAGGGCCATCTGACCAGGCACGATCTGGTCGACAACGGGCGTCCGGTCGCGGTCTACGAGATCAGCGCCGGTGGCCGGGCAGAGCTGGAGCGCCTGGTCAGCAGCTCACTGGAGAGCGTCGACGTCTACAACGGCGTCTCCTTCTACGCGGCGTTCTCGCTGGTGCCGCTGCTGGAGCGGCCGGCCGTGATCCAGAATCTGAGCCTCCGGCTGAAGACTCTGGAGCGCACGATCAAGGAGCTCGACGCCGCGGTCCTGGCGAATCCCCACATGGCGCCGCCGCACACGGTCGCCGCGCTGCGCCTCCAGCTCGACAAGCTCCGCTCGGAGCGAGTGTGGCTGGTGGAGCTCCTGGACGACGTACGCAGCGGCAAGCTCTTCTTCGCCGGCGACGCGCCCGACTGGGCACCTGCCGACGACGACCCGGGCTGGCAGATGGACGCCGACCGGAAGCGCTACCGGGAGATGCTGCGCGGCTGAGGCCGGTGCGGTTGGACCGAAGTCGCTTGACAACCTCGGGGTCAAAATTGAACACTCACGATATTCAAATTTGAATGGCTCGGTAAAACCGGGTGCTCGTTGTCGGTGGTCCGTGCTTGTCTGAGACCTGCACGCACAAGGGAGTGACACATGATTCACGCACGCGGCCTGAGGCACACCTTCGCCTCAGGCCATGGCAAGCAGAAGAAAGAAGTCGTCGCGGTCGACGGAGTCGACCTGGACGTCGAAGAGGGTGAGGTGGTCGGCTTCCTGGGCCCGAACGGCGCAGGCAAGACAACCACGCTTCGCATCCTCACCACCCTCCTCAAACCCACAGCCGGCACGGCCACCGTGGCCGGCTTCGACGTGGCCACGCAGTCCGTCGACGTCCGCAGGAGCATCGGCTACTGCTCCCAGGTGGGATCGACCTTCTCGGGGGCCTACGCCGGCGACGAGGTCGTCGACCACGGCATGCTCTACGGAATGTCCAAGAAGGACGCCGTCGCCCACGGGCAGGCGCTCTTCGAGAGGCTCCAGCTCGACGGGCTGTGGCGCCGCAAGCCGCGCAACATGTCCGGTGGCCAGAAGCGCCGCCTCGACATCGCGATGGCGCTGATCCACGCCCCGAAGCTGGTCTTCCTCGACGAGCCCACCACCGGGCTCGACCCGCAGGCGCGGGCCAACCTGTGGGACCACATCGCCTCGCTGCGTACGGACCACGGGGCGACGGTCTTCCTGACCACCCACTACCTCGACGAGGCCGACACGCTGGCTGACCGGCTCGTGGTCATCGACCAGGGCCGCATCGTCGCCAACGACACCCCGGAGAACCTCAAGGCCGCCATCTCCGGTGACCTGGTCTCCCTGGAGGTCTCTGGAGACGAGCAGGTGGCGATCGCGCGCGACAAGCTCGCTTCGATCTCGGAGAGCGTCGAGGTCGACGATCGATTCGTCAGCGGCCGGGTGCCGCGGGCCGGTAAGGCCGTCCCCGGGCTGCTCCGCGACCTGGAGTCCAGCGGAATCTCGCTGGAGTCGATCGAGGTCGCCCGCCCCACCCTGGACGACGTCTTCCTGACGCTGACCGGCCGCTCGCTGCGCGACGCCGAGGCAGGCACACCCGAGGCCGACGAGGCCGCCGAGATCCAGGAGGTCAAGTGATGACAGAGTTTCAGCAACCTGTCCTCAAGTCCGGGTTCTTCCGTGAGTCGATGGTCGTCTTCAACCGTCAGCTGCGGATGAACCTCCGCAACCCGGCCTGGGTGCTCATCGGAGTGATGCAGCCGATCCTCTACCTGCTGCTCTTCGGTCCGCTGCTCGAGCCGCTGATCGAGGAGCTCGGTGGCAACGCCTACAACTGGTTCGTCCCCGGCATGCTCGTCCAGCTCGGCATCTTCGGCGCGATGTTCGCCGGCTTCTCGCTCATCGGCGAGTGGCGCGAGGGCGTCATCGAGGCCGAGCGGGTCACCCCGGCGTCGCGCGGCGCGCTGCTGTTCGGTCGCCTCTACCGCGACCTGCTGCAGATCCTGGTGCAGGCGATCATCCTGGTCGCACTCGGCCTGCTGATGGGCATGGACTTCAAGCCAGTCGGGATCCTCGTCGGGATCGCGATCACCGTGATGATCGGTGGGGCGGGAGCCGCTGCCTCCAACGCGTTCGCACTGCTCGTGAAGAGCGAGGACGTGATGGCGCCGGTGACCAACATGCTGCTGATGCCGATCCTGCTGCTGTCCGGCATCTTCCTGCCGATGAGCTTCGGTGCCCAGTGGCTCCAGACGCTGGCCGACGTCATCCCGACCAAGCACATCGTCGACGCGGTGCGAGCCTCGTTCTTCGGTGACCTCGGGGTCGCCGACATCGGTTGGGGCGTGGGCTGGACGGCCGTCCTGTTCGTGCTCGCGGTCTGGTGGGGCATCTCCACGTTCCGCAAGGAGAACGCCTGACTTCTCCGGTGTTTCCTGCACTTCTCAGGTGTTGCAATGCCTGAGAAGTGCAGCAATACCCGGTTAACCGGGTATCCCGACACCCCGCAGATCTCAACCGAAACACCAGCGTCCTCTCAGCGGTGACTCAGCGAGGGGTGGCAAGGTAGGAGTGTGAACAGCCCTGCCACCCCCCGTGATGGGTCCAGCGACGGCCCGGGCGACAAGCCGCACGTGCTGGTCGTCGACGACGACAAGGCCGTGCGTGAGTCGCTGCGCCGGTCGCTGGAGTTCAACGGCTACGTGGTCGCCCTGGCCGGCGACGGCGCCGAGGCGCTGGCCGGCATCGCCAACCACGGGCCCGACGTGGTCGTGATGGACGTGATGATGCCTCGGCTCGACGGCATCGAGGCCACCAAGGCGCTGCGGGCAGCCGGCAACGACGTACCGATCCTGGTGCTGACCGCCCGCGACGCCGTCGGCGACAGGGTCGACGGCCTGGACGCCGGTGCCGACGACTACCTCACGAAGCCGTTCGCGCTCGAGGAGCTGCTGGCTCGGCTGCGAGCGCTGCTGCGCCGCGCGGCCCCGATCGGCGAGGACGACGAGGAGACGCTCCACTTCGCCGACCTGTCCATGAACACCACCACCCGCGAGGTGACCCGGGGCGAGCGGTCCATCGAGCTCACCCGCACCGAGTTCACGCTCCTGGAGATGTTCCTGCGCCGGCCCCGCCGCGTACTCGACCGGTCCTTCATCCTCGAAGAGGTGTGGGGCTACGACTTCCCGACCACGGCCAACTCGCTGGAGGTCTACGTCGGCTATCTGCGCCGCAAGACCGAGGCCGAGGGCGAGGCGCGGCTGATCCACACCGTACGCGGCATCGGCTATGTCCTGAAGGAGCCGTGAGCAGCGCCATGACCGCGACGGCCACCAGCTCGCGCTACCGCGGCTCCCTGGCGGGCCGGGTCACGCTGCTGACGACCCTCGCGGTCGCCGGCTCGATCGCGATGATCGCGATCGGGCTCTACTTCGTCGTACGCATCCAGCTGCAGGCCAACATGGACGAGTCGCTGCTGAAACGGGCCAATGTCGCTGCCGCGAACACCGCGTCCATCCAGGACACGCGGACCGGTAATGCCTTCCCGACCTGGGTGCTGAACGCCGGCGACATCCAGATCGCCGAGGTCGTCGACGCACACAACTACTGGTCGCCGACATATGGCACGTTCCCGTTACCCGGAAACCCTGAAGAGGCGGTAGCGAAGGGCAAGGCGAAGCAGGCGGTCCGGACGATCCACACCCAGAACGGTGTGTTCCGGGTCGTGAGCGTGCCGATCCCGGACAGCAACTCCGCGCTGATGCTGGCGCAGTCGCTGGAGCCGCAACAGGCGATGTACAAGCGGCTGGGGCTCGTCGTGCTCTTGTTCGGCGCCGCCGGCGTCGTCGCAGCGGCGTTCGCAGGCTGGGTCGTGGCGGCGGGCGGGCTGCGTCCGGTCCGACGGCTGACCGCCTCGGTCGACCGGATCGCGACCACCGAGGACCTCGCCCCGCTCCCGGTCGAGGGCGACGACGAGATCGCCCGGTTGGCCACCTCCTTCAACCGGATGCTCTCCGCCGTCTCCGCGTCCCGCGACCGCCAGCGGCAGCTGGTGGCGGACGCCTCGCACGAGCTGCGTACGCCGCTGACCTCGCTCCGCACCAACGTCGAGCTCCTCACCCAGGCGGATGCCTCGATCACGGGCGAGCAGCGGGCGGAGCTGCTCGGTGACATCCGCGCTCAGATCGAGGAGCTCACCAACCTGATCGGCGACCTAGTCGAGCTCGCCCGCGACGCGCCCGCCGAGCCGACGCTCGAGACGGTCGACCTCTCCGAGGTGGTGGACCGGGCACTCTCCCGCGTACGTCTGCGCGCGCCATCGGTCACGTTCACCGAGGAGCTGGCGCCGTGGTGGGTCATGGCCGATGCCAGCTCGCTGGAGCGGGCGGTCACCAACCTCCTCGACAACGCCGCCAAGTGGTCGCCGGAGTCGGGGACCGTACACATCGGCCTGCACGACGGCGAGCTCACCGTCGACGACGAGGGCCCCGGCATCGCCGAGGACGACATCCCCTACATCTTCGACCGGTTCTACCGCTCGACGGAGGCCCGCTCGATGCCCGGGTCCGGACTCGGGCTCGCTATCGTCCGGCAGGTCGCCGAGCGTACCGGCGGGTCGGTCTCGGCCGCCCGCTCGCCGCACGGCGGCGCACGGATGATCATGCACCTGCCCGGCTCGCCATCACCGCGGCCGGCCGAACCGCCCACAGCGGTGCTGAACAATTGAGGGTTGACCCGATGAAGTACGCAGTCCTGGCGCCAGCGTTGCTGGCGCTGCTCTCGCTCGCCGCCTGTGGGGCCGAGGAGCCCGACTCGCCGTCCGCGTCCTCGTCGGCGTCGGGTTCGGATCACTCCTCGAAGGAGACGTTCAACCCGTGCGACGGGCTCGACATCGCCCCCGTCGAGAAGGCCCTCGGCGCGCAGCTCCGCGTCGAGAAGGGCACCTCGGCCGCACCACGCTGCGCGCTCCTTCCCGAGGACTCGGGCGGGACTGCGTACGAGCTGAACTACCTGCCCTTCAACGGCACCCTCGCGGAGGCGTGGAAGACCATGGACGTGCAGTCCGGGGACGTCACCCAGCCCGAGATCAAGGGCGCCGACGACGCTCGGATGGTCAAGCAGCAGGGCGTCAGCTCGTACGCCATCACCGGCTTCGTCCAGAACGGGACCCTGATCCAGAGCTTCAACTCCGTCGACCTGGAGCCCTACGACGGCGATGCCATCGACCGCGCCGCCGAGGTCCTCCTCGAGCAGCTCAGCGCCAACGCCCCCTAGCCGAGACGACCGGAGCGAGGTCGAGCGGCGAGCTTGCTCGTCCGCTCGCGCCGAGCGAGGGAGTAACCGCGCGAAGCGCGGTGGCGTCAGCCGGCTAGTGCTTCTTCGTCTCGCGCCAGGAGCGCTCGAAGGGGAGACGCCAGGCGTGCGGGGCGATCAGCTGGTGGATCGAGTTGGGGCCCCAGGAGCCCGGAGCGTAGAGCCGCACCGGCGGCGGGTTCTCGAGGAGCGGCTGGGAGATCTCCCAGAGCGTCTCGATGCCCTCGGCGGTGGTGAAGAGGGTGTGGTCCCCGCGCATGGCGTCGTGGATGAGGCGCTCGTACGCCTCGAGGACGCCGGTCGAGGAGGTCGTGTCCTGCGTGGAGAACTGCATGGACAGCTTCTCCAGCTTCATCCCCGGGCCGGGGCGCTTGCCGTAGAAGGAGAGCGACATCTTCGACTGGTCGGCCAGGTCGAAGGTGAGGTGGTCGGGGCCCTGGGTGCCGGCGCCGGAGTTGGCCGGGAACATCGTCAGCGGCGGCTCCTTGAACGCGATCGAGATGATTCGCGCGCCCTCGGCCAGCTTCTTGCCGGTGCGGAGGAAGAACGGCACGCCCGCCCAGCGCCAGTTGTCGATGATCACCTTCATCGCGATGAAGGTCTCGGTGTCGGAGTCGTCGGCGACCTCGTTCTTGCCGCGGTAGCCGGAGTATTGACCTCGGACGACGTTCTTCGGCTTCAGCGGCTGGATCGAGCGGAAGACCTTGTTCTTCTCCTCGCCGATCGGGTCTGGAGCCAGTGAGGTCGGCGGCTCCATCGCCATGAACGCGAGCACCTGCATCAGGTGGGTCACGACCATGTCGCGGTAGGCACCGGTGCTCTCGTAGAACGCGGTGCGACCCTCGAGTCCCAGGGTCTCGGGGATGTCGATCTGGACGTGGTCGATGAAGTTGCGGTTCCAGATCGGCTCGAAGAGTCCGTTGGCGAAGCGGAAAGCGAGGATGTTCTGCGCCGCCTCCTTGCCGAGGAAGTGGTCGATCCGAAAGATCTGCTCCTCGGAGAAGACCTCGTGGATCTTCGCGTTGAGCTCCTTGGCCGACTCGAGGTCGGTGCCGAAGGGCTTCTCCATGATGATCCGGGCGCGCTCGACGAGGTCGGCCTCCTCGAGCTGACGGATCACGTCTTGGGCGGCCCTCGGCGGGACGCTGAGGTAGTGGAGGCGACGGATGTCGCTGCCTGCGCCCTGGAGCTTCTTCTCGGCGAGCTTCACCGCGTCGGCCAGTGCGTGCGGGCCTTCCTTGGTCGAGACGTAGGAGAGCATCCCGCCGAAGGCCTTCCACCGCTCGTCGGTGATGTCGCCCTTGCCGAACTCCTCGCACGCCTCGCGCGCGAACGCCATGAACTGCTCGTCGGACATCTCCTCCAGCGAGGTGCCGACGATCTGCGCGTCCGTCATCAGCCCGGCCTCGTTGAGTCTGAGCAGGCCAGGCAGGAGCTTGCGGCGCGCCAGATCACCCGTCGCACCGAAGAGCACGATCACATGTGGCAGGGCTTTGTCATCGATGGTCGCCATGATGTCTCCCACGGTAGTCCTCGTTTTATGAACGTTCCAATAGACAGCGGCCGCAGTCTCGACGTGTCGCCGACTTTTCACCTCTTTGGTCATCTGTCGAGGGAAGCGCGCACCCGATCGGCCTTCAACCTCGCCTCGGCCGCCTCCTCGGCGACGTCGGATCTGACCGTGATCCCCCCGCCGGTGCCGATCTGCCAGGTGCGGGTGTCGTGGGTCGTCAGCGTGCGGATGACGACGCCCAGATCGGCCGGTCCGTCCCCGGAGATCCAACCGAAAGCCCCGGCGTACGCCGCCCTCGGCCCGCCGAGCTCCTGCTCGGCACGCTCGATGATCTCCATCGTGCGCAGCTTGGGCGCGCCGGTCATCGACCCGGCGGGGAAGAGCCTCCGCAGTGCCTCGATCGTGGTGATCTCGTCCCTGAGCCGACCGCGCACGGTGCTCACGAGCTGGTGGACGCTCGGGTAGGACTCGACCCGCATCAGGCCGGGCACGTCCACCGTCCCCGGCTCGCAGACCATCGCCAGATCGTTGCGGAGCAGGTCGGTGATCATCAGGTTCTCGCTGCGGAGCTTGGGGTCGGTCCGCAGGTGCTCGGCGTTGGCCGCGTCCTCCTGATCCGTCGCGCCCCGCGGCGTGGTCCCCTTGATCGGCCGGGTCTCGATCGTCCGGTCGGCGTCGATCAGCGCGTACCGCTCCGGGCTCGAGCTCAGCAGCCACGTCGCGTGGCCGGCGACGTCGTGCTGGAGGAACCCTGCGTACGGGGCGGGGTTGATGCTTCGCAGCCTCAGGTAGGTCTCCACCGGGTCGGCCGCGGTGTGGACCGCCGTGCGGTAGGTCAGGTTGGCCTCGTACGTGTCGCCCGCCCGGAGGGCTTCCTGGATCTGGGCGAAGGCTTGGGCGTACGCGGCGGAGACCGTGTTGGTCTCGACACGCTCGGCCGCGGGCGGCCTCGCGGCTCGACCAGCGGAGCCTCCGTCGGTCGAGCCGCCGGAG
Organism: Nocardioides panzhihuensis; assembly: GCF_013408335.1. Lineage (NCBI taxonomy): Bacteria > Bacillati > Actinomycetota > Actinomycetes > Propionibacteriales > Nocardioidaceae > Nocardioides > Nocardioides panzhihuensis. The sequence continues at coordinate 5,459,759 of NZ_JACBZR010000001.1, read as the reverse complement.
CCGCTAGGCGGAGGCGTGTCGAGACCAACAGGGTCGTGCTCGAAGAGCCGGATGTGCGACGGCCGCATCCAGACAGCATCCGGGACGTCTCTGGACGGGGCAGCGGGGAGATCGGCTCGGCAGGCGTAGCCGAGGTAGCCGAACCACTGCTCCCCCGCACCCACCTCACGCTCGAGGACCTGCCAGATGTCGTCCCCGACGACCTCGGACCGGCCGTCGACGTGCCGCAGCACCTCACGCCGCGCGGCCGAGTAGGTCAGCGAGACGTCGTCGTCCTCCAGCCAGCCGATCAAGGACCGGCTGCCCGACCATTCACGCGCCCCTCCGCCGTCGAGCCAGACGCAGCGGGGGTGGGCACGGGCCACCTCGGCGAAGAGATCCTCGGCGCTCACCGCGCCCCCGCGCTCGGCCGCCGCAGGAAGTTCGCGACCATCGCCGCGCCATGCTGCGAGAGCACCGACTCGGGGTGGAACTGCACGCCCTCCAGCGGCAGCGACCGGTGACGTACGCCCATCACGACCCCGTCCTCGGAGCGGGCCGTCACCTCGAGGACATCAGGGACCGAGACCGCCGCGAGCGAGTGGTAGCGGACGGCCTCGAGCGCCGCCGGGAGGCCCGCGAAGACCCCGCACCCGTCGTGCGTCACCCGAGCCACCTCACCATGGGAAGGCTCGATGCGGTCGACGACGCCGCCGTAGGCGGTCACCAGCCCCTGCATCCCCAGACAGACGCCGAGGACGGGCCGGCCGGCCTCCAGGAGCACGTCCCGCCCGACCGCGAAGTCCGCCGGATCGGCAGGGTGGCCGGGGCCGGGCGACAGCACCACGTGGGTGTAGCCCCCGAGGTCCTCGAGCTTCACCTCGTCGTGTTCGACGACGTCCGGCATCTCCCCCGTGACCTGCGCGATCATGTGGACCAGGCTCCACACGTAGGAGTCGTGGTGGTCGACCACGACCACGCGTGCGCTCATTGGGCTAGCAGATCGCTGACTACGTCGTGGATGAGGTCGTAGCCGCGCTCGGTGAGGACCGACTCCGCATGGAACTGGATGCCGGCGTAGTGCGGCCCGGAGATGGCATGGATGTCACCCGTCTCGGGGTCAGCATCCACCGACACTCCCGCGGGCAGCGCCATCGCCCCCACCCGCCCGACGAACGTGTTGTAGAAGCCGACGCGCTCACGGCGGGGCCGCCCACCGAAGCCGAGACCGACGCGGGTCTGGGTGCCCTGGAAGACGATGTCCTTGTAGTGCAGCCCGATCCCGAGCTGGTGGCACAGCGCCTGGTGCCCGAGGCAGACCGCCAGGAACGGCTGCCCCGTCTCGAGCAGCAACGCCACCGCGGCGCGCAGCTTGGCCATCTTGGGATCAGAACCGTCGCGCGGGTCACCCGGCCCGGGTCCGACGATGACGAGATCGGCCCCCTCGAAGGCACCGGCCTCGTAGTCCTCGTGCCGCACGACCGAGGAGGTCATGCCGAGCACACGGAGGACGTGGCGGAGCATGCGTACGAAGTCGTCCTCGCCGTCGAGGATCACCGCGTGCTTGCCGGCGAGGTGGGCCGAGGGCTCTTCGTCGCCCTGGTCGGTCAGCCAGAACGACGACAGCCGGCGGTTGCGCGCAGCCAGGGTCAGCAGCAGGTCCTCGTCGTTGACCAGCTCGGAGACGTCCTGCGCGAGCGCCGGCGCGGCCGGCACCAGCCCGAAGGCCGACAGGATCCCGCCGGCCTTGGCGTGCGTCTCGGCCACCTCATAGTCAGGATCGGAGTCGCGCACCAGCGTCGCCCCGGCACTCACCTTGAGCTCCCCGCTCAGCGACACATCCGCGGTCCGGATCACGATCGGCGAATCCACCGTCGGCGCACCGGACTCGTCACGGCCGAGCAGCGCGAGCGCCGCGGCGTAGTAGCCACGGCCCTCCGGCTCGTACTTCTTGATCATCCGGCACGCGTTCTCCACCGGCGAGCCGGTGACCGTGGCGGCGTACATCGTGTCGCGCAGGATCTCGCGCGGGTCCCGCGCCGACCGCCCCGCCAGCAGATACTCGGTGTGGATCAGCCGCGACATCGGCTTCAGGAACGGCCCGAGCACCTGGCCGCCCTGGTCGCAGATGTCGCACATCATCTTGAGCTCCTCGTCGACCACCATGAAGAGCTCGTAGACCTCCTTCTGATCCTTCAGGAAGTCGGTCAGCTGTCCTTTGAGGTCGTGGGCGATCTTCTCCGGGCTGCCCTCGAGGTCCCGCGGCAGCCGGAACGTGCCGGAGATCGGGTTCATCCGGACGTCGCCGCCGTGGACGCTCACGTGGCGCTCGGGCGAAGCCCCGATGAGATAGCGGTCGCCGGTGAAGAAGCAGTAGGTCCAGTACGCCCCGCGCTCGCGCTCCAGAAGGCGGCGCAGCACGGTGAGCGCACGCTCGTGGTTCCAGTCGTCGAGCTGGGCCCGGTAATGGCGGCCGATCACGAAGTTGGCACCCTCGCCCTGGCCGATCTCGTCCTCGATGACCGTCTTGACCAGATCGGCGTAGGCGTCGTCGTCCACGTCGAACCCACCGCGGTCGGTGAACTCGACCGGGACGTCCGGCAGCGCCTCGATCACCTCGGCGACGGAGAACTCCCACTCGCGCTCCACGTCGACGACCACCAGCGGCGTGCCGTCGTCGTGGGCCTCGAAACCCCGCTCGCTCACCTGCCGGAACGGCACCGCGAGCAGCCGGTCGGCCACCTTCCCCGGCTCCGGGGTGCCCTCCTCGAGAGGTACGTCGAGCAGCGACTCGACCACCGACCTGCTGCCCGCCAGCATCCCGACCGTGTCCCGGTCGCCGGCCCGCGAGGAGCGTCGGATGATCGCCCACGCCTCGTGCCCCGTGATCTCTTCGATCGCGGTTCGGGCGGGGCTGTTGGTCGTCATGGGATGAGCCTAATCCGCCCGCTCGCACCTGAACCATTCGTTCGGCTGGTGAAATGCCGGCTGCCGTGCAACCCCGCGGTGCCCTGGATCCGTTGACCAGGGGTCCGGCCCGCACGTCCTCGCCGACGCCAAACCCTCCGTCGGCTGACCCCTCACCGGGCACTTCACAAGCCGATGACACTTTGTGAACCGTTCACAAAGTGTCATCGGCTTGCGTAGGTCCGTCGCGAGGCTTCGCGGGTGAGCGTCAACGATCTGAGTAACGACGAGTTCGAGCGGCTCTACGGCCCCTGGGCCACGCATACCCCGGTCGACGTGGCCGCTCTCTTCAACGGCTATCCGGGCACCTGGTGGGTCGCCGGTGGATGGGCGATCGAAGCGTTCACCGGCGTCGAGCGCGACCACGAGGACACCGACACCTGTGTGCTCCGCAGCGAGCTCGCTGCGCTGCGAAAGCACCTCGCGGGCCGGTTCGACGTCTGGGCGGCCGGCACCACGGCGCTGCGGCCGCTGCTCCCCGACGACGATCCCGACGGTGCTGCGGACGATGTTCTCTGGGAGACCGAGGGTCAGGTCTGGACGCGACGGAGCGCTCAGGATCCATGGGAGTACGACCTGCTGCTCAACCCGGGCACTGCCGACGAGTGGGTCTACCGGCGAGACGAGTCGATCCGGATGCCGATGTCCGAGGCGGTCTGGGAGCGCGACGGGATCCGCTACCTGCAGCCCGAGATCCAGCTCCTCTACAAGGCACCAGGGCTGCGTACGAAGGACCAGCTCGACTTCGACAACACCCTCCCGCTGCTCGACGGCCACCGACGCCGCTGGCTGAGAAGCGCGCTCGAACAGAACTTGCCCGGCCACCCCTGGATCTCGGCCCTCTGAGACATTCGCCGAGTCGGCGCGTCATGACGCGCCGACTCGACCCTCGATCTCGTCACGATGAGCCGACTCGACCCCTCGCGGCGTCAAGATGAGCCGACTCGGCGATGGGCCGTCAGGAGACGGTGGTCAGCAGCTGGGTGGCTCGGGTGAGGACGACGTAGAGCGTGGCGCGTCCGGTGGCCGACTCGCGCTCGATCTCCTCGGGGCTGACCACGGCGATGCCGTCGAACTCGAGGCCCTTGGTGTCCAGGCCGGTGAGGACGACGATGCGGTCCTCGCCGGAGGGCACCGAGGTCGGGTCGGCAGCGGAGGCGGCTGCGCTGGGAGCATCGGCTGCGAACTCCGACCAGGACGCCAGCCACGAGTTGACCTCGGAGCGCCGCGCGACCGGGACCACGATGCCGATGGTGCCGCTGACCTGCGCCGCGATCTCACCGACCGCCTCCCGGGTCGCCTTCTCCAGGTCGACCGCATGCTCGATGACCTGCGGCTCGACGCCGGTGGAGCGGACCGCGGTCGGCAGGTCGGCATCGAGGCCGACCCGCTCGGCGTAGGCGGCTGCGAAGGAGTAGATCTCGGCCGAGTTGCGGTAGTTCGTCGACAGGTGGAACGCGTGGACGGCCTTGCCCTCCAGCGCCTTGGCCCGCTCCGCCTCGGACTCGGCAGGCACCGGCCACGAGGACTGGGCGGGGTCGCCGACGATGGTCCAGGAGGCCGTACGTCCCCGGCGACCGACCATCCGCCACTGCATCGGGGTGAGGTCCTGGGCCTCGTCGATGAGGATGTGGGCGAACGGGTCGTCGTCGATGCGGTAGGTCGGCGGACGCCAGCCGCGGCCGGAGGCGAACTCACGGTCGGAGGCGGTCATCAGCTCGGCGATGTCGATGCCGCTCTGGTCTGCGTCGCGCTCGTCGGCGACCTGCTCGGGAACATCGCCGAGGGCGTAGCGGAGCTCGTCGAGCAGCGGGATGTCCTCGATGGCCAGATCCGCGTCGGTCAGCCCACGTCCGGCCCACGACTTGAGGAGCAGCTGCTGCTCGTCGTACGTCAGGATTCCCTCGGCGACGCGGGAGAGGAACTCGGGCTCGCGCAGCCAGCCGAGCACCTCGCGCGCCTCCAGCGCCGGCCACCAGGCAGCGGCGAACTCGAGGAAGGCGGGGTGGTCGAGCATCTCGTCGTTGAACGCCTCACGACCTCGCTCGCGACCGCGGTCGCCGCGTACCTGACGCCAGAGGAGGTCGAGGAGCAGCTGAGGTACGCGGCGCAGCTGCTGGTTGCGGCGGCCCTGGCTCATCAGCTGGCGGCGCAGCTCACCGAGCCGCTTCCCGTCCAGACGCAGCGAGTCGTCGCGGTAGAAGACCTTGAACTCGCGAGGCGAACCAGGCGCCTGCTGACGCGCGGCACGCCTCAGCACCTCGGCCATCCGCGAGGACCCCTTGACGTCGGCGACAGCAGAGTCGTTGTGCCAGGTCGCGCGTACGCCGTCGACGACCTCGCCCAGCGAGCGCAGCGCCACGGCGGTCTCGCCGAGGGAGGGCAGCACGCGCTCGATGTAACGCATGAACACGCCGCTCGGGCCGATGATGAGCACGCCACCGGACTCGTAACGGCGACGCTCGGTGTAGAGCAGGTAGGCGGCCCGGTGAAGAGCCACGACGGTCTTGCCCACGCCCGGACCACCGGAGATCGTGGTCACGCCCTTGCCCGGTGCGCGAATGGCCTTGTCCTGCTCGGCCTGGATGGTCGCGACGATGGAGTGCATCGTGCGGTCGCGGGCACGGCTGAGCTGGGCCATGAGCGCACCCTCGCCGACGATCGGCAGGTCGGCGCCGGAGCGTTCGAGGGCGTCCGCGTCCAGCAGCTCGTCCTCGACACCGACCACGTTCTGGCCCTCGGACCGGAGCACCCGGCGCCTGATCACGGACCGCGGTTCGACGGCGGTGGCCTGGTAGAAGACGGCGGCGGCCGGCGCCCGCCAGTCGATCAGCAGCGAGTCACGCTCGGCGTCGCGCAGGCCGATACGACCGACGTAACGGGGCTTCGGGTCGATCCCGGGGTCGATGTCGAGGCGGCCGAAGACCAAGCCCTCATGAGCAGCATCGAGCTGCGCGATGCGTCGCGCCGCCTGGTAGGCGAACGCGTCGCGCTCGACCAACCCGCCTTCGTGCCCCAGACGACCGCGGTCACGGCCCTCCTTGGCAAGCTCCTGCGCAGCGCGCGCCGACTCCATCAGCTGGAGGTAGACGCGATCTACGAAGCTCTGCTCCTGAGCGATCTCGCGCTCAGCCAGCTTGTCGTTCAACTGGATGTTCCCCCGTCAAAAAGATCCACACCCGCCGTGCGCCCCCCATGGCGCACGGCAAGGAGACAACTCTACCCCCGACCAGGGAATCAGCGGCACACGCGGGTCATCAGCTGATCGGGCCGTGCTGACGTCCGCGACGCAGGTGGTAGCCCACGGTCAGCACCGCGAGCAGCGGCCCCCAGGCGACCAGCGGCAGATAGCAGACGACCAGGAGCGTCTTCTGCCACGTCTCCGGCCACATCCAGTCGAGGGATCCGTCGCCGACCTGGTCGGCGAACCTCACCGCGGCGAGGGTCCACATGTAGGTGAGGGCGAGCGCGCCGAGCATCGCCGGGACGGTGGCCACCAGCCGGGGCACCGCCCGGCCTCGCAGGACCGGCACCCAGCCGGGCACGACCTCGCCCCACCGCTGCACCAGTCCCAGCGCGAGCAGCGCCAACACCTCGACGAAGAGCGAGAGCCCCACGAGCTGGATCCGCTCAAGCGTCGTCAGCATCGCGAGCCCGCCGGCAGCCGTGACCGGCAGCCCGATCACGAAGGCGACCCGCCACAGGCCGGACGGCAGTGTCAGCAGCGCGATGACGTGGGCCAGCACGCGCTGGCTTCGCGGCGGCGCTGGCGGGAAGAGGGTCGTTCGGGTGTCGAGTTCTGTCATGTGTCCAGCGTCGCGACGCCGTACGCCGGGCGGATCCCGCCGTCGGGGGAAGCCGCTCCCCCGTGCGGGGGACAGCGCGACCCGTCGGTCAGGCATCAGTCGACTGGGCGGTAGACCACCAACGCTCCGTCGAAGGACTCGTCGCCCTTCGCGAGGTCGTCCTTGCTCGTTTCGAGGGTGACGTCGTACGTGTCGTACGCCAGCAGCTCGTCACCGACCGTGTAGCCGCACCCTCCGGTGCTGTCCATCGAGGTCGAGTCGTCCGTGCGCCGGCCCGAGCTCTGGGCCCTCGCGTAGGCAGTGACGGTGCGGCCGCACGTCTGGAAGCCGACCAGCGCAGGTCGGTCTCCGGTGGCCACCTCGGTGGAGAACGCGCGGGACTTCGAGATCGGGATGACCCGGTCCACCTGCCAACGCCGACCGTTCTGCTCGGTGACCTTGTCGATGTCCGTCGCCCCCAGGTGGACCTGCTCACCTTCCTCGTAGACGGCGATCCCCATGAGAACAGCAAAGCCCTCGGGCGGACCGGTCGATCCGTCGCGGCGCGTGGCGACAAGCGTCACCGTGTGACGCCCCGGAGACAGCTCACCCGGCTGCCACTGGTTGCTGATCGCCAGGTCGGGCATCGAAGGGTCGAGTGACTCGTCGCTGCAGTCGCCGCCGCCAACATCCCTGCCGTCGAGCTGGTAGCGGACCTGGAAGGTCCCGGTCGGGTCCAGGCAGACGGGCGCCACCGTGATCGGACGACCGGTGGCGCGGAACCAGTACCGGACCACCGTGTCGTCCGGATCGCCGAACTCGCCACCGATGAGTCTCGCGCCGCCGAAGGTCGCCGGAAACATCCGGCCCGCGTAGCTGAGGGCATCACCCGCTACGGCCCCGGTCCTCTCGTAGATGCCCAGCGAAACCTCCCCGTCATCCGCGGCGTCGTCCACCTTCACCGTGATGTGACCGCCCGCATGGAACGGGATCGGGTAGAGCGCCGAACGCTCATCGCCCCTGATCCGCAGCACGGGCTCGCCGTTGATGAAGACCGTGGCGGCGCCGGTCTCCAGGCCGTTTCCTCGTACGACGACCCCCCAATAGCCGTCGCCGCCAGGAAGGGGCACCTTGATCTGCTCCCGACCTGCACCGATCTCGAGCGCTTCGGTATCGGCGAGCTCGTACGTGAAGTGCAGAGCCTTCACCTCTTCTGGCAGCCCGGCCACGGGTACGCGCTCAGGGTTGGGCATCAGTACCGCCAGGCCCACGGTCGCGACCGCGGCCGCAACGACGGCAGCAGCAGCTGCCCGCCGCCGCATACGGACCTGCCGGATCCGCGCGCGGATGGCCCTGGTGCGCGCCACCACCGGAGCGTCGGACTGCTCAGCGTGAGAAGCCAGCGTCGTACGGAGGTCTTCGATGGTGTTCATCAGTTCTCCTCCTGGACCGGAGCAAGGGCGGGATCGATGCGGAGCTTGGCGAGGGCCTTGGACGTCTGGGACTTGATGGTGCCGACCGAACAGCCGAGGATCCCGGCCGTCTGGGCTTCGGTGAGGTCCTCGAAATAGCGGAGCACGACGACGGCGCGCTGCCGCCGCGGCAGCCGCCCGAGAGCGGTCCACAGATCGTGGGCGCCCTCCTCGGGGTGGTCGACGGACCTTTCGACGAGCTCCAGGGTGGGCTGCTCGCCGTTCCACTTCCGTCGCCACCACGAGGTGTAGGTGTTGACGAGGATCCTGCGGAGATACGCCTCGTGGTTCTCGATCTTCGGCCAGGCGAACCACGCCTTGGCCAAAGCCGTCTGAAGCAGATCCTCGGCGAGCGCGTGGTCACGCGTGAGGAGAAAAGCGGTACGCAGCAACGCACCCGATCGCGCCGCCACGAAGTCGTCGAAGTCGACCGTGGCGACGCTCACCTCACGCTCGCGCCTGGTCGGCGCGATGGCATCCATCGTCATGCCCATCCTGACCGTGTGAGTGGCCAGGATGGTTGCCTCAAACCCGCTCCTGTTTTCTCGGGCTACTTCTTGCGGGTCAGGAAGGCGGTCATCGCCTCACGGGCCTCGTCGGAGCCGAAGAGGCGGGCCGACATCGCGGCCATCTCCTCGCCGCCGGCGTCGATGTGCTCGACCAGGCCGCGGACCATGAGGCGCTTGGTCTCGCGCAGACCCTGCGGGGAGCCCTCGAGCAGCGACGAGGTGATGGCGGCGACCTCGTCGTCGAGCGAGGCGGCGGGGACGGCGGCGGTCAGGATGCCGATGCGGGCGGCCTCGGCGGCGTCGAACTTGTCGCCGGTGAGGAAGTAGCGGGAGGCCGCGCGGGAGTCGATCCGGGGCAGGATCGAGAGCGAGATCGCAGCAGGGGCCAGGCCGAGCCGAACTTCGGTGAGCGCGAAGGAGACGGTGTCGGCGGCGATCGCGATGTCGGCGGCGGCCACGAGGCCGAGACCACCCGCGCGCACCGGTCCCTGGACCTTGGCCACGACGGGCTTGGTCAGGGCGACGATGGTGCGCTGGAGACGTACGATCCCACGGGTGCCCTCCTCCATCGGCACCGTGGCGGCCTCGGAGAGGTCGGCGCCGGAGCAGAAGACGGTGCCCGTGGCCTGAAGCACAACCGCCTTGACCGAGGAGTCCTTGTCGGCCGTGTGCAGGGCCTCGAACAGCTCCGTGACCAGCTGGCGAGAGAGCGCGTTCCGGTTGGCCGGCGAGTCGAGGGTGATGGTGGCGACTCCATCGGCGACGTCGAGGTGGACGAGCTCAGCAGGGGTTTCAGGCGACTCAGTCATGGGGCAGACACTAGAGCGTGTTCGGGAATCCGGGGCGGCGCATCCGGGTTCCCGAACGCGCTCTGCGGTGCTTGACTGGAGGTGTGGACCCGGTCCTGGATGCATTTGCAGCCGTCCCGCGAGAGGGCTTCCTCCCTCGCGAGATGCGTGGCAACGCGGCCTTCGACCAGCCGCTCCCCATCGGCCAAGGGCAGACCAACTCGCAGCCACGAACGGTGGCCGACATGCTCCGTCTCCTCGAGGTCGCGCCGGGCGACGCGGTGCTCGACGTCGGCTCGGGCTCAGGCTGGTCCACCGCGCTGCTCGCCCACCTGACCGGTCCCGAGGGGAGTGTCGTCGGGGTCGAGCTGGAGCCCTCTCTGGTCAGGTTCGGCCGCCGGAACCTGGCCGCGACCGACCAGCCGTGGGCCCGTATCGAGCGGGCGACACCCGGTGTCCTCGGGTGGCCCGAGGACGCTGCGTACGATCGCATCCTCGTCTCCGCCGAGGCCGAGGAGCTGCCGCCCGAGCTGGTGGACCAGCTCGCTGCGCCGGGTCGGATGGTGATCCCGGTCGCCGGGCTGATGACGCTCGTGGAGCGGTCCGCGACAGGCGAGGTGCGAGTGAGCGGTCATGGCTGGTACCGCTTCGTGCCGCTGCGGAGGCGGCCCTAGGGGCCCGCGAGCTCGTTCGGCTCGCCCCCATCAGGGTCCGGCACCGACCGCAGGGTGCCCGGCGGAAACGGGGGTGGCGGCTTGGTCGGCGGCAGCGGTTGGCTGAACTCGTCCTGGCGACGGATCCGCCGCGCGGTCTTGCGGAGCCAGGACGGGTCCATCACGATCTCGTGGGTGTTGCCGTCGGGGCCGTCGAAGGTGACCGCGACCGTCTCGAAGCCCTTGTGGCGCTGCATGAGGGCGTAGCTCGCGTAGGCGCGACGGTCGGCCTCGGTCAGCTCGACGTCGTCGGTGAAGAGGGTGAGCAACGCACGCGGCCACAGGTGACGGGCGTACACGACGTTGACCTCGATCGAGATCACCACCATCAGCGCGGCGATGTAGAGGAACGCGACCAGGCCGAGGACCAGCGCGAAGGTCTGGTTCATGCCGCTGGTGGGGGCGAGCACGTTCGTGACGAACTCCGCGCCGAAGTACTGCAGCACCTGCCACAGCAGCGCGAACGTGAACGCACCCGGAAGGGCGTGCCCGAGGGAGTGGTCGCGGGTCGTGGCCATCCTGAAGACGACGCACAGCATGCCTGTGACGATCACGACGGTGCCGAGGATGACCAGCCAGTAGCCGATGTCGACCGCCTTGAAGCCGAGGAAGTCGGTGCGGCTCAGCACCAGTGACAACGCAGTGACCGAGAGGATGGCGAGACCGCCGGCGGCGAGCATGAGCAGTGCCCGTACCCGCAGGAAGATCGGGTTGGGGCGACTGTTTCGCGGCACCGACCAGGCGGTGTTGACGGCGTTCTGCAGCGAGAGCCCCAGCCCGAGCGCACCGTAGAGGGCAGCCACACCACCGATGATGATCGCGCCGGTCGAGCCGGTCAGCTCCTTGCGCCCGAGCTGGTCGCCGATGATCGGGAACTGCGCCAGCGCCGTGTCGAGCACTGCGTCCTGCAGATCCGGATTGCCCTCCAGCACGAAGCCGAGGATCGAGGAGGCCAGCAGCAGGATCGGGAAGACCGAGATGAAGGCGAAGTAGGTGATGATCGCAGCGAGGTTGTTGCCCTGGTCCTCGTAGAACTTGTAGATGACGGCCAGCGGAAACGCGACCGGCGTGAACCGGCGCTGAGCCCGATCCATCTTCCCCGCCACCCCAGCCACATGGTCAGGCTAACCCCTGCATGACCCGATAGATTGCACTTCGGTCAGTCAGCAGGTCTGCGCCTTCGAGGAGATGAGCCAACAGATGTCCAACTTCGGCCCGCCACCCGGCCCACCACCGGGCCCGCCGTCAGGGCCGCCGCCAGGCGCACCGCAGGACCCCACCCGTGGACCGAGCGAGCAGCCCCAGGCCCCGCCCTGGGCGCAGCAGTCGTACGTCCCCTCCGGCCCCCCGCTGGCGAGCTGGGGTCGCCGGGTCGCCGGCGCGCTGATCGACATCGCCCTGCTGTTGCCGTTCTACCTGGTCGCCGGTGTGGGAGGTGGACTGTCGCAGGAGTCCGGCATCTTCGTCACCGCCTTCGGGCTCCTGGTCACCGTGGTCGGCTGGGTCGGGTTCATCGGCTTCGCCGTCTGGAACCACGTCCTCAAGCAGGGGCGCACCGGCTACACCATCGGCAAGGGCGTCGTCGGGATCAAGCTGGTCCGCAAGACCCCTCCAGCCACGGACGGGCAGGCCACGATCGGCGCGCCGCTCGCGGGGCTCCGACAGGTGCTGCACGTCCTCGACGCGTTCTGCATGATCGGCTACCTGTGGCCGCTGTGGGACGACAAGCGCCAGACCTTCGCCGACAAGCTCGTCGGAACCCTGGTCGTCGTGGAGCCGCGCTCTCAGGCGTGATCGGGTTCAGGCGTGTGCGCAGACATTTGCGTCCCGTTGTGGCCATACTCTGCCCATGTCTAACTACGGCCCGCCTCCTGGCGCCCCCCAGGACCCCTCCGGCCAGCCCACGCCGCCGGTGCCGCCACCCGCACCGGCCTACGGCCAGCCCAGTGTTCCGCCGCCTCCGCCCGCACCGGGATACGGTGCCCCCGCCGCTCCCACCGGCTACGGTGCCGCCCCGGCCGGCTACGGCTATGGCGGACCGACTCCGCCGTACGCCTCTTGGGGCGCACGCGCCGGCGCCTTCATCATCGACGGACTCGTCGGCGCGGTCGCCATGATCCCGTTCTGGATCGGCTATGGCCTGCTCATCGGCGGAGCCGCCGCGGGTGGTGTCTCGGAGTACGACCCGAGCACGGGCACGTACACGCCCCCTGGAGAGCCCAACGGTGCGCTCATGGCCATCGGTGGGCTCCTCATGTTCATCGGCTTCCTCGTGTCGCTCGCCTTCCTGTTCTGGAACTACGGCCTGAAGCAGGGCAAGACCGGCTACTCGATCGGCAAGGGCGTCCTCGGGATCAAGGTCATCAAGGAGGCCGACGGCCAGGTCCTCGGCACCTGGTTGTCGATCGGACGCTTCTTCGTCCACTACCTCGACCAGCTGGCCTGCTACATCGGCTACCTGTGGCCGCTGTGGGACGACAAGCGGCAGACCTTCGCCGACAAGATCCTCAGCACGATCGTGATCAACGAGCCGAAGCAGTAGCACCAGTCGTACGCAGCAGGGCCGGCCGCTCACGCGACCGGCCCTGTACTCATTTCGCCGTGGTCAGTAGGACTTCGGGAGTCCCAGGGTGTGCATGGCGATGTAGTTGAGGATCATCTCGCGGCTGACCGGGGCGATCCGGCCCAGGCGGGCGGCGACGAGCTGGTTGGCCAACCCGTACTCGACCGTGAGCCCGTTGCCACCGTGGGTGTGGACCGCGGCGTCGGTGGCGTTGCAGGCGACCTCGCCGGCGGCGTACTTGGCCATGTTGGCGTACTCGCCGGCCCCCGCGTCGTCGCCGGCGTCGTAGAGCGCGGCGGCCTTCTGCCACAGCAGGCGGGCCTGCTCCAGCTCGATCTTGACCTTCGCCAGCGGGTGCGCGATGCCCTGGTGGGAGCCGATCGGGGTGTCCCTCCAGACTGATCTGGTCCCGGCGTACTCGACGGCCTTGGCCAGCGCGTAGCGCGCCATCCCGCAGGAGAGCGCGGCGCCCATGATGCGCTCGGGGTTGAGGCCGGCGAAGAGCTGCCAGATGCCGCCGTCCTCGTCTCCGACGAGGGCGTCCGCGGGGAGGCGTACGTCGTCAATGAAGAGCGTGAACTGCTTCTCCGGCGCCTCCCAGGCCATCGGGATGACCTGCTTGGTGAAGCCTTCGGAGTCTGTCGGGACCACGAAGAGGGCCGGCTTGAGCTTGCCGGTCTTGGCATCCTCCGTCCGCGCCACGATGAGGACCGAGTCGGCCTCGTCGACGCCGGAGATGAAGGTCTTCTGACCGTTCAGCACCCAGCTGTCGCCATCGCGCTTGGCGGTGGTGGTGATCTTGTGGGAGTTGGAGCCGGCGTCGGCCTCGGTGATCCCGAAGGCCATGAGCAGCGAGCCGTCGGCGATCGCGGGCAGCCAGCGCTTCTTCTGCTCTTCGGTGCCGCAGCGGCCGATGATGCTGCCGCAGATCGCGGGGCTGACGACCATCATCAGCAGCGGAGCACCGGCGGTCCCGGCCTCCTCGAGGACCGCGGCCAGGTCGCCCATGCCACCGCCACCGCCGCCGTACTCCTCGGCGATGTTGACGCCGAGGAACCCGTTGCGGCCCATCTCGAGCCACATCTCGGTCATCTTGCCGCCCTCACGGGCCTGCTTGGCGACGAAGTCGTGACCGTACTTCCCGGCCAGCTTCGCCACCGCCTCCCGTAGCGCGATCCGCTCTTCGGGCTCACCAAATGGATTGGGCACAGTTGCGGTGGTCATGCTGTCTCCTCTACGACGGCCAGCACCTCGCCGGCGGCGACCTGGGTTCCTGGTTTGACGTTGAGCTGGGTGAGTACGCCGCCGCTGGGCGCCGTCACCGTGTGCTGCATCTTCATCGCTTCGAGCACGATCAGCTTCTGACCGGGGGTGACGCTCTGCCCGGACTCCGCATGAACGGATACGACGCTGCCGGGCATCGGGGCCAACAGGCTTCCCTCGGCGATCTGGTCGGCCGGGTCGACGAACCGCGGAACGCGTCGAAGCTCGACGTGTCCATTCGGACTGTCGACGTCGATGACCTCGGCGCCCTTTCGCCCGCCAACTGAGATCTCATAGGTCGTGCGCACTCGATCCCACTCCAACGTGACCATCCCGGGGGATGCATGGACGACCCGCCAGTCGGCCGCGTCATCGTGCAAGACCGAGTAACCATCCCGCTCGGAGTACCACTCGACGACGGGAAACCCTTCGAACTCTGTGCGCTGCGGCTGGTTGGTGACATTGCGCCATGCAACCGGAATCCCGGGCCGGCGAGTGCGTTCGGCCAGCGCGACCGCCGCCGCCACCGCTGCGCCAGGATCCCTCTTTTCCGGGCGAACGAATTTTCGTTCGTCCAGGAGGGAGGTGGTGACCTGGCCGCTGACGAACTCCTCAGACCGGAGGATCTCGACCAGCTGCTCCCTGTTGGTGCGCAGCCCATGGACCTTCGCCGTACGCAGCACCCCGACCAAACGCCGGATGGCCGCGTCCCGCGTGGGGGCGTGCACGATCACCTTCGCCAGCATCGCGTCGTAGAACGTGCTGACCTTCGAACCCGAGGTGTAGCCGGCGTCGACCCGGACGTCGGTCGCCCCGGTGGTCGAGCCAGTCGAGACCTCCAGCCTCGTCAAGACTCCCGACTGCGGCTGATAGTCCGCAGCCGGGTCCTCGGCGTAGAGCCGCACCTCCACCGCATGTCCGTCCACCCCGGTGGTCGAGCCTGTCGAGACCACACCCTCGGAGCCTTCAGCCACCGCGATCTGCAGCTCCACCAGATCCACCCCATGGACCAGCTCGGTCACCGGATGCTCCACCTGAAGCCGCGTGTTCATCTCCAGGAACCAGAACCGCTCCGAGGCAGCGTCGTAGAGGAACTCGACGGTCCCCGCCCCGCGGTAGTCGATCGCCGCGGCGGCATTCCGGGCCGCCTCGTGGAGCGCCTTTCGGACCGAATCAGGCAGCAGCGGCGCCGGGGACTCCTCGACGACCTTCTGGTGACGACGCTGCACCGAACAGTCCCGCTCGCCGAAGACGGCGACGTTCCCGGCGCCGTCGCCGACCACCTGGACCTCGACGTGACGCCCGGCCTCGACGTACGGCTCGACGAACACGGTGCCGTCCCCGAAGGCAGAGGCAGCCTCGGCCTCGGCGGTGGCGACCTCGGCGGCCAGAGCGTCGAGGGACCGGACGATCCGCATCCCTCGCCCACCGCCACCGGCGGACGCCTTGACCAGCAGCGGCAGATCGGCCTCCGTCGGCGAGGCGGGAGCCTCGAGCACGGGTACGCCGGCCGCGGCCATGATCTTCTTGGCCTCGATCTTGGAGCCCATCTTCTCGATGGACTCCGGCGCCGGCCCGATCCAGATCAGACCGGCCGCCTCGACCGCGCGAGCGAAGTCGGCGTTCTCCGAGAGGAACCCGTAGCCCGGGTGGATCGCGTCGGCACCGGCCACCTTGGCGGCCTCGATGACGAGGTCGCTGCGGAGGTAGGTCTCGGCGGGGGCGTTGCCGGGGAGGCGTACGGCATGGTCAGCCTCAGCCACGAACGGCAGGCCCGCGTCAGCGTCGGAGTGGACCGCGACAGTCTCGATCCCCAGCTTCCGGGCGGTGCGGAACACGCGCGATGCGATCTCCGCGCGGTTGGCGACTAGCAGTCGGTTGATCATGATTCCCTTTCGCTGGTCACATGCGGAAGACGCCAAAGTTCATCGCCCCCTCGATCTCCTTGGTCGCGATGGCGGAGAGACAGAGACCGAGCACGGTCCGGGTGTCCCGCGGGTCGATGACCCCGTCGTCGTAGCCGAGGCCGGAGAGGAACATCGGCAGCGACTGCTCCTCCACCATCGACTCGACCATCTCCTTGACACCCTTGAACCCCTCGGCGTCGAAGATCTCGCCCTTCTTCTCCGCAGACTCGCGCGCGACGATCTCCATCACGCCGGCGAGCTGGGCGGGCCCCATCACCGCGGACTTCGCCGAGGGCCAGGTGAAGAGGAACCGGGGGTCGTAGGCGCGCCCGTTCATGCCGTAGTTGCCGGCCCCGTAGGAGGCGCCCATGATCACGGTCAGATGCGGGACGGTGGAGTTGGAGACCGCGTTGATCATCATCGCGCCGTGCTTGATGATGCCGCCCTGCTCGTACTCCGTCCCGACCATGTAGCCGGTGGTGTTGTGCAGGAACAGCAGCGGGGTGTCCTTCTGGTTGGCGAGCTGGATGAACTGCGCCGCCTTCTGGGCCTCCTCGCTCATCAGCACGCCGCGCGCGTTGGCGAGGATGCCGATCTCGTAGCCGTGCAGCCGCGCCCAGCCGACACAGAGGCTCGAGCCGTAGAGCGGCTTGAACTCGTCGAACGCCTGGTCCCCGGAGGTCGAGCGACCGTCACCGGTGGTCGAGCTTGTCGAGACCCCGTCGACGATCCGCAGGATTGCTTCCCGCGGGTCGAAGGGCTCCTTGAGATCCGTCGGGATCAGGTCGAGCAGACCCTCGGGGTCGAGGTCCGGCTCATGGATCTCCTTGGGGAGCGGACCACGCTTGCGCCAGTTGAGCCGGGCCACGACCCGACGCGCCTGGCGGATGGCGTCGTGTTCGTCGACCGCCAGGAAGTCGGAGGAACCGGAGATGCGCGAATGCATCTCCGCACCGCCCAGCGACTCGTCGTCGGTGTCCTCGCCGGTGGCCATCTTGACCAGCGGCGGGCCCGCGAGGAAGACCTTCGCGCCCTCCTTGACCATGATCACGTAGTCGCTCATGCCGGGGACGTACGCACCGCCGGCCGTCGAGTTGCCGAAGACCACCGAGATGGTCGGCTGCTTGCGGGCCGAGGCGCGGGTGAGGTCGCGGAAGCCCTTGCCGCCCGGGATGAAGATGTCCTTCTGGGTGGGCAGGTCGGCGCCGCCGGACTCGGTCAGGTTGATCGTCGGAAGACCGTTCTTCTCGGCGATCTCGGCCGCCCGGAAGGAGCGCTTGAGGGAGTAGGGGTTGAGCGCCCCGCCCTTCACCGTCGGGTCGTTGGCGACGATCATGCACTCGACGCCCTCGACCACACCGATGCCGGTGATGATCGAGCCACCGACCGGGAAGTCGCTGCCCCAGCCGATCAGCGGCTGGGTCTCGAGGAACGGGCTGCCCTCGTCCAGGAGCAGCTCGATCCGCTCGCGGGCGAGGAGCTTGCCGCGGGCCTTGTGGCGGGCGACGTACTTCTCGCCGCCTCCCGCTGCCGCCTTCGCGTGCTCGGCGTCGAGCGCCTCGATCTTCTCGAGGAGGGCTGCCCGGTTTCCACCGCTGGTCGAGCCGCCGGAGCCGCTAGGCGGAGGCGTGTCGAGCGTTGTATCGAGCTTGTCGAGATGACCAACAGAGTCGTTTTCCGTCATCGATCCAGTCCCAACAGCTTGGCGGCCAGGTCGGTCATCACTTCGGTGGCTCCTCCTCCGATCGGCAGGATCCGGGCGTCGCGGTAGTGCCGCTCGACCTCGGTCCCGTGCATGTATCCCGCCCCGCCGTGAAGCTGGACGGCTTGGTCGACGACCCAGGTGCAGGCCTCGACCGCTGTCTGCTTGGCCAGCGCCGCCTCGGCGATCGTGGCCTGGGTCGATCCCTCGCGGTCGTAGCGCGCGACCACGGCGTGGGTGTAGGCCTTGGCCACCTCGACCTGCCGGTGCATCTCGACCAGCTTGTGGCGTACGACCTGGCGCTTGATCAGCGGCTCACCGAAGGTCTGGCGCTGGCGGCAGTAGTCGGCGGTGAGCGCCAGGCAGCGGGCGGCGGTGCCGTAGCCCTGCACGGCCAGCGCGATCCGCTCGGTCACGAACGCCTCGGCGATGTAGACGAACCCGGCGTTCTCGTCGCCGACGAGGTTGGCCGCGGGGACGCGTACGTCCTCGAAGGCGAGCTCCGCGGTGTCGGAGCAGTGCCAGCCCATCTTGGCGAGCTTGCGCGTGACCGTGAACCCACCGGTGGTCGAGCCTGTCGAGACCTCCTTGTCGATCACGAGCAGGCTGATGCCGCCGGCACCCGGGCCGCCGGTGCGGACCGCGGTGGTGACGAAGTCGGCGCGCACCCCGCTGGTGATGAACGTCTTGGCACCGTTGACGACGAACTCGTCGCCGTCACGGACGGCGGTCGTACGCAGGTGGGAGACGTCGGAGCCGCCGTCGGGCTCGGTGATGGCGAGGCTGCCGATCTTCTCGCCGGCCAGGGTCGGCCTCACGTAGGTGTCGATGAGGTGAGGCGAGCCGTGACGGGCGATGTGCGGCAGCGCGATGCCGTGGGTGAACAGGCCCGCGAGCAGGCCGGAGGAGGCGCCCTCGGACATCATCCCCTCGGTCACCGCGACGGTGTCGGCCAGCCCGCCGCCCTCGCCTCCGACGGCCTCCGGGAACCCGATCCCGAGCAGACCCTTCTTCGCGGCGGCCTTGTGGACCTCGCGCGGGATCTCCTGGTTGTCCTCCCACACCTGCAGGTCAGGGAAGACTTCGCGGCGCGCGAACTCGGCGCCGAGCTGGAAAAGGTCGTCGCTCACAGGAGCTCCTCCGGGCTGAGTTCCATAGGTATGTCGACAAATCGGCTTCGGGCCCACTCGCCCAAGCCCTTGGCCTGCGGGTCGAACCTCGTCGAGGCCGCCACTCCGTCTCCGAGCAGGTCGTGGATGACGATGTTCACGCCGCGCAGGTGCGGCAGCGGGGTGATGTCGATGGCGAGACCTGCGGCCTCGGGCAGCAGCGCCCGCACCCACTCCGGCGTGACGGTGCCCAGCAGCCATTCGACGACCGCGTCCGGCCGCCACTGCGGCGCCCAGAGCCCGAGATTGGCGTCCCCGCCCTTGTCCCCCGACCGTGCATAGACCAGCTCACCCAGCACCCGCCGAGAGGTCGCCCCCGTCGGCCGAGGCGTCACTCCCGTCGTCCGAGGCGTCATCTTGTCGGTGGCGCGTGACGTCTCGGCCGACGCACCTGACTTCTCGGCATAGGCGAGAGGAGACGGGACCTCGTAGGTCGAACCGTCGGGGAGGTGGACGGTCTCGGTGGCGCGGTCGCGCCGGACGTACGCAGCCTTGTAGACCCCGAACGGAGACGGCCGTCCCGGGGGCGCGGTGACGTGGAAGCCCGGGTAGGAGGCGAGCGCCAGCTCGATGGCCGGGGCGGTGAGGGCGCGTCCGACGGCGTCGGCGTCGGCGGCCCGCGCGTTGAGCCGCAGGATGCAGGCGGCTCCCTCCTCGGTCGGTGAGTCGGGCGCTGGGATGCGGTAGGTCGACCAGGTGTAGTCCGGCCCGATCGGGAGCTCGGCGTCGAGCTGGTCGCGCAGCCAGGTGGCCTTGGCGTCGATGTCGGGGCCGGTGAGCACGAACTCGGCGGAGTTGCGATAGCCACCGAGCGAGTTCACGGCGACCTTGAGCGTGGCCGGCGGCGGGGTGCCCGTGACGCCCGTGATCGCGACCCGGTCGATCCCCACTTCAGCAAGCCGGATCGAGGTGAGGTCGGTGGTGACGTCGGGACCGAGATAGAGCGGGCCCTGGATCTCGTAGAGCAGCTGCGCGGTGACCGTGTCGATCGTGACCGTGCCGCCGGTCTCGTCCTGCTTGGTGATGATCGAGGAGCCGTCGGCGGCGATCTCGGCGACCGGGAACCCCAGCGGGCGCGCCCTGGCCTGCGGCGACATGGTCAGGAACCCGGAGAAGTTGCCGCCGGTGGCCTGGGTGCCGCACTCGATCACGTGGCCGGCCACCACCGCGCCGGCGAGCTCGTCATAGGAGTCGCGCTTCCAGCCGTGGTGAGCGATCGCCGGCCCGACGACGACGCTCGCGTCGGTCACCCGGCCGGTCACGACGACATCGGCGCCGGCCTCGAGCGCGTGCGCGATCCCGAAGGCGCCGAGATAGGCGTTGGCGGTCAGAGCGTCCGGGTGTGAGTCGAGCCGGCCGCGGAGATCGTCGCCGTCGACATAGGCCACCATGGCCTTGGTCCCGAGCGCCTCGATCGCCTTCGCGAGGCCGGCGGGGTTGAGGCCGCCGGCGTTGGAGACGATCTTGACCTCTCGCTGGAGGGCGAGGTCGAGAGAGTCCGCGATCTGGCGGAGAAAGGTCTTGGCATAGCCCGTCGTCGGGTCCTTGATGGTGTCCTTGCCGAGGATGAGCATGGTGAGCTCGGCGAGGTAGTCGCCGGTGAGCACATCGAGCCGACCGCCCTCGAGCATGTCGCGCATCGCCGAGAACCGGTCCCCGTAGAAACCGGAGCAGTTGCCGATGGTGATCACTTCTTGGGCCTCCCGTCCCCGGCAGGTCCGGCGAACGCCTGGGCGATGCTCAGCCACTTCTCGGCGTCGTCACCGGTGGTCTCCAGCGCGGTGTCGTCGCGGTGGATCCGCTGGGTGACGAGGCGAGCGAAGTCGTACGCCGGCCCCCGGACGCTCTGCGCCGCATCCTCCGGGCCCCACTCCCAGACCTCGCCGGAAGGCGCGGTGAGCGACACCCGGAAGGGGTCGCTCGGCGGGGTGAGGCCGTGCACGCCGTAGGAGAAGTCGCGGGTGCGGGTGCCGAGGTGGCACACGTGCTTGATGCGGTCGCTGGGCTCGTAGGCCAGCCCGAGCGCCTCGCGCACGTCCAGGCCGTGGGCCCAGGTCTCCATGAAGCGCGCGGTCGCCATCGAGGCCGGCGACATCGGCGGCCCGAACCAGGGCAGCTTCTTCCCGTCGGGGACGTCCGCGAGCGCGCCGGCGAGCTCTCCGCGTACGCCGTCCCAGTGCTGCAGCAGCTCGGTCGCCGGCATCATGGCCAACGCCAGCGCGGCCTCGTCGACGTAGCCCTCGGGGTTCTGCAGGCCCTCGGCGACCAGCTCGTCCCAGGCCGTGCTGTCACCGGCCACCCATTCGGTCGCGGCGAGCGCGGCCTCGTCGGTCCAGGCCAGGTGGGCGATCTGCGCGGCGACGTCCCAGCCCTCGGCCGGCGTCGGCTCACGCCAGCCGGCCTCGCTCAGTCCGGCCACGACCTGGCGCAGCTCGAACCCCTCCATGGAGAGGTCCTCGAGAAGTTGATCCAGCAGGCTCATCGGGCCACCTCCGTAGCGCGAGCGCCAGAATACGGACGCGGCCCGATGAAATATTCAAGGTTCGCTCGCTTGCGCTCGCTCATTGCAACTCTCTTTCCAGGACCTCGGCCCAGTGGTCGAGGATCCGTTCGCGTCGGGCGGCGTCGTCGGTAATCGTGTCAGCCAATGCCAGGCCCCGGACGAGGTCGAGCGTGGCCTGCACGAGCTCGCGCACCCCCGGCTTCGACTCGTCCACGTCGAGCAGCTCGACCGTGGCCCGGTGGAGCTCGCGGCCGATGCGCTGCTCGAGCGGACCCACCGCCGCGGCCAGCTGCTCGTCAGTGCGGGCCGCGACCCACAGCTCCAGGGCCGCGGCGAAGACCGGGGAGGTGACCTGCTCGGCGAGCATGGCGAGCACGTGCCGCGTACGCCGCCCGCCCTCCGACAGGGCCCCGGCAGCCTCCTTCAGCGCCTCACCCCGGGCCTCGGTGATGTGCTCGACAGCCGCCACGACCAGGTCGTTCTTCGCAGGAAAGTGGTGCAGCTGGGCGCCACGGGAGACCCCCGCCCGCTGAGAGACGAGCGTCGTCGAGGTGCCCGCGAATCCCCGCTCGGCCAGCAGCTCGACGGTGGCATCCAGAAGCCGCGCCCGCATCGCGCGGGTGCGTTCCTCCTGAGGTACGCGGGTGGCCTGGCTCACAGACAGGCACTCTTCCGCGCCAGAAACAAACAGTCAACCCTGACTGTATATTTCTGAGACGAACTCGGACAGGCGGAAGCGGAACGTCCGGAACCACTCCTAACGTCGAAGCCATGGCTATCGCACGCAAACCACAGTGGGTCAT
This sequence comes from Nocardioides panzhihuensis, assembly GCF_013408335.1. Taxonomy (NCBI): domain Bacteria; kingdom Bacillati; phylum Actinomycetota; class Actinomycetes; order Propionibacteriales; family Nocardioidaceae; genus Nocardioides; species Nocardioides panzhihuensis. Next base: position 5,437,636 of record NZ_JACBZR010000001.1, on the reverse strand, counting down.
CGACTGCCCCGACCCGGCAGCCCTGGCTACCTTCTACGCCCAGCTGCTCGACTGGGAGACCAAGGTCGACGACGACGGCGGCTGGACCAGCGCGTGGGGCGAGGGCGGCTCGCTCGACTTCCAGCGCGTCGAGGACTACCGCGCCCCGCAGTGGCCGGGCCAGGACGTACCCCAGCAGACGCATCTAGATGTGACCGTCGACGACCTCGACGCCGCCGAGGCGGCCACCCTCGCCCTCGGCGCCACCAAGCACGAGGTCCAGCCCGGCGGCGACTCCTTCCGCGTCTTCCTCGACCCGGCTGGCCACCCCTTCTGTCTCTGCAAGGCCTGACCCAGCCGAAGCGTCACCCCCGTCGGCCGAGACGTCACCTACGCGAATCGAGTTGGCACCAGCGTGCCAACTCGATTCGCGGGAGTGACGTCTCGACCGACGTACGTGACGTCTCGGCGGCTATTCGACGCGGGCAACCATGGGCAGGCGACTGCGGGTGGTCACCGCGACGATCAGCGCGATCAGCAGCGGAAGACCGAGCACGATCACTCCTACCAGGGTCCAGGGGATCTCGAGGTAGTGCGCGGCCACGTCGTCGCGCACCGGCCATCCCTCGGCCGTGAGCGGATAGCTGACCGCGATTCCCGGAACGAACCCGATGATCGCGCCAGGGACCGCGCCGAGGAGCGCGACCACGATCGCGTACGCCGCAGCGACCCCCCGTCGCGTACGCGTCCTCGCCCCGACCGCCGACAGGGTCGCCAGGTCGGGCCGGGCGTCGTTGAGCGCCAGGTGTGTCGCGGTCAGCGCGCCACCGATCATCAGCACCCCGCCCAGCGTGACCAGGAGAAGCCACACGATCACGGTCGAGTCCTCCTCCTGGAACCCCCGCTCGACCTGGAGCATCGTGGAGAGCTCTCCCCCGGCCAGAGCCTCGTTGAGGTCGGTCTCCGCGGCCTCGCTGATCTGGGCATCCTCGATGTAGAGCCCGGTGATCTGCGGGTCGGCACCGATTCGCTTCGCCACCGCCGGCGTCACGACCGCGTACGCAGGCGCGGCCCGGTCACCGACGTCGACGAAGGTGGCCGGCACGCTGATCGCGACCCGCTCCTGCTCCTCGTCGTCCTCCTCGGAGTACGCCTTGACGGCCAGACGTGCGGACTCTGAGGACACCAGAGCGTCGTCGGTGGTGAACACGACCATCCCGGAGGAGCGCAGCCTCTTCTCGGCAGCGGTGACATCGAGCCCTGGCAGCGACCGGGCCACGACCCCCGGGAGGGCGTCGTCGGAGTCGGCGACGATCAGCTCGCCGAACCCGCCGGTGCTCGTGTCGAGCGGGACCTGGTCACCTTCGGCGGTCTCGACGGAGATGTAGCCGTCGGGGTCCGCGAGCCTCGCGCCGGTCATCGGCGTGACCGTCGATCCCGGGCTCGTCTTCTCGATCTGCGCGGTGACGTTCTGCCACTGCGTCGCCGTGGGGGCTTGATCGCTGGCATTGACGTCGTACCGCGGCTGGACCGTGGCGTCCCCGATGGCGAACGCGGGCAGATAGCTCTCCTCGTTCTGCTTCTGGTCGCTGCCGAAAGCGATCCCGAGCGTGACCACCCCGACCACGGTCACCGCGATGGCGCCGGCCGCAGGAACCGTCCGGGTGCGGTGCCGGTCGGCGTCGCGGGTCGCGAAGCGGATCGCCAGCGGCATCCCGGCACTGAGCCGGGCGGCCAACGACACCAGGACCGGGAGGATGAAGAGCAACCCGGTGACGCAGAGCAGGACACCGAGTGCGATCGGGATACCGCTGAACGCATTCCGGGTGCCGAAGGCAGCCGAGGCGACGCCGACGACGAGCAGCACGATGCCGATGACGGGCGAGCTGCGCGATGGCCGGCTCGAGGAGCGACGTCCGGCCAGCACGCCGACGACGTCCTGCCGCGACGCGATCCAGGCCGGTACGACGGCCGCGCAGATCGCGGCCGCGAACCCGATCGCGGCAACCGCCAGGATCTGCAGCCACGGCACCTCGAACGGCCCGAACCAGTCCGACACCTGCGCCTGAGCGAGCGGTTGGAGCAGCCGGCCGAGCCCGATCCCGAGAACCGCACCCACGACGGCCGCCACCGCACCGATGACGATCGCCATCCCGAGCAGGACCCGCCGAGCCTGGCGAGCGGTCCCGCCCGAGGCCGCGATCAGCGCGAGGTCACGAGCCTGTCGCCTGGCCGCCACCGCGAACGCCGGTCCCGCCAGCAGCACCACCTCGAGCAGCACCATGACCACGATGAGGACGACGATCACTGCCTCGGCAGGATCCGGCGCACCCGGCTTCGGACCGAGCTCCCGATCGGCGGCCAGGGCCTCCTTCGACGGGTTCTCCACGACCGATCGCGAGAGCACGAAGGCTCCCCCCGCGTTCAGCTTCTCGACGTCGCCCCAGGTCATCGGTCCGCCACCGACCAGCCAGGTCGGAGTGTCGACGGACGCGGCCGCCGGCAGGTCCAAGCCCGCGACGAAGGGTTCGTTGCGCACGGACGCCGACTCGACGATCCCCACGATCTCGCGGACCTCCTCGGAGCCCGCTCCGGGGATCCGCAGCTCCTCGCCGAGGCCTGGCCCGCGCGCCGCGAGGGCCTCGTTGACCACGACCTCGCCCGTGCCCTGCGGGAGGTGACCCTCGGTCAACCGGGTCAGCCCGGCCGCGAGCGGATCGCTCAGATCGGTCCGGAGGCCGCTCGCCCAGGTGACGCCCTTGTCGGTCCGTACGTCGAAGCCGTAGTCATGCGCCGCGAGCACCGGCCGGTCCCCGACGATGGCCTGCAGGCCGGCCGAGTCCAGCGGTCCGTCGCCGGTCTCCTCCAGCCACTCGGCCGCCTTGTCGGGGTCGATGCCCTGCCGGACCGGCCCGGCGCTCCGCGCCTCGACGAGCCCAGCAGCCTCGGTGCCGAGCCGCCGGTCGAGGCCCTCACCGGTGTCGAGGCTGTAGGTCTGGTAGGTCACCGCGATCGCGGTCACGCCCGCGACCGGCAGCGCGATCATCAAGATGACCAGCAGGCTGCGCCACTTCGCGCGCCGAGCCTCCCGCTGCCCGATCCGCAGCGCGAGCCGCCATCCGGCGAGTCGCCCGCTCATCCCTCCACCTCTGTCGCGAAGACCGTGCTCGGCGTCTCGCCGGCCTCGTCGACGACGAGACCGTCACGCACATAGATCACCCGGTCGGCCCAGCTGGCGTAGCGCGGCTCATGGGTGACGAGCACGCCGGCAGCGCCCGCGTCGCAACGCGCACGGATCAGCTTGAGGATGTCCTCGCCGGTCTCGGTGTCGAGAGCCCCGGTCGGCTCGTCGGCCAGGATCAGCCGGCGCTCACCGACGATCGCCCGCGCGATCGCGATCCGCTGCCGCTGCCCACCCGACATCTCGTCGGGGAACCGGTCCGCGAAGCCGTCGAGACCGACCTCCTCGAGCGCGACCCGCGCCGCGTCCCGCGCCGGGCGTCGACCGGCGCCGTCGAGCTCCAACGGCAGCGCGACGTTCTCGGCGGCGGTCAGCGCCGGGATCAGGTTGAAGTCCTGGAAGACATAGCCGATCGACGTACGCCGCAGCTTGGCGCGCCCGCTGATCCCGGCCGCTCCCAGATCCTGGCCGTCGACGGACACGGACCCGGAGGTCGGCGAGTCGAGGCCACCGGCGATGGTCAGCAGCGACGACTTCCCGGAGCCGCTCGGGCCCATGATGGCGACCAGCTCACCGGCGTACGCCGCGAGGCTGACACCGCGCAGGGCATGGACCTCGGCGGCGCCGGTGCCGTGGACGCGGCTCACGTCGGTGAGCCGGAGGACAGGGTCACTCATCGTTGGACTCCTTGGTCGAAGTTTTGCCCGGCTTGACGGGCGTTGCGTGGGCGCGGCGGCTGAGCCGCTCGCGGGCGTCGGCGAGCCAGCGATCGCTGTCGTGGCTGAGCCGGCGCAGGTCATGGGCGAGGGCGGCGTTCATCGCGTCCCTCCATCGGTGGACTCGGTGGGATCGGCGGGCTCCGGCGCGGTGCTCGTCGTAGCGGCCCGGCGAAGCCGGGACTCGCAGTGGTCGAGCCAGCGGATCTCGGCCTCGGCCGCGAAGACGAGCCGGTCGAGGACGAGCCCCCCGGCGAGGTCGTCGCCGGCGCCGGAGCGCGCCTGGCGTCGATAACCCTGGAGCGCCTGCATCGTCGCGTTGCGCTGCTGCTGGACGACCTTGCCGACGTCCACGCTCGGCACCGCGACCGCCACCGCGAGCTTGATCGCGAGCTCGTCGCGCTGTGGCTGCGTACGCTCCACGGGGCTGTCGAACCACCCCTTCACCTCGACCTTGCCTGCCTCGGTGAGCTGGTAGAGGGACCGTCCCTCCGCGTCGGTCCCTCCAGCCTCGACGAGGCCGTCACGCTCCAGTCGCGACAAGGTCGTGTAGACCTGCCCGACGTTCAGCGGCCAGCTCGCGCCGGTGCGCTGCTCGAACTCGGCGCGCAGCTCGTAGCCATAGCGCGGCTTCTCCAGCAGCGCCAGCAGTGCGTGTTTCACGGACACTCGATCACCTCCCTTGGTTACTTACTGAGTATGTATATACCGAGTATGCACCCCTTCGCAAGACGCCGAATTGGGGGCGACGACACCCGCGACTGCCTGGGAGACTTCTCCCCGCTGGTTCGGGCCAGCGGTCTTGTCGGCCCGTGAACCTCCTCCGGGCCGCTCCCACTCCCGAAGGAGTCGAAGTGTCACCTCGTAGACGCGTCGTCGCCCTGACCGCGACCGCGCTTGCTCTCAGCGGGCTGAGCGTCATTCCGATGACCTCGCCCGCCGCCGCCGAACCAGACCCGATCGCGACCTACAAGGACCGCGCCGGCGTCCCCCTGACCATCCATCGCACCGCCGAAGGCACAGCCGACTTCATCGGTTCGATGTCCGAGGGTGCCGAGCCGCTGGGCGTCACCGTCAAGCCCGCCAAGGCGGCCAGGACCCAGCTCGACCGCGCCGGCAAGGCGTTGGGCACCGACAAGACCGACCTGCGCGAGACGACGACCAGCAAGGCCGTCGGCGGCGGCTCGGTGACCAGGTTCGAGCAGTACGTCGCGGACCTCCCGGTTCTCGGCGGCGAGGTGGTCATCGGGCTGGACAAGGACCGCGGCCTCACCTCCGCGACCACCAACCTCTCCGACGCCACCATCGCCGAGGTCACCGAGCCGGACGAGTCCATGCGCGCGAAGGCCAAGGCAGCGGCCAAGGCCGTGGTCGCCAAGTCGAACCACGGGGCCACCGGCCTCACCGTGAGCGACGAGGGCACCTGGCTCTACGACCACGACCTGATCAGGGGGCCGGAGATCGGTGAGACCAGCGTCTTTCGGTTCTCGGTGACCAACGGCTCCACCATCCGTGAGACCGTGCTCGTTCACGCAGGCACCGGCCGCGTACTCATGCACATCAACGAGATCGCCCACGCCAACCGCCGCGTCTGCGACAACGCCAACGTCCGCGCCGCGGCGAACGGCTGCGCCGACACGAGCACCACGGTGAAGCGGCGCGAGGGCGATGCGCCCGCCGGGATCGCCGACGTCGACAAGACGTACGACATGATCGGCGCGACCTCCGACTTCTACGCCTCCCTCGGGCTGGACCTGACCGACGAGATCGGCTGGCCCGATGGCGTCACCGGCAAGGCGGTCACCGCCACGACCCGCTACTGCGAGCCGACGGAGCCGGGTTACACGCCACCGTGCCCGATGGACAACGCGTTCTGGAACGGTCAGCAGATCTACCTCGGCCAGGGCCTGGTCGTCGACGACATCGTCGGTCACGAGCTGACCCACGGCGTGATCGAGAACAGCTCGAACCTCTTCTACTGGTACGAGTCGGGCGCCATCAACGAGTCGATGGCCGACATCATGGGCGAGATCGTCGACCACCGCTACGCGACCCCGGGTGACTCCCCGACCGACTGGCGCGTCGGCGAGGACTCCTCGTTCGGCGCGATCCGCAACCTCGCGAACCCCACGACGCACGACCAGCCCGACCGGATGACCAGCTCGCTGTGGGATGCCGACGACCTCACCTACTACGCCGATGGCGGCGGGGTGCACACGAACAGCGGCGTCGGCAACAAGACGGCGTACCTCATCTCCCAGGGCGGCACCTTCAACGGTCGCACCGTCACCGGCATCGACGGCGGCGACCCGACCCTGCAGAAGACCGCGACGCTGTACCTCTACGCGATCCAGCACCTCGTCTCCGGAAGCCAGTACGTAGACCTGCGCCGTACGCTGGCCAACGGCTGTTCCGCGCTGGTGGCCGCCGGCACCGCCGGCTTCACCCTGGACGACTGCGCCCAGGTCAACCTCGCCACCGACGCGACCGAGCTGGCCAAGTCGCCCACCAAGGCGGGCGCGACGCGGCCCGCGGAAGCGCCGAACACCTGCCCCGCCGGGAGCACCGGCAAGGCCGGGATGGCGAACCCGTCGCTCAGCCGCGGTGTCCTGTGGACCCAGGCGCCCGACGCAGCGCAGGGCATCCCCGCCAACGACCGTGACGGCAAAGGCTCCGACTTCGGCATGAATCCGGACCCGAACGAGTACGGCCACCCGACGTCCAGCGGCCTGACGACGGCCGGCATCAAGGTGCCTGCCGGCAAGCGGACCTACATGCGGTTCAGCCACTGGCATCTCTTCGAGTGGTACACCGGCAGCGACCCGGCCCGCCCAGCGCCGCAGTACTACGACGGCGGCGAGGCGCGTCTGCTGGTCAACGGGGTCGCGACCGCCATCCCGTCCTCGGCCTGGGTGAACGGGCCGAAGCAGAAGCTGCTCCTCAACAACCCCGCCAAGCCGCTGACCGGCTTCGGCGGCGACTCCAACGGGTGGATCAGCTCCCGCGTCGACCTGTCCTCCTTCGCCGGCAAGACGGTCCAGTTCCAGTGGGTCGTCCGCGGCGACAACGAGGGCTCGTTCCTCGGTTGGTTCATCGACGGGCTCGAGCTCTACACCTGCAACCCGCAGACGATCGCGAGCACCGCGCCGCCGACGATCAGCGGCTCCGCGCGCGTCGGCTACACCTTGACCGCGACGAAGGGCTCCTGGAGCCCGACCGCCACGACGGTGAAGTACCAGTGGCTGCGCAACGGCGTCGCCATCTCGGGTGCCACGGCGTCGACGTACAAGCTCACCGGCTCCGACCACACCAAGGAGATCCGGGTCCGGGTGACGGCGTACGCCTCGTCCTGGCCGGCCGCCAACCCAGGAGTCCGGGCGAGCGCCGCGACCGCGAGGATCGCGGCCGGCTATCTCACCGCGGCCACTCCGACCATCGGCGGCACCCGCAGGGTCGGCTACCGGCTCACCGCCTACCCAGGCACCTGGAAGCCCTCGGGGATCACGTTCTCCTACCGGTGGCTGCGCAACGGAGTCGCCATCTCGGGTGCCACCGGGAAGACGTACCGCCTTCGGTCCGTCGACCGCAATGACCGCATCCGGGTCCGGGTCACCGGGCGCAAGACCGGCTATCACACCAAGACCGCCACCTCAGCGGCCACCACCACCATTCGCTGACCCGACCTGATCCGACCTGACCCGACCCGACGACGACGGCCTGCTCAGCCGTCCTCGTCGGGTCGGCCGGGATGCAGCAGCAGGTCGACCTCGTCGATGACCACATCCATCACCGAACCACCGGCGAGACCGTCGATCCGGATGCCATCGACGGCAGGGCGAAGCCCATCACGCTCATCGGCCAGCGTCGCCGCGGGCCGGGCGCGGACCGCCTCGGCGATCCTGCGCTCGAGTGCCGTGTGCAGGACTGCCCTCGGGTCGATGTACGCCGCGCCGATCCGAGGCGGGTCGACGTCGACGGAGAAGGTCGCCAGGGCGCGTACGTCCTGGCCGTCCATGGTCTGCGCCCGGACCACGACGGCGATCTCGATCTGACCGGTCGGCCACTCGAGCACCTCGTGGAAGCCCGGGACCGCAAGCGTGGTCGAGCCCGAGGCGATCCGGACGATCCGCCGGTGCCTGGTCACCACCAGACACTCACCGCGGCGAGCCCGCCGCAGCAGCGAGGCCACCACGAGGACGACCGCGACCACCGCGATCACCGAAACCGTCGCCATCTGCCCCATGGCTCGAGTCTTCTCGGCCCGAGCCCGATTCCGAATGGGCTCTGCCACCCATTCGTCGTCTCGTGCGTACGTCAGCCGGGAGTGCCCTGCGCCCAGGGACTGATCCGCACCTCGGCTCCGTCGAGGATGTCGAGATCGCTCGGCGCGCTCGGCCGGCTGACTTGGATCGTGACCGGCTTGCTTCCGGGCAGCGCGGTCACCCGCAGTGCGGTGGTGACGTCGGGATCGTTCGCGGTGGACATCGCCTGCCAGTCGATCACCGCCATCGCCGACTCCCCAGCCGGGACGACGACGCGTGCGGGCACCATCGACGGCTCGTAGGGCTCGATGGTGACGCCGGCCTGCGCGGCGCCGGCGGCGTCGAGGAACTCGACCGCGGGCACGCTCTCGATCGCGCATGCCTGCGCGCCGGCGTTCCGAGCCCTGATCCACGCCTGCCGGGAGCCTGCCGCGGCATCGTGTCCGCCGAACGTGACCTCGAGGTCCGGCATCCGGCAGGACGGTGCGCCCGGGTCGACGGGCCAGGGCTCACCGCTCCCGAAAGACGGCATCGTCACCGAAGGTGGCGGCTCACCGCCGACCCAGCCTTCGGCCTTGCCTCCACGTGTCCCTTCAACCGAGAACGGCAGCGGCTTCCCCGAACCTCCGGGATCGCCGTCGTACGCAATGAGCCACCGGCTGACGTCGGTGATCGCACGGTCACCCTCGGCGGCGTCGACCAGGACGATCAGCGGCTCGAAGGGTGCCGAGAGCTGGGCCGAGGTCACCGACGGGCGCTCGGAGGCGTTCACCACCAGCCTGACCGCGGCCGGGTCGGGGAGCTCGTTCGAGCGGTACCAGGCTTCGCCGCCCAGGAGGTCCACCGGGCGCTGGGAGCTGCGGGCGACAGTGGCGACGGCGACCAGCGCGTCCTTCGAGGCCCGCACGTCGGCCTTGGCAGGGTGGTCTGCCCGCTCCTCAGCGACGCTCAACGACACCGACGTGGCACCGGCCTCGCGCAGCGCGACGGCATCGTCAAGCGCGTCACCGACGGCGTCGATCGGGACCAGCCCACCCGAGCCGATCTGGATGCCGGTGGAGGTGATCGCGAACGATGCCCTGCTCCAGTCAGCAGCGGCCTCGGGTGCGATCCGGGCGATCTCGGGTCCCAGCAACCCCAGCACCTCGGTGCCGGCCTCGGCGGCCTCGGGCCCGGACAGATCGTCCTCCAGAGTCACCTCGACACGGACGGAGTGCTCCCAGCGGTCCTGCTCCCCGAAGTCCTCCCCCGGGATGCGAAGCGACTCCTCGGCAGCCACCACGTCGCGTACGCCGGAGACGGACCGCCACTCGTCGGAGAGCTCGAGGGTCGACGACCCCGAGCCGTCGCCCCGAGCCCACACCATCGCGACCACGCACCCGATCACGACCAGCAGGACGACTCCGACGATCACGACTCCCACCCGGAGCTCGCGCCTTCGGGTACTGCCCGGCACCGCCACGTACGTCCTCCTCGACCTCTACGGAAGGCAAAGAGTCGCACAGGCCGAGCCGCGTCGGCCCCGCAGATGGCGAACCGGCACGGTTCCTTCACAGGATCCGTGCCGGTTCACCACATTGCCGTGGACTGATCTAGGTCAGGCGGGGCTGATCAGGCGGGGCTGATCAGGCGGGGCTGATCAGGCGGGGCTGATCAGGCGGGGAAGCCTTCACCCTTCGCCGCGAGCTCGCGGAGGTAAGGCGTCGGACGGAACCGCTCGCCGTACGTCTCGGCCAGCTCTTCGGCCCGAGCCAGGAAGGCCTCGATGCCGATCGAGCCGTCAGCGGCCTCGTAGCCGGTGATGAACTGGGCCGCACCACCGGTCTGCGGCGGGAAGCCGATGCCGAAGATGGAGCCGATGTTGGCGTGCGCGGCGGAGGTGATGACCCCCTCCTCGAAGCACTTCGCCGTCTCGAGCGCCTCGATGAAGAGCATCCGCTCCTCGGCGTCCGCGAGCGGGATCTGCTTCTCGGCGACCGGGAACACGTCGCCGAGCCCCGCCCAGATCGAGCCACGCTTGCCGTCGGCGTAGTCGTAGAAACCGGCGCCCTTCAGCTTGCCGGAGCGACCCGCCTCGATGAGCGGGGTGAGCACCTTCTCCGTGGTGGTCAGCTCCTCGACACCGGCAGCCTCCCGCGTCGTACGAGCGATCTTGACCATGAGCTCGTGGTTGAGCTCGTCGGCGATCTGCAGCGGCCCGACCGGGAACCCGGCCTGGGTCGCGGCACGCTCTAGCGAGTAGGGCGCGAAGCCCTCGGCGAGCAGCTCCAGACCCTCCTGGATCTGGGTGCCGATGACGCGCGAGGTGTAGAAGCCTCGGCTGTCGTTGACCACGATCGGGGTCTTCTTGATCTGCTGGACGACGTCGTAGGCCTTGGCCAGCGCGACGTCGTTCGTCTCGGCGCCCTTGATGATCTCGACCAGCGGCATCTTGTCGACGGGCGAGAAGAAGTGCAGACCGATGAAGTCGGCCGGACGGTCGATCCCCTTGGCGAGCTCGGTGATCGGCAGCGTCGAGGTGTTGGAGCAGAGCACCGCGTCGTCGTTGACGAACGGGGCGATCTCGCTGAAGACCTTCTGCTTCAGCGAGACGTCCTCGAAGACCGCCTCGACGACGACGTCGACGCCGGCGAAGTCCTCCGGCGCTACCGTCGCGGTGATCCGGTTGAGGATCTCGTCGGCCTTCTCCTGGGTGAGCTTGCCGCGCGAGACCGCCTTCTCGTTGAGCTTGGCGGTGTAGTCCTTGCCGCGCTCGGCGGACTCGATGGCGACGTCCTTGAGGACGACCTCCGCACCGGCCCGGGCGAAGGAGTACGCGATGCCGGCGCCCATCATCCCGGCGCCGAGCACGCCCACCTTCTTCGCGGTGAACTTCTCCACGCCGTCAGGACGGAGCGTGCCGGCGCCGATGGCACCGAGGTCGAAGAAGAACGCCTGGATCATGTTCTTCGACTGCTGGCCGGTGACCAGGGAGACGAAGTAGCGCGACTCGATCCGGGTGGCGGTGTCGAAGTCGACCATCGCGCCCTCGACCGCAGCCGACAGGATCGCCTTCGGCGCCCGCATGTCGGACTGCTTGAGCTGCTTGCGCAGGATCGGCGGGAACGCCGGGAGGAAGCCCGCGAGCGCCGGCGAGGTCGGCTTGCCACCGGGCATCTTGTAGCCGGGCTTGTCCCACGGCTGGGCGATCTCGTCGGGGTTGGCCTTGATCCACGCCTTGGCGGCGGGGACGAGCTCGTCGGGGGAGGAGACGAGCTCGTCGACCAGTCCCTTCTCCTTCGCCGCGGCGGGCTTGAACTTGGTGCCCTGGCCGAGCACGTCCATCAGACCGGTCATGATGCCCAGGAGGCGTACGACGCGGGTGACCCCGCCGCCGCCCGGGAGCAGTCCGAGGGAGACCTCGGGCAGGCCGATGTCGTAGCGGGCGTCCAGCGCGATCCGGTGCTGGGCGGCCAGCGCGATCTCCAGACCGCCACCGAGGGCGGCGCCGTTGATCGCCGCGACGACCGGCTTCGGGAAGGTCTCCAGCTTGCGGAGGGTCGCCTTGATCGCCTCGACCTCCTCGAAGACCTGGGCGCCGTTCTCCGGGCGGACCTGGATCATGTTCTTGAGGTCGCCGCCCGCGAAGAAGGTCTTCTTCGCGGAGGCGATCACGACGCCGGTGACGCTCTTCTCATCACTGGCGGCTTCGGCGTACAGCTTCTCGACGGCCTCCGCCATCGAGGTCTTGTACAGCTCATTCATCGTGTTGGCCGACTGGTTCGGGTCGTCCAGGGTCAGCGTGACGATGCCGTCGGCATCCTTGTCGTACTTGACTGCGGTTTCTGTCATTTCAAGTCCTTGTTCTTCAACTCAGCCGTTGGTCGAGCCGCCGGGGCCGCTGGGCGGAGGCGTGTCGAGACCAACACGGTCGCTTGATGTGTTGGTCTCGACACCGCTCGCTGGCGCTCGCGGGCTCGACCAACCGGGCTCAGACCAGCTCGACGATCGTGGCGATACCCATGCCGCCACCGACGCACAGCGTGGCGAGGCCGCGCTGCTTGCCCTGACGCTCGAGCTCGTCGACCAGGGTGCCGAGGATGATGGCACCGGTCGCGCCCAGCGGGTGACCCATGGCGATCGCGCCGCCGTTGACGTTGGTGACCGACTCGTCGATGCCCATGTCCTTCATGAACCGCATCGCGACCGCGGCGAACGCCTCGTTGATCTCGAACAGGTCGATGTCATCGACGGTGAGGCCGGCCTTGGCCAGCGCCTTGCGCGAGGCCGGGGCGGGGCCGGTGAGCATGATCGTCGGGTCGGCGCCGGAGACGGCGGCCGAGATGATCCGGGCACGCGGGGTGAGGCCGTTGGCCTTGCCCGCCTCCTCGGAGCCGATCAGCATCAGCGCGGAGCCGTCGACGATGCCGGAGGAGTTTCCGGCGTGGTGGACGTGGTCGATCTTCTCGACCCAGTGGTACTTGGCCAGCGCGACGTCGTCGAAGCCGGCCTCCTGGCCCTGCTGGAGGAAGGACGGCTTGAGGCCGGCCAGCGTCTCGGCGGTGGTGCCGGGGCGGATCAGCTCGTCGTGGTCGAGCACGGTCAGGCCGGTCTGGTCGACGACTGGGATGACGGCGTCCTTGAAGTAGCCGTTCTCCCAGGCGGCGGCCGCGCGGGCGTGGGACTGGGCCGCGTAGCGGTCGACGTCCGCGCGGCTGAAGCCCTCGATGGTGGCGATCAGGTCGGCACCGATGCCCTGCGGGACGAAGCCGGTCTTGAGCGCGGTGTCAGGGTCCTGCGCCCAGGCGCCGCCGTCGCTGCCCATCGGCGCCTTGCTCATCGACTCGACGCCACCGGCGAGGATGAGCTCCTCGAAGCCGCCGCGTACGCGGGAGGCGGCCTGGTTCACGGCCTCGAGGCCGGAGGCGCAGAAGCGGTTGAGCTGCACCCCGGCGGTCGTCTCAGGGAGACCGGCCTTGATGGCTGCGGTCTTGGCGATGTCACCGCCCTGCTCGCCGACGGGGGTGACGACACCGAGGACGACGTCGTCGATCTGCTCGGGGTCGAGGTTGGGGTTCCGCTTGCGCGCCTCGTCGATCAGGCCGACCACCAGGTCGATCGGCTTGACCTCGTGGAGCGCTCCGGTCTTCTTACCCTTCCCGCGCGGTGTGCGCAGGTGGTCATAGATGAATGCTTCAGCCATGCGCCGATTGTGACACTAAAACTGTCACAGTCAACAGGGTTGGACAGAAACGTTCACGAGAGATTGCGGGAGATGGTCCGGTTCACGGCGTCCTGGAAGCTCACCACGATCGCCTCGGTGGTCAGCTGACGAAGCCGCGGGAGCACCTCTTCGAGATGCGCAGCCTCCTCCGCGGTGTGGTGGGTCCGCTTGAACGGGTCGACGACCTGATCGCGCAGGATCGTGTTGAGCTCGTCCGCGAGGTCCGCCATGAGGCGTGAGGTCGCTGCGTACGCCGCCGCCAGCGCGTCTCGGGGCAGCCCCAGCGCGATCAGCTCACGCCCGATCCGGGCCTGGATGTCCTCGGTGGGCTCGGTCGCCCACGAGGTGATCATCGCGCGCTGCATCGCCAGGTCCTCCCGCGTGATGTCCACGGGAAGCCGACCGAGGTAGCGCTCGATGGCCTGCAGGGTGAACCCGTGCTCCTGGAGCGCGGTGACCAGGTCGAGGCGAGCACGATGCTCGGGGCCGTAGTAGGCGACCCGACCGCGACGGATCGGCGGCGGGATCAGTCCGAGGCTCGCGTAGTAGCGCGTGGTGCGCACCGACAACCCAGTGGCGGTCGACAGCTCATCGATCGTCATCAGTTCCTCGGTCGTCTCGGTCATAGCCAGGGACCGTAGACCAATCTGTTGCCACTTCGCCAGTGTTACTGTCACAGTTGCACCGTCGCCGCCCGAGAATGCGGTCCGCGTCACAGACCTGAGGCACCATGTGCCCGACTGTCTACGAAGGAGTGTCATGCCCGAGAAGCCCACCATCTACGAAGCTGAGCACGAGGACTTCCGCGCCACAGCCAAGGCCTTCTTCGAGAAGGAGGTCGTGCCCTTCCACGACGAGTGGGAGAAGGCCGGCATCGTCCCGCGCGAGCTGTGGAAGAAGGCCGGCGACACCGGGCTGCTCTGCTTCGACGTCGAGGAGGAGTTCGGCGGCCCCGGCATCAAGGACTTCCGGTTCAACGCCGTCCTCCACGAGGAGATGGCGAAGATCGGCGCCAGCGGACCGGGCTTCTTCGTCCACACCGACATCATCGTCCCCTACATCTCGCACCTGGGCACAGCCGAGCAGAAGGCCCGCTGGCTGCCCGGCTGTGTCTCCGGCGACATCATCACCGCCATCGCGATGACCGAACCGGGAGCGGGGTCGGACCTCCAGGGCGTACGCACCACCGCCGTCGACAAGGGCGACCACTACCTCCTCAACGGCTCGAAGACGTTCATCTCCAACGGGATCAACGCCGACCTCGTCATCGTGGTCGCCAAGACCAACCCCGACGCCGGCGCCCACGGCATCTCGCTGCTCGTGGTCGAGCGCGGCATGGAGGGCTTCGAGCGCGGCCGCAACCTCGACAAGGTCGGCATGAAGGCGCAGGACACCTCCGAGCTCTCCTTCAACGACGTGGTCGTGCCGAAGGAGAACCTCCTCGGCGAGGAGGGCTCCGGCTTCGTCTCGCTGATGACCCTGCTGCCGCAGGAGCGGATCTCGGTCGCCTCGATCGCGGTCGCCGCGGTCGAGCAGGTCCTCGAGCTCTCCCTCGACTACGCCCGCACCCGCGAGGCGTTCGGCCGCCCGATCGGCCGCTTCCAGAACACCGCGTTCACGCTCGCCGAGATGGCCACCGAGGCCTACCTCGCCCGCCTGTTCCTCAACGACGCCATCACCCAGCTCAACGCCGGCACCGCCGACACCGTCCTGGCGAGCATGGCGAAGTGGTGGACCACCGAGCTGCAGAAGAAGTTCGTCGACCAGGGCGTCCAGATCCACGGCGGCTACGGCTACATGATGGAATACCCGATCGCCAAGGCGTTCATCGACAGCCGCATCCAGACCATCTACGGCGGCACCACCGAGGTCCAGAAGCTGATCATCAGCCGCCACCTCGGGCTGTAGACCTCGCTGGTCAACCCCGCTGACCTACCCCGCTGGTCGAGCCCGCGAGCGGTGTCGAGACCAACACAGTCCTCTCCGCGCTCGATGGGAACCGTGTTGGTCTCGACACGCTCGGCCGCAGGCGGCCTCACGGCTCGACCGACGGGGACGGCTAGGACAGCTCCTGGCTGCGTACGAAGGCGGCGCGGGTGGCCTCGAGGAAGGCCGCCCGCAGGCCGTTCTGCTCCAGTGCACCCAGGGCGGCCGCGGTCGTTCCGCCGGGCGAGGTGACCTGCTCGCGGAGGATCGCCGGGTGGGTGCCGCCCTTGAGCAGCTCCGCGGATCCGGCCAGCGTCTGGATGACGAGGGTGGTCGCGTCGTCCCGGGTCAGGCCGAGGTGGACGCCGGCCTCGATCCAGGCCTCGGCGACCATGAACACGTACGCCGGACCGGACCCGCTGATCGCGGTGACGGCGTCGATCTGCGACTCGGGGACGGTGACCACCTTGCCGACCGCACCCATCAGGTCGGCCGCGGCAGCGACAGCCTCCGGCGTCGCCTTTGCGCCGCCGGCGACGGCGGACATGCCCTCTCCGACCAGCGCCGGAGTGTTGGGCATGACCCGCACGACCGAGACACCGTCCGGCACGGCCGGCTCCATCGCCGAGGTCGGGACGCCGGCGGCCAGCGAGACCACCGTGGTCCCCTGCCGCAAGGACGACGCGATCGACTCCAGCACCGGCACGACGCCGTAGGGCTTCACGCCGAGCACCACCACGTCGGCCTCGCCCGCGGCCTTGGCGGCGGGCAGCGTACGGACGCCGTGCTTCTCGCGGAGCGCGGCCGCCTGCTCCTCGCGAGCCTCCACGACGATGACGCTCTCGGGGGCGTGACCGGCCTCGAGGAGCCCGGAGAGGACAGCCCCGCCCATGTTGCCTGCACCGATGATCGCGATGGTCATGCTCGCCAGTCTGTCAGAGCAGACGACCTGCACGATTACGGCCCCGAGCGACCCAAGCAACTGCTAGGTTTCCATACCCAGACCCGTAAGACGCCGCTGGTCACCGGGAGGCCGCATGCGCATCCGTCGTACGTCCCTGCTCGCTGTGATCGCCCTCGCGGTGACGGTCGCGATGGTGGGGCCGCCAGCGTCCGGCGATGACGTGGAGCGTCGGCTCCCCTCCCCGGAGTCCGAGATCAACGTGACCGGGGAGCCGTTCACCGGCACCGCTCCGGACGGCACGGTGCAAGGGCTGATCGACGCCCACAGCCACATGTTCATGCAGGACGGGATCGGTGGCGCGGCGGTCTGCGGGAAGGCCTTCTCCGAGGCCGGGATCGCGGACGCACTGAAGGACTGCCCGTCTCACGGGATCGCCGGTGAGACCGCGCTGCTGGAGAACCTGACCCGTTCGGGGAGCCCGCTCGGATTCCACGACACCACCGGCTGGCCTTCTTTCAAGGACTGGCCGGCGTACGACTCGCTGACCCACCAGCAGATGTACTACCGCTGGGTCGAGCGTGCCTGGCGCGCGGGACAGCGGATCCTGGTGGTGCAGCTGACCAGCAACAAGGCGCTGTGCGCGATCAACCCCGGCACCCACCAGTCGTGCGACGAGATGACCGCGGTGCGAAGGCAGGCCCGGGATGCGTACGACACCCAGGCGTTCATCGACGCTCAGTACGGCGGCGAGGGGCGCGGGTGGTACCGGATCGTCACCGATGCCGGCCAGGCACGCGAGGTGATCGAGGACGGCAAGCTCGCCGTGGTGCTCGGCGTGGAGACCTCCGAGCCGTTCGGCTGCTCCCAGAAGCTGCGGCTGCCCTCGTGCACGCGCGCCAACATCGACAAGGGGCTCGACGAGCTGAAGTCGCTCGGAGTCTCGTCGATGTTCCTGTGCCACAAGTTCGACAACGCGCTCTGCGGGGTCCGATACGACGAGGGCACCACCGGGCTGCTGATCAACGCCGGACAGTTCCTCACCACGGGCACGTTCTGGACGCCGAAGGCCTGCAGCCCCGATCAGCCGCACGACAACAACCCGCGCCTGATCGCACGGCCCGCCGGGCTGGAATGGCTGCCGCAGCCACCGATCTATCCCGAGGGGACGGTCTGCAACCCCCACGGCCTCTCCGCGCTGGGCGAGTACGCCCTGCGGGGCCTGATCAAGCGCGGCATGATGGTCGAGGTCGACCACATGAGCGCCAAGGCCGCCGGTCGGGCCTTCGACATCCTCGAGGAGGCCGACTACCCCGGCGTGCTCGCCAGCCACTCCTGGATGGACGAGCGCTACCTCGACCGCCTCTACGCACTCGGCGGGTTCTCGACGATCTACGGCCACAGCACCGACCAGTTCCTGGCGGAGTACGTCCGCACCGCGCCGGTCCGTGACCGCTACGGCGCCGGCATCGGGTTCGGCTTCGACATGAACGGCTTCGGTGGCACGCCGGGCCCGGCGAAGACTCGCGTCACCTACCCGTTCCGCAGCTTCGACGGCGGCTCCGCCGTCGACCGGCAGGTCACCGGCAAACGGATCTGGGACTACAACACCGACGGCGTCGCCCACTACGGGATGATCCCCGACTACCTCGAGGACCTCCGCCTCACCGGCGGTCAGGACGTCATCGACGACATCGTCCGCGGCTCGGAGACCTACCTGCGTACGTGGGCAGGGGCTCAGGCCGCCGCCGACTGAGTCGGCTCGTCCTGACGCAGATCAGCGCCGAGCCGGCTCGTCATGACGAGCCGACTCGGCGCGGGTCCTCAGCCAGTCGCCGCCGAACAGAGCCCAGACGATGAGCACGGGCTGGAAGAACAGCCGGATCAGCCGCTTGCCGTCGGTGTCGAGACCGAACGCGTCGACGCCTTCGACATATTGCGCGATGTTGCCGGGGAAGATCACCACGAAGAAGGCGGCGAGCAGGGCTCCGATGAGCCGTCGCCTGCTCGGCAGCAGGATGAAGGCCAGCCCGAGCCCGATCTCGACGACGCCAGAGCCGAGCACCGTCAGGTCCTCGTCGATCGGGAACCAGTCGGGCACCTGCGCCCGGAACTCCTGTCGCTGGGCGGTCAGGTGTGCCACCCCGGCGCCCATCATCACGACGCCCAGCAGGATCCGTGCGGTCGTTCGCGCGATGGCGGTCATGGCACCACTGTAGGAGAACGTGCCGTGGGCACGGCAGGCTCGACACCGCTGGTCGAGCCGCCGGAGCCCCCCGCTGGTCGAGCCGCCGGAGCCGCTAGGCGGAGGCGTGTCGAGACCAACACAGCCCTATCGAGCGCGAAGGGGACTGTGTTGGTCTCGACACCGCTCGCTGGCGCTCGCGGGCTCGACCAGCGGCTAGAAGAGGCTCTCCACCAGCGGCGTCGGCGAGCCGAAGCGGTGCGCGGTGACCGAGACGGCCTGCTCGTGCAGGAAGGTGAGCAGCTCGACGCGGCCGGCCTCGACGACGGGCTGGGCGTAGAGGGCGATGTCGACCCGGCCCTGGCTCGCTTCGGCGAAGGCCTCGCGCGACCCACCCAGGAGACGTACGCGGCCGGGCGCATCGGTCCCGGTCAGCGTGGCGCTCCACGCGGCCGCGTCCTTGACGACGTAGGTCGCACCGGTCGCCCGCACCAGCGAGGCGGTGTCATCGTCCAGGGCAGCGGCGACGGAAACCGTCACCGGCGCCTCGGCCGCGACACCGGCGGCGAGGACCCGCAGCAGGTGGGCGATCGGCCCACCCTCGTACCGGATGGTGACCGGCACCGACGAGTAGCGCAGCACGTTGACCTCCGCGGTCAGTCGCGACACGTCCCGGGCGCCACCGAACTCGCGCTCCCAGGCGACCGCGTCCGACCCGGCGCCACGCTTGAGCATCTCGATCTCGTCGATCTGCAGCCTCCCGGCCCAGTCGACGAGCGACCGGACGGCGGCGGACGGCGTCGCGAGCTCGGTGGCCGGAGCCGGCACCCAGTCGCTGAGTCCGACCAGGTAGTTCGGGCCACCGGCCTTCGTACCGGCGCCGACGGCCGACTTCTTCCAGCCACCGAACGGCTGGCGACGCACGATCGCGCCGGTGATGCCGCGGTTGACGTAGACGTTGCCCGCCTCCACCGACGAGAGCCAGTGCGTGATCTCCGCCCGGTCGAGGCTGTGGATACCGGCGGTCAGGCCGTAGTCGACCTGGTTCTGGATCTCGAGCGCCTCGTCGAGCGAGTCGGCCGAGATCAGACCGAGGACGGGACCGAAGTACTCGGTCAGGTGGAACTCCGAGCCACGCTTCACGCCGGTCTTCACACCCGGCGACCAGAGGCGGCCGGTGTCATCGAGCTGGCGCGGCTTCACGAGCCACGACTCGCCCGGCGCGAGCGTCGTCAGCGCCTTGAGCAACTTGCCGGAGGCGGGCTCGATGACCGGGCCCACCTGCACCGTCGGGTCGGTCGGATAACCCACGCGAAGCGAGGTCACCGCGTCGACGAGCTGATCGCGGAAGCGACGCGAGGTCGCGACCGAGCCGACCAGGATGCCCAGCGACGCCGCCGAGCACTTCTGGCCGGCGTGACCGAAGGCGGAGTAGACGAGGTCCTTGACCGCGAGGTCGAGGTCGGCGTCCGGGGTGACCACCAGAGAGTTCTTGCCGGAGGTCTCGGCGAGCAGCGGCAGATCCGGGCGGAACGAGCGGAAGAGCTCGGCGGTGTCGAACGCGCCGGTCAGCACCAGTCGGTCGACCAGCGGCGAGGCGATCAGCGCGCGACCGACCTCGTTCTCCGGCACGTGGACCAGCCGCAGGACCTCCTTCGGCACCCCGGCTGCCCAGAGCGTCTCGACCAGCACCGAGCCGCAGCGCTGCGCCTGCGGGGCCGGCTTGATCACCACGGCCGAACCGGCCGCGAGCGCCGCCGCGACACCACCGGTCGGGATGGCGAGCGGGAAGTTCCACGGCGGGGTGACCAGCGTGAGCCGGACCGGCACCTGACGGGCGCCGTCCACCGTGTCGAGCTCCTCGGCCAGGCTCGCGTAGTAGTTGAGGAAGTCGATCGCCTCGGAGACCTCGGGGTCGCCCTGGTCGAGCGTCTTGCCACACTCCGACGCACCGACCTCGAGCCACTCGGCGCGACGCCGCTCGACCTCGACGGCAGCGGCCCGCAGCACGGCGGCGCGCTCGGCACCGGTCTTGCGGGCCCAGTCGGCCTGGGCGCCGACGGCGCCCTCGAGCACCGACTCGACAGCCTCCACCGAGGTCACCGTGTGGTCGGCGACGAGCTGGTCACCGAGCGTCGAGGAGCCCACCCGGGCGATGATCGCCTTGCCCCACTCGCGGTTGCCCGGCAGGTGCGGGTCGGTGTCCGGGGCGTTCTCGAACGGCCCGGCCATCGGCGCGGCATCCACGGGCTCGCGCCGGTCCTGGATCCGGTTGGGGGCCGGCACGGACTCGTCGACAGCGTCCAGGGAGCGTACGAACCGCTCCTTCTCACGCGCGTAGAGGGCCTCGGAGGAGTTGAGGTCGAAGACGGCCGACATGAAGTTCTCGGTGCTCGCGCCCTCCTCGAGGCGACGCACGAGATACGCGATCGCGACGTCGAAGTCCTTCGGGTGCACGACCGGCACGTAGAGCAGCAGTCCGCCCACCGTCTCCTGGACCGCCTCGGCCTGGCCCTCGGCCATCCCCAGCAGCATCTCGAACTCGACCGAGTCACGAACACCGCGCTGACCAGCCAGGATCCACGCGTACGCCACGTCGAACAGGTTGTGCCCGGCGACGCCCACGCGCACGTTGGCCATCCGCTCGGGCGTCAGCGCCCAGGACAGCACCCGCTTGTAGTTGGTGTCGGAGTCCTGCTTGGTCGTCCAGGTGGCGACCGGCCAGCCGTGCAGCGACGCCTCGACGTGCTCCATCGGCAGGTTGGCGCCCTTGACCAGTCGCACCTTGATCGCCGCGCCCCCACGCGCACGGCGAGCAGCCGACCACTCCTGCAGCCTGATCATCGCGGCCATCGCGTCGGGCAGGTACGCCTGCAGGACGATCCCCGCCTCCAGGTCGGCCAGCTCGGGACGGTCGAGGAGCCGCGTGAAGACGTCGATGGTCATGTCGAGGTCGCGGTACTCCTCCATGTCCAGGTTGATGAACTTCTTCGTCCCGGCGGCCGAGGACTTCGCCGCGTAGGTGTAGAGCGGGAGCAGCCGCTCGATGACGTGCTCGACCGCCTCGTCGTAGGCCCAGACCGCGTGCGGCGCGACCGGCGAGGAGACCTTCACCGAGACGTAGTCGACGTCGTCGCGTGCCAGCAGCTTGCGGATCCCGGCCAGACGCCGGTCGGCCTCCTTCTGCCCCAGGACGGCCTCACCGAGGAGGTTGATGTTCAGCGAGACGCCGCGCTCGCGGATTCGCTCGATCTGCTTGCCGAGCCGTGCGTCGGAGGCGTCGATCAGCAGGTGACCCACCATCTGCCGCAGCGCACGGCGCGCCACCGGGATGACGAACCAGGGCGCGACCAGCGACATCAGCGCGCCGAGCTTCACGCCCAGCTTCAGGTGCCAGGGCAGGAACGAAGGTACGTTGCCGGCCAGCTCACGAAGGCTGGCCGCCGCCACGCGTACGTCCTCGGGGCGGATCACCCGGTCGACGAAGCCGACAGTGAAGTCGAGCCCCGCGGGGTCCTTGAGGACGTCGGCGAGGCGCTGCGCGGCAGCGGCGGTCGGCTTGGTCGAAGCCTTCGTCAGCCAGCCGCGGACGAGGTCGTCGACCTCGGCGATGAGCGCGTCATTGGTGGTCATAGTAGCGAGTATGCGACCAGACTCACGTAAGATAAAGCGATGTTTCCTGGGGATTATTCGTAAGCAGAACTAAAGGTTTTCCATGCTCGACGTCCGCCGTC
The DNA here is from genome assembly GCF_013408335.1 of Nocardioides panzhihuensis. NCBI lineage: Bacteria > Bacillati > Actinomycetota > Actinomycetes > Propionibacteriales > Nocardioidaceae > Nocardioides > Nocardioides panzhihuensis. The sequence continues at coordinate 5,415,549 of NZ_JACBZR010000001.1, read as the reverse complement.
TCCGACTGCTCGCCGAGCTCGCCGCGCGCGGGACCCTCGCCGAGGTCGCCGAGGCTCTCCATCAGAGCCCGTCCTCGGTCTCCCAGCAGCTCGGCCAGCTCGAGCGCGAGGTCGGGGTGCCGCTGCTCCGCAAGGCCGGGCGGCGGGTCCAGCTCACCGCCGCGGCCGAGGTGCTCGTCGAGCACACGACCGAGATCCTGGCCCGGCTCGAGGCGGCCGAGGCCGCGGTCACCTCGCTCGGTGACGACACCGCCGGGACGGTGCGGGTCGCCGTCTTCCAGTCCGTGGCCCTCGCCTACATGCCTCAGGCCCTCGCCGACCTGACCAGACGTCATCCGCGGCTGCGGGTCATGCTGTCCCAGCGCGCGCCCGAGCAGGCCCTCCACGACCTCGCCCTGCGCGAGCTCGATCTGGTGGTCGCCGAGCACTATCCCGACCACGGCGCACCCCACTTCGACGGTCTCGACCGGCAGCCCCTCACCACCGACCGGCTCAGGCTCGCCGTCCCGCCGGCCGGCTCCGGAGAGATCTGGGACGGCATCGCCTCTCTCACCGACGCCAGCCGGGTCCCGTGGGCGATGGAGCCGCCGGGCACCGCCTCCCGGCACTGGATCGAGGAGCAGTGTCGCCGGGCCGGCTTCGAGCCGGAGGTCCGCTACGAGACCGACGACGTCGAGGCCCACGTCGCGCTGGTGGAGTCCGGCAACGCCGTCGCCCTGCTCTCCGACCTGATGCGGGTGCGCCACCGGACGGCGGTGCGGCTCATCGAGCTGCCGGGGTCGCCGCGGCGTACGGTCTTCACCGCCACTCGCACCGCCATCGCCGACTCGCCGGGGATCATCGCCTGCCGTTCCGCGCTGGCTCGCGTGGTGCCACCGGACCTGACGCTGCCCGACTGACCTCCGTCGCCGACGGGGGTCAGGCGAAGATCTCCTCGAGGGGCTGGTCGTGGTCGATCGAGAGTCCGTACGCCACCGTGCGGGTGTCGATCATGGCCAGCACCGCCTCGGTGACGACGGCGGTCAGGTGCTCGGCGTCGGGGATGCCTTCACCGAGGTGCACCCAGCGGCGTACGGCTCCGAAGACCATCCCGATCAGGCCGTAGATGAGCGGGTCGACGGCCTTCTTGTCGACCTCGGAGACCTCCACGCCGGCCAGCTCGAACGCAGCCAGGATCAGCTCCTTGATCCGCTCCGCGATCCGGTCGAGGCCCTGCTGCAGCGGGCCGGTGCCGTTCGGCGCGGTGTCGACATCGGCCACCTGGTGCAGGAGCGGGTGCTCGAGCGCCCAGTTGACGTACGCCCCGACGGTGCGCGAGATGATCTGGCGGATCGATCCGGTCAGCTCCATCGCCGGGAAGAGCTTGGCCCACAGTCCGTCGAGGATGTCGGCCTGGATGGCGAGGTCGAGCTCGCGCCGGTCGGCGAAGTGACGGTAGACCACGGAGCGGGAGAGCCCGGCTGCCTGACCGATCGCCTGCAGACTCACGTTGACACCGTCGGTCTCGATCAGACCGATCGCGGCATCGACGATGCGCTTTCGTCGGTCATCGTTGTGACGCTTCCAGCGAACTGCCCTGCCATCCATGGTGGGGCCATCGTAGTCCCACGTAGTTCACGCCGGGCCCGGAACGCCTGTCACGGCAACCACGGGCCCGGCGCGAGCAGAGGTCAGGCAGGTGTGTCAGGCGAGCATCAGGCGAACCGGATCACGCCGTCCGCGACCGGCGAGCCGAGCGCCTTCATGTCGACGAGGTAGTTCTGCTTCGCGGCCCACGGCGCCCGGTCTCCCGCCTTCGGCATCAGGTCCAGCGAGCGCTGGATGTAGCCGGAGGCGAGGTCCATGAACGGCCGCTCCTCGACGCTCGGGTCCCGGGAGACGGAGGCGACGTCGTAGCCGTTCTCACCCATGAAGTCGAGCAGTCGGATCACGTAGTCGGTGACCAGATCGGCCTTCAAGGTCCACGAGGCGTTGGTGTAGCCGATCGTGTAGGCGAAGTTGGGGATCCCGGTGATCATCAGGCCCTTGTAGGCCATCTGGTCGGGGAGGTTGATCGGCTCGCCGTCGACGGTGTAGTCGAGCCCGCCGAAGAGTCGCAGGTTGAGCCCGGTCGCGGAGATGACGATGTCGGCCTCGAGCGTCTCACCCGACTCGACCTCGATGCCCTTCGGCACGAACGTCTTGATCCGGTCGGTGACCACCGCGGCGTACCCCTCCCGGATCGCCTTCATCATGTCGCCGTCGGGGACGAAGCAGATGCGCTGGTCCCAGGGGTCGTAGGGCGGGTTGAAGTGCTTGTCGACGTACGCGATCGCCTCGGTCTTGCTCATGCCGGGCCGGCCGCCGCGGGCGGTGAGCCCGTTGATCCACTGGTCGCGGATGACCTTCTTGACGACCCCGGGGGCCCGGCGGGCCAGCTGGTAGGTGCCGACGGTGAGGGCGATGTTCTCCCAGCGAACGGTCTCGTGGCCGATCTTCTCGCGCACGCGCTTGAAGGGGAGCTTGCCGAGCAGCTTGAACGGCGCCGTCTTCAGCAGCGAGGCGATCGCGTCCTGACCCGGGCGGGAGAGGATGTACGTCGGCGTGCGCTGCAGCATCGTCACCTTCTCGGCCCGGTCGCTGCCCTCCCCCGCCAGGTTGGGCAGGAGGGTCACGGCGGTCGCGCCGGAGCCGATGATGACGACCTTCTTGCCCGCGTAGTCGAGCTCCTCGGGCCAGTGCTGCGGGTGCACGAAGGTGCCCTCGTAGTCGTCGAGACCGGCGAACTCCGGCTGGTAGCCGTTGGCGTAGTCGTAGTAGCCCGAGCAGTTCCACAGGAAGCCGGCGGTGATCTCGGCCGGGCCGTCGGCGGTCTCGACCGAGACCGTCCACTGCTTGTCCTCGGTGCTCCAGGCGGCACCGGTGACCTTGTGGCCGTAGTGGATCAGCTTGTCGACGCCGTAGTCCTTCGCCGTCTGGCGCAGGTAGTCACGGATCTGGTGACCGTCGGCGAGGGCCTGCGCGCTCTCCCACGGCCGCCACTTGAAGGCGAAGGTGAACATGTCGGAGTCGGATCGGATGCCCGGGTAGCGGAAGAGGTCCCAGGTGCCGCCACTGGCCTCGCGCTGCTCCAGGATGGCGAGCGTCCTGCCGGGGAGGCGCTCACGGAGCTGCGCAGCCGCTCCGATGCCGGAGACGCCGGCACCGATGATCAGTACGTCGACATGCATGTGGGCCAGGTTACCCGGGAGTACGTGTTTGCGACACCCTGTCTCGCAAACTTTTGCAAGCAAATGTGTCGTTCCACTGTCGATCCACATCTCGACAACACTGAAGGCGCGCCGCCTTGTAGGCCGGTGTCTCGGACCACTACGCTCCGGTCGGCAGCTGCGGGGGCGGCAAGCGTCCACAGCGATTCCTGGGTCATTCACCCATCGCTTTCGATGGCTGAGGCTGCGCACGGACCGCAACGAGCGGTCATCGGTCTTCGAAAGGTTTACAAGTGTTCAGTTTCGTACGCACCGGCGCAGTCGTCGCAGGTGTCGCCCTTGCCGGGCTCGCAGCAGCCCCGGCCTTCGCCACCGGTGACCACGGCAAGTCCGGTGACCCGAAGGGCAACAACGGCACAGTCAAGATCGAGAACATCGAGCTCGAGGACGACAACACCCCGGAGAACAACCCTCACCAGGAGTGCACGTTCAACGTCGAGTGGTTCGGCTACGACGCGGGCGACGACATCATCTCGAAGGTCACCTTCGAGCTGCACGCTCCCACCAACACGGAGAACCACGTCCTTTCCGTCTTCGACGGCGACATGACCCCCGTGGTCGGTGACGACAAGGTCCAGCTCGAGAACGACGAGGCCTCCGGTGCCGGCAACGACAAGGACGGCAGCGAGACCTACACCCTGCGCTCGACCGGCGAGCCGAACGCGAACCAGGGTTACCACGTGAAGATCACCGTCGACACCCCGCGCAGCAAGGGCAACACCACCAAGTCCAAGGTCTTCTGGTTCCAGAACTGCGCAGTCGGGGAGGAGCCCTCGGAGGAGCCCACCCCGTCCGAGGAGCCCACCCCGTCGGAGGAGCCGACTCCTTCCGAGGAGCCGACCCCCGGCGAGGAGCCCTCTGAGGAGCCGTCCGAGTCCGCCCCGGGCAGCAGCGAGACCGAGCCCGCCTCCGACGAGTCGTCGGCCGCCCCGGTCGCCGGCGACGGGGACTCCGAGGTCCCGACCAACATCGACGCCGGCCTCGCCGGCGAGAGCGACTCCGCAATGCCCGCGATGTGGCCGCTGCTGGCCATGCTCGCCGGCGCTGCCGCTGCCGGCCTCGCGCTGGTCGTGGTCCTGCGTCGCCGCGCCGCCGCTCTGGTCCGCAACGACTGAGCTCACCCGCGTCACATAGAACGGCGCGGCGTACGACCTTCGGGTCGTACGCCGCGCCGTTTCTCATTTCGTCGTTCCTGATCCTCAGTCCTGGAACGCGGCGCCCTTCTCGATCAGTGCGTCGACGTCGGTGACGCCCCAGGCGGCGAGGGCCTCGCGGGTGTGCTGGCCGGCGCTGGCGGCCGGCCCAGCAGCCAGGGTGGAGGTGGTGCGGCTGAACCGCGGGGCGGGAGCCGGCTGGGTGACACCGTGGTGGGTGACGTACGTCTGTCGGGCCTGCAGATGCGGGTGCGAAGCGGCTTCGGAGGGGGTGAGGACGGGGGCGACGCAGGCATCGGTTCCCTCGAACATCTCGGCCCACTCGGCCATCGTCTTCGACGCGAAGGTCTTGGTGAAGAGGTCGCGCATCTCGTCGTAGCGCTCCATCTCGTACTGCCCCGGACAGACTCCGTCGAGTCCGAGCCGGGTCACCATCTCGGCGAAGAACTTGCCCTCGAGCGCACCGACCGCGACCTGGCGGCCGTCGGAGGTGTCGTAGAGGGCGTAGAACGGCATCGCCCCGTCGAGCAGGTTGCTCTGCCGCTGCTCGTGCCAGGAACCGGAGGCGAGCATGCCGGAGATCATCGTGGCGAGGTGAGCGGTGCCATCCACGATCGCGGCATCCACGACCTGGCCCTGGCCGGTGGTCTTGGCCTCGACGAGCGCGGCGAGGATGCCCATGACCAGGTAGGTGGATCCGCCGCCGAAGTCACCGAGCAGGTTGAGCGGGAAGTGCGGACGAGCCCGGTCCTGACCGAGCCCGTTGAGCACACCGGTGGTGGCGATGTAGGTGAGGTCGTGACCGGCCGACTGGGCCAGGGGCCCGTCCTGACCCCAGCCGGTCATCCGGCCGTAGACCAGCCGCGGGTTGCGCTCCAGACAGGTCTCGGGCCCCAGCCCCAGCCGGTCGGTGACCCCGGGGCGCAGCCCTTCGATGAGCACGTCGGCCGTCTCCACCAGGTGCAGGACGGTCTCGACGGCGTCCGGGTTCTTGAGGTCCAGCGCGATGCTCGGACGGCCCCGGGTGAGCAGGTCGCCGGCACCGCCTCCGAGCAGGTTGCCGCCCGGGCGATCGACCCGGATCACGTCCGCGCCCATGTCCGCGAGGAGCGTGCAGGCGTGCGGCCCCGGCCCGATCCCGGCCAGCTCGACGACCTTGACCCCGCGGAGGGGACCGGTGCCCTGGCCCAATGTCACTGTGGATTTCTCCGTCGACTCAGTCATGCCGGCCATACTCGCAGGATCGAGTCGCACAGAGTCGAGAACCCTCCGCCTGGCATCACGGATCCCGGACCCGAGTCCGATACGCTCCGAGACACACTCGCCGGTGCACAGGAGCAGAGAAGTGTCTCGGGAATTCCCCCCATCCCCCCAGTCCCGACCGACCAGCTCGGTCAGCCCGCTGACCGCGAACGACCCTCGCGAGATGGGCCCGTACGCGCTCACCGGCCGTCTCGGACACGGTGGCATGGGCGTCGTCTATCTGGGCGAGGACGCGGCGGGCATGCAGGCGGCGGTGAAGGCGATCCTTCCCGAGCTGACCTCCGACCCGGGGTTCCGCGCGCGGTTCGAGCGGGAGATCGAGGCCGCCAAGAAGGTGGAGAGCCGGTTCACCGCGCGGGTTCTCGATGCCGACCCCGGTGCCGAGCAGCCCTGGATGGCGAGCGAGTACGTCGCCGACCCGCCGCTCAGCAAGCTGGTCGGGTCCGGCCAGCGACTGCCTGAGATCGACGTACGCCAGCTGGTCGCCGGGGTTGCCGAGGCTCTCGCCGCGGTGCACGCCACCGGCCTGGTCCACCGTGACATCAAGCCGGGAAACATCCTCTACGGCGCCACCGACCCGTGCGTGATCGACATGGGCATCGCCCGCTCGGTCGACGGCACCGCGCTGACCCAGACCGGCAAGGCGGTCGGCACCTACGGCTACCAGGCGCCCGAGCAGGTCCAGACCGGCACCTTCTCCAGCGCAGTCGACATCTGGGCGCTGGGTCTGGTCGCGTTCGTCGCTGCCACCGGGCGCTGGCCGTTCAGCGGCGAGATCGGCTCGATGGGACACCTCCTCACAGGTGAGTCCCCCAACCTGAACCTCTGCCCGAACTACCTGCGCCCCTTGGTCGCGGCCTGCCTGGCCGAGGCGCCGACCTCCCGCCCCTCCGCGGCTGACATCCTCGCCACCAACGGCGACTGGACTCTACTGCCCGCCCCGGTCACCTCGACGGTGGAGACCTTCGTCGGCACGCCGTCCCGGGGATTCCCCGCGGCTGCCGGGGTCGTTCGCGCACCGTGGTCCCCGGGCGACACCGCCGATCTTCCCACTCGGGCGCCCACGTTCGCTGAGCCTGCCCAGCCGTCGAAGCGACGCTGGAAGGTCGCCGTCCTGGCCGCTGCGGCAGCGGTCCTGGTCTCGGCAGGCGTGGCCGTCGCTGCCAACACCGATCTGCTGCCCGGCCGGGAGGACGCGCCGAAGGTCGGTGAGGTGACCCCTTCGGCGGAGCCGACCGCCGGCCAGAGCAGCGCGCCGACAACGCCTGTCGGCGGCTCCGTGGACACCGGGACGAGGCCCGAGGTCGACGAGACGCCTGAGGACGAGGGTGCCGGGAGCGATGGCGAGATCGCCCCCAGCAACAGCGTGCCCAGCGACGACGCGGCTCCGTCCGAGGCGCCGGAGCCGAGCGCTCCCGCCCCCACCGAGCCGACCAGCGAGCCGGTCAGCCCGACACCGACCGCCGAGCCGACCGAGACCGCGACGCCTGAGCCGACCGAGGACCCTGCCTCGGACCCGACGACGCCCGCGACGTCCTGAGGCGGAGAGCGCCGGGCGTACGTCGTGCCCTGGGACTACCTGGTGCTCAGAACCGGTTGGGATTCGTGCAGAGGTACCCGTTCGGGTAGACGAGGATCACGCCCCTCGCAGAGTGGTGAGCCCACCGCATCGCCTTCCGGGTCTTGACGCCGTAGACACCGTCCACATCGCTGCCCGTGAAGCCGAGCTGGTACCGCTGAAAGGCCTTCATCGCGCTCACCATGCCCGAGCGGTACAGCCCGTCGTCACCTCCGCTGTCCCGGATACGTTCGGCAGCTGTCGAGCTCGAATAGCACGTCAGAATGTTTCTCTGGAGGGCCTTGACTGCGCTCTTCTGGCCGTCGGTCGTGCCATGCCCGTTGCCCATCCAGCAGTCCCAGCTGCCGCCGTTGAGCGGGATCCTTCCGTGGTCGTGGGGGTACGCCGAAAGGCCAAGAGTTCTCGTCGACACCGTGTTGCAGCTGCCTGTGGAGGCGGCTTGCGAAGGGGTGGCGGCCAGGCCGATCGGCAGCGCCGCAAGGAGAAGCCCGACTGTGGCCACGTAAGCACGGAGCCTGGGTCTGCTGATGCGCATCATCGATTCCTTAAGGTCTAGGTTCGTATTCGCCGAGACCGTAGAGGGCAGGCAGCTCTCCGCAAACCCGTACCTTTCCCGCACTCCGCTGATCTCGGCCGCTCAGGAGACCTGGATCACACCGAGCCAGAGGTTGGATCGATCAAGGTGGCCGGGGCTCTGGGAATCCCGATAATCGAGCCTGGCTGAGTGTGCCGCGCGCCCGAAACAGGCCGAGCCTTCCCGAGCAACCGAAAGTTGAGCTGTGAGCAACACCGACGAGACCTTCAACGACTGGCAGCACCGCGAGGAGCTCGCGGAGACGATGATCCCGATCATCGGCAAGCTCTACCGCGAGAAGGATGTCACCATCCTGGTCCACAGCCGGTCGCTGGTGAGCAAGTCCGACATCTCGATCCTCAAGGCGCACCGCTTCGCGCGCCAGATCGAGGGCGAGGAGCTCTCCGTCATCGAGACGTTCCCGCTCCTCCAGGCCGTCGCCAAGCTCGACCTGGGGCCGTCGAAGATCGATCTCGGCCTGCTCGCCGTTCAGTACGCCGAGGACGAGCGCGGCCTCTCCCCCGACGAGTTCGTCGCCGAGAAGCTGGCGGGCGCCACGGGTGGGAACAAGCTCGAGCGCAACGGCGGCCAGGACGTCGTGCTCTACGGCTTCGGCCGCATCGGCCGCCTCGTGGCCCGCCTGCTCGTCGAGAAGGCCGGTTCGCGTCACGGCCTGCGCCTGAAGGCCGTCGTGGTCCGCAAGGGCGGCGAGGACGACCTCATCAAGCGCGCCTCGCTGCTGCGCCGCGACTCGATCCACGGTCAGTTCGCCGGGACGATCACCGTGGACGAGAAGAACGGCGTGATCATCGCCAACGGCAACCCGATCCAGTTCATCTACTCCAACGACCCCACGACGGTCGACTACACGGCGTACGGCATCAAGGACGCCATCCTCATCGACAACACCGGCAGGTGGCGTGACCGCGAGGGCCTCTCCCAGCACCTGCGTCCGGGCGTCAAGAAGGTGCTGCTGACCGCGCCGGGCAAGGGCGACGTCCCCAACATCGTCCACGGCGTCAACCACCAGACCCTCAGTGACGACGAGTCCGTGATCTCGTGCGCATCCTGCACGACCAACGCCATCGTCCCGCCGCTGAAGCTGATGGAGGACCGCTTCGGCATCGTGCGCGGTCACGTCGAGACGGTGCACTCGTTCACCAACGACCAGAACCTGCTCGACAACTACCACAAGGCCGACCGCCGTGGTCGCTCCGCACCGCTCAACCTGGTCCTGACCGAGACCGGCGCCGCCTCCGCTGTCGCCAAGGCGCTCCCGGACCTGAAGGCGAAGATCACCGGCAACTCGATCCGCGTCCCCACCCCGGACGTCTCGATCGCGATCCTGTCGCTCTCGCTCAAGAGCGAGACCTCCAAGGAAGAGGTCGTCGACTACCTTCGCGAGGCGTCGCTCACCGGTGACCTCCGTCGCCAGGTGGACTTCACCACCGCCCGCGACGCGGTCTCCTCCGACTTCATCGGCTCCCGCGCCGCCTCGATCGTCGACGGCAACGCGACCATCGTCGACGGCGACTCCGCGATCCTCTACGTCTGGTACGACAACGAGTTCGGCTACTCCTGCCAGGTCGTCCGCACCGTGCAGTCGATCTCGGGTGTCGAGTACCCGACGTTCCCGGTGCTTGGCGCCTGATTCCGCTTAGGTGGTCTCGACAGGCTCGACGATCTCGACAGGCTCGACAGGCTCGACCACCGACTGGTCCCGTCTCGTCCGATCTCCGGACGGGGCGGGGCAGCTCGGTTCCAGGCCCCGAGGATGGCGTCGTAGGCAGGGACGCTCCCACCGTGCGACCGAAATCAAGACCCTGTGGAAAAGCCTGTGGAAAGCGCGTACGGACACCCATCGGCAGAGGGCAGAACCGCTTCTTCTACTAGACCCTCAGGAGCGGACACGCGCGAGGAAAGCGCGGGTGCGCTCCTCGACGGGGTCCCCGAAGAGCCGCTCCGGCGGACCCTGCTCCAGCACCCGCCCGCCGTCGAGGAAGCAGACCTTGGTGGCGATCTCACGGGCGAAGGACATCTCGTGGGTGGCGAGCACGAGGGTCGTCCCGGCCTCGGCCTCGGCCCGGACGATCTCCAGCACCTCGCCGACCAGCTCCGGGTCCAGCGCGGCGGTGATCTCGTCGAGGAGCAGCAACCGCGGCCGCGTGCACATCGCCCGCACCAGCGCGACCCGTTGCTGCTGACCGCCGGAGAGCGCGTCGGGATGAGCGTCCGCCTTGTCGCCGAGACCGAAACGGGTCAGCAGCGACCGCGCGCGATCGGCCGCCTCGTCCGGCGGCACACCGTGCACCCGCACCTGCGCCAGCGTGCAGTTGTCGAGCACCGACAGATGCGGGAAGAGGTTGTAGGCCTGGAAGACCATCCCGACCTCGCGACGGACCGAGCGCGGGTCCACGAGCGGGTCGGAGATCTCCCGGCCGTCGAAGGTGATGATCCCGTCGTCGATCGTCTCGAGCAGGTTCAGGCAGCGCAGCAGGGTCGACTTGCCCGAGCCCGACGCACCGATCAGGCAGACCACGTCGTGCTCCGCGACGGACAGGTCCAGATCGTCGAGCACGACCCGGCCCCGGTAGGCCTTCCGTAGTCCCTTGGCCTCCAGCAGCGGCGACGCCACCAGCCCGGTCGTCGACTCGGTCGTCAGCTCGGTCATCGGCCCTGCTCCTTCTCGATCTGTCGCCGCATCAGCCAGTCGGTGAGCCGGGTGAGCGGCACCGCGACGATGAGGAAGTACGCGGCCGCGACCAGCAGCGGCGTGCCGTTGAAGTTGTAGCCCTGGTAGTCCTGGGCCGTCCGCAGCGCCTCGAAGACACCGACCGCCGAGATCAGGGCGGTGTCCTTCTGCAGCGAGACGAGGTCGTTCATGAGCGGCGGTACGACGCGGCGTACGGCCGGCGGGAGAACGACGAAGCGCATCGTCTGGGTGTGGGTCAGCGCCAGCGCCTCGGCCGAGGCGACCTGGGTGGGATGGATGGACAGGATGCCGGCACGGAAGACCTCGGCGACGTAGGCCCCGTAGCAGAGCACCAACGCGAACGTGGTCAGCCAGAACAACGAGTTGGTCACCCCGGACAGACCCAGCGCCGGGATACCGATGCCGCAGATGACCACGACCAGGATCGACGGCACTCCACGGAACAGGTCGGTGTAGCCGGTGGCCAGGAACCGCAGCGGTGCCAGCCACGGAGAGGTCGTCTGACGCGTGATGGCGACGAGGGCTCCGAGGATGAGTACGCACGGCTCGGCGATCAGGAAGATCCGGATGTTGATCCAGAACCCCTCGGCGATCGCCGCGAACGAGTCGCGCGCGTGCGACCAGCTCAGGAAGTAGTCCCGAACCCGGTCCCACCCAGGCGAGGAGACGACCAGCAGGCCCACCCCGACCGTCACCACCACGGTCACCACCGTCGCGACGGCGATCTGCTGCAGCTTCAGCCGGCGGCGTACGGCCTGTCTCTCGAGCTCCCGCTCGCTCGGAGCCCACGCACCCACCGAACGACTCGACCCCATCACTTCAAGACAGGGACGGAGACGACGTCAGAGAGCCACTCCTTCTCGAGGGCCGCGAGGGTCCCGTCCTTCTCGAGCGCGGTCAGCGCCTCGTCGAGGCACGGAGCCAGGCCGCTGTCCTTCTCGGTCAGCAGGCCGAACTCCTCCGGCTTCTCGCTGCTCTCGAACTGCCCGGTGATCGTGCTGCCCTCGATCTCGGCCCCGGTGATGTAGAACGCGGTCGGCAGATCGAAGACGAGCGCGTCGACCTGGCCGTTGAGCAGCGCCTGCTTGGCCTGGTCGCTGGTGTCGAAGACCAGCGGATCCGTGCTCGGCTGCACGTCCTCGCGGATCGCGGTGAGCGAGGTGGTCGCCGTCTGCGCACCGAGCTTGAGGCCCTTGAGGTCAGCCAGCGACGCCGCCTTGGCCGCGTCGTCTTCCATCGTCACGACCGCCTGCGAGGCCGTGTAGTAGCCCTGCGAGAGGTCGACGACGTTCGCCCGCTCGGGCGTGATGGAGATCTGGTTGATATCGAAGTCGAACTTCTTCGCGCCCGGCGTGTAGGAGGTGTTGAACGCCTGCTTGATCCAGACGACGTCGTCCTTCGCGAACCCGAGCTGGTCGGCGACCGCGTAGGCGACCGCCGACTCGAATCCCTTGCCGTTGCTGGGGTCGTTCTCGGAGAACCAGGGTTCGTACGCAGGAGAGTCGGTGCCGATCGTCAGCTTGCCGCCCTGCTTCAGCGGCAGATCGGCGGCCTTGCAGGAGGCGGGGGCGCCGCCCTCGGCGCTGGTGTTGCTCTCGCTCCCGCAGCCGGACAACGTGACAGCGAGGGCGAACGGAACGACGAGAAGGGCGGGGAGGCGAGTACGCATGTGCCGAAGCGTAAATGGGACGGCCGCTGGCCGCTTCTTATTACTCATGAGTAGCATACGTCCATGGCGTACGAATCCCTGCTCTCCCCGCTGACGATCGGGTCGCTCACCCTGCGCAACAGGGTGGTGATGGGGTCGATGCACACCGGGCTCGAGGACCACGCGTGGGACATTCCCAAGCTGGCAGCCTACTTCGCCGAGCGCGCACGCGGCGGCACCGGGCTGATCATCACCGGCGGCTACGCCCCCAACAAGCGTGGCTGGCTGAAGCCCTTCGCGAGCGAGATGAGCTCCCGGCTGCACGCCGCCCAGCACCGTCGGGTCACCGCGGCGGTGCACGAGGAGGGTGGCGCGATCGCGATGCAGGTGCTGCACGCGGGCCGCTACGCCTACACGCCGTTCTCGGTGAGCGCCTCGGCCGTCCAGGCGCCGATCAACCCGTTCAAGCCCGCGGCGCTCTCGGACAAGGCCGTGGACGCGACCGTGACCGACTTCGCCAAGAGCGTGGCACTGGCGAAGCGGGCGGGCTATGACGCGGTCGAGATCATGGGGTCCGAGGGCTACCTGATCAACCAGTTCCTCGCGGAGCGGACCAACCAGCGCGAGGACCGCTGGGGCGGCACCACGACCAACCGGATGCGGTTCCCGGTGGAGATCGTGCGCCGGTCGCGCGAGCTGGTCGGCGACGACTTCCCGATCATCTTCCGGCTCTCCATCCTCGACCTGGTCGAGGACGGGCAGACCTGGGAGGAGACGGTCGAGCTCGCCTACGCGCTCCAGGACGCCGGGGTGTCCGTCTTCAACACGGGCATCGGCTGGCACGAGGCTCGCGTGCCCACCATCATCACCCAGGTCCCGCGCGGCGCTTGGCTCGACATGACCGCGCGCCTCAAGGCCGAGGTCAGCGTGCCGGTCTGCGCCTCCAACCGGATCAACACCCCCGAGCTCGCCGAGTCGGCGATCGCCGAGGGCAAGGCCGACCTGGTCTCGATGGCCCGCCCGCTGCTGGCCGACCCGGAGTTCGCCAAGAAGACCGCCGAGGGCCGCACCGACGAGATCAACACCTGCATCGCCTGCAACCAGGCCTGCCTGGACCACGCCTTCTCCAACAAGGCCGCCTCCTGCCTGGTCAACCCGCGCGCCGCGCGCGAGACGACGCTGGTGCTCCGCCCGACCAAGCTCAAGCAGACCGTGGCCGTCGTCGGTGCCGGACCGGCCGGCCTCGCCGCCGCCACCTCGGCCGCCGAACGTGGTTTCTCGGTGACCCTGTTCGAGAAGGCCTCGCAGCTCGGAGGCCAGTTCCGGCTCGCCATGGAGGTGCCGGGCAAGGAGGACTTCAAGGACACCCTGCGCTACTTCACCCGGCGCCTGGAGGTGCTCGGGGTCGAGGTACGTCTCGACACCGAGGCCACCACCGCTGACCTGGAGCCCTTCGACCACGTCATCGTCTCCACCGGCGTCACGCCGCGGGTCCCGCAGATCGCCGGCTCCGAGGACGCCCGGGTCGTGACGTACGCCGACGTGCTCGCCGGCCGGGTCGTCCCGGGTGACCGCGTCGCGGTCATCGGCGCCGGCGGCATCGGCGTCGACGTCTCCGTCTGGCTGACCCACCGGCCCGAGAGCCTCGACGAGTGGAAGGCCCGCTGGGGCGTCGGCGACCCGGCGACCTTCCGCGGCGGTCTGACCCGGCCGGTCCTGGAGGCTCCCGCCCGCCAGGTGACGCTGCTGCAGCGCAAGGCCACCCCGATCGGGATCGGCCTCGGCAAGACCTCGGGCTGGGCCCACCGCGCTCACCTGAAGCAGGACGGCATCAAGCAGGTCCGGGGTGCGACCTACGACAAGATCGAGGCCGGCGACGACTCCGTCATCCTCCACTACGCCGTCGACGGAGAGCCGCACACGCTCGAGGTCGACCACGTGGTCCTCTGCGCCGGTCAGGAGTCGGTACGCAACCTCTGGACCGAGCGGGAGCACTGGCACCTGATCGGCGGCGCCGACGTCGCTGCCGAGCTCGACGCCAAGCGCGCCATCCAGCAGGGCACCGAGGTCGCCGCCGGGCTCTAACGCTGGTCGAGCTTGTCGAGACCTCTCTGGACTTTTCAGCCGTTACCCTTCACCCATGAGTGACTGCCTGTTCTGCAACATCGTCGCGGGCAACATCCCCTCGACGAAGGTCTACGAGGACGACGAGACGTACGCCTTCATGGACATCGCCCCGGCTGCCGAGGGTCACACGGTGGTGGTGCCGAAGACGCACACGAAGGACGTCCTGGAGTCCGACCCCGCGGTCTACGCCGCGACCGCGAAGGCCGCCCAGGCGGTCGCGAAGCGGGCCGTCGACGTGCTGCAGGCGGACGGGGTCAACGTACTCAACAACTGCGGGTCGACCGCATGGCAGACGGTGTTCCACCTGCACTTCCACGTCATCCCGCGCTACATCGACAAGTCCAAGGACTCGCTCACGCTGCCCTGGGTGCCGCATCCGGGCGACCTGGACGCGATCAAGGCGATCGGCCAGAAGCTCGCGTTCTAGGCCAGACGTGCTCTAGCCCGTAGGGGCGCCCTCGGCGTGAGCGGCGACCAGGTCGGCGTACCATCCGAAGGACCGCTTCGGCGTGCGCACCCCGGCGGCATCGACGTGCACCAGGCCGTACTTGCCACCCACGCCGTCCTCCCAGTCCTTGCCGGTGAACGGCGCCTCCCAGCCGTCTCGGTCGAGCAGGGTGTAGGCGTAGAAGCCACGCACGTCTACACCGCGCTCGATCGCGGCCGAGACCGCTTCCAGGTGTGCCTCGAGGTAGTCGATCCGGGCCTGGTCGTCGACCTCGCCGTCGACCAGCGGAGCATCGTACGCAGCACCGCACTCGGTCACCACGATCGGCGGCATCGCCGCGCGATAACGCGAGCGGGTGATGATCAGCCACTCGCGCAGGGCGGTCGGCACCACACCCCAACCGGTGTCGGTGGCCGGGTGGCCGACGAGCGGCACCATCCGGAACGGGATCTCGTCGCCCTCGGCCGATGCGCCGATGCGCTGCGGGGCGAAGAAGTTGACCCCGTAGAAGTCCAGCGGGGAGCGGATCACGGCCATGTCCCCCGGCATCACCACCTCGTCGGCGAGGCCGGCGAGGTCGCGCGGGTAGCGGCCCATCAGCATCGCCTCGAGAGGCACGGCGTTCCAGGCCAGGTCGACGAGCTTGGCGGCACCGACGTCGGCAGGGTCCTCGGAGAGCGGCCAGATCGGCTCGTGGTGGTTGGCGCACCCGACCGACTCGACCCCGGCTGCGCGCAGCACCTGGACGCCACGGCCATGGGCGAGGAGCAGATGGTGCAGCGCCGCGACGACTCCCCAGCCCGCGCGGCGACCGGGTGCGATGGTGCCGAGCCCGTAGCCGAGATAGCCGGCCACGTTGGGATCCTGGACCGGCACCCACTCCGGGACCCGGTCGCCGATCAGGTCCGCGACCGTCCGGGCGTACTCACCGAAGGCGTCGACCGTGGCGCGGTTGAGCCAGCCACCGTCGGCGACCAGCGGCTCGGGGAGCTCCCCGGCGTAGAGAGTGGCCGACGGGCGCAGACCGGCCTCGAGCAGCTCGTCGACCAGTCGGTCGTAGCGAGCGCGGGCATCCGGATCGACGGCACCGCGACCACCCGGCTGGAACTCACGCCAGGAGACCGCGAAGCGGTATCCCGGCGCACCGAGACGTTGAAGCAGCGCAACATCCTGCTCGCCCCCCGGCCGGGTGGCGTCTGCAGTGCCGAACAGGAAGCCAGTCGGGAACTTGGGAAACGCCACGGCACAATCATGACTGTGACTTCCCAGATCCGCCGAGGAACCGCCCGATTCACAGAGCGTCCACCCGGCCTCAGACCAGGAAAAATAACCTGGCACACCTACTCGTTCGGCCCCCACTACGACCCCGACCGCATCGGCTTCGGCCCGATCGTGACGTACGACGAGCACCTGCTGCGCAACGGTGAGGGGTTCGACACCCATCACCATGCCGGTGTCTCGATCGTCACCTGGCCGTTGTCAGGCGAGGTGACCCACACCGACTCGACCGGGGCCACGGGCACCGTCTCCCCCGGCCAGGTCGGTGTCTTCACCACCGGTGACGGCGTCGACCACTCGGAGTTCGCCACGGCCTCCAGCACCCGGTTCATCCAGGTCTGGATCGCCGGCAGCACCGGCGCGCCGGCGTACGTCGTCCACGACGTCGCCCCGCGCGAGGGTGAGTGGGCCGAGGCCGTGTCACTGCCCGCAGGGACGCTGTACGTCGCTCGCATCGGCACCAACGGCCCGTCCGAGATCACTCTTCCCGAGGCCCGGCTACGCCACCTCCACATCGCCTCCGGTGCCCTCCTGCGCAGCGGCATGGCCGAGCCGCTCACCGCCGGCGACGCCTTCGAGGTGACCGCCGGCGACGACCTGCCGCCGGAGTTCACGATCAGCGCCGGCGTACCGACCGAGCTTCTGCTCTGGTGCTTCGAGTAGCGCGCGTCTGCGTGCGTTGACGCCTCCCATACCCAGTTTGTGGGATGAGGGCTGGGTTCATAACGTGCTTCTTAACTTCGGGGACAGGTTGTTCCGCAGGCCGGCTTCTGGAAGTGCCCGGCCCCTCGACATCGAACCGGGTTCAAAGGAGAGTCATGTTCAAGAAGCTCATGGGACAGGTCCCGACCATCGTCATCGCAGCGACCACGGCGGCGATCTTCGGCGGTGGCGGCGCGTACGCTGCCGCCCAGATCACCTCGGCCCAGATCGCCGACCAGACCATCCAGTCGCGCGACATCGGCGCCGCAGGCGTCGCCAGCTCCGAGATCCGCGACCAGTCCATCACGTCCGGTGACATCGCCGCGAACGGCGTCGGCACCTCGGAGATCCGCAACGGCACGATCACCGGCGCCGACATCAACGACGCCACCGAGAAGGGCCTGCGGGGTGCCAAGGGCGACAAGGGTGCGCCCGGTGCGCCCGGCGCAGACGGCGCAGACGGCGCAGACGGCGCAGACGGCGCAGACGGCGCAGACGGTGTCGTCCAGCCGATCTACTCGACCAGCGCGGCCATGCCCGTCACTGCGGTGGGCGGTTCGTTCGGCAAGGCCCCGGACGTGCGCGCCACCGAGCTCGCCACCGTCAACCTCGCTGCCGGCAAGTACGTGCTCACCGCCGAGGGCTTCTTCATCAACAACGCGGCCACCTCCGGCGACACCCGGATGCAACTTGCGGTGCGCGTCCAGGACGGGTCGAACAGTGGCTGGGGTCAGGACCTCGGCACCTGCTTCACCGGCGCGATCAGCACGCTGGCCAACCGGGAGTCGCACTGCTCGTCCACCCGTGTGGTCACACTGACCCAGGCTGCAGCCGTCAAGGTGTACGCCTTCGGCTACGCCGACGACCAGGGCAGCGCCGACAGCGGCAAGGTCAACGCCTCGTCCTACGTCACGGTCCTGCCGGTCCAGTGACCTGAGCCACCTTTGGTGTGCCCGGCCCATCCTCTGCGGAGGGCGAGCCGGGCACACCTTTTCGGCCACGTGCACAAAAGCGCAGACAGGCCCCAGATAGGTGGATAAGGTCCGCCTAGACTGCTGTTGAGTGTGGAGGACTGTGTGACGACGTTCCTGATCATCGGAGCCGTCGGGCTGGGCCTCCTGCTCGTGTCGCTGGTGATCGGCGATCTGCTCGACGGCTTCCTCGGCGGCCTGCTGGACTGGCTGGAGAGCGACTGGTTCTCGACCGCGGCCCTGGCCGGATTCGTGTCGGCGTTCGGGTTCGGCGGAGCCATCGCCCACGGCCCGCTGGCGCTGACCCTGCTGCCCGCCATCCTGGCCGGCTCTGTCGTCGGAGCGCTCTTCGCCTGGTTCGCGCTGTGGCTGACCCGCCTGCTGAAGGAAGAGAACACCGACGCGGCACCTTCGGGGGACGCCGCCGTCGGTCTGGACGCTGCTGTCATCACCACGATCCCGGCGGGTGGGTTCGGCGTGGTTCGGGTCGCCCTCGGGGGCCACACGGTGACCTACAACGCCAAGGCCCCCGACGACCAGGAGGAGATCACCCCCGGCACCGCGGTGCACGTGACCGGCGTCCTCTCCCCGACGGCAGTCACCGTCGCGCCGACCTGGCGCGAGATCACCTCCTGACCTGAAGGGGTCCCCATGGAACTGCTGGTGTCGATTGCCGGCCTCGTCGTACTTCTCATCCTGCTTCTCCTGCTGGTCACCAGCCGCTACAAGGTCGCCGGACCCAACCAGGCCTTCATCGTCACCGGCCGCAAGGGCAAGGCGGTCCTGAACCCGGAGACCGGCCAGCTCACCACCGACCTCTCGGGCCAGAAGGTCGTGCTCGGCGGCGGCGTCTTCGTGGTCCCGTTCGTCCAGAAGCTGGCGACGATGGACCTCTCCTCGCGCCGGATCTCGGTCCAGATCCGCGGCGCGGTCTCCGGGCAGGGCATCAAGCTCAACCTCGAGGGTGTCGCGATCGTGAAGGTGGGCGGCAACGCAGACCAGATCCGCCTGTCCGCCCAGCGGTTCCTCTCCCAGCAGGAGGAGATCGAGCCCTTCACGCAGGAGGTGCTCGCCGGTGCGCTGCGCTCGATCGTGGGCGGCCTGACCGTCGAGCAGATCATCCGTGACCGGGCCGCGTTCGCCCAGCGGGTCGCCGACGAGTCCGAGTCCTCGCTCACCGGCCAGGGCCTGATCCTGGACACCTTCCAGATCCAGGATGTCACCGACGACGGCTCCTACCTCGCCAACCTCGGTCGACCCGAGGCCGCCCGCATCACCCAGGCGGCCTCGATCGCCGAGGCGGAGGCCCGGCGTGCCGCCGAGCAGGCCCGCATCAAGGCCGAGGAGGAGATCGCGATCGCTCAGCGCGCTCTCGCTCTCAAGCAGGCCGAGATCAAGGCCGAGACCGACGCCGCCACCGCCACCGCCGCTGCCGCCGGGCCGCTCGCGCAGGCCGACCGCGACCAGGCCATCCTCACCGAGCAGGAGAAGGTCGCCGTGCATCAGGCGGCGCTGACCGAGCGCCAGCTCGAGACGCAGGTCCGCAAGCCCGCCGACGCCGAGCGCTACCGCGTCGAGCAGGAGGCAGAGGCTCGCCGCAGCTCCGAGATCGCCGCGGCAGAGGCCCGCAAGGCGGCCACCATTGCCGCAGCCGAGGCCGACGCCGAGCAGGCCAGACTCAGCGGTGAGGCGGAGAAGGCCCGCCGCGCCGCGCTGGCCGAGGCCGAGGCCATCGAGGGCGCCAAGCGCGGTGAAGCGCAGAAGTCGCTGCGTCTTGCGGGCGCCGAGGCGACCCGGGCCGAGGGTGAGGCGAGCGCTGCCGCCACGCTGGCCATCGGCCAGGCCGAGGCGGAAGCGATGGAGAAGCGGGCCTCGGCGTTCGAGTCCTACAACGACGCTGCCGTGCTGCAGATGCTCATCGAGGTCCTGCCGCGGGTCGCCAAGGAGGTCGCCGCGCCGATCAGCGCCATCGACAACCTCACCGTGCTCTCCACCGACGGCGCCGGCGCCATCCCGAAGCAGGTCAACGACAACGTCGTCCAGACCCTCGCCATGCTCAAGACCACGACCGGCATCGACCTCGGATCGATGCTCCGCAAGGCGGCGTCCCCCAACGGCGAGAACGGCTCCGCGGCGGCTCCCTCCGCCGAACTGCCGAGCTGACCGATCCACACCTTGCCAACACCCCGGTCACCAATCCTGTTGAAAAGGGACATTGACGTGACAGCCAGGAACATGTCTGGTTATGTATCCACGTCGACGTAGGGAGGGAGCACTTCCAAGCCTCGACCGGGCCTCGCGGCCGAAAGGCCGCCAGGCTCGCCCCTTGACCTCTCTACTGTTCCCCCCGTCGGTAGAGGGACACCGAGGGAATTGAATGTGGCCCGGCCTCACGGCCGGGCCACATCTCATTTGGTCCGCCTAGCGCTCGTTGGCCATCCGCAGGAACGCCTCGACGAGCGGGCCCGACGTGGACGCGCCGTTCTCACCCTCGTCGACGTAGACGGCCACCGCCAGGTCACCCTGCGCGGCGATCATCCAGGTGTGGGTCAGACGCTTGCCGTTGCGGTCGAACTCCGCGGTGCCGGTCTTGGCGATCACCGGTTTGCCCGGCACGTCGGCCAGGCCCCTGCCGGTGCCGTCGGTGACCACGCCACGGAAGATCGTACGCAGCTGGTCGGCCTCCGCCGCGGCGAGCGGCTCCACGCCCGACGGCTTGGCAACCTGGCCCTCGACGAGGTTCGGGACCACGGTGTGGCCGGCCTGGATGGAGCCGATGACCGAGGCCATCACCAGCGGCGAGGCGAGCACCTTGCCCTGGCCGATCAGGTCGGCGGCGTGCTCGGTCTCGCCTGCGGGCTCGGGGATCTGGCCGAAGTAGGAGGCGAAGCCGGCGTCGCGGTCGATGCCGAAGCCCAGCGAGGCGGCGGCCGAGGCGATCTCGGCGTGGCCGATCTCGTCCGCCGCGCCGACCATCGCGGTGTTGCAGGACTCGGCGACGGCGTGCGCGAGCGTGATCTCCCCCAAGCCGGACTGCGGGTACCACGAGTCGTTCTTGAACGTCTTGCCGTCGATGGTGGCCTTGGCGGGGCACTTGACCTGGCTCTTGGGACTGAGTCCCTTGCGCAGCATGGCCAGCGTGGTCGCCGCCTTGAAGGTCGATCCCGGAGCGGCCTGGCCGAAGGTCGCCAGGTTCATCTTGTTGTCCGCGCCGTTGGCGGCGACCAGCACGGCGCCGTCGCTGGGCCGGATCGCGACCAGCGCGCTCTCGGGCTCGACCCGCTTCAGGATCTTCTCGGCGCTCTTCTGCAGCCGCGCGTCGAGCGTGACGGCCAGCGGCTTCCCGTCGATCGGGTCCGTGCTGTAGAGCTTCTTGAGCACCTCACCCTCGTCACCGAGGACCGCGACCTGCAGCCCGGGCTTCCCCCGCAGCTGCCCGTCGTAGCGCGCCTGCAGTCCGGAGAGGCCGGCGAGATCGCCCGGAAGGTAGGTCCCGGGCTTCTTCTTCATCATCTCGGCCGTCACCTCACCGACGATGCCGACGACCGGCGAGGCGAACTCCTTGGTCGGGCCGAGCGGGAGGGTCCGATTGAGCATGGCGGCACCCTTGATCTTGGCGATCTCGGCAGCCTTCGCCTTCGTCATCATCGGCTTGCGGATCGAGAGCGCCTCGACGAACGCCTTGTCCCCGGCCGCCTTGACGCGCTTGGCGTAACGCTTCGGATTGATGCCGACGATCGCGGCGACGTCCCGCGCGGCCGCAGGCGCGGCCACCGGGTCGATCAGAGTCTTGTCGATGCCCACCGTGACGACCGGCCGATCGGCGACCAGGGTCGCTCCCGACGTGCTCCGGATCTCGCCCCGCTGCTGGTGGACGGTCTCGACATGCAGGCTGCGTCCTTCGGCAAGCGCCGGGGCGACGACTGTCGGCTCCCAGACGAACTCCCACTTCTCACCGGTCTTGCGGAGCTCCACCTCCGACTCGTAGGTCCACCGACCACCCGGCAGGCCCCACGCCCAGGTGAGCGTCGACTTCGCGCTGTCGGTGCCCTCGCCGGTGAAGGTCGGCTTGGTCGCGGACACGTCTGGCGCTCCGAGCTTCCCGAACAGGTTGCCGGTCAGATCGCTGTAGTCGGCGGCGACGGCGTCGGCGTCGGTCTTCGCGACGAAGTCGACCTTCGTGAACGTGCCGCTCTCCAGGGCCGTGGTCAGGGTCGACATGCTCGGACCCGGCTCCTCGGCCTCGCCGCAGGCAGCAAGCAGCGGTAAAGCAACAGCAAGGGCCGCGATGCCCCGGGATACTCGCATGGGACGGTTCTATCAGCCTCGCCCCCAAGATTGGGTTACACGCCTCCTACGCGGAGGTTGTGAAGCCGAGAGTGGCCGGTGCGCCACGCTCGGCCTCACAACCGAATTCGCTCAGTGCGTCGCCAGCCAGGCGTCCAGATCCACCCCGCGCTGGTCCGCGAGCTTCTGCAGACGTTCACGGGTCGGCGGCTGGAACACCTTCGGCTCGATGTGACGGTCGAGCGCGGCGTACTTCCGCTGCTTGGCGGCCTGTGCGGAGCCGGTCGCCTCGGCGGCGTCGACCAGTGCCGGGGTCGCGGTGACCGCGGCGCCGGTGAGCGGAGAGCTCACCAGAGGCGTGTAGCCGTCGCGGTGGCCGGCTGCGTTGGCATGGTAGGACTCCTCGATCGGGTTGGAGAGCCCGTTGACCCACTCGACGTCGTCACAGACGGCGTGTCCGGTGAACCGGCTGATCGGGTTCACGAAGCCGAATCCGGCGGTGCTCGCGCGCGAGGCGGTGGTGTTGTTGAGGAGCACAGCGGTGTCGTTGAGGATCGCCTCGTCCTGCGGGCTGAACCAGGTGAAGGCGTTGCAGTCCTCGCCCATGAACAGCTTCGGATAGCCCACGACCACCACCTTCGCATTGGGCGCGGCCGACCGGATCCGGGAGTAGAGCGTCCCGAGGCTGCCGGGGAGCGTGCTGCGGATGTAGTTCTGCGCCCCCGCGACCGCGCCCGCACAGTCGCTCGCCCAGGCGGGAAGGGCACACTCGGTGATCACGTCCGCGAAGCCGGCATCGTTGCCACCGACCGAGATGGTCACATAGCGGGTGGAGCTGGACAGGGCGCTGAGCTGGCTGTTCGTGACGTCGGCGACGACTGCGCCCGAGCAGGCGCGGAAGTTGAGGCTGTAGCTCTTCGCCGCGGCGACCAGGCTCGGGTACGCCAGGGTCGACCGTTTACAGGCGGAGCCGTCACTGAGATAGCTGCGGGTGCCGACTCCGGAGGAGTAGGAGTCGCCGAGCGCGACGTACGACTCCCCAGCCGCGGAGGCTGGGGAGCCGGGGGCGACGGCCAGGCCGGCGCCGAGAAGGGCGATGGATGTGAGGGAGACCGCGAGGCGGACTTTGGACAGGCGGAAGGTCAAACCGTTCATGGCAACTCCCGAAAGCCAGGGGCCGCCGGTGGCGACCCTTCGCTTCGGTTGTACGCGTCCTGGCCCTCGCTCGCAGGAAAATTAGTTTCACGCCTTAGTAACTGTCCGGAACCCGCGCAGAGAGACCGCGCGGTTCACCCGCGCGATCTCTCCGCGTTCATCACACGTTCTGCAGCCGCGGGAGGATCCGGTCGAGCCACCGCGGCAGCCACCATGCGCGAGCACCGAGCAGCCGCATCACCGCAGGCACGACGAGGCACCGGACCACGACCGCGTCCAGCAGCACCGCCACCGCCATCACGAAGCCCATCTCCTGCAGCATCCGATCCGGGCTGAACCAGAACGCACCGAAGACGACGACCATGATCGCGCCGGCCGCGGTGATGACGCCACCCGTGTGCGCAAGCCCTTCACGGACCGCCTCCTGCGCGTCGCCGCTGCGCAGCCACTCCTCGCGCATCCGCGAGATCAGGAAGACCTCGTAGTCCATCGAGAGACCGAAGACGATCGCGAAGGTCATCACCGGCAGGAACGCCTCGATCGGCCCCGGCTCCACCCCCAGCAGACCCTCCTGGAAGACGTACGTCATCGCACCCATCGAGGCGCCGATCGAGATGAGGTTGAGGATCGCTGCCTTGATCGCCACCGCGACGGAGCGGAAGACGCACATCAGCAGCAGCGCGGAGAGCCCGACCACCAGCCCGATGAAGAGCGGCAGCTTCTTCGAGACCGCCTCGGAGTAGTCGATCAGCGCCGCAGTCGATCCCCCGACGAGGACGTCGTCGCCCAGGTCGGCGCGCAGCTCCTTCACCAGCTCGGTGGTCTCGGCGTCCTGAGGGCCGGTCTCCGGGAAGGCGATGGAGGTGTAGACCGCGCCGTCGGCCGAAGGCTGCGGCGGCGTCACCGCGGCCACGCCTTCGTGCGCCTGGAGCCTCTCGTACGCCGCTTCCGCCTGCCCCTGCGAGCCCTCGGTCATGACGACGAGCGGGCCGTTGGCACCGGGGCCGAACTTGTCGCTCACCAGGTCGTAGGCCTTCCGGGTGGTCGAGGAGCTGTCGTCGTTGCCGGCGTCGGCGAAGCCGAGCTGGAGGCCGAGGACCGGGGTCGCGAGGGCACCGAGAGCGACCATGGAGACGATCAACGCGGCCCACGGATGCCGCTGGACTCCACCTGCCCAGGCGCGCCAGCGGCGGCCGGGCTCGCGCCCGGAGCGGGCCGCGTGCTTGCGTATCGACTTCTCCAGGCGCTTGCCGAACAGGGTGAGCAGGGACGGGAGCAGGGTGACCGCGGCGAGCATCGTCATCAGGACGGTGAGGGCGACCCCGAGCACGACGCCCTGGATCGAGGTCAGCTGCAGCACGTAGAGGCCGCAGAGGGCCAGGATCACGCTGACGCCGGCGAACAGGACCGAGCGGCCGGCGGTGTCGATCGCGGTCGAGGTGGCGTCCTCACGGTTGGCGCCGTGGAGCAGCTCGCTGCGATAGCGCGAGAAGACCAGCAGTGCGTAGTCGATGCCGACGCCGAGCCCCACGAGCATCAGCATCGGCGCGGTGTAGTCCGGGATCGTGGTCAGGTGGGACAGCAGCGTGACCACACCGAAGGTCGTGCCGACCGCGAAGATCGCGGTGATCAGCGGCAGGCTCGCCGCCAGGAACGAGCCGAACATGAAGAGCATGATCACCAGAGCGGCGAGCATCCCGAGCCCCTCCGAGCTGCCGCCCTCGCCTCCGCTCACCTCACGCATCGAGTCGCCGGCCATCTCGACCTGGAGATCGTCGGTCGTCGAGTCTTCCGCGATCTCGAGGAAGGGCTCGTAGGCACTGGTCGGGAGCTCACCGGCCTCGGCGTCCATCACGATCGTGACGAGTGCGGTCGTACCGTCCTCGCTCACCGAGCCGCGCTGCGGATCGGCCGGCTCCACGGTCTCGACGTGAGGAATCTCGGCGAGATCGGCGATCAGCTCGTCCACCGCCTGCTGGTCGGTGTTCCAGCCGCGCTCGTCGTGGATGACCGCGCGCACCTCGTCGCCGGTCGCCCCGCCGTGCTTCGCCTGGAGATCGGCCATCTCCTGGGACTGGCTGCCCGGGATGTCGAACGAGTTGCGGTAGTCGTCGCCGATGCCCTGGGCCGCCCCTGTCACGCCCACGAGCACGACCACCCACAGCAGCAGTGCGGTCCAGTGATGGCGTTGAGAGAAGGTCGCCAGCCGCCGCAGCGGGCTTGGTCTGGTCGTCGTCTGTGTTGTCATTCGTGTCTCCTCCTTGAACTCGTCTGGCTACGTGTAGACAGACGACATGTATGAAGACAATGTAACTCGGGCTGTGTAGGCTGTCTACATGAAAGCCGACGCACTCCGTGGCCACCTCGACTCGCTGATCCTGGCCGTCGTCGAGAAGCAGCCCCTTCACGGCTACGCGATCATCGAGGCCCTGAGCGCCCGCAGCGGTGGCGAGCTGGACCTCCCCACGGGCACGATCTACCCGGCCCTACGCCGCCTGGAGAAGGCGGGATACCTCGACAGCTCCTGGTCCGAGGTCGGCGGCCGCAAACGCCGCACCTACGAGCTCTCCTCCGCCGGTCGCGGCGCCCTCGCCGCCCAACGCCAGGAGTGGCGGACCTTCTCCCAGGTCGTCTCCGGCGTCCTCGGCGAGGCCTGACCCAGCCGAGACGTCACCCCCGTCGGCCGAGACGTCACGGGTGGTGACCGAGATCGCACCCGCGGCCTCCTCTATTCAGGGGGTTCCCTGATGTGGTCGACCCGGCAGCACGGAGAAGATGGACCCATGAGCGCCGTCGACGTCTACCTTGCTGACCTGCGCGCCGCCGTCCCCGGCCCGAGCTTGACCCGCCGCGACCTGCTGCGCGAGGCCGGCGACCACCTCGAGGACGCGACCGACGCCTACACCCGGGCGGGCTACACGACCGCCGAGGCCGAGGCGCTCGCACTACGCGACTTCGGTGCCGTCGACGTCATCGCTCCGGGCTTCCGCGACACCGTCGCGATCGGCGCCGCCCGACGTACGGCCGCTCTGCTCGTCCTCGTGATGATCCCGCAGGCCTTCCTGTGGGACGGTGGGATCAACCTCGGCGGGACCGCCCACTCGACCGCTCCAGACACCGGCCTGTTCCACGCCCTCGACCTCGTCATCGGCTACATCGGCACGGCAGGCGCTCTCGGCGCCATCATCGCCCTGATGGCGACCGCGATCGGTCAGCGCTGGCTGCGGATCGGGCGCGGCACGGCCCGGCTGACCGCGACCTGGTCCCTGGCCACGGCCACGGTGGTGCCATTGACCGGCTTCACCATGCTGGCACTGACCGGCGGCCTCACCGTGACACTGGTCCTCAGCGCGATCGCCCTGATGGCAGCGCCGTTCGCCCTGGTCGCCCTCTCTGCCCAGCGCACCCTCGCCGCCTGCTGAAAACGAGCCGGTCGAGACGTCACCCCCGTCGCCCGAGACGTCACTCAGGTCGGCCGAGAGGGCACGGCAGTGACCGCTCGGCCGACGCGAGTGACGCTTCGGCCGAGTCGGTGACTTCTCAGATCAGTCGAACTTGCGCTTCTGGCGCGGCTTGCGGGGACGCTCGCCGGCGGCGGAAGAGGAGTCGGAGTCGGACTTGCCGTAGCGGGGTGCGCTCTTCTCGAAGCGGCCACCCGAGCGTCGCACGGGGCCGCCGCCGGAGTCCTCGGTGAGCTCGATGAGCTTGCCGGAGATGCGGGTCGACTCGAGCGCCTTCCAGGTCTCGGGCGCCAGGTCCGCAGGGAGCTCGACGAGCGAGAAGTCGTTGCGGATGGAGATGTTGCCGAAGTCGGCACGGCGCAGGCCGCCCTCGTTGGCGATGGCGCCGACGATCTGGCGCGGCTCGACGCGGTGACGCTTGCCCACCTGGATCTTGTACGTCGCCAGCGGCTGTCCGCTCTGACGCGACGTCCCCGTCTCGCGCCGGGGCCCACGCTCGCCGCCGCGGTCATCACGGTCGCGACGCCCGCGGCGGTCGTCGTAGGAGGGCTTCTCCGGCTCCGGGTCGAGGAGCAGCGGCTCCTCGCCGTGGAGCACGGCGGCCAGAGCGGCGGCGACGTCGACCTCGGGAACGTCGTGCTCCTCCACGTAGTGGCGCACCACGTCGCGGAAGAACTCGATGCGCTCGGCTTCCTGGAGCGCGGCCGTGATGCCGTCGTCGAAGCGCGAGAGGCGGGTCGCGTTGACCTCGTCGACCGAGGGCAGCTGCATCTGCGTCGGCTGAGCCTTGGTGTGTTTCTCGATCGCCCGCAGCAGCCACCGCTCACGCGGGGTGACGAACGAGATCGCGTCGCCGGTGCGGCCTGCGCGGCCGGTGCGACCGATGCGGTGGACGTACGCCTCGACATCCGTCGGCAGGTCGTAGTTGACCACGTGCGAGATCCGCTCGACGTCGAGGCCACGGGCCGCGACGTCGGTCGCGACCAGGATGTCCAGCGAGCCGTCCTTGAGCTGGTTGACGGTCTTCTCACGCTGGTTCTGAGCGATGTCACCGTTGATCGCAGTGGCCAGGAAACCTCGGGCGCGGAGCTTCTCGGCCAGCGACTCGGTCTCGGACTTGGTGCGCGTGAAGACGATCATGCCCTCGAAGTTCTCGACCTCGAGGATGCGGGTCAGCGCGTCGACCTTCTGGGGGTAGGACACCATCAGGTAGCGCTGGGTGATGTTCGTGGCCGTCTGGGTCTTCGCCTTGACCGAGATCTCCTTCGCGTCGCGAAGGTACTTCTTCGACAGCCGACGGATCTGCGCAGGCATGGTCGCGGAGAAGAGCGCGACCTGCTTGTCCTCAGGGGTCTCGGCGAGGATGGTCTCGACGTCCTCGGCGAAGCCCATGTTGAGCATCTCGTCGGCCTCGTCGAGCACCAGGAAACGCAGCTGAGACAGGTCCAGCGTGCCCTTCTCGAGGTGATCCATGATCCGGCCGGGCGTGCCGACGACGACGTGGACTCCGCGACGGAGCGCGGTCAGCTGGGGGCCGTAGCCCTGGCCGCCGTAGACCGGCAGGATGCGCACGCCGTTGAGGTTGGACGCGTAGCGCTCGAACGCCTCGCACACCTGCAGGGCCAGCTCACGCGTCGGCGCGAGCACCAGCGCCTGGGGCGCGTTCTGGTGGATGTCGAGGTTGGAGAGCACCGGCAGCGCGAACGCGGCTGTCTTACCGGTGCCGGTCTGCGCGAGACCGACGACGTCACGCCCCTCGAGCAGCGAGGGGATGGTCGCGGCCTGGATGGCGCTGGGCGTCTCGTAGCCGAGAGCCTTCACCGCGCTGAGGACGCTGGCGGAGAGACCGAGTGAGTCGAACGTCGGTCCCTGGTCAGCCTCCAGGCTCGGCGCGCTCGGCTCCTCGGGCGCGGGAGTGGTGGATACGGCAGATTCAGGGTCGTTGCTCACCCTCCAACGGTAGGCCCATATAGCACGTTATATGCATTTCTCGGCGCGGTGGGACCCGTCACTTGCCGACCCGGCCCGATATTGTCTCGGTCTCGGTCAGGAGACGATGACCTCGTCACCGACTGCGATCTCACCGGGGTTGTCGACGACGAGATGCACCGCCGCCCAGACCTTGCCGTCCCGCTTGCGATGGGCTGCGAGCGTACGCAGCGGGTCCTTTCCCTTCTCCAGGGTCTCGGGATCGATCGTGGTCATGACGCAGCGGGAGACCGGCGTGATCATCCGGAGGCGGACCGGCCCGATGGCGACCTCGCTCCAGCCGTCCTCCGCGAAAGCGTCCTCAGCTCCCTCGACGACGAGGCTCGGCCGGAACCGCTCGACGGTGATGGTCTCCGGGCTCCAGCTGTCGATCGCGGCGACCGAGGCATCGGTGATCAGCGAGACCGGCGAATCGTCCTGGAAGGTGGCATGGTCCGAGATGCTGAAGCCGTTCTTGGCCTTGAGCACCCGCTGCAACGGGTCGTGGCACCACACCAGCGACACGTCGTCGCGGTCGAGCACGCGGCGCAACCACGCGTCGACCTCCGGGCCGGCGGGTCGGGCGCGCATCTTCACCTGCTTGAACATGGTGATGTCGCGTACGCCCTCGGTCGGGCACGCCACCTCGACCGCCGCGTGGCCGGGCGCACTCAGTCGTAGGTCGGCGCTGCCGCCCGTCGCCGGGGTGTCGGCCACGATGCTGAAGAGCTCGCGGATCTCCCGCGCCGAGACCAGCTCCCCGTGACCGTCGACGATCATCCACTCGCGGTCGCCGGCCAGACCGGCCCTCCCGACGTACGCCTCCCGCACCGGACGGATCGCCGTCGACTTCACCGGATGGATGTTGATGCCACGAAGCCGCATGGCCGAACCATAGGTGGCCACGTCACTCCACCGTGACCGATTTAGCGAGGTTTCGGGGCTTGTCGACGTCGTGGCCGAGGGCCTTGGCGGCGTGGAAGGCGATCAGCTGGAGCGGGATGGTCATCAGGATCGGATCGAGCTCGACCTCGTTCTTCGGTACGTCGACGCGCAGCGCGTCGAGCTCGCCGAGGTCGACGTCGGGGTGGGTGACCACGACCAGGGGTCCGCGCCGGGCGCTGATCTCGTGCAGGGCAGCGACGTTGCGGTCGGTCAGCTCGTCCTGAGGGACGATCGCGACGGTCGGCACGGACTCGGAGATCAGCGCGAGCGGGCCGTGCTTGAGCTCGGAGGTCTGGTAGGCCTCCGCGTGCCGGTAGGAGATCTCCTTCAGCTTCTGGGCGCCCTCGCGAGCGACCGGGTAGCCGCGTACGCGACCGACGAAGAACATCGACTCGGCCTCGGCCAGGCGCGCGGCGATCTCCTCGAGGTGCGACTCGCTCTTGAGGATCTCCTCGATCTGGGTCGGCAGCGCCTGCAGGCCGGCGATGAGCCGCTTCCCGTCGGCGATAGAGAGGTCGCGTACGCGGCCCAGCTGGAGCGCCAGCAGCGAGAACGCGACGTACATGTTAGTGAGCGCCTTGGTCGAGGCGACCGCGATCTCGGGTCCCGCGTGGAGGTAGATGCCGCCGTCGACCGCGCGCGCGATGGCGGAGCCGACGACGTTGACCACGCCCAGGACACGGCCGCCCTTGCGCTTGATCTCCTGGACGGCGAGCAGGGTGTCGATCGTCTCGCCGGACTGGGAGACGGCGACGTAGAGGGTGTCGGGCTCGATGATCGGGTTCCGGTAGCGGAACTCCGAGGCCGCCTCGGCATCAGCGGGGACCCGGGCCAGCTCCTCGATCAGGCCGGCGCCCATCTGGCCGACGTAATAGGCGGACCCGCAGCCGAGGATCTTCACCCGACGGATGGCGCGCAGCTCACGCGGGTCGAGGTTGAGGCCACCGAGGTGGGCGGTGCCGAACCGCTCGTCGAGGCGGCCACGCAACGCCCGCTCGACGCTCGAGGGCTGCTCGTGGATCTCGGTGAACATCCGCGGCTCGTCGGCGAGCTCGCCGTACTCGTAGGCCGACGGATCCACGTCGACCTCGCGCGCCGTCGTGATGGTCGTCGTCAGGTCCTGGCGGAAGGTCGTGAACCCGGTCGCGGTGACCGTCGCGAGCTCGCCGTCGTCGAGGTGGGCGACGGTGGTGGTGTGGCGTACGACCGCGGCCAGGTCGGAGGCGACGTACATCTCCCCGTCGCCGACGCCGACGATCAGCGGCGAGCCGTTGCGGGCCACCACCATGCGGTCGGGGAAGTCGGCGTGCACGACGGCCAGGCCCCAGGTGCCCTCGACCTGGGAGAGCCCTTCGACGACCTTGGCCTCCAGATTCTCCGCGGTCGACGATGCGATGAGGTGGGCGAAGACCTCGGTGTCGGTGTCGCTGGCCAGCTCGACGCCCGAGTCGGTGAGGCGCTCCCGCAACGAGGCGGCGTTGTCGACGATCCCGTTGTGGACGACGGCCACTCGGCCATCGGCGGAGACGTGCGGGTGGGCGTTGACGTCGTTGGCCGGGCCGTGGGTCGCCCACCGGGTGTGGCCGATGCCGACCTTGCCGGCGAACCGCTTCGGCAGCGCATCGACCAGGTCGCGTACGCGGCCTGCCTTCTTCACCACCTGCAGCCTGCTGCCCAGCACGGCGATGCCCGCCGAGTCATAGCCGCGGTGCTCCAGCCGGGCCAGCCCCTCGGTGAGCAGGCCGGCTGCCTGCTGAGGTCCGATGTAGCCGACGATTCCGCACATGTGTCCCGTCCAATCTATCCGTCGTTCTATCCGTAGATGAGCCGTCGCAGCTGCCGTTCGGTCAGCTGCGGCGCGGCGACGACCCGCGACCGAAGCTCCTCGGCGAGCAGCGCGAAGATCGCGTCGTTCTTGCCGCCATAGGTCTTCAGCTGCGCGTGCCGGCGGCGTACGTAGGCCTCGACCGGCTCGTCGAAGTACGCCACCACGTCCTCGACGACCCGCGCCGCCTCCGTGGGCGGAAGCCCGGTCGTGGCGACCAGGTGGTCGATCAGCGCTTGCTCGGCCTTCACGCCACTCACTGTGGGGCACCCAACCCTCAGGTTCAAATTCCTGCCCGATTTCGGGCAGGAACTGTCGATTCATCACGAAGTGGGGCGCAATAGTCCCGCATGACTCGTTTTCGAGCGCCTCAGTGGGGCGCGCGAAGCGATCTGACCGACCACTTGGACATACGGGTGGGGGTGCGGTACCTTAGGTGAACACAAGGTGAACAGGAGGTGTCTGATGAAAGGAAATAACGTGACCGGCAAGCTCGAGCTCCGTTGGCTCCCCGTCGTCGACCGCCGCGGCCGGAAGCACATGGAGGCCCGCTGGGTCGAAGTCAGTGCGCCGGTGGCCAATCGTCACGCTGCCTGACAACCGCTCAACGCCTACGAGGCCCGCTCCCGATCAAGGGGAGCGGGCCTCGCGCATTTAGGGATAGCGTTGTCACTGCAACCAATTTCCCGTGGTCGTCGAGAAAGCCCACGAGAGCGGGAACATTGGGCGAGGTCGTTCAGTTATGATGATTGCAGTTTCAACCAATTCTTCCAGGAGCACACCCGCCATGGGCATTTTCAGCAAGAAGGACGCGGCCACCGAGACCGAGTTCGACACCCCGACCGCCGCTATCGAGGACATCGCGGGCGACTACACCCTCGACGTCGCCCACACCCGCCTGGGCTTCTCGGCGCGCCACGCGATGGTGACCACCGTCCGGGGCTCGTTCAAGGACTTCGAGGGCACCGCGACGATCGACACCGCCGAGCCGGCCAAGTCCAAGGTCTCGATCACGATCAAGGCTGCCTCCATCGACACCGGCAACGCCGACCGCGACGGTCACCTGCTCTCGGGCGACTTCTTCGAGAACGAGACGCACCCCAACATCACCTTCGAGTCGACCTCGGTCGAGTTCGACGGCGAGGCCTGGAACGTCACCGGCGACCTGACCATCAAGGGCACCACCAAGTCGGTCACCGTCCCCTTCGAGCAGACCGGCTCCGCCAAGGACCCGTTCGGCAACACCCGCGTCGGTTTCGAGGGTGCCGTCGCGATCAACCGCACCGACTGGGGCCTCTCCTTCAACGCCGCTCTCGAGACCGGCGGCGTGCTCGTCTCCGAGAAGATCAAGCTCGAGTTCGACATCTCCGCGATCAAGAACGAAGCCGCCTGAGCCTCAGTCGATCTGGCTGACTCACGTCGGGGCCACCGGGAAGCTCCCGGTGGCCCCGACGCGTTTCATTTGCGGACTGCTCAGGGCGCGCCCTGGACGTAGTAGTGCTTCTCCACCCCGATGCGACCGACGCCGACGATGTCCGCCGACGAGGAGTCGCCGGTCACTCCCCCGACGAAGCCGAACGGCTCCGTGTCGAGACCGACGCCGCGACCACCGCCGAGCAACGAGCCGGAGTCCACGTCGTGGCCGACCGGAGACTCGACGTGAGCGCGGCCGCTGACCACCACTGTCGTTCCGTCCGTCGTGACCGTCAGGGCCGCGTCGTTCCCGGCGGCCGCTCCCGAGATCGTCACCGGACCCACCGGTCCGCGGTCCGGAGCCTTGATCGGCTCCGCCGCGGCCAGCGATGCGGCCGGGCCGTCACCTTGTTCGGCAGAGTGCGAGCCGGCGCAGGCGATCCCCGCACCGGCGACCATGAAGCCACCAGCCAGGAGGGTCACCACGACCGACCGCCGAAGTCCCCCGAGGATCTTCGAGCTCATTGCGTTCTCCTGAGTTGAGTTACGCGGCCGGGGCCGCAGGTCTCCGAGTCCCTCCGTACGGAGATCGTCGGACGATTCAGGAAAGCGGGACCCCGTCAGCGCCCGAGCCCCGGCGCCCGAGCGCACCGGGGATCGCGACAGACGCGGACGGGGTCCCGCCGAGCGGGGCGAGCGCGTTCCTGGTCACGCTCATAGCCCCACCCATCGGACCGGGCGGATCGGCGGTCTTTGTCGACTCGCCGGCCTCACGCCCGGTGGTAGATCCATTCGAACGACGCCCCCCGGCGTCCTGCCGCTCGCATGGATCCGTTGCTCGTCACGTACACGTTCGGCCACTGCCGCAGGTCCGGCGTGGCGAGCCGCCGCAGTCCGGCGTACACCATTGCCTCGACTGCTCGTCGAGGCCGTTACAGCCTCATTGCCCAACATGGACGCTCCCGAGTTCGGTCCGGATCAGACCCTTCAGTACTTGTTACGTACCTAAACGCACCGATGTTGCAGTTCCTCGAAGAAATCCGAAAAATTCCCGCACCCACGTCACCACCGGCGTGTTTGCGGCCCGTTGCGCATGGAAACCAGGGGAAGCGACTGACCCCACCCGCCTGGGCAATTCGGCTCCCAACCCGCGCGGCCAGGACTAGCCTGCAAGGTGATCCTCACACCCGGCACAGGAGTCCCCCATGAACACTGAAGTTCCCCGGTTCGACCGCCGCCGCTTGCTCGGCGCCGCCGCCGTCGGCGCCGCCGCAGCTCCCTTCCTCACCGGTCCAACGGGTGCATCCGCCAACCCCGCCTCACCGGTCGGCCCGGGCCGGGTGGTCACCCCAGGCGCCGACCGCGCGGCCGCCGACGGCTGGTCGACACTGTCGGGCGAACGGGTGGGCATCATCACCAACCCCACCGGCGTGCTCCGCAACCTGCGCAACATCGTCGACGAGATGCACGAGTCCGGCTCGGTGCAGATCGCCGGCGTCTTCGGTCCGGAGCACGGCTTCCGCGGCACGGCACAGGCCGGAGGGTCCGAGGGCACCTTCGTCGACGAGCGCACCGGTCTCACCGTCTATGACGCCTACGGCGCCAACGTCGCGAAGATGACCGAGCTGTTCAGGGCCGCCGACGTCGAGACCGTCGTCTTCGACATCCAGGACGTCGGCTCCCGGTTCTACACCTACATCTGGACGATGTGGACGGCGATGCAGGCCGCCGTGGCGACCGAGAAGCGCTTCGTGGTCCTCGACCGGCCCAACCCCGTGGGCGGGACCGCTCGCGGCCCGATGATGACCTCGGCGTACACCTCGGGCGTCGGTGCGCGCGAGATCGTCCAGCAGCACGGGATGTCGGTCGGCGAGCTCGCCCGGTACTTCGACGGCGAGCTCCTCGAGAAGCACGCCGGCGGGCGCCTGGCCCAGCTCGACGTCGTACAGGTCTCCGGCTGGAAGCGGAATACATTGTTCGCCGACACCGGACTCGACTTCGTCCTGCCGAGCCCCAACATGCCCACCTCCGACACCGCGCTGGCCTACCCCGGGACCTGCATGTTCGAGGGCACCAACCTCTCCGAGGGCCGCGGCACCACCAAGCCGTTCGAGCTGATCGGTGCGCCGTTCGTCGACCACCGCTGGGCCGAGGCGCTGGAGGCTGCCGGGCTTCCGGGCGTCACCTTCCGGGAGGCCTACTTCAACCCGTCGGTCAACAAGCACGCCGGCAAGGTCTGCGGTGGCGTGCAGGTCACCATCCAGGACCACGACCGCTTCGACCCGGTCCGCGCCGGCGTCGAGATGCTGGTCACCGCGAAGGCGCTCTATCCCGAGTTCGCCTGGCGCCAGGACTCGTGGGACACCGTCCGCCCGTTCTGGATCGACAAGCTCACCGGGTCGACCAGGCTCCGTACGCAGATCGACGCCGGTGCCACCGGCGACGAGGTCGAGGCGGCCTGGCGAGACGAGCTGGCAGCCTTCGACGCGACCCGCCGCCAGTACCTCCTCTACCGCTGATCCGCCGCGTTCTCACCGAAGACCCCGCCGAGTCGGCGCGTTCGAACGCGCCGACTCGGCGGGGTTCGGGTCAGCGGAGCGCGGCGGTGGCTGCTGCCAGCGCGGTCACGCGGTCCCAGTCGCCGGAGGCGAGCGCCTCGGCGGGCGTGAGCCAGGAGCCACCGACGCAGCCGACGTTGTGGAGGCTGAGGTAGCTGGGGGCGGTGGCGAGCGAGATGCCACCGGTGGGGCAGAAACGTACGTCGGGCAGCACCGACGCCAGCGACCCCAGGAACTTCACGCCGCCAGAGGCCTCGGCAGGGAAGAACTTCATCGCGGTGTGACCGGTCTCGAGCACCGCGAGGGCCTCGGAGACGGTGGCGGTGCCGGGCAGGAACGGCAGGCCGGTGTCGCGCATGGCGCCGAGCAGCGTGGGCGTGGCTCCCGGCGAGACCAGGAACTGGGCCCCGGCGGCGGCTGCCTCCTTCGCGAGCTCGGGAGTGGTCACCGTGCCGGCACCGATCACGACC
Source organism: Nocardioides panzhihuensis (assembly GCF_013408335.1). Classification (NCBI taxonomy): domain Bacteria; kingdom Bacillati; phylum Actinomycetota; class Actinomycetes; order Propionibacteriales; family Nocardioidaceae; genus Nocardioides; species Nocardioides panzhihuensis. The sequence continues at coordinate 5,379,762 of NZ_JACBZR010000001.1, read as the reverse complement.
TCGGGCGCCTCGGCGGCGATGGCCCGGATGGCGTCGAGCGCCACCGGCGTACGCAGGGTCAGCTCGACCAGGGGCACACCGCCCTCGGCGAGGGCGCGGGCCACGGGCACCGCCTGGTCGAGGGTCTCGATGACGACGACCGGGATCACCGGGGAGAGGTCGAGCAGGTCGGTGGACGTGAGGTCAGACATGGACGGGGCTCTCCTGTGAGGACGGGCTCTGCTGGACGGAGGCGAAGGCGAAGACGGACGCGCCGGTGTCGGCCGGACCCACAGTGGCACGGAAGGCGCCGAAGAGCTCGCGTCCGGTGCCGCGCCACTCGGCGTCGAGCGGCGCCCGGCCGGTCGTCGGGCGGTGCGCGAACTCGTCGGGGTCGACCGCGATGGTCAGGGCGCCGGAATCGGCGTCCACGGTGATCAGGTCACCGTCCAGCACGCGGGCGAGCGGTCCGCCGAGCGCGGCCTCGGGAGTGAGGTGGATGGCGGCGGGCACCTTCCCCGACGCCCCGGACATCCGGCCGTCGGTGACGATGGCGACCTTTTGGCCGCGGTCCTGCATCACTCCGAGAGCCGGGGTCAGCTTGTGCAGCTCCGGCATCCCGTTGGCCGCGGGGCCCTGGTAGCGCAGCACCGCGACGAAGTCGCGACCATCGAGGCGACCCTCGGAGAAGGCGGCGAGGAAGTCGGCCTGGTCGTCGAAGACCATCGCCGGTGCGGAGACCAGCCGGTGCTCAGGCGCGACCGCCGAGGTCTTGATGACCGCGGTGCCGAGCTCGCCGGTCAGCATCCGCAGGCCGCCGTCGGGCGAGAACGGGTCGTCGGCCGGGCGCAACACGTCGAGATCACCGGACACCGGGGCACCCTCGACCAGCTCGACCTCGCCGCCGTCGCTGGTGAGTCGCATCTCCTGGGTGTAGGTCGACAGTCCCCGACCGAGGATCGTGGTGACGTCCTCGTGGAGCAGCCCGGCCTCGAGCAGCGTACGGATCAGGAAGCTGACGCCGCCGGCCGCATGGAAGTGGTTCACGTCGGCGGAGCCGTTGGGGTACATCCGGCTGAGCAGCGGCACCACCGGCGACAGGTCGGAGATGTCGGACCAGGTCAGCTGAATCCCCGCAGCGCGGGCGATGGCGACCAGGTGGAGCGTGTGGTTGGTCGAGCCACCTGAGGCCAGCAGCGCGACACAGGCGTTGATGATCGACTTCTCGTCGATCATCTCGCCGACGCCCGGGCCACCGGTCAACGCCAGCTCGGTGGCACGCTCGGCGGCGGCGCGGTTGAGCGCGGCGCGCAGCAGGGTGTCCGGGGAGGCGAAGGACGAGCCCGGCAGGTGCAGGCCGAGCACCTCCATCAGGAGCTGGTTGGAGTTGGCGGTGCCGTAGAAGGTGCAGGTGCCGCGGGAGTGGTAGCTCGCGGCCTCGGCCTCGAGCAGCTCCTCACGGGTCGCCTCGCCCGCTGCGTACCGCTGTCGGACTCGGGCCTTCTCCTTGTTGGGGAGGCCCGAGGACATCGGACCGGCCGGCACGAAGACGGTCGGCAGGTGACCGAAGGAGAGCGCGCCGATCAGCAGGCCCGGCACGATCTTGTCGCACACGCCGAGCATCAGCGCGGCGTCGAACATGTCGTGCGAGAGGGCGATCCCGGCCGACATCGCGATCACGTCGCGGGAGAAGAGGGAGACCTGCATGCCGTCGCGGCCCTGGGTGATCCCGTCGCACATCGCGGGTACGCCACCGGCGACCTGCGCGAGCCCGCCGGCCCGCATGACCGCGGCCTTGAGGAGCGGCGGGTAGGTCTCGTACGGCGCGTGCGCGGAGAGCATGTCGTTGTAGGAGGTCACGATCGCGACGTTGGGCTTCGCCGCGGGGCTGACCATCTTGAGCTCGGCCTTCTCCGGAGCGGTGGAGGCCGCGAAGCCGTGGGCCAGGTTGCTGCACGCGAGTCGGCCCCGGGCCGGCCCGGTCGCCCGGGCGGCTGCGATGCGGGCCAGGTAGTCGGCACGGGTGGCGGCGGAACGCTCGACGAGTCGAGCGGTGACGTCGGCGACGGTAGGGGCAACGGCAGTCACAGGTCCTCCAAAGGCAGTGTGCTTTGGCACACAATGACACGATCTTTGGATCGATACAAGTAAACCTTTAGTACACGAAAGACATAAGTAGCGTACGCTTCGCCCCATGCCCGACTCCACAACGACCGCCGACGTACTCGCTCTGGTGCGCTCTGGCCGCGCCCTGACTCGCAGCGACCTGCAGAAGACGACCGGGCTGTCGCGTACGGCTGTGGTCTCTCGGGTCTCGGCCCTCGTCGAGGCCGGGCTGATCCTCGCCGGGGAGGAGCTCGCCTCGACCGGCGGCCGACCCCCGGGCTCGCTGAGCTTCAACGCCGACGCCGGGGTCGTCCTGGCGGTGGCGATCGGGCGCTCCCGGAGCCAGCTCGCCGTCTTCGACCTCGACGGCCGCGAGCTCGCCGGCGACACGCGTGACCACGAGGTCGGCATCGCCGCCGACGACCTCATGCCCGACGTCACCGACCGGCTCGAGCGGCTCCTGGAGGGCATCGAGCCGCCGGTTCTGGGCGTCGGGATGAGCCTTCCGGGCGTGGTCGACCCCGTCCGCCTGGTCTCGGTCGACTCACCGGTGATGCGAGGCTGGGACGGCGTCCCGCTCGCGCCCTACTTCGACCGGCTCACCGACGGCCCGCTGGTGCTCGTCAACGACACCGACGCGCTGGCCACGGCCGAGCTCTTCGGCAGCGGACTGCACCCGCGCGACGCGCTCGTCGTGAAGGCGTCGACCGGCCTCGGCCTGGCGGTCATCGCCGACGGCCGGGTCCTGCGCGGTCACGCCGGTGCCGTCGGCGAGATCGGCCACACTCGGGTCGAGTCCGCCGGCGATCGCCCCTGCCGCTGCGGCGCGACCGGCTGCCTGGAGACGGTCGCGGCGGGCTGGGCCCTGACCCAGGGCCTGGTCGACTCCGGCGTCTCCGCCGGCCACATCCGTGATCTCGTCGCGGCGGCCCTCGCCGGCGACGCCATCGCCCGGGGTCTGCTGCGCGAGGCCGGGCGGCAGCTCGGCGAGGTGCTGGCGATCGCGATCAACCTGCTCAACCCCGAGGTCGTCGTCATCGGCGGCGACATGGCCGGTGCCTTCGACCTCTACACCGCAGGCGTACGCGAGACCGTCTACTCCCGGTCGACCGCCCTGGCCACCCGCGACCTGACCTTCGTCCCCTCCACCCACGCCGACTCCACCGGCATGGTCGGCTGCGCCGCCGTGGTCATCAACCACCTGCTCTCGGCCGAGAGCCTCGACGTCCATCTCGGCGCGATCGCCAAGTAGCCCGACGTCCGGCGGACCACCCGTACCACGTCCTATCCTCACCAGGGTGAACTCAACCAGCAGCCTGCGACAGATGACCGGACGCGACCCGCGCGAGGAGCATCGGAGCGCGACGCCTCTGGAGCTGCTCTTCGACCTCACCTTCGTCGTGGCCTTCGGAGTGAGCGGCAGCGAGCTCGCCCATCAGCTCGCGGAGGGGCACATCGCGGCGGGGATCGCGGCGTTCTCCTTCGCGTCGTTCGCGATCTGCTGGGCCTGGATCAACTACTCCTGGATGGCCTCGGCCTACGACACCGACGACTGGGCGTTCCGGCTGCTGACGATGGTGCAGATGGTGGGCGTGATCATCATGGCTCTCGGCCTGCCGACGCTCTTCGAGAGCATCCACGGCGGCGACCGTCTCCACAACGAGATCGTGATCGCCGGGTACGTCGTGATGCGGGTCGCGCTGTGCGGCCAGTGGCTGCGCGCATGGCGTCAGGATCCGGCACGGCGCGGTGCGCACCAGGTCTACCTCGCCACCATCCTCGTCGCACAGGTGTTCTGGTGCGTGATCGCGGTGCTTCCGCTCAGCGTGCCGGTCGCGTTCGCGGCGATGCTCGTGCCGATGGTGATCGAGCTGACCGGCCCCTTTCTGGCCGAGCGTCGCTTCGGCGGCACCCCCTGGCACGCCGACCACATCGCCGAGCGCTACGGCCTGCTGACGATCATCACCCTCGGCGAGGGCGTGATCGGCACCGTCGCGGTGATGTCGGCGATCGTCAACGAGCCGGAGCTGGGCTGGAGCCTCGGCGCGATCCTTCTGCTCGCCGCCGGCATCGGCCTGACCTTCGGCCAGTGGTGGACCTACTTCACGATCCCGTGGGCCACCATGCTCGAGCGGCGCCGCGACCGCTCGTTCCTGTGGGGCTACATGCACATCCTGGTCTTCGCCTCGATCGCCGCCACCGGCGCCGGCCTGCACGTGGCCGCCTACCTGCTCGAGCACCACTCCGAGCTCAGCGAGGTCGGCACGGTCCTCGCCGTCGCGATTCCCGTCGGGTCGTACGCCCTGGTCCTCTATCTCCTCTACACCCTGTTCATGCGCGTCGTCGACCCGTTCCACCTGCTGCTGATCGGCCTCACCGCGGCCGTGCTGGTCGCCAGCGTCGTGATGGCGATCGCGGGCGTGCCGGTGGCCTGGTGTCTCGTCGTCGTCGTCCTGGCGCCGGTCGTCACCATCGTCGGCCATGAGACCGTCGGCCACCGCCACATTGCCGAACACCTCGACGCGCTCTGAGCGGGTCGGCTAGGAACCGACCGCGAACGCCGCCTCCACCTCGGCGTGGACCGTGATGTCGTCGGGGTCGAAGGCCAGATCTGGCGCCAGATCCATCTCTGGGCCGACGGCCATCGAGGCGTACGCGACGTCCTGGTGGAAGCCGACATCGTTGATGCTGCGCACGGAGACCGGACCGAGGTCGAGCGCGTCCGCGTAGTCCTGCGCGCGCACCTTGGCCTGGCGGACCGCCTCCTGGCGTACGCCACGCTCGGCGTTCAGCTGGCTCTCCTTGGTCAGCCGCCAGGACACCTCGCGCACCTGGACGCCCTCCTCGGTGGCGCTCCGGCCGACCCACGCGCCCAGCTCCTCGAAGTCGACGAACTCCGCCCGGAACCAGACCGTGGCGCGATGCACCACCGCCATTCGATCGCGGCCCTTGGGACCATCCCGGTCGACAGACGTGCGCGCCTGCTGGATGACGAATCGGCCGACGACGCCGTCGCTCTCGAGCCGCTGCAGCCTCTCGCGCACCCTCGCCACCCCCTGCCGTAGCCGATCCATCACGACCTCCGGCGAGGCCCCGGCGAACCGCACCTCCGCGTGCACCACCCCGACCTCCGGCGGCACTTCGACGCTGTGCGATCCGCGCACGTTGATCAGGATCTCGCTCACCCCAGGCACAGTACGCGCCGCGCGGGCGTGAATGTCCCGCGAAATCGCGTCGAGTCGGCGCATCGGTCCCAAGTTGCTGGGACAGATGCGCCGACTCGGTGGGTCAGGCCTTGGGCGCGGAGCCGGGCTCGCCGTCGTCGGTCTCCTCGACCTCGTCGATCTGCTCGGCTGTCACTCTGCCCTCACTGGGTACGGTCTCGTCGTCGCCGGCGGCCAGGAGGCCGTAGAGCTTGCGCCGGGTGTCGGCGAGGATGTCCGCTGCAGCCTGGCGCTGCGGGTCGGTGCCGGAGGTGGCGAGCTGCCACACGGCCGGGAGCACCTGGGCGAGCTCGCCGCCGAGGATCCCGAAGCCGGCGAGGTCGCCCATCCCCTGCCCGCCACGACCGCCACGGCTCTGCTCGCGAGCGTTGTCCACGGCCTTGTCGAACGGCTTCCACACGGCGGCCAGCTCGTCGCGGTGCTCGGCGGCGTAGGTCTTGCCGGTGGCGGTGAGCCGGATCGCCCGGCGACCGTGCTCGTCGTCGGACTCGACAAGGCCCTCGTCCTCGAGCTGCTGGATGGTCGGGTAGACCGAGCCGGGGCTCGGGCGCCACTCACCCGAGCTGCGCTCGGAGATCTGCTGGATCACCTGGTAGCCGTTGATCACCTGGGCCTGCTCGGCCGCCTCGGCCATCACGTAGATGATCGCGGAGCGTACGTCGCCTCGACGGACGCGGGGGCCGGGCCGCTGCGGGGGCTGGTTGTCGAAGCCGAGCAGCGCCGTGATCCACGGCGGCGGGCCGGCGGGTCCCCGACCGCGGCCCTGGGGGCCGCCCCATCCTGCTCCGCCCCAACCAGGGCCACCCTGCCAGCCATGTGAGCGGCGTGGGCCGCCGCCCTTGCCGAACTCTCGACCCATCTGGTCGATCCACTCACCCCAAGGGTTGCTGTTGTTGTACGTCATTGGGTTCTCTCTCTCAGAAGACTAGGTCGCGTTCCTTCGCGATATATCGTGATCTTACGCCGCTCCTCGCCGTCGTTCAAGGCAAATAGAAGAGAGCCCCCGGCTGCACCGAAGTACGGGCCGGGGGCTCCCTGAGTCAGACCCTGACGGTCCTCGCTGCGATCAGACGCCGGGCGTCTGGGGCGGCGGTGGAGTCGTCGGCGGGGTCGTCGGCGTCGTCGGGCTGGTCGACGAGCTCCCGCCACCGCTGGACTGGAGCCGCTCCAGCTGCTTGGCAGCAGCGTCGCGACCACCCAGGCCGAAGGCGAGCGCCGCGGCGGCGGCGCCACCGACGACCACGGCACCGAAGCCGAGGTTGATGATGGAGTCGGCCAGACCCATGAAGCTCAGGCCGATCGCGACGAACAGCACGATCGTGGCGTACTTCAGGATCTGCGAGACCGATCCCGGCACGATCTTCGCGAGCACCGAGGCGATCAGGACACCGGCAGCGATGATCGCGCCGCCGAAGACGACCCGTCCACCGAGCTCGAGAACCTCGGCGATGAACCTCGTGATCTGCGGGAACTCCAGCATCTGCGCCGCCATCACGGCGAAGAAGAGCACGATGCCGATCTGGATCACCTTGGTGACGATCGGGGTCGCGCTCTGACCCTGCGGCAGCACGTCCATGGAGTGGAGCGCCCGGTCGAAGCCGAGCCCGTCGATGATCTGACCGAGGACGTCGGCGGCGAAGCGGGCGATGACCACACCGATACCGAGCAGGATCGCGGCAGCGATGATCTTCGGGATCGCGGCGAGGATCATGGCGAGCATGAGCTCGGCAGGCCGCGAGATCGAGCTGATCCCGAGAATCTGCAGAGCAGCGATGGCCACCACGATCATGATGATCGCGTAGAGCACGAGACCGATGACCTTAACGATCTGCGCGGCTGCGCCCGACTGCGGAGCCGACGCGTCGCGCGGGTCCGCGGCGGCGTTCACGCCGACCGTCTTGTCAACCTGGCCGGAGAGCTTGCTGCCGCTGCCGAGCCACTTGTCGAACGGGACCGCACCGAGCGCGGTCTCGACGAGCTGACGGACGACCTTGGCGACGAGCGCACCGATGATGAAGACGAAGACCGCGCCGATCAGGTTGGGCAGGAAGCCCAGCACGCCGTCGAGCAGGCTCTTGATCGGGTCCAGCACAGCGGTGAGCTGGAACAGGTCGAGCAGTGCGATCAGACCGAAGAGCCACACCAATAGCGCGGCCACGGAGCCGAGGCTCTTGCCGATGGTGTCCCCGTCGCTTCCAGCCTTCTGGAGGAACGGGATCTTCGAGGTCAGCTTCGCGAACGCCCACGCGACGATCTTCGCGATGATCCAGGTGACCAGGAGGATGACAATCGCGGCGGCCACCTTGCCACCGAGACTCACCCAGTCGATGTCTTTCACGGCATCCATTTGTCTCTCCCCTCAATAGGGTTCGGAGAAGGTGCCTGAGATCGACGAGCAGCCCGAGTGATGCACGCAACAGGCACCTCTGCTTCCAGAGACGTTCGTCCAGATGTGACGCCGACGCAAGTCTGGCGCTCCATCAGACGCAAATAAGCAAATCATTTACAATCTCGCGGCGCCTGCGTCGAACGCGGCGAAACGTTGCCTAAGAGACCAACCAGGCCGCGTACGCATCGAAGGAATACGGTCGTCCAAGGAAGTCGGCGACCAAGTCGGCGGCGTCCTTCTCGCCCCCGCGGGCGAGCACCAGGTCGCGGTATCGACCGGCCACCTCGGGGTCGAACAGGTTGTCCCGGTCGAAGGCGCTGAACAGGTCCTTGGCGATCACCAGCGACCACATATAGGTGTAGTAGGCCGAGGAGTAGCCGCCCAGGTGTCCGAAGTTGGCGAAGAAGTGGGTGCCCTCGATATAGGGATAGGGCGAGTACGCCGCCTGGAGCTCCTGGAGACGCCTGGTCAGGTCGTCGGGCTGCTCCTTGTGGAACCAGTAGGAGATCGCGGCGTAGAACATCTGCTGCCGGGCGTGGTAGCCCTTGCCGAAGTCGTCGGCCGCCCGCATCCGCCCGACCAGGTCGGCCGGGATCGGCTCGCCGGTCTCGTCGGTGGCGAAGGTCCGCAGCACGTCCGCGTCCCAGGCCCACTCCTCGAGCATCTGGCTGGGCGCCTCGACGAAGTCCCACTCCGTCGCGACCCCGGAGAACCGCGCCCACTCGCCCTGCCCACCGAGGACGTGGTGGATCAGGTGGCCGAACTCGTGGAAGAGGGTCACGACGTGGTCGTGCTCCATCAGTCCGCGGGAGAAGTTGCAGACCAGCACGCCCTCGGGCAACTGCCGGCCGTTCACGCCGGGGGCGAGGTCGAACTGCGCGGCGTGCTTGTACTTGCCCTCGCGGGGGTGGAGGTCGAGATAGATCCGGCCGAGGCGCTCGTTGCTGTCCTGCAAAAAGACGTCGAAGACGCTGACGTCCTCGTGCCAGGTGACGACGTCGGAGACCGGTTCATAGCGCAGCCCGAAGAGGCGTCCGGTGACGTCCAGCAGCCCCTGGTGCACTTTCGCGAAGTCGAAGAACGTACGCACCACCTGGCTGTCGACGTCGTACTTCTCCTGGCGCACCAGCTCCTCGTAGAAGAGGACGTCGGCCGACGAGACGGCACTGGCTCCCGGGACGTCCCGGTTGTAGCGGTCGAGGAGCACCTCGAGGTCACGCTTCATCCGCCCCTCGGAGGCGCCGGCGATCTTGTCGATGAACTCCGGGATCGCCGGTCCGTCGCCGATCATCTTCACTGCGGCGTCGAAGGCTGGCCAGTCGTCGTAACCGACCGAGGTGGCCAGCTCGTGGCGCAGCTCGAACATCTCCTTCAAGACCTTGTCGTTGTGCGGCCAGCCGCGCTCGAGGCCTGCGACAGTGACGGCGCGACGGACCGAGGGGTCCTTCGCGAACATCCGCGCCGGGAGGGCGTCCGGATAGTCGGTGGTGATCTCGACGAGCCCCTTGTCGTTGACCGGGTGCGCCTCCAGCCAGTCGGCGGGCATCCCGTCCAGCTGTTCGGACGTGGCTGTGGTGATGCGTACGTCGTCCCTGGTCACGCGGGAGAACTCGAGGCTGAGCTCGGTGAGCCGTTCGTTGATCTCGGTGAGCCGGGCACGGGTGGCGTCGTCGCGGTCGACGCCCGCGCGGGTGAAGTCCTGCAAGGTCTTCTCCAGGAGCCTGGCGGCGAGCGGGTCGAGCGCGTCGGTCTGGCCGGCGGAGAACTGTGCCGACAGCTGGGCGAAGACGTCGTAGAGCGCTTTGTCCTGGGTGAGCTCGGTGCGCAGGCGGTCGACCTCGACCTCGGTGTCCTCGCAGGCGGTGCGGACCGCCTCGACGGGGTGCACGTTGGAGAGCAGACCGGCCAGCCCGGCGAGAGAGCCGAGCTCGAGGGAGAGCTGGTCCCAGGCCTTCAGCACCTCGATCGCCTGGCTCGGCGGCGCAGTCCGCAGCTGCTCGGCCAGCTCCCGCACGTGAGCCAGCGTCGTCGACGTACGCTCCTTGACCCAGCCCTCCGCGGCGTCGGTCTCGGGCAGGGCAAGCGGCTCAGGCGTACTCATGCGGCTAGCCTGCCACGACCTGGAACGCTTCGCCGCCGAGATCCAGCGAAGCGTTCCAGGCGCAGGGCTCACTCCCAGCTGAACATCTCCGGGAACCGGTGGACCTCCTGCGGCCAGTCGAGCGCGACGGCCAACCGGCCAGCCCAGTAGCGGGCCGCGGCCTCGTCGGGGACGTCGATGACGCAGAAGCCGCCGAGGTGCTCCTTGGTCTCGACATACGGGCCGTCGGTGAAGACCGGCTCGCCGTTGTCGGCCTCGACGCTGAAGATGGCGGTCGAGGCGTCGATCCCGCCGTTGCTGTAGAGGAAGATCCCAGCGGCCTTCATCTCGTCGAGCACCGCCAGGGACGCATCGCGCTTCGTGCGCAGCTGGTCCATCGTGTGCTCGGAGACCCATTCGTCGTTGAAAGCGATCATGAACTCGGGCATTCGGTTTCGTCTCCTCGTCTACTCGGCGATCCGGGTGACCGCCTCTCTTGCGTTCAGCTGGGTCCGAGCTGATCCCTGCGCCTGGTCAGCAGCGCCACCTCGGCGGAGTTCTCGGCGAGCTCGAGAGCCCGGTCGTACGCCGCGCGGGACTCTCCGCTGCGGCCCAGCCGGCGCAGCAGGTCGGCCCTGGTGGCGTGCAGGGCGTGGTATTCGTCCAGGCTGGGTCCCAGGTGCCGGTCGATCTCGGCGAGCGCGACCTCGGGGCCGTCCAGCTCCGCGATCGCGATCGCGCGGTTGAGCCGGACGATCGGCGAGGCGTCGACGCGGAGCATCTGGTCATAGAGCGCGACGATCTGGGACCAGTCGGTGTCACGGGCATCTCTCACCGAGGTGTGGACGGCGTTGATGGCGGCCAGGATCTGGTAGCGCCCTGGTCGTGGACCGCCGTTCGCGACGACGGCGAGCCGTTCACGCACCAGCGCATGGCCCTCGGCGATCAGCGCGAGATCCCAGGCGCCGCGGTCCTGCTCGTCTAGCCGGACCAGCTCGCCGGTGGCCGAGACCCGAGCCGTACGCCGCGCCTCGATCAGCAGCATCAGGGCCAGCAGCCCGGCGACCTCACCATCCTCAGGGATGAGGGCACGGACGAGGCGGGTCAGCCGGATGGCCTCGCCGGTCAGGTCGCCGCGTACGGCGTTCTCGTGGCCACCCGAGGAGAGGTAACCCTCGTTGAAGACCAGGAAGAGGACGGCCAGGACGCCCGTGACCCGCTCTGGGAGATCGGTCTCTTCCGGGACCCGGTAAGGGATGTGGGCGGCCTTGATCTTGTTCTTCGCGCGGGTGATCCGCTGGCCCATCGTGGTCTCCTGGACCAGGAACGCCTTGGAGATCTCGGGCACGGTCAGGCCGCCGACCATACGCAGCGTCAGCGCGATCCGCGCCTCGGGCGCGAGCGCGGGGTGGCAGCAGGTGAAGAGCAGCCGGAGCCGATCGTCCTCGATGGCGCCGAGAGGCTCGTGCGGGGTGTCATCGTGCATCGCGACGGCCTCCTTCTGCTTGTCGTCACGTTTGGACTCGCGGCGGATCCGGTCGATCGCGCGGCGGTTGGCGGTGGTGGTGAGCCAGGCGCCAGGGTTGGGTGGGACGCCATCGAGCGGCCAGCGCTCGACAGCGACCGTGAACGCCTCGGCCGCGGCCTCCTCGGCGATGTCGAGGTCACCGAAGCGTCTGGCGAGACTGGCGACCACCCGTGCCCACTCCTCTTGGTGGGCGCGGGTGATCGCCTCTGCAACGTCGATCAACGGCGCCTCACGCCCCGATCTCTGCGTCGATCGGACGCAGCTCGAGCCTTCCCCTGCATGCCGCCGACGCCTCCTCGGCGACGCTGAGCGCGGTATGCCTGTCGGGCACGTCGATGACCCAGAAGCCCGCGAGGTGCTCTTTGGCCTCTGTGTAGGGGCCGTCGGTGTGGACGGGGGACTCCCCCAGGGCATCGATGACGGTCGCGGTGCGCGGGTGGCCGAGACCATCGGCGTAGACGAACCAGCCGTTCTTTGTGAGCTTCTCGGTCAGCGTCCCGACGTCCGCGTGGGACTGCTGCAGCTCCTCGGCCGAGCTGAGGCCGTAGAACTCGTCGTCGAGCTCGGCCTCGGTACCGAAGACGGACAGCAGATATTTCCCCATGACTCAGGCCGCCTCGGGGCCGGTCTGCATCGGGCGCACCTCGACCTTGCCGAGGCACGCGGCAGAGGCCTCGGCGGCAAGCTTGAGCGCGACGTCGAGATCGGGGACGTCGATGATCCAGAAGCCGGCCATGTACTCCTTGGCCTCTGCGTAGGGGCCGTCGGTGATGACCGGCTTCTCGCCCTGGCCGTCGACGACGGTCGAGGTCTTCGCGGCATCGAGACCGTCGGCGAAGACGAAGTAGCCCTCCTGCTGGAGCTTGTCGTTGAACTTTCCGGTCGCCTCGAACGAGGACATCATCTCCTCCTGCGAGGCGTAGCCGTAGTGCTCCTTCTCGTAGTCCGAGTCGGGACCCCAGACGGACATCAGGTACTTGGCCATGGTGTTCACTCCTTTGTGTTGGGCGGCCTCGGTGACCGCCTCTCACCCTTGCTACGAACGTCTACACCCCGATCCGACACCCCTGGCCCGAATTTCTCCAGAGAAATTCAGGTCTTTACTATTTGGTGGTTCTCGACAGGCACGACCACCGGAGCAGAATGACCATCGCCGCACGGCTCAAGGGTGTCGTCGCCGACACCCGTCCGCTGCAGGATCCGCACTTCCGGCGCCTGTGGTTCGCCGGGATCGTCACCATGATCGGCGCGCAGCTGACCGTCGTCGCGGTGCCGGCCCAGATCTACGCCGACACCGGCTCCTCGGCGTACGTCGGCCTCACCGGTGTCTTCGGTCTGGTCCCGCTGATCGTCTTCGGTCTCTACGGTGGGGCGCTCGCGGACCACTTCGACCGCCGTACGATCCTGATGGTCTCGACGATCGGGCTGATCGTCACCAGCGGGCTCTTCTGGCTCCAGTCCGCGCTCGGCAACACCAACGTGTGGCTGCTGCTGTGCCTGTTCTCGGTGCAGCAGGCGTTCTTCGCGGTCAACCAGCCGACCCGGTCGGCGCTGCTGCCCAAGATCCTGCCCGTCCATCTGCTTCCGGCCGCCAACTCGCTGCAGATGACCGTCTTCCAGGCGGGCGCGATCGCGGGCCCGCTGGTCGCCGGCGTGATGCTGCCGTTCACCGGGTTCACCTGGTTGTACGCCATCGACACCGTCACCCTCTTCGTGACCCTCTACGCGGTCGTCCTGCTGCCGAAGCTGCCGGTGGAGGGTGCCGGCGCCAGGGTCCCGGGGCTGCGTTCGGTCTGGGACGGCTTCGCCTATCTGCGTCACCAGCCTGTCTTGCTGATGAGCTTCGTGGTCGACCTGATCGCGATGGTCTTCGCGATGCCGCGGGCGCTGTTCCCGCAGATCGCGCACGAGTCCTTCGGCGGCCCCTCGGAGGGCGGGATCGCCTTCGCCTTGCTCTTCGCCGCCATTCCGGCCGGCGCGGTGATCGGCGGGATCTTCTCCGGTTGGGTCTCCCGGATCGAGGCCCAGGGGCGTGTGGTCATGTGGTGCATCGCCGTGTGGGCTCTGGGGATCACCCTGTTCGGGCTCACTGTCGCGTTCGCCGACCACCTCCCGGCCCTCATGCTGGGGCTCGGCGTGCTCTTCATGATGGTCGCCGGCGCCGCCGACGTGGCCTCCGCGGCCATCCGGATGTCGATGCTCCAAACAGCAGCGGACGACAACGTACGCGGCCGGCTGCAGGGCGTCTTCACGGTCGTCGTCGCGGGCGGCCCTCGGGTCGCCGACGTCCTGCACGGCGGTGCCGCAGCCGTCGTCGGCACCGCGATCGCGACCACCGGAGGTGGTCTGTTGAACCTGCTCGGGATCGCGCTGTGCGCGCTACTGGCCCCGAGCTTCCTCGCCTACCGGATCAACCGGGCCGCTCCCGACGACGCTGTGTCAGACCACGAAGGCCCGAAGTAGGCCCGCGAGCACCTCCGGCTGGTCGATCGGCACCAGCGTCGAGGAGTCCTCGACGATCACCAGCCGCGCGTCGGGGTAGTGACCGGCGAGCCGGGGACCGTGTTCGGCGGGCATCATCGTGTCCTGGTCGGCCCAGACCACGAGCACGGGCTTGGTGAACTTCTGCTGACCCTCGGCCAGCTCGAGCAGCTCGTCGCGCGAGGGCGCTCCGCCGGCGAACTTCATGAAATCGCGGCGGATCGCCTTGTCGGTCAGCGCCGGCGCGAACCAGCCGTGAACGAGGTCGTCGTAGAGGTGGTAGTCCTTGTCGACCGACATCCCGCCATATCCCGAGCTCGCCTGCCGGAAGCTTCGCATCCGGAGCAACTGCAGCCCGGCGGTGAACAGCGGCGGGATCTTCGACAGCACAGCCAGCGGCCTGGCCGCCTTCGGCGGGTAGTTGTCGAAGGCCTCGCACGCCACCAGTGCCAGCCGCGCGATGCGGTCGGTGCGGTCGGCGTTGATGAGGAACTGGCCGCCACCCCAGTCGTTGAGGACCAGGGTGACGTCGTGGAGGTCGAGCGCGTCGAGGAAGTCGCCGAGGATGCTCGCCACACCCTGCTGGCTGAGGTCCGCGTCGGGGTTCATCGGCTTGCGATGGCCGCCGAGCGGCAGCGTCGGCCGGATCACCCGGAACCCGGCGAGATGAGGCATCGCGCGACGCCACAGACGGCCGTCCATCGGCACTCCGTGAAGGAGCACTAGGACAGGGCCGTCACCGCCGGTATCCTCGAAATCGATCGGACCGGCCGACAGCTGGACGCTGGGCATTCAGTGGGCTCCTCGAAGCAATGACGTGGGGTGCCCACACCTTGCCCCTCCGGCAACACCCGTGCAACGAGAATCGCCCAATTCGCCACGCATCCGGGTCTATCGCAGGTCTTTGGTCCCTGGGGCCGGGGCCTTCCGATACGACCTGGGGTTTCTTGCGTCAGCCGCGGGGCTGTCGGCCTCAGAGCCCGACCGGCAGGTCCTCGGCGGCGGCGAACGCCTCGATCGTCCTGGCAGGGCCCCGCTCGTCGATCATCTCGATGAGGTCGGCGAGGTCGTCGCGACGGTCTCGCGCGACCAGCCAGGCCATCAGCCGCTGGCCACGCGGGACGGTGGTCTCCTCGAAGGGGACGCCGGCGTCGTACCAGAGCTCGAGGACGGCCTCGCGAAGCAGCGACCAGTAGCGGTCGGGGTTCTCGGTGGCGGGGTCGACCGCAGCCCGGAAGTGCTCCCACATGTCGATCGGGAGGATCTCGGTGCGCAGCGTCCGCATCAGCTCCTCGGAGCCGGTGGCCGCCACCAGCTCCACGGTCTGGCGCTTGGTGGTGATCCGCTCGACCAGGTTGGCGATCTGGGCCCGCTTCTGGGTGGCGGAGGACAGGTCGTTCCGGACCCGCCAGTCGTAGACGACGTCGGTGAGGACGTCGAAGCTCCGGGCTGCCAGGAACGCCTGTGTCAGCGCCACCTGGTCCTGGTAGCGGGTGCGCTCGGGGAAGGTGATGTCGTTGTCGGTCCAGAAGGAGCGCCGGAAGATCTTGTTCCAGACGAACACGTCCGCGAGCATCAGCGGCGCATCCTCGATCCGGCACTTGAGGCGCGTCCGGGAATGGTTGCGGCGCATCAGCGGGGTGACGTACCTCCGCTCCTCGCCGTCGACGACGCTCACTCGTTCGGCGGCGCCGACCGCGAAATCGGAGCCCGTACGCCGCAGCGACCGCAGCATCGTGGTCCAGGCGTCGCGGGGCAGGATGTCGTCTGGGTCGACGAAGGTGAGCAGGTCACCGGTGGCGGCCTCGATCCCGGCACGACGGGCGATGGAGACGCCGGAGTTGGGCTGGGTGATCAGCCTGACCCGGGGGTCGTTCGCGGAGATGCCCTTGACGATCTCGGCGGACCCGTCCGTCGAGCCGTCGTCGACGACGACGACCTCGATGGCGCGGACCTCACGCAGGGGCTGGCGCAGGATGCTGTCGAGGCTGTCGGCGACGTAGTCGGCCACGTTGTAGACCGGCACGACGACGCTGAGGAGCCTCGGCTTGCCCTTCCTCCTGAATACCCCCACGCAAACGGAGTCTAAAGGGGTGTACATCAGCGCACCGCCGCCATCGTGAGCGTGTCGACCGGGGGGCCGTCCGTGGCGATGACCGCGAACGCGGTGCGCCAGGAAGGGGCCGTCGCGGTCGGGCCAATGTGGGGGCAATCGGTCACGGGAGGATCAACGCACAATCAAACGAGACGTTAGGCCGATCACGGTGTCTCCGGGGTGAACGAGCGGTGAGCGTTCGTCACAACGCGGCATGGTGAGCGTACGACGCGGCCATCCTGGCGCCGAAGGCTGCGTTGTCACGCACCAGCGCGATGTTGGTCGCCAGCGAGTCGCCGCCGGTCAGCTCGACGATCCGGGCCAGCAGGAACGGGGTGATGTCCTTGCCGCGGACGTCGCGTTCCTCGGCATCTGCGAGGGCCCGATCGATGTGCGCCCCGATCACCTCGGCCGGGATCTCGTCGCCGACCGGGACCGGGTTGGCGATGACCAGGCCGCTGGGGAGGTCGAGGCCCCAGGTGGCCTTCATGACGGCGGCCGCCACGTCCGGTCCATCGATCCGCAGCGGCGCTGCGAAACCGGAGCTGCGGGAGTAGAAGGCCGGGAACTCGTCGCTGCCGTTGACCAGGACGGGCACCCCGTAGGTCTCCAGGGTCTCCAACGTCAGGCCGATGTCGAGGATCGACTTCACGCCGGCACTCACCACCGCGACCCGGGTGCGGGCGAGCTCGGTCAGGTCGGCGGAGATGTCGAAGGACGTAGCGGCGCCCCGGTGTACGCCGCCGAGCCCACCGGTCACGAACGTCCTGATCCCGGCCATGGCCGCCAGGCGCATGGTGGCCGCGACCGTCGTCGCGCCGTGGAGACCGCGGGCGACGACGTAGGGAAGGTCGCGCACGCTGACCTTGGTCACCTCGGGGTCGGAGGCGAGGATCTCCAGGTCGTCCGGGGTCAGGCCCGCGCGCGGGATGCCGTCGAGGAGCGCGATCGTGGCCGGGACGGCCCCGTTGTCACGCACGATCTGCTCGACCTCGGTGGCCATCTTGACGTTGTCGGGGTAGGGCATTCCGTGGCTGATGATCGTCGACTCCAGTGCGACGACCGGGCGGTCCTCGGCGAGCGCCGCCTCGACCTCCTCGGTGAGCCGGACCTTCACGCCAGCCCCTCAGAGATTGCGCGGACAGGGCCGCCTGCTGCGCAATCTCTGACGAGGCTCTCGCTGAGATCCATCCTGACGGTGTCGTTGGTGCCGCAGGTGAGCGCGGCGGCGGCATGCCCGAACCGCGCCGCCTGGACCAGGTCGATGTCGCGGAGCAGCTCGTGGGTGAAGGCGGCGAGCATCGCGTCGCCGGCGCCGGTGACGTCGACGACATCCGTCGGCATGGCGGGAAGCTCCTGGTAGACGTCGTTGTAGCTGATCACCGAACCGCGGGCGCCCAGACGGACCCAGACGACGCCGACGCCGCGGTCGTGCAGGGAGTGGACGGCCTTCTCGATCTCCGCGTCGGTGCCGGCAGGCAGGTCGGTCAGCGCGGCCAGCTCGGCCTGGTTGGGCGTGACCAGATAGAGCTCACGATCGGCGCGGATCAGCTCACGCGCCCGCTTCGCCTTCGGCACCGAGACCGGGTCGAAACCGACCTGCACGCCGAACTCGCGGGCGAGGTCGATCGCCATGTCGGCCGTGCGGACCGGGATGTTGCCCTCGACGAGCACACCGCGAGCGCCCTTGATCAGGTCACGGGCCGCCTCCACGACCAGCGGGGAGAACTCGTCGGTCGCCGCCATGTCGGCCACCGCCACCACCAGCTCGCCCGAGGAGTCGAGCACGGCGTTGTAGGTGCCAGTGCGTACGTCTGCCCGGCGCCGGACGTAGGTGCAGTCGACGCCGACATCCTCGGTGTAGCTGATCACCTCGTCGCCGATCGGGTCGTCGCCGACGACCGAGACGAGCGCCACCGAGTCACCGAGCCGGGCGAGGTTCTCCGCCACGTTGCGGCCGACACCGCCGGGCGAGATCCCCGCAGATCCGGACATGCTCGAACCCATCACCACCTGCTCGTGCGCCCGAGCATGGAGATCCATGTTGGAACCGCCGATCACGACGATGTCTGGCGGGGATTGCGGGTTCATCACTTGCATCGTAAGCGGGGTGCTCGGATCGCGCCCCCTCATAAAGTATGAACTTGGTTGTGCGCCTCTGGTTCCTTCAGCCGAGGAGCTCGCGGCTGACCTCGTCGACCGAGCGGCAGCCGACCAGGCCGAGGGAGAGGTCGAGCTCGGCGATCATGTGCTCCAGGACGGCCTGGACACCTGCGGCGCCGGCCAGGGCGAGACCGTAGACGTAGGGGCGGCCGAGGAGGACGGCGTCGGCACCCAGCGCGAGCGCTTTGAGGATGTCGGCGCCGGAACGGATGCCGGAGTCGAAGAGCACCGGGATCCGCCCGGCGATCTCGTCGACGATGCTCGGCAGGGCGTCGATCGAGGCGATGGCGCCGTCGACCTGTCGGCCGCCGTGGTTGGAGACGATGATCCCCTCGACGCCGTGCTCGAGCGCGCGACGCGCATCCGAGGGCGCCTGGATCCCCTTCAGCACGATCGGCAGGTCGGTCATCTCGCGCAGCCGGTCCAGGTCGTCCCAGATCAGGTCGGATCGGGAGAAGACGTCGAGGAAGGTCTCGACCGCGGCACGGGCGTGGCCGGAGCGCAGGTTGTCGACGAGCCTGCCGGGGTGATGCTGGGCCATCGAGGCGACCGCCGACAGCGCCGAGGGGAGCTCGCGCAGCCCCGGCCGCACGCTCGCCCTGGGACCCGACGCGATCCGCTGCTCGACGAGCGCCCGGAAGGCCGGGTCGGAGGTGTACTGAGCGATCCCGAGGCCGCGCGCGAAGGGCAGGTAACCCAGATCGAGGTCGCGCGTACGCCACCCCAGCATGTGCGTGTCGAGCGTGACGACCAGCGCGTCGGAGCCGATGGCCTCGGCGCGGCGTACGAAGGACTCGACGATCGACTCGTCCTTCGACCAGTAGAGCTGGTAGAGCCGAGGGGTGTCGCCGAGGTCCTCGGCGACCTCCTCCATCGGGACGGACGCCTGGGTGGAGATCATCATCGGGACGCCGGTCGCGCGAGCCGCGGCGGCGACCTCGTGCTCGGCGCGGGGATGGGCTAGCTCGAGCACGCCGACCGGTCCCAGCATCATCGGCGCCGGCATGTCCACCCCGAACAGGGTGGTGTGCAGGTCGCGGGTCTCGACGTTGGCGAGCATGCGGGGCACGAGCCGGAAGTGGTCGAAGGCCGCCGTGTTGGCGGCGACGGTGCGCTGCTGGCCGGCCCCGCCGGCGACGTAGGCCCACGCCTCTTCGCTCATCGCCTTCTGGGCCGCCTCGGCGAGTGCCGACGGCTCGGTCGGCACCACCGGTCGGTGGCCGAACAGGCCCTTGCGGAAGATCGCGGACTGCAGGTCTCTGCCGATACTCACGCGGCGAAGGCTACTGGCAACCGCCGGCGGCGGACCGAATGTACGACGGGGAGTTCTGCAGGGGTTACCGACGCGTAGCCCCTGCAGAACTCCCCGTCGTACCTCGTCGCGCCTCAGCCGGCGCCGAGATCTGCCGTGAGATGCGCGGGCAGTGCGGCTCCGGAGAGCGCCGCGATGAGTCGATGACACCGCTCCGTCATCTGAGTCGGCGTCACCTGCGGGTGGTCGAGCCACCAGGTGATCAGCGCGTCGACGGCGCTCATCCAGACGGCGGTCAGCGCGGAGGCGTCGAGGGGGTCGTCGTCGCCCACGAGCCTCATCAGCTCGCCCACCCCCTCGACGGCGAGGCGGGTGATCCGGTCGGTGTAGACGGCGCGAGCGGCCGCGACCTCCCCATCGTCTGGCGCTGACGGGTCGAAGAGGAGCCGCCACAACCACGGCTGCGGTTCGAGCGTCCGGAAGAGACCGTCGAGCGTGCGCAGGCCCCGCTCGAGGCCGACCGAGTCATCGGCGGCGACCCGCTCCATCTCGGCGGCGAGGGTCTCGGCGCCGTAGTTGAAGCTGGCCAGGAAGAGACCCTCCTTGGAGCCGAAGTACTGATAGACCAGCGGCTTCGAGATGCCGGCATCGGCGGCGATCCCGGCGACGGACGCCTTGGCGAACCCCACGGTGCCGAAGACCTCGCAGGCAGCTCGGACGATCTGCAGCTCGCGGTCGGCGCGTGGGACGCCCTTGGTTCCTGCGTTGGCCCGTGACATGCCCAGAAGTCTAGCGACGGCATATGACCCTGAGGTAACTTACTCCAAGGTCATATCTCTGGAGGTCTCCCCATGAACGACATTCTCGACCCGATGAAGAACCCGCTGACGTACGCGATCCCGTTCTTCGTGATCGCGATCCTCATCGAGCTGGCTGCGCTGAAATGGCTCGACCACGACGACAACCTGGCCGGCTACGTCTTCAAGGACGCACGCACCTCGGTCCTGATGGGCCTCGGGTCGATCGTGTCGATGACCGTGTTCAAGGTGCTGGCCTTCGGGATCTATGCGGCGATCTTCGCCTACGCCTCGCTGTGGCAGATCCCGGGCACGTGGTGGGGCGTGGCGATCTCGGTCCTGGTCGTCGACCTCGCCTACTACTGGAACCATCGGTTCGTGCACCGGACCAGGGTCGGCTGGGCGGCGCACCAGGCGCACCACTCGAGCGAGTACATGACCTTCGCGACCGCGCTGCGGCAGAAGTGGAACCCATGGTTCGAGTTCTTCTTCTTCCTGCCGCTGCCGTTCCTCGGCATCTCCCCGGCGGCGATCTACATCGCCTTCTCGATCAACCTGGTCTACCAGTTCTTCGTGCACACCGAGACGATCGGCAAGCTCTGGAGGCCGCTGGAGCTCGTGCTCAACACACCGTCGCACCACCGCGTCCACCACGGCTCCGATCCGGAATACCTGGACAAGAACTACGCCGGGATCCTGATCGTCTGGGACCGGCTCTTCGGCACCTTCCAGCCCGAGCGCCAGCGCCCGACGTACGGCCTGACCTACAAGGTCGACACCTACAACCTGATCCGCCTCGAGTACGGGGCGTTCCGCGAGCTCTGGAACGACGTACGCAGCGCCGACGGCTGGCGCCTCAAGCTGAGCTACGCCTTCCGGCCTCCGGGGTGGACGCCCGAGGAGACTATGCGGTCTTCCGCCGCCCCAGAATCTGCACGATGAGCAGGCCGAGCAGGCCCACGCCGACGAGCACGAAGCCCGGCGCGGCCACCTTGACGAGCTGCTGGCCCTCAGGGGACGCGGGCTCGCTGAAGCTCACCTGCTGAGGCTCGGGAGCGATCACCTCGGGGAACTCCTTGGCGATCTCGGCCTGGAGCTTGTCGGAGTACTCCTCGACGCGGGGCTGGGTCCCGGCGGCGAGGATCGTGTCGCCCTTCTTCTGGACAAAGAAGTAGTAGTCCTCGTAGGCCGTGAGCGACTTCTTCTGGCAGACACCGGGGTTGAGCGCGACCTTGAGGTTGCTGCCGCCGGTGACGCCCTTGAGCGCCTTCACGACGGTCACCGGGTAGACCACCGGGCCGCCCTTCTTGGTGGCCTTGCCGGCCCCGGTCACCCGCGCGTGGAAGACCATCGGCTCCTCGACCGCGTCGCTGAGCACGAACGCGGGGCACTTCGCGGGGGCAGTCACGGGCTCTGCCGTCGCGGGGGCAGGACTCATCGTGACGATCGCCAGGGCGACCATTGCGACGGCTGCGAGAAACGGGGGGACGCGGCGCATGGCGACGATCAAACCAGTCACAGGCCGAAGACTCCAGCCAGGACCCGCGCGACACCGTCGTCCTCGTGCCCGGGAGCGACGTGGGAGGCACACGCGGTGACGCTCGGGTGGGCGTCCGCCATGGCGTACGACCTCCCGGCCCAGGTCAGCATCGGCAGGTCGTTGGGCATGTCTCCGAAGGCGATCACGTCGGCTGCGGAGATGCCGAGCTCGGTGCAGACCAGCTCCAGCGTGGAGGCCTTGGTGACCCCGGGAGCGCTGATCTCGAGCAGCGGGAACGACGAGTGGGTCACGTTGACCCGGTCACCGACGACGGCCACCGCAGCCGCCAGCAGCTCGTCGGCGTCATCGTCGTCGTGACGGCGGCCGAGCAGCTTGATCAGCGGCTCGTCGGCGAGCTCCTCGATCGGCGCGACCCGCCGGGCGGGCCGGAGCGCGTCGGAGAAATGGGACGTGAACGCGGGCTCGCACGACCATCCCTCGAGCGACTCCGTCGCGAAGACGAGCCCGGGTACGTTCGCCTTCAGCGCCGCCGCCACCTCGGCGGTCAGGGACGGCTCGATCAACCGGGTGAGCCGGGGCTGATCGGTGGCGACGTCCCAGACCAGTGCGCCGTTCGACACGATCGCCAGCCCGACGCTGCCGATGTGCTCGAAGAGCACGCGGGTCCAGCGCAGCGGCCTGCCGGTCACGAAGATGACCGGTACGCCGATCTCCTCGAGCTTCACGAGCACATCACGGGTGAAGTCGGAGACCGAGCCGTCTGCTCTGACCAGGGTCCCGTCCAGGTCGGTGGCGACGAGCTTCGGCGTACTCATTCTTCCATTCTGCCACCGGGGACCGGCCTGGCCATCACCAGATGCCCGTCCTCGTCGGCGCCGCGGAGGTCGATGAAGCCGCACTTGGCGAGCACCCGGAGGCTGGCGGTGTTGGCGGGCTCGACCGAGGCCCGGATGCGTACGCCCTCCCCGTCCGCGCATGCCAGGAGACCCTTGAGCGCCTCGGTCGCGAACCCCCAGCCACGGGCCTCTTCGACCAGGCCGTAGCCGACCTCGGCCTCCGGGGTGCCGTCCGGGGCGGCTTCAGGTGGCCCGAAGAAGCCGATCGAGCCGAGCACGGTGCTGTTGCGCACGATGTAGCGGGCGCTCCACAGGTCACCCTCCACCCACATCGTCGCCGCGTCCTGGTCGTCCTCGCGCGGGAACTGCGGGTGCCAGCCCTGCGGCCGGCCGAGCCCGCCGTTCGGATCACGGATGGCCTCGACGTCGGTGCGGGTCCACAACGGCAGCGCGAGCCGCTCGGTGATGATGGTGGTGGGAAGGGTCACGAACGCCAAGACTCCCAGAACAGCACTCTCAGAACCAGCGGGAGAGTTCCAGCGCCGCGCCGTCGTCGGCGACATGGGCCGTCACGGCGTCGGCCACCAGCTGGACCTCCTCGGGGGCGTTGCCCATGGCCACCCCGCGACCGGCCCACTCGAGCATCTCGACGTCGTTGCGGCCATCGCCGATGGCGAGCACGTCGGCCGGCTCGAGGTCGAGCTGGTCGCACACGTAGGAGAGGCCCGAGGCCTTGGAGACACCGACCGGGGTGAGATCGAGCCAGGCGGTGTAGCCGACCACGTAGTCGATCCCGTGCAGGCCGAGCTCGCGGCCGAGGGCGATGAAGTCCTCGGGGGTCGCGTCGGGGTCCCGGATGATCACCCGGGAGACAGGCTCGGCGACCATCTCGTCGATCGGCGCGATCAGGTGATCACCGTCGAGCTCGCCCTCGGGGAACGGCCGGTTGAACCGGTAGCCCAGTCCACGGTTCTCGACCGCGACCAGCACGTTCGGACGTCGTTCCAGGATCGTCTCCACCGCCGGACGGGCGTCGAAGGTCTCCTCGTGCACGACGTCGACGGGCGGGTAGCGAAGCACCACCGCCCCGTTGGAGGCGACGATCCACAACCGCTCCGCGTCCTCTTCCGGAAGCCCGAGGAGGTCGGCGATCCCGGTCATCGAGTGGGCCGAGCGGCCGGAGGACAGCACGACGTGCGCACCGGCGTCGTACGCCCGGCGAACCGCATCACGGACCTTGTCCGAGAGCGCCTCGGACGGCGTGCCTCTGTCTTCGATCCAGCGCAGCAGGGTGCCGTCGATGTCGAGCGCGACGAGCTTCGGCTCCCAGGCGGACTCGCCGGGTCGGGCGGTGGTGCTCTCGGTCGTGCTCACTTCTGGATCGGCTCCAGGACCTCGCGCCCGAGCCACTTCTGCAGGGCCTTCGGCACCCGCACCGAGCCGTCGGGCTGCTGGTGGGTCTCCAGGATGGCGACGATGGCGCGGGTGATCGCGGTCAGCGTGCCGTTGAGCGTGGCGACCGGGGTGGTCGATGTGCCGGTCGTCGAGCCTGTCGAGACCCGCGCGCGGATGTCGAGGCGGCGTGCCTGGAAGGTGGTGCAGTTGGACGCCGAGGTGAGCTCGCGGTACTTCCCCTGGGTGGGGATCCACGCCTCGCAGTCGAACTTCCGCAGCGCGCTCGGACCGAGGTCGCCCGCAGCGACGTCGATGACCTGGTAGGCGAGCTCGAGCTTGTCCAGGAACGCCTTCTCCCACTCGAGGAGACGCTGGTGCTCCGCGTACGAATCCTCGACGGTGGTGTAGACGAACATCTCCACCTTCTCGAACTGGTGGACCCGGATGATGCCCTTGGTGTCCTTGCCCGCCGAGCCGGCCTCCTTGCGGAAGCACGACGAGAAGGCGGCGTAGCGCAGCGGGAGCGTCTCGGGGTCGAGGATCTCGTCGGAGTGGTAGGCCGCCATGGGCACCTCCGAGGTGCCGACGAGGTAGAGGTCGTCGTCCTCGATCTTGTAGACGCCGTCGTCGACCTGGTCGAGGAAGCCGGTGCCGGCCATCGCCTCCGGGCGGACCAGCGCGGGCGCGATGACCTGGGTGAAGCCGGCCTCCCGGGCCTGCTCCATCGCCAGGTTGATCAGCGCGAACTCGAGCTCCGCGCCGACCCCGGTCAGGAAGTAGAAGCGGCTGCCGGAGACCTTGGCGCCACGCTCGAGGTCGATCGCGCCGAGCATCTTGCCGAGCTCGACGTGGTCACGCGGCTCGAAGCCCTCGGCGGCGAAGTCGCGGGGCTTGCCGACCTTCTCGATCAGGACGAAGTCGTCCTCGCCACCGGCCGGAGCGTCGTCGGCGATGTTGGGGATGGCCTTGAGGGCCGCCTTCCACTCCTCCTCGGCGACGCCCTGCGTCGCCTCGGCCTCCTTGACGGCGGCCGCGAGGTCCTTCACCTCGGCCAGCAGCTGCTGCTTCTCCTCGCCCTTGGCCTGGGCGACCTTCTTGCCCATCTGCTTCTGCTCGGCCCGCTTCGCCTCGAAGTCGGCGATCGCCGCGCGCCGGGCGCTGTCCGCGGACAGCGCCCGGTCCACCACGTCAGAGGACGCGCCGCGGCGCTCCTGCGAGGCACGTACGCGGTCTGGGTCTTCGCGGAGGATGCGCGGGTCGATCATGCGGCAAGGCTAGTCGACCGGGCCACCAGATCTCACTTCAGTAACGGACTGTCACCAGTAGACCGGGCTGGTCTTGCCGCACGGGCGCAGGAACGAGCGGTAGACCGTCCTGTTGGGGATGTCGTAGCCGTAGGAGTCGTTGGTGAAGTAGGTGCCACCGGTGTAGGTGATGTACGCGGCCGAGGTCCCGTACGTCTTCGGGAAGCCCGACGGGTTCGACGCCGTCGAACGTGACCGCTTGCTGGAGATCGTGCCCCGGATCAGCGGGTTCGCCAGGGAGCCGCTGGTCGTGATCGTCGCCTGCTTCCACGAGGTGCTGCGCTTGTTGGTGACCGTGTAGCGGATCGACTGGCCGCCTCGGACGATGACGCAGGCGTACCAGTTCGCGGTCGAGGTCGCGGAGATGATCGTCCCGGCACCGGACATACCCGCCTTGATCTTCGACCACGTACGCGACCCGACGATGCCGTCCGCCGACAGGCCCTTGGCCTTCTGGTAGTCCTTCACCCGGGCGGTCGTCGCCGAGCCGAACGAACCGTCCGCCCGGAGCCCGCCGAGCACCTTCTGGAGCAGCGTCACGCAGTTGCCGGTGTTGCCGGGACGTACGGTCTTCGGGCTGCTGATCGTGCAGCTGACCGCGGCCTCCGCGGGCGCCGTGCCCGCGTCCAGGCCGACCAGTCCGCTCGTCGCCACGGCCGCCGCAGCGACCAGGCCGCCAATGCGCAGTCGCATCGATGTCTTCACTTGGATGGATCTCCCTCTAGATGGATTCACATGCTTCAGCACGCCAGGGCGCATTCTCGCGATCTGCGGCGACGCCCGAACCCGTACCTTTCCCGTAGCCCGCGGCTCGGGTGTGGTGACTAGGGGATGCGGACGCGCCGCTCGACCGAGACCGAGCTGTCCCGCCCGGTCCCACCGTCGCCGTAGTCGCGACCGGAGCCGCCGTAGAGCTTGTCGGCACCCTCGGAGCCGTAAAGTTTGTCGCCGCCGCCATCTCCGTAGAGCTTGTTGGCCGCCCTGTTCCCCTTGAGGACGTCAGATCGCGAGGTGCCGATGACGTTCTCGAACGAGGCGATCTTCTCGTAGCCGGCGCCGGTCCGCTGTCGAGCCGTAGTGGCCAGAGAGACTCGCACCCCGACCCCGACGTTGCGGTAGCTGATCGTGTCCGCGCCGCCACCTCCGTTGACGACGTCGTCACCATGACCGGGCAGCACCGTGTCGTTCCCGTATCCGGCCGTGATGGTGTTGCGTCCAGAGTTTCCGACAAGGCGGTCGGAGCCCGACGTGCCGATGATGTTCTCAGTCTGGCTGACCTTCTCGTAACCGGCGCTGCCGGTGCTCTGCGCTCGGGTCGTGGCCAGGCTGATCTGGATCGCCCTGTTGTAGCCCTTGTAGCTGATCGTGTCCGTGCCGGACCCGCCGATCACGGTGTCGTTGTCCCTACCGGGCCAGATCGTGTCGTTGCCGCTGCCGCCGTCCAGCCGGTCGTTCCCGTTGAGTCCGTTGACGTAGTCGCTGCCGCCACCGCCGAGGATCACGTTGCTCGTCAGGTCTCCGGTGAGCTGGTCGGCGTGCGGGCTGCCGATGAGGTTCTCGACCTGCTCGATCGTCTCGCGCCCAGCACCTGCGCCGTAGTATGCGGGCTGCCCGAGATAGATCCGTACGCCGCTGGTCGCGTTGGAGTAGGTGACCGTGTCGACCCCGGATCCGCCGGTGATCACATCGGTCCCGGCGCCCGGCGCGAACACGTCGTTCCCGGCACGGCCGTCGATGATGCTGTTCCCCGAGCCTCCTGTGAACCGGTCGGCGTAGTCGGTCCCCATCAGCTCCTCGATGCCGGCGAGAGCGTCGCTGCCGAGACCACCAGTCACCTTCGTCGTCGTCGCGACGATCCCGCTGCCGGACTCGGCGTACGTCGCCTTGTCCGTCCCTGCTCCACCGTCGACAGCGTCATCGCCCAAGCCTCCCGCAAGACGGTCCGTGCCGTCGTCACCCCGCAAGACATCGTTGCCCACGTGCCCCGACAGGAAGTCGTCACCAGCTCCACCGCTGACTCGGTCGGCACCATCGCCGGCATAGATCAGATCATCGCCCGCGCCCCCGTTGAACGTGTCGTCTCCGGTCCCCTGGACGGCTGTCTCGAAGTTCTCGATCAGGTCGACACCGTCTCCGCCGTGAACTATGTCATTGCCTTCGTGAGCCTCGACGTGATCGTCGCCTGAACCTGCGTCGATCGTGTCGGACCCTCCATCGCCAGTGATTTCGTCGGATCCCGTGCCACCGTTCACCGTGTCCATGCCTTCATCTCCATGAAGACGGTCGTCATCGGCTCCACCGTCGATCTCATCGTCGCCTGCGTCCCCCCAGACGCTGTCCCGACCGTCCTCACCCGAGAGCATGTCGTTCCCGTCGTCGCCCTCGAGGATGTCGTCGCCGAGCCCTCCACGCAGCTCGTCGATGTCCGCACCACCGCGGAGGCGGTCACCCTCGCCCCCGCCGTCGATCGTGTCTAGACCGCGATCCCCCTGGAGAAGGTCACCACCGTCACCACCTGACAGGACATCGTTGCCGTCGTCCCCGAGCGCCTGGTCGGAGCCACCTGCACCGTAGAAGTAGTCGTCGCCCTCATGGCCTCGGAACATGTTGGGTCCGGGGCCTCCATGGAAGGTGTCGTTGCCGCTTCCTCCGTATGCAAAGTCCTGCTGCTCGGCCAGCCTGAAGACGTCGTTTCCAGCCCCTCCAAACGCCGCACGGTTGCTGCCCAGCATGGTGTCGTCGCCCTCACCTCCGAGGACGGTGTTGCCCAACGCACCGTAGATCGTGTCGTCACCAATACCCCCGATGATCTCCACGGCGCCCTGCCCAAGGACACAGACGGTGTCGTGTCCCCCAAGGGCATCGACCGCGACACCAGCCGGAACAGAGATCACGTCGTCGGCGTCGGTCGGGGCGTGGCCCTCGACGCCGAGATCGACGGTGACGGGCTTGCCGCCACACTCACCGTCCGCCGCTGCGGCGGAGCCCGCGAGGAGGCCACCGACGCCGAGTGCGACGGCAGGGACGGACAGCAGCCCGATAAGGGCGTACGACGACACGCGAGCGCGCATGAAAGACCTCACAACGACGAAGACCGAGGGGATCCGACGCCGACCCGAATCATGCGTGGAGAGCGAACGATAGCGCTCACATCGACGCTCTGCCCCAGGTTTTGACCATGCCGTTCATTCACTGTGTGGAAGACGTTTCGCGCATACTGACTTATCGTGCTTGACCTCTCCCGCCGTGCCCTGCTGCTCTGGGCGGCTTCGCTGTTCGCCCTGAGCACCCTGATCGGGTTCGCGGCGATCAACGCGTGGCCGCTGGTCTCTACGATCGACGGGCTCGGCCGAGACGCGACGCAGGTGACCGCGGAGCACGGCTGGATGCTGGACTTCTGGCACATCGTCGAGGTGGGCACCGACTGGTATGTGATCGTCGGGGCCGCCCTGCTGGTCGCCGCGGGGCTGTTCCGCAAGTATCCGCGCGCCGCGGCCTACGTGCTCGGCGTCGTGGTGGTCACGCTCTCCGTACGCCGCGGGGTGGTGCTCCTGGTCGATCGGGACAGGCCGTCGTGGCAGCTGATGTCGTGGTTCCACGAGTCACCGTCGTACCCGTCCGGTCATGCGACCGGGATCGCCGTCCTGGCGGGCGTGCTCGCGGTGGTCGTGACGATGTTCGTACGCCGCCGCGGCATCCGCCGCCTCGCCTACGCCGGTCTCGCGCTGCTGGTCGTGCTCGTCGCCGCAGACCGGGTCTTCCTCGGCCGCCACTACCCCTCCGACGTGATCGGCGGGATCGTCTTCGCCGCCGGGGCCATCTTCCTCGGCATGGCGCTCTACACGCCGCTGCCCGCCTCCCACGCGCTGGGACGCCGGCCGCTGATGGACTCGGTGCGCGGCAACCGCAACATCGCGGTCGTCCTCAACCCGATCAAGGTCGAGTCGGTCGAGCAGTTCAAGACCATGGTGAACGCCATGGCCGAGGAGTCCGGCTGGAAGACCCCGACCTGGCACCTGACCACGATCGAGGACCCCGGCACGGGGATGGCGCGCGCGGCCCAGGCAGAGGGCGCCGACCTGGTGCTCGTCTGTGGTGGCGACGGGACCGTACGCGAGGTCTGCTCCGCCCTGGCCGGCACCGGCATCGCGGTCGGCATCGTCCCCGGCGGCACCGGCAACCTGCTCGCCCGCAACCTCTCCATCCCGCTCTACATCCGTGCCGCGATCGACGTCGCGCTCACCGGGCAGGACCAGGCCATCGATCTGGTCGAGGTCTCGGGCGACAACCTCGAGGACACCAACTTCCTGGTCATGGCCGGGATGGGCTTCGACGCCGCGATCATGAGCGGCGTCAACGAGGACATCAAGAAGCGGATCGGCTGGATGGCCTACGTCCTCTCTGCCTTCAAGAGCCTGATGTTCCCGGCGATGCGGCTGGAGATCTCCGTCGACGGCGAGGAGTTCACCAAACACCGGGCGCGGACGGTCGTGGTCGGCAACGTCGGCTACCTCCAGGCGAACATGCCGCTGCTGCCGGCGGCCGCTCTCGACGATGGCCTCGTCGACGTCGTGCTGCTCTATCCACAGCGATTCTGGTCCTGGCTCCCGCTCGCGTTCCGGGTGCTGAGCAAGCGGCCACGCACCGACAACCTGATCAACCGGATGACCGGCGCCAGCGTCGTGATCCGGACCAACCACGACCAGCCGCGCCAGCTCGACGGGGACACGATCTCCGAGGGGCGAGAGCTGCGGATGCAGTGCCTTCCCGGACGCCTGCTCGTCCGCGTGCCACGCTGAACAGCGGTCCCGTTTCGGTCCCGAATCTGAGCGACACGCAGTAGAGCAAAAAGTCCCAGCAAACCAGGCATAAAGTCCCGATTCAGGCGTGATTTCGGCGCGTTTGGGATCGATTTCCACCTCTGACCGAGCCGACTCGCCGGGCCAGATGCCTTGTTGAGAAGTAAATGTTCATAAGGTATCTGACACGACTCGGCGTCAGCTGAGTCGGCGTCTTCGCGCTCGGGCTCAAGCCAGACTCCGGCCGACGACGTGGCATGACCCACACACTGGTCGGATATCCCCCGCGACCAGTGGTCGACTCCCGGGCCGTCCCACCCGCAGCCCGGGTTTGAAAACCGGCACGCTCGGAACGGTTCCCCCGCCACACCCGAGCGTGCCGGCGTCGTTTTGTCGGATCAGCCGCTCTGGATCAGCCGATCAGCGCTTGGGCTTCGCCTGCTGCACGGCCTCGGTCTCCTCGGGCGACATCAGCTGGGACGACTTCCAACCGCTGATGCTCTTCGCGTACGACCTCGCCTCGGTGCGGCCGTGGATCGAGGTCAGCACGACCCCGTCGCCGCTGTCGTCGAGCAGGGCCAGGCACCAGCTCAGGTGGCCACCGGCGTCGCCGAACGCGTCGAAACGCACCACCGCGAGGTGGCGAAGGCTCATCGCCGACTCGGCACGTAGGGCCGCGACCTCGGCACGCAGTCCGGCGACGTCGGTCGGCAGCGACTCGGCGTCGGCAGGGTCGGGGCGACGTACGTCCTTCGTCCTCTGCCAGGCCGCTCCGGCGAGGACCAGAGAGGCGATTGCTGTCAGCAGACTGAGAATTGCAAGAGCGAGCACAACGGGCGAATCTAGACTGTCGCTGTGTCCGAGCCACATCGCATCGCCTATCAGGGCGAACCAGGGTCCAACTCACACATGGTGTGCCAGCGGTACTACCCCGAGATGGAGTCGGTGCCGTGCGCTTCGTTCGAAGACGTCTTCGCAGCCGTCGAGGCAGCCAGCGGTGAGCAGAGTGCGTCGCTGGCGATGATCCCCATCGACAACTCCCTCGCGGGGCGGGTCGCCGACATCCATCACTTCCTCCCCGAGTCCAACCTCCACATCATCGCCGAGCACTACCTGCGGATCCGGTTCCACCTGCTCGGCCTTCCCGGCGCCCCGCTCGACGGCATCCGTACGGTCCACTCCCACGTCCACGCGCTGGGCCAGTGCCGCAACATCATCCGGGAGCACGGGTTCACGCCGGTCGTCTCCGGTGACACCGCCGGTGCCGCCCGCGAGGTGGTCGAGGCCGGTGACCCGACGATGGCCGCGATCTCCCCGCCGCTGGCCGCGTCGATCTACGGGCTCGACGTGCTCGCCACCGACATCGAGGACGCCGACCACAACACCACCCGTTTCGTCGTGCTCTCGCCCGACTTCATCCAGGCGCCTGTCGACGCGGGTCCGGTGGTGACCTCGTTCATCTTCAACGTACGCAACATCCCGGCTGCCCTCTACAAGGCTCTCGGCGGCTTCGCGACCAACGGCGTCAACATGACCAAGCTGGAGTCCTACATGGTGGATGGCAAGTTCACCGCGACCCAGTTCCTCGCCGAGGTCGACGGTCACCCCGACCAGCCCGGGCTGAAGCGGGCCCTGGAGGAGCTGGCCTTCTTCACGACCGACGTGAAGCTGCTCGGGGTCTACCCCGCCGACCCGGCCCGGCTCTGAGTGATGTCGAACGACGAGCCGACCGCACACCTCGGGTTCGCCCGCGTCGACCTCGACCGGGAGCGCCGCACCGGCGACCCGGAGGTCGTGTACGCCGCGGGCAAGACCCCCGAGCAGGTCGTCGCGATCCTTCGCCGCCTGCACGAGGCGCACCCCACACGCGCGGTCCTGGCGACCCGGGTCTCGGTCGAGGCCGCCGCCGCGGTCTCGGTCGAGCTGCCGACGGCGGTGCACGACATCGAAGCCGGTGCCGTCTCTCTCGGCCCGCTGCCGACCCCGCAGGGCCGGGTGTGCGTCGTGGCCGCCGGAACCTCCGACGGACCGGTCGCCGCCGAGGCGGCGCTGGCCTGCCGAGTCCATGGGGCCGATGTCGAACGGATCACCGATGTCGGCGTCGCTGGGATCCATCGCCTGATGGCCGTGCGCGAGCGCCTCGATGCCGCTGACTGCCTGATCGTCGTCGCGGGGATGGAGGGCGCGTTGCCCTCCGTCGTCGGCGGGCTGGTCGGCGTGCCGATGATCGGGGTGCCGACCTCGGTGGGCTACGGCGCCTCCTTCGGCGGGCTGGCCGCGCTGCTGGCGATGCTCAATTCGTGCGCTCCCGGCGTGACCGTGGTCAACATCGACAACGGGTACGGCGCCGGCGTCGCGGCTGCCCGGATCGCGCGGCGCGCTCGGTGAGCATCGTCTGGGTCGATGCGTCGTCCGGGGCCTCGGGGGACATGCTGCTCGGCGCGCTGGTCGATGCGGGCGTACCGCTCTCGGTGATCACCTCGGCGGTCGACGCGGTCGCCCCCGAGCCGGTGCGTCTTGCCACGGAGTCGGTGACACGTGGAGCGCTCGCTGCGACCAGGTGCCACGTCGAGATCGCCGACTCGGCCCATCACCGCACCTGGACCGACGTGCGCGCGCTGCTCGCTGGTGCCGGGCTCGACGCCCCCGTGCGAGAGCTGGCGCTCCAGGTCTTCGAGCGGCTCGCGGTCGCCGAAGGCGCGGTCCACGGGATCCCGTCCGCGGAGGTGCACTTTCACGAGGTCGGTGCGCTGGATGCGATCGCGGACGTCGCGGGAGTCTGCGCCGGCTTCGCCCACCTCGGCGCCGACGAGGTCGTGATCTCACCTGTCGCGGTCGGCTCCGGCTCGGTCCGGGCCGCGCACGGCGTCCTCCCGGTCCCGCCGCCGGCGGTGGCTCGGCTGCTGACCGGCGTACCTTCCTTCGCCGGCGCTCCCGGACATCCACCGATGGAGCTGTGCACGCCGACCGGCGCCGCGCTCCTGGCCACCCTCGCGACCGACTACGGCCCCCAGCCGCCGATGACGACGCGGGCGATCGGCGTCGGCGCCGGCAGCAGAGATCCGGAGGGCTGGTCGAACGCCGTCCGCCTGCTGGTCGGTGACCCTGCGATGCCGGCGCGGGAGGATGCGCCGACCGAGCTCGTCATCGAGGCGAACATCGACGATCTCGATCCGCGGCTGTTCCCCGGGGCGATCGATGCGCTGCTCGCCGCCGGCGCCCGCGACGCCTGGCTCACGCCGATCCTGATGAAGAAGGGCCGGCCCGCCCATACGCTCCACGCCCTCGTCCCCCGCTCGGACGCCGAGGCTGTCCGGCGGGTGTTCTTCCGGGAGACCTCCACGATCGGCGTACGCGAGCACGAGGTCGCCAAGCACGCTCTGCCCCGCGAGATGCTGACCGTGACCGTCGGCGGACACCCGATCGCCGTCAAGGCCGCCCGCTTCGACGGCGAGATCGTCAACCTTCAACCGGAGTGGGACGACGTCGCGCTCGCCGCCGCCGCACTCGGTCGCTCGGCGATCGACGTACTAGCCGAGGCCAAGGCGGCCGCCCTCGCGCCACCGCTGGTCGAGCCGGATTCGTGAGGTACGAACGAATCCGGCTCGAGACCAACACAGCCCCCGAAGCGCTCGGGAGGACCGTGTTGGTCTCGACACGCCTCCGCCTAGCGGCTCCGGCGGCTCGACCGACGGGCAGGACCAACGCCCGTGACGCCTCGGTTGGCGCTCGATGGGACGATATGGGCCGGACGTAAAGAACTGGAACGGAACCCCTGATGGACATCACCGTCATCGCCCTCGCCTTCGCCGCGATCTTCGTCGTCGAGCTACCGGACAAGACGTTCCTGGCGACGTTGGTGCTGTCGACGAAGTACCGGCCGCTCTTCGTGTGGCTCGGTGTGGGTGCGGCGTTCGCGATCCAGACGCTCATCGCGGTCGCGATCGGCGGCGTGGCGACGCTCCTCCCGACCGACCTGATCCAGATCATCGCCGCCCTGCTCTTCTTCGGCGGCTCGATCCTGCTGTTCATCGAGGGGCGTCGCCACCACGGCACCGCGACCGAGGAGGACGGCAGCGAGTTCGCCGACAAGGCCAAGGACGTACGCGGCTTCCGCCAGGTCGTGGCCAGCTTCATGGTCCTCTTCGCGGCCGAGTGGGGAGACCTCTCCCAGCTGCTGAGCGTCTCGCTGGCGGCCCGCTACGACGAGCCCGTCTCCGTCTTCATCGGCTCCTGGGCCGCGCTGCTCACGGTGTCGGGGCTGGCGGTGCTGCTGGGACGTACGCTGCTCCGATTCATCAAGCTGCACGTCCTGCACTACGTCGGAGCCGCGGTCTGTCTCGCCCTGGGCGTGCTGACCTTGGTCGAAGTGCTCACCTGATCCCGGGTCGCCTAGGCTGCCCGGCATGGTAGAACTTGGCGCCGACAGCGAGGTCGGACGACTGCGTACGGTAATGCTCCACCGACCCGGTCGGGAGCTGACCCGACTGACGCCGCGCAACAACGACAAGCTGCTCTTCGACGGCATCCCGTGGGTGAAGCGGGCACAGGACGAGCACGACGCCTTCGCGGCCGCGCTGCGAGAGCGCGAGGTCGAAGTGCTCTACCTGACCGACCTGCTCACCGAGACCCTCGAGGTCCCGGAGGCCAGGCAGCGGGCGCTCGACAACGTGCTGGGCGCCCTCACGCTCGGTGACACGCTGCGGGCCTACCTGGTCGGTGCGCTCGCCGACGCCGGACCCGCCGAGCTGACCGGCCACCTGACCGCCGGCATCCGCAACGACGAGGTCCGCGGCGGCCACGGTCTGGTCACCAGCCTGCTCGCCCACGACGACTTCCTGATCGACCCGCTCCCCAACCTGCTCTTCACCCGCGACTCGTCGGTGTGGATCCGTGACCGGGCGACGGTCACGTCGCTGGCGATGCCGGCGCGCAAGCGCGAGACCGCGCTCACCGAGCTGATCTACCAGTTCCACCCGCGCTTCCGCTCCAGCCCCCGCCTGCACGGCGCCCACCTCGAGCACGTCGAGGGTGGGGACGTGCTCCTGCTGGCTCCCGGCGTCGTCGCGGTCGGCGTCGGCGAGCGGACGACCCCCGCAGGGGCCGAGCGGCTCGCCCGGCAGGTCTTCGCGGAGGGCCTCGCCCACACCGTGCTCGCGGTGCCGATCGCGCAGGAGCGGGCGACGATGCACCTGGACACGATCGCCACGCTGGTGAACACCGACAAGATGGTGATCTACCCGAACGCGGTCGACTCGCTGGTGGCGTACGCAGTCACCCCCTCGGGCGACGACGGCCGGCTGGACATCGCGGCTCCGCGACCGTTCCTCGAGGTCGCCGCCGAGGCGATGGGCATCGACAAGCTCCACCACGTCGACACCGGGCTCGACCCCGTGGCCGCCGAGCGCGAGCAGTGGGACGACGGCAACAACACCCTGGCGCTGGCACCGGGCGTGGTCGTCGGCTACGAGCGCAACACCCAGACCAACGAGGCCCTGGAGGCCGCTGGGATCGAGGTCATCGCCATCGCGGGCTCCGAGCTGGGCTCCGGCCGGGGCGGGCCGCGGTGCATGAGCTGCCCGATCGCCCGGGATCCGTTGCCCGCATAGCCCGTTGCCGCATAGGGAACTACACCGGCGGGTAACCCCTGTAGACGAACATCGTTGATCTCTGTAACCGCCGTCACCTAGCGGCAGCCACCCCACAGCCGACCGAAGGAAAAACCTCGTGACCGAGTCGTTCTTCTCCACGTTCACGCCCAAGGAGATCGCGCACATCAGCGCCACCGGCACACGCGTGCATCTGCCGGAAGGATGGTCGCCGATCTGGGAGGACACCCCGCCCGACAAGGCCTACATCATCCTCGACGGCACCGTCTCGGTCCGCCGGGACAAGGTGGAGATCGCCCAGTGCGGTCCCGGCGACATCATCGGCGAGGCGGCGATCCTGCGCGGGTCCCTGCGCACGGCCTCCATCGTCGCGCTCACCCCGCTCGACCTGATCCACCTCAGCTCCGACAAGCTTCAGCAGCTCTCTGTCGAGATGCCGTCGTTCGCGAAGGCGCTGGAGAAGGTCGCCAAGGACAGGTTCGGCTCCTGACCCACGACGAGGCCGACGAGATCGCCGGGACGGGTCGCAGCCGCGAGGCCGACATCGAGCTGACCGAGGCGCTCTCCGTCGTCGAGGCGTTCGTCCTCGGCCAGACGCCGACGCTGACCCGCGCCGAGGTCGCGCGGGCGGCCGGCGTGCCCATGGAGGTCACCGAGGACCTGTGGCACCACCTCGGCTTCCCACACGCGGGCGAGGACGAGGTCGCCTTCACCGAGTCCGACGTCGAGGCGCTGCGGATGTCCCAGGAGCTCATCCGCCTCGGGGTCCTCAGCGAGGACCGACAGGCTGCGCTGGTACGGACCTGGGGACGGTCCTACGCGCGCCTGGCCGAGTGGCAGACCTCGCTGCTGGCCGAGGTCGCCCGCGAGCGGGGCGGCGACGAGGTCGAGGACCTGCTCGCACTGAGCGCGCAGGTGCTGCCAGTGGTCGAGTCGCTGCAGGACTACGTCTGGCGCCGTCACCTAGTCAGCGCGGCGCGGCGGATGCTCACCGTCGCCGACGCGTCCGCGGTGTCGCTGGCGGTCGGGTTCCTCGACATCGTCGGTTACACCGCGCGCTCCAAGCGGCTCACCGACAAGGAGCTCGTCGACTGGGTCGAGGAGTTCGAGGACACCTGCTCCGACGTCGTAGTCGAACACGGTGGACGGGTCATCAAATACCTCGGCGACGGGGTGTTCTTCACCTTCGAGGACGTCTCGGCAGCGGCCCGGACGGCGCTGGACCTGGCCGCCCTCGGGGACGACCGCGACAGCCCATTTCCGCACGTCAGGGCCGGGATATCGTACGGCGACGTGGTGCTCAGGCTCGGCGACGTCTTCGGCCCGACGGTCAACATCGCCGCGCGCCTCACGACCCTCGCCCGGCCATCGTCGGTGGTCATCGACGAGAACGCGGCGGCAGCGCTCGAGGACGTCGACGGCTTCCGGATCGAGAAGATGCGGCGTACGAGCGTGAAGGGCTACTCCCGTCTGCAGGCGTTCCGGCTTCGCTCGCGGTCCGACTGAACGACCGATCGAATCTGGCCAGACTGAATCTGACCAGAAAAGTCGGGCCCGGACGGGTGCTCCCGCGCCAGGCTTGATCGTGAAAGGAGGACCACATGATCGGCACGCTCAACACCCTGGTCGACCTGGTCGAGGCAGAGCTCGACGACGGACTCGCCGGAGAGGTGGACGTGGCTCGGGTCGCCCGCGACCACGGCACCACGGAGTACCACCTGCGCCGGATGTTCTCGGCCCTGGCCGGGATGCCCCTGTCGGAGTACGTACGCCGCCGCCGGATGACCCTGGCCGCGGCCGACCTGGTGACGGGTGCCCCTGACCTCTTGGAGGTCGCGGTGCGCTACGGCTACGGCTCGACCGAGGCGTTCGGGCGCGCGTTCCGTGCTGTGCACGGTTCGGCTCCCGCCGACGTACGCCGATCCGGTAGTCCGCTACGCACACAATCCACGCTCAGGTTCCGCCTGAGCGTCGAAGGGAGCACCCCGATGGACGTCACCATCAACGACATGCCCGAGCTTCGCCTGGTCGGCCACGCCGCCAAGGTCCCACTGATCTACGAAGGCGCGAACCCGCACATCCAGGCGCACATCGCCTCGATCGCGCCCGAGGAGCACGGCCGGCTCAAGGAGCTCAACGACACCGACCCGCGCGGCATCCTCGCCGTCACCGACTCCCCGTCGCCCGATGCGCCGGAGGGATCGATGATCACCTACCTGCACGGCGTCGCGGTGACGTCGTCGGTCGAGGTGCCCGAGGGACTCGACAGCATCACCGCGCCGGCCGGCGCCTGGGCGGTCTTCGCATCCAGCGGCCCGCACCCGGAGACGTTGCAGCGCCTCTGGGCCTCGACCGCGACCGACTGGTTCCCGTCGAACCCGTGGCGACTCCGCCCCGGGCCCTCGGTCCTGCGCTACCTCGAGCTCACCGAGACGTACGCGTCCTGTGAGATCTGGATGCCGGTGGAGAAGGACTGACACCACCGCTGGTCGAGCTGGTCGGGACCACCCTCTGGAGGTCTCGGCGAGCTCGACCAGCGGGTCTCAGCGGATCGTGACCTGCCGGTTGGCGAGCCCGGCGCGGGCCGAGCGCACCTCGGGGGTGATCTCGGAGTCGTCGGCGAGAGTCTCGTCGAGCAGCTTCTTGAACGCCACCGCCGGCTCCTCGAGCGCCTCGGCTCCGGTGCCGACCGGCACGTCCCAGACGGGCGCGAGCAGGCCGTGGGCACGGAACATGCCGACGAAGCGGGCGTCGGGGACGATCACGTCGTCGCCGGCCACGTGCAGGCGAGCCAGCGCGGTCAGCAGAGCATCCTCGGGCTCGGGCATGACCCAGCGGAGGTGCTCCTTGGACCCGACGGAGGTCCAGTACGCGGCCTCGACCGAGGTCAGCCGCTCGGTCGGCAGCACCGACTCGTTGGCGTGCTCGAGCGCGTGCTCGAGGTCGCTCTTGTCCTCGACGTCGCCGATCCACCAGTCGAAGCCCTTATGGACGGTGACGTCCAGGGACGAGTTGGTCACCAGGTCCTGCAGTCGCGGTCCGTCACCGGGAGCGGTGGTCAGGCCGAAGACGCCGGACTCACCAGCAGCACGCGCCTCGAGCGCCTGGACGAGCGCGGCGGCGACATCGCGGGACACGTCGCCGTAGTTGTGCTGCACCTGCAGCCCGACCCAGACCTCACCCGAGTCGCGCGACATCGCCGGCGCGGCGCCGGGCAGCAAGGTGCCCAGCGTGACCGGGGTCGACTCGTAGCCCTTCACGGCCAGCGACACGGTCGCAGACGGCACGAGCTCACGCAGCGCGACCAGGTCGCACTCGCCGGGCAGCCCCTCGAACGGGCGTCCCACGAAGACACCCCCGGCCGCACCGTGGCATGCCTTGTAGCGCTTGCCGGACCCGCACGGGCAGGCCGCGCGCGGGTTGGGACCGTCCGTCGGGGCCGCAGCCGCCTGACGGTTCTTTACTCGGGACTTCTTGGCCACGGCCAAACCCTAACCTG
This sequence comes from Nocardioides panzhihuensis, assembly GCF_013408335.1. Taxonomy (NCBI): domain Bacteria; kingdom Bacillati; phylum Actinomycetota; class Actinomycetes; order Propionibacteriales; family Nocardioidaceae; genus Nocardioides; species Nocardioides panzhihuensis. Next base: position 5,340,725 of record NZ_JACBZR010000001.1, on the reverse strand, counting down.
CCGGTGGCCGGGGGCGTGTAACACGTCGTTCGTAGGACTACTCGCCCTTTAGAACGACCGGATAGACCTACGAACAGCGTGTTACACGCGCCTCAGCCGCCGAGCAGCCCCAGCATGAACCCCGGACGGTCGGTGATGACCGCCTTCACCCCGAGGTCGAGGCAGAGCTTGAGCTGGTCCTCGGTGTTCACGGTGTAGACGTGGAGGTTGCGGCCCTTCGAGGCCAACCGCCGGGCGAGCTTGGGGTGGGCGGTGAGCATGTCGATGCCGGCGCCGAGCCACCAGTCCGGACCGATCGTGTGCCGCAGGAGCGACCAGTTGGCAGCGCGGTCGATGAGCTGGACGACAGGCACACCCGGCGCCAGCCGCTCCACCCGTTGCAGCGCCGTGAACGAGAAGCTCATCACCCGCACCGGACTGTCCGGGCCCGCCCAGCCGAAGTCGTTGAGCACGTCGACCAGCCTGCCCTCGGTCAGACCGCCGTAGCGCGTCGGATGCTTGGTCTCGATGGCCATCTCGACACGGCGGTCGTAGTCCCGCACGGTCCGCAGCAACCGGTGGAGCGTGAGCACCCCGCGCTGGTCCCGGTCGGGCGCCTCGTCCTCACCGTCCCAGAACCCGTTCTTCCAGGCCGCGAAGTCGATCGCCTGCAGCTCGGCGAGCGTCATCTCCGAGACCAGCCCGCGCGCCCCGATGCGGCGCAGATGACGGTCGTGGACACAGACGAGATGTCCGTCCATCGTCAGGCGTACGTCGCACTCCAGGGCGTCGGCGCCCGCATCCAGAGCCGCGACGTACGCGGCCAGGGTGTGCTCCGCGATCTCATGACTGGCGCCGCGATGCGCGACCACCTGGGGCCTCATGTGGAGATTGTGGGCCATCGAGCAAGCCACGTCGCGCGACACGAGCGAGAAGCCGCTAGAACGGAACGAGCTCGAAACGGCCGACCGCGACGAAAGCCGCCAGCGACCAGAAGACCAGGTCGCCGGCGGCGGAACCCCACTCCTTGCGAATGATGCGGGTGGTCGCCGCGCCGGTCATGAGCAGGACCAGCCCGAGAGCGGCGAGCGGCACCAGCCAGGTGGCTGTGCCGGTCACCGCCGGCAGGATCAGTCCGGCGGCGGCCAGCACCTTCATCACTCCCATGAGCTTGAGAAAGCCGGCCGGGAAGTCTTCGGCGTAGTGCCACCCCTCGAAGGCGTTGCGAAACCGCTCCTTCGACAGCAGCAGCATCGACAGCCCACCGCCCAGGTACACAAACGTCAGAAAGATGGCCGCGACCCACAAGATGATGTGCATGCCATCCAAGACGACGTACGCCGCCAGGCTGTGACATCAGCGCGGAGACATCGGCGCGGGACATCAGCGCGGAGACATCAGCGCCCGCCGGTCACCCGCAGCGTCGTCGCGGTGACGTACCCGGCCTTGTCGCTCATCAGCCAGGCGACCGCCTCGGCGACCTCGTCGGGTGAGGACGCCCGGCCGAGCGGGATCTGGGGTGCCATCCGCGTGATCCGCCCGGGGTCGCCGGTGTTGGCGTGCATGTCGGTCTCGGTGAGGCCGGGCGCGACCGCAACCACCCGGATCCCCTGACCCGCGACCTCCAGCCCGAGGCCCTTGGTGAGCGCGTCGATGCCGGCCTTGGCGGCGGCGTAGTGGACGTACTCTCCCGGCGACCCCAGGGTCGCGGCGCCGGAGGAGATGTTGACGATGACCCCACCCTCGGCGAGCGCCGACACCGCCGCCCGAGCGACCAGCGTGGGGCCGACCAGGTTGACGGCGTACGTCTTCCGGATCTCGTCCGCCGGTGTCTCGGCCAGGGGCGCGTAGCGGTAGGTCGCGCCTGCGTTGTTGACCACACCCGTGATCGGGCCGGCGGCCTCGAACAGGTCGGCGATCCCGCGGTCGGTGGTGATGTCGGCCTGGACGATCTCGCAGGAGACCCCGAGCGCCCGCACCTCGTCACGCGTCGCGACGGCAGAAGATTCGTCGGACAGGTAGCCGAGCACGAGCGAGCGGCCGTCGGCGGCCAGCCGACGAGCGACGGCGGCGCCGATTCCGCGGGTGCCTCCGGTGATGAGGGTGCTCAGAGATCTATCTTTCACACCCGAAGGTTGTCACGCAGCCGCCACGCCACCAACGCCAGTGCCAGGACGCCGGCGAGCGCCCATCCGGCCGGATAGTGCACCGCGGGCTCGTTCCAGCGCTCGTGGAAGTAGACCAGGTGCGAGGAGAGCAGACCGGCGTCGACAGAGCGGCCCTCCTGGATGAGTACGCCGATGGCGACCAGCACCGTCAGCAGGGTCTGCATCGCCCAGCCGAGGATCCAGGCGGGCACCCAGGCGACGACGTCGACGGCGCGGCGTACCGAGGCCACCAGCACGGTCACCAGCGAAGCCGCGAGCAGCGCGTCGATGACCGACGACGGCAGGTCGCCGGAGAGCATCCCGTCGAGCCAGAGGGGTACGCAGACGGCCGGTGCGGCCAGCATCGGCGCCCGCAGGACGTACGGCCCGAGGCTGGCGGCGATCCCGGCGGTCAGACCGGCGGCCGTCGTGATCGCGGCGACGGCGATCAGCTGGGTCGCCGTCGACGGGTTGGTCGCCGCCGGCCCCGCAGCGAACGCCAGGCCGAGGTACGCCGCGCCCACGACGCCGACGCCGGCGAGGGCCGCGCTGAGCAGCCGGCGGTCCGGACGCAGCCCGGCCGCGAGCCCGCCGAGCGCCGCGGCGAGCAGCGTGAACGAGACCAGCTCGGCGACCATCGGGGCGAGCAGGAGCGGCTGCGGCTGGACGATCTGCGGCAGGAATCCGACGCCCCAACCCGCGGCCGCGACCAGCGGAACCATCCACAGACGCGTCCGTTCAGTCATGTCCTCCACGCTGACATGCGCAGGATGAGACCACGCGGCGAAGCGGGAAACACCAGCCCAACGTCAGGTTGCCCGACCGTTGACGTTCCTCATCGTGGGGATTGATTTCCGATTGACCGGCATCAAACCCGGAATACGTGGGTAGGCTCAGGCACGACACGTACCCCACGCGTGGAAGAGGTGAGACAGGCGTGACCAAAGCAGCCCGCCGAAAGCCGGGAAGAAGCTCGGCCAGAAGCATCAGCACTGCGGCGCTGACCAGCATCGGGCCTCGGGCCGTTGCCGCCGTCGCGCTGACCGCTGCCTTCGCCTTCCTGGCCCCGAACGAGGGAAGCCTCGACACCGGCCATCAGCAACCCGAGCTGCCCGACCCGGGCACCCTGCAGGACCCCCTTGGCATCTCCGGCGGTCTGGGTGGCGTGAAGAACCTGACACCGACCGACGCGGTGAAGCTGGCCGCCAACGCCGAGGAGCTGTCGATCCCGCCGGTCGCCCTGGCTGCTTACCAGCGCTCGTCGACCGTGCTCAACGACGCCGACGCCACCTGCCGCCTCGACTGGGCGCTGGTCGCCGCGATCGGCATGGTCGAGAGCAACCACGGCCGCTTCGACGGCAGCGAGCTCAACGCCCACGGCCTCGCCGTCCCCGCGATCATCGGCCCGCAGCTCAACGGCGCCGGCAACTACGCGGCGATCCACGACACCGACAACGGCCTCTACGACCGCGACACGGTCTATGACCACGCGGTCGGCCCGATGCAGTTCATCCCCTCCACCTGGACCTACGCCGGCGCCGACGGTGACGGCGACAACCGCCGCGACCCGCAGGACATCGACGATGCCACCGTCGCCACGGCGGCGTTCCTGTGTGCCGGCACCGATGACGTCAGCACCCCTTCCGGCGCCAACGCCGCGGTCTACCGATACAACCAGAGCGACACGTACGTCGAGGCAGTGCTGAAGATCGCCGGCCAGTACCGCAACGGGGAGTTCCCCGGCTCGCCGAACGTGGACGGCGGGTCGCCGTCGTCGATGAGGCCCACCGCGTCCCCGCTGCCGCGCACCTCGAACACCGTCGCGCCGGCGCCGAAGTCGGAGACCAAGGCCGCTCCCAAGCCGCCGGCTCCTACGCCGACCCCCGCGCCTGCTCCGAGCAAGCCTGCGGACACCGACGACCCGGACACCGGCAATGGCGGGTCAGGGGACGGAACGACGAAGCCGACCCCCACTCCGACGCCCACGCCGACGCCCACTCCGACCCCGACTCCCACGGACCCGCCCACGTCCGAGGAGCCGGATCCGGAGCCCACGGTCGAGAGCCGATGCGAAGAGGCCGTCGCCAACACCTACCCAGGCCTCAAGCCGGAAGAAGAGACCTACACCTCGGTGGTCAACGACTGCGTCGACCACTTCGACGGCACGGTTCCCACCTTGGAGGCAGCCGAGGACTACGTGCGGGACCTTCATGACAACCCGCAGGACAACCCGGAGTGGGTGGGCAAGCTGCCAAAGCCGACGCCGGACAACGACGCGGAGTCGTCGGAAGGCGCCGAGACGGCACCTTCCGACGAGGCAGGCCCCTCCGCTTCGTCGTCGGAGTGAGCCGGATCAGCTGACCTTGATCACCGTCTTGCCGAAGTTCTGACCCCGGAGCATCCGGTTGAACGCGGCAGGTGCGTTCTCGAGGCCCTCGGTGATGTCCTCGCGGTAGCGGAGCCTGCCGTCGGCCAGCCAGCCGGCTGCCTCGGCGAGGAAGGCCGGTTCGTGGTCGCGGACGAACTCGGTCTGGATGAAACCCCTGATCAGCAGCGACTTGTTGAGCACGTGCCGCATCAGCCCGGGCGCCCGGTCGGGCCCCTCGGGAGCGGCGGTGTCGTTGTAGTGCGCGACGATGCCGCAGACCGGCACCCGAGCGAACTTGTTGAGCCGTGGCAGGACCGCGTTCCACACATGCCCACCGACGTTCTCGAAGTAGACGTCGATCCCGTCGGGCACCGCCGCCTTCAGCTGCTCCTTGAAGTCGGGCGCGCGGTGGTCCAGGGCGGCGTCGAAGCCGAGCTCGGTCAGGTGCGCGACCTTCTCCGGGCCGCCGGCGATCCCCACCGCACGGCAGCCGAGGATCTTCGCGATCTGTCCGACGGTGGCACCGACGGGTCCGGTCGCCGCGGCCACCACGACGGTCTCGCCGGGCTGCGGCCGGCCGATCTGCGTCAACCCCGCGTACGCCGTGAACCCCGGCATCCCCAGCACCCCCAGCGCGGTCGAGACCGGAGCGACGGCCGGGTCGAGCTGGCGGGTGTGCGCCGCAGGCGCGGTCGAGTAGGACTGCCAGCCTCCGTACGTCAGCACGACATCGCCCGCCTGTCGCGACGGATCGCGCGACTCGACGACCTCGGCGACCGTGGCGCCGGGCAGCACGTCGCCCAGGGCGGTCGGTGCGGCGTACGACGGCGCGTCACTCATCCGTCCACGCATGTAGGGGTCGAGCGAGAGGAACTGCGTACGCAGCAGCACCTCTCCCTCCTCGGGCGTGGGCACCTCGGAGGTGACGATCGAGAAGTCCTCGGGGGTCGGCTCGCCGACCGGGCGGGCGCGGAGCAGGATCTGGGTGTTCGTATCGGTCATCCAGCCATGGTGCCTCACGGCCGGGCAGGCTTGCTTAATCTCGACTAAACATATTGACTTACCGCATGCAGCGTCCTGTCGATGTCCACCAGCATCTGTGGCCGCCGGCGCTGGTCGAGGAGCTGCGCCGCCGGCAGCAGCGGCCGTATCTCGACGGCTGGGTGCTCCACCTCGACGGCGAGCCGCCCTACTCCGTCGACCCCGCAGACCACGACCTCACCCGCCGAGCGGAGCAGGAGGACGGCCTCGTACTGCTGTCCCTCTCCAGCCCGCTGGGGATCGAGTCCCTCCCCGCCGACCAGGCGCTCCCGCTGCTGGAAGCCTGGCACGGCTTCGCCGACGACCTGCCTGCCGAGTACGGCCTGTGGGCCGCGCCGGGGCTCGACGAGCCTGACCTCGGCAGGCTCGCGACGACTCTCGAGCACGACCACGTCCACGGTCTCCAGGTGCCGGCGACCGCGCTGGCGACTCCGGCCGCGCTCGAAGCCCTCGCTCCGATGCTCACGACGGCCCAGCAGGCCGGCCTGCCTGTCCTCGTGCACCCGGGACCCGCGAGCGCCGCGGCCGGCCACACAGATGCACTGCCCGGGTGGTGGCCCGCCCTGACCTCGTACGTCGCCCAGCAGAGTGCCGCCTGGCACGCCTGGCACGTCGCGGGCAGGTCGCTGCTGCCGACGCTGCGGATCGCGTTCGTGGGGCTGGCCGGTCTGGCGCCGCTCCACCACGAGCGCCTCGCCCAGCGCGGAGGTCGGCTAGGCGCGATCGACCGGCACGTCTACTACGAGACCTCGTCCTACGGCACGCAGGCGATCGACGCGATATCGCGCGTGGTCGGGGTCGATCCGCTCGTGAACGGCTCGGACCGGCCGTACGCCGAGCCGACCGATCCCGGCCTCGGCGACGCCCTGACCAGGGCGATCTTCGTCGCCAACCCACACCATCTGCTCACCGGAGGAGACCGATGACCATCGCCGAACCGACCGTGACGGAGCCCATCGTCGACACGGTTCTGAGCGCCGCTGATCTGCCCGGCCTGCCGGGACGCGCGCTCACTCCCGCCGAGCTCCGCACGTGGGTCGACGAGCTCGCCGCACACCCCGAGCGGTGGGGGCATCTGGTCCGCCACGACACCGGCAGTCGCCACTACGTCTCGCTCTACCGCGACAAGGACATCGACGTCTGGCTGCTGTGCTGGAACACCGTCGACGACACCGGCTGGCACGACCACGACATCTCCTCGGGTGCGGTCGCGGTCACCCACGGATCGGTCTACGAGCAGCAGCCGAGGTTCGGCAGCGTGCCGGTACAGCGGGAGGTCGGCGCGGGACGAAGCTTCGGCTTCGGACCCGACCACATCCACCGGATGAGCGGCGCGGCCGACGGTTCCGTCTCGATCCATGCCTACTCGCCGCCGCTGTGGCGGATGGGTCAGTACGCGATCAGCGAGGACGGCGTGATGCGCCGTGTCTCGATCTCCTATGCCGACGAGCTGCGTCCGCTGGACGACTGAAGCATGTCATCCGTGACGCGCATCTCGCTGCGACATCGCGGACGCGGGATCCAGGTTGCCCGGATGGGCGGGACGCATGTGGCACATTCAGGCATCAAGCCCGGTCACGGGCAACTAACGCGACTTTGCCTATCTGTTTAATATCTTCTGTTCCTTCCCCTGATCTGGCAGGCTGAAGATCTTGTGAAACGGCGTCCGCAGGTGGAGAGCGACAGACAGGAGCGGTGGCTGTGATCGAGTTCGAGAGCGTGACCAAGCGCTATCCGGACGGCACCGTCGCCGTGGACGAGCTCTCCTTGAAGGTCGAGACCGGGCAGATCACCGTGTTCGTCGGGCCGTCGGGCTGCGGCAAGACGACCGCGCTGCGGATGATCAACCGGATGATCGAGCCGACCGCCGGCCGCATCCTGATCGACGGCAAAGACGTCACCACCCGCCCGGAGGCGGAGCTGCGGCGCGAGATCGGCTATGTGATCCAGGGCGCCGGGCTCTTCCCGCACCGCACAGTCCTCGACAACGTCGCGACGGTCCCGATCCTTCAGGGCGTCACCCGGCGGGACGCACGCTCGAGCGCCCTCGGCCTGCTCGAACGCGTCGGGCTCCCGGCCAACCTCGGCGAGCGCTACCCGTCCCAGCTCTCGGGCGGCCAGCAGCAGCGCGTCGGTGTCGCCCGCGCCCTCGCGGCCGACCCGCCGGTGCTCCTCATGGACGAACCGTTCTCGGCCGTCGACCCGGTCGTGCGCGACGACCTCCAGCAGGAGCTGCTCCGGCTCCAGGGCGAGCTCGGCAAGACGATCGTCCTGGTCACCCACGACATCGATGAGGCGATCCGGCTCGGCGACGAGGTGGCCGTCTTCGCGCAGGGCGCCCGACTGGCCCAGTTCGCACCACCGGCCGACCTCCTCGCCGCCCCCGCCGACGATTTCGTCGCCGCGCTCGTGGGCCGCGACCGTGGCTTCCGCGGCCTCGGGTTCGCCGACGGGAGCGAGATCACGCTCAGACCCGTCGACCACGGCATCGACGGGCTCGCTCTCGAGGTCGACGTCGACGGCCGACCGCTGGGCTGGCGCGGCACCGAGGGGCTCCTCCCGACCGAGGGCACCTTCCGTGACGGTGCCAACCTGCGTACGGTCACGGACCTGGTCATCCTCTCGCCCGCGGGCGCCGCGGTGCGGGTCGACGCCGAGGGCCGTGCCGACGGACTGGTCCTGCTCGAGGATCTGGCCGGCAGCGTACGGACCCAGCAGCGGGAGCGGCTGACGGCACTGGCCACGGTCGAGGAGGTTGGGTGAGCGAGCGCAAGCGAGCGAACCGGACAATCATCACGCCGCCGCGTCCGTACACTCGCGCCCGCGCTACGGGGGTGGCGACGTGAGCGACCTGTGGAGCTATCTCCGCACCAACGGTGACGACGTTCTCACCGCACTCGTCCAGCACATCTGGCTCGCCCTGTTGCCCGTGACGATCGCGTTCGTCCTCGCGCTGCCGCTGGGTGCTCTGGTCCAACGCTACGGCCCGGTGCGCCACGTGGCGCTCACCGCCGGAAGCGTGATCTACACGGTCCCGTCGCTGGCCCTGCTCCTGCTGCTCCCGGGCATCCTCGGCACCAGCGTCCTCGACCCGCTCAACGTGGTCATCGCGCTCACGCTCTACTCGCTCGCTCTGCTCGTCCGCACGACCGCCGACGGCCTCGACGCCGTCGACCCGACCGTCCTCCAAGCGGCCTCCGCGATGGGCTATCGGCCCGTACGCCGCTGGTTCACCGTCCAGCTGCCGCTGGCGATGCCGGTGATCCTGACCGGACTCCGGGTCGCGACGGTGGCCAACGTGAGCATGGTCAGCGTCGCCGCCCTGATCGGCATCGGTGGTCTCGGCCAGCTCTTCACCCGAGGATTCCAGCTCGGCTTCTACCTGCCACCGATCGTCATCGGACTGGTCCTCTCGGTCGCGCTCGCGGTCGTCGCCGACGTCTTCATCGTCGGGGTCCAACGCCGGCTCACCCCTTGGGCGAGAGCGGGTTCGCGATGAGTCTCGACTACCTGCTCGACGCCGCCAACTGGTCGCTGAGCAACCCCGAAGGGTTCCCGCAGCGCATCCTCGAGCACCTCGGCTACACCGCCCTCGCCCTGTTGATCGCGGCCGTGATCGCGTTCCCGATCGGCCTGCTGATCGGCCACACCGGGCGTGGTGCGCTGCTCGCCATCAACCTCGGCAACGCGGGTCGCGCGCTGCCGACCCTGGGCGTGCTCATGCTCGCGCTCGCGGTCGTCGGGATCGGACTGGTCCCGGTCACGATCGCCCTGGTCGTGCTCGCGATCCCGCCCATCCTCGCCACCACGTACGCCGGGGTCCGGTCCGTCGCCGACGAGACCGTCGACGCAGCGCGAGGTGTCGGCATGACCGAGCCCCAGATCGCCTGGCGCGTCGAGGTCCCGATCGCGCTGCCGATCATCATCGGTGGCCTGCGCAACGCCACCCTCCAGGTGATCTCGACCGCGACGATCGCTGCGTACGCCGGCCTCGGCGGCCTCGGCCGCTATCTCTTCGACGGGCTGGCGACGCTCGATTACGACCAGGTGGTGGCCGGCGCGATCGTGATCGCCGTGCTCGCGGTCGTGATCGACCTCGCGCTCGCGGGGACACAGCGGCTGCTCGTCTCACCAGGGGTCGGCGGCCGCGGAGCCGACAACCGACCCACCACCGTCCGTCCCGAGCCCAAGCCCGAACCCGCCGGCTGAACAATCCAGCAGAACCGAGAGGTATCCCGATGTCCCGCCGTACCCGTACCACCGCGTACCTGCTCGCGACGATCGCCGTCGCAGGCACCCTGACCGCCTGTGGCGGCGACCCGCTCGACTCCGGCTCCGACTCCGGATCCGACTCGGACGCCGGCACGATCGTCGTCGGCTCCGCCAACTTCCCCGAGAGCGAACTGCTGATGGAGATGTACGCCCAGGCTCTCGAGGCCGAGGGCGTCGAGGTCGAGACCAAGCCCAACATCGGCTCGCGCGAGGTCTACATGGAGGCCTTCAAGAGCGGTGACATCGACCTGCTGCCCGAGTACAACGGCGGTCTGCTCTCCTATCTGACCGAGGGCGACATGCCGGAGGGCGTCTCCGCGCCCGACGACGTCTACACCGCGCTCCAGGACGTACTCCCGGAGGGCAGCCAGACGCTTCCGCAGTCGGCCGCCGAGGACAAGGACTCGTTGACGGTCACCAAGGAGACGGCCGGGAAGTACTCCCTGAGCAGCATCGAGGATCTCGCGCCGGTCGCCAAGGACCTCTCTCTCGGCGCCAGCCCGGAGTTCAAGAAGCGCGCCCAGGGCGTACCCGGTCTCGAGAAGGTCTACGGCGTCACCTTCAAGGAGCTCACCCCGACCGATCCCGGCGGCCCGCTGACCATCGCGGCACTGAAGAAGGGTGACGTCGACGTCGCCAACGTGTTCACCACCGACTCCGCGATCCCGACCAACGACTGGGTCGTCCTGGAAGACCCGAAGAACCTCTTCCTCGCCCAGAACGTGGTGCCGCTGATCCGTTCGGAGGTCCTCACCGACGACGCCGAGTCCGCCCTCAACTCGGTCTCCGAGGCGCTGACCACCGAGAACCTCACCGACGCGCTCGCCGAGGTGCAGGTCGACAAGACCGACCCCGCCACGGTCGCCAAGGAGTTCCTGGCCGACAACGGCATCGCGTGACGCAGCTGCTCGCCTACCTCAGCCCGCTGCGGTAGGCGAGCAGCCCCTCGAGCCCACGCAGGAACGTCTCGCAGACGGGTCCTGGAGCGGTCAGACAACCGGCGGCCATGGCGCCGTCGCGCAGCATCACGAAGTGGCGGCCTGCGAACTCCGAATCCGGCTTTCCCGTCTGCGAGAAGAGCTCGGTGACCGTCGCCAGGAACCACCGCCGGTGCTCGAGCACAGCTTGGTGGACCATGTGCGCCGGGTCCGGGTATTCGGCCGCCGCGTTGAGGAACGCACAACCTCGGAATCCCTCGCTCTGGATGTCCGCGGCGATCGACCGGCCGATGGTCCGGATGAGGTCGTCGGGATCCTCAACCCCCGCCCGGGCGTCATCGACGCGCGCCCGGATCGCCTCGTCGGCCTGCGTCAGGTACGTCACGACGAGCTCGTCCTTGCTCCGGAAATGGCGATAGAGCGTCGCCCGCGTGACCTGCGCCTCGGCGATCACACGATCCACGCCCACCGAGTGCAGACCCTCGGTGTAGAAGAGCCGACTTGCCGTACTGAGCAGTCGATCCCGGGCCTCAGACATCGCCATCCCCCTCGTTCTCGCTGCGTCGATCGTAGCAGACAGAACGATCGGTCTTGCATTTGCAGATGAACTGCGACAGACTCCGACCAAGATAGAACGATCGTTCTGTCTCCCAGGTTGATCTGAGAAGGGGATCCCATGTCCACCTCCGTAGAGACCGGCCGTCCCGGCACACCGTCCACTGCGACCGGCAGCCTTCCGAAGCTGTACGTCGCTCGCTTCGGGTTTGCGATCGGCTGGGCCGTCCTGGTCGCCCTGACCGCGTCGACGCTCGACGCCCCGACCATTGCACTGCTGGTGATCTATCCCCTGTTCGACGTGGCGGCGGCCGTGGTCGACTTCCGCACCTCCGGAGCGAGCGGCCCTCGGACGCTCCTCTACGTCAACATGGCGCTCAGCCTGCTCACCGCCGTCGGCGTCGCGGTCGCCGCCACCTCCGGGATCCCCGGGGTCCTGCAGGTGTGGGGCGTCTGGGCGATCACCGCAGGTCTGGTCCAGCTGATCGTCGCGGTTCGGCGCTACCGGCTCGGCGGCCAGTGGGCGATGATCCTGAGCGGTGGGATCTCGACCTTCGCCGGGACCGGCTTCATCCTGATGGCCGCCGGCCCGAACGCGTCGCTCACCAGCCTCGCCGGCTACGCGACGCTCGGCGGCATCTTCTTCCTCGTTTCCGCCCTCCGACTGCGCCAGCGCGCGAGTAAGGTCGACTGACATGAGCAGCAGCAGCCAAGACCGCACCGTGGACGTCATCATCATCGGCGCCGGACCGACCGGGGAGAACGTCGCCGACCGCGCGGTGCAGGGCGGTCTGACCGCGGCCATCGTCGAACGCGAGCTGGTGGGTGGTGAGTGCTCCTACTGGGCATGCATGCCGACGAAGGCGCTGCTCCGGGACGCGGCGGCGCTACGTGCCGCCAAGGCGCTGCCGGCCGCCGGAAAGGCGATCACGGGCACCCTCGACGCCGAGGCCGTCTTCGCCCGACGTGACCAGTTCACCTCGGGCTGGAAGGACGCCGGCCAGGTCGAGTGGTTGACCGGTGCCGGGATCACGCTGGTCCGCGGACACGGCCGCATCACCGGCACCCGCACGGTCACCGTCACCGACTCGGACGGCACGACCACGAACCTTCAGGCGCGTCAGGCCGTGGTGATCGCCACCGGCACCTCCGCCCTCACCCCGCCGGTCCCCGGCTTGGACGAGGCCGACCCCTGGACGAACCGTGAGGCTGCCGCTGCCACGTCCGTCCCGGATCGCCTGGCGATCATCGGCGGCGGGGTGGTCGGTGTCGAGATGGCGACCGCCTTCAGCGCCCTCGGGTCGCAGGTGACCCTGATCTCGCGCAGCCGGCTCCTTGCAGGGGTCGAGGAGTTCGCGGGTGAGCATGTGGCCGATGCGCTCCGGACGTACGGGGTCTCGGTGCTCTTGGACCGCGACGCGAGCGAGGTCCGTCGCGACGACACCGGCGAGGTGCACCTGACGCTCTCCGACGGCGCCGAGGTGACCGCGGACGAGGTCCTCGTCGCCACCGGCCGGGTGCCCAACACCAAGGACCTCGGCCTGGAGCACGTCGGCCTGACGCCCGGTAAGTGGCTGGCGGTCGACGACGCCCTGGCCGTGGTCGACGACAGCGGCCGGCTCGAGGACGGCTGGCTCTACGCCGCCGGTGACATCAACCACCGAGCGCTGCTGACCCATCACGGGAAGTACCAGGCCCGCGCCCTGGGCGACCTGATCGCGGCCCGGGCGCGCGGCGAGGAGCCCGACCTGAGCACGTGGGGCCGTCACGCCGCCACCGCCGACGAGCGCGCCGTCACCCAGGTGATCTTCACCGACCCCGAGGTCGTCGCCGTCGGCCACACCGCCGCGTCGGCCGAGGCCGCCGGCATCGAGGTCGGCGTCGTCGACTACGACCTCGGCTCGATCGCCGGCGCATCGCTGCACGCCGACGGCTACCGCGGCCAGGCGCGGATGGTCATCGACGAGCAGCGCAAGGTCCTGGTCGGCTTCACCGCGGTCGGCCCCGACATCTCCGAACTCCTGCACGCGGCCACGATCGCGATCGTCGGCGAGGTCCCCCTCGACCGCCTCTGGCACGCCGTCCCCGCCTACCCGACCATCAGCGAGATCTGGCTCCGCCTCCTCGAGACCGCCGGTCGCGATCGCTAGATCGTCGTTAACGGCTGCCGAAAGACGATCGGCGTACGTATCGCCGAGATCGCTCGCCAGGATCGGCCGGAGGGCGACTGGTCCTGGATGTAGGAGTCAAGGGTCTTGGTCTGCTCGAGGTGCCAGTGTTTGAGCGCTCAGGCGTGCGCTAGCAGCAGGTTGTAGGCAACCAGGTGCTGCTGTGCGTTCCTTGGCATCCCTCTAGACAAGGGTCCATCCTCCGTCGACGTAAATCGTCTGGCCCGTGACGAAGGAGGCCGCCTCGGACGCGAGGAAGAGCACCGCATGGGCGATGTCGGCTGGCTGTCCCATACGCCCCACGACGTTCTGCTTCGCCAAGGACTCGTTGAACTGTTCCTCACTCATACCAAGTCGTCGCGCCACGGCTGCGGTCATCTCTGTGTCGATGAAGCCCGGAGCCACCGCGTTACTCGTAACGCCGAAGCCGCCCAGCTCGATCGCAACAGTGCGGGTGAAGGCCTGGATTCCTGCCTTGGCCGCGGCGTAGTTGGCCTGGCCGCGGTTGCCGAGCGCGATGACGGAGGAGGTGTTGACGATGCGTCCGTAGCGCTGGGCGACCATCGTTGCCTGCACGGCGCGGGTTATCAGGAAGGTCCCCTTGAGGTGCACGTCGAGAACAGCGTCCCAATCGTCCTCGCTCATCTTGTGCAGCAGGTTGTCGCGGGTGATCCCCGCGTTGTTGACTGCGATGTGAAGGTCACCGAAGGCGTCGAGCACCCGATCCACCGCTGCGGTGACAGACGAAGCCTGTGCGACGTCCACGCCTACACCGACATGGCCCTCGCCCGGCAGTTGCTGCGCGGCTGTGGCCGCTGCGCGCTCGTCGAGATCGAGCACCGCTACGCGTGCCCCCTTCTCGGCAAGCCGCTTGGCGGTCTCGAGCCCGAGTCCTCGGGCGGCACCGGTGATCAGGGCCGAACGCCCTGCGAAGTCGTTCATGCTCGCTCCATTTAGATTCGCTCGAGAATGAGAGCCATGCCTTGGCCACCGCCGACGCACAGCGTGATCAGCCCCGTGGTCTTGTCATGGAAGTCGAGCGAGTTGAGCATCGTGCCCTGAAGACGCGCCCCGGTCATCCCGTAGGGGTGACCAAGAGCGATCGCGCCACCGTTGACGTTGAGCCGGTCGAGGTCGATGCCGAGCTCCTCGTACGACGCGATCACCTGAGCAGCAAACGCCTCATTGATCTCCACGAGATCGATGTCTGCGATCGTCATTCCCGCGCGATCAAGGGCGCGGTTCGTCGCCTCCACGGGTCCCAGTCCCATGAGTTCCGGCGACAGTGCGGATACTCCCGTCGAGACGATGCGTGCCAGTGGTCTCACCCCAAGCTGCTCGGCTTTGGTGTCAGACATGATCACGACCGCTGCAGCACCGTCGTTCAGGGGACAACAGTTCGCTGCGGTGACCACACCACCTTCACGGAAGGCGGGTTTGAGCTGAGAGACCGTCTCGTATGTGGTGCCTGGCCTGGGACAGTCGTCGGCAACGACGACCGTTCCGTCCGGGCTCGTGATCGGTGTGATCTCACGCGCCCAGAAACCTTCGCGGATCGACTTCTCCGTGAGGTTCTGAGACCTGACGGAGAAGTGGTCGAGATCCTCCCGTCTCAGGCCACGCAACGTCGCGACGTTCTCTGCGGTCTGCCCCATCTGGATGTAGATGTCGGGCGCCAGCCCGTCCTCCCGCGGGTCGTGCCAGGTCTCGTTGGTCTCGGCGGTGCGGGTCGTGCGGGCCATCGCTTCATCGAACCGGGGATTCTTGGTGTCTGGAAGCTCGTCCGAGCTGCCTTTGAAGTGGCGCGAGACCGCCTCCACGCCGGCGGAGACGAAGACATCGCCTTCGCCGGATTTGATCGCATGGAAGGCCATCCGGGTGGTCTGGATGGACGAGGCGCAGTAGCGCGTGACAGTGGTACCCGGCACTTCGTCCCAGCCGTTCATGACTGCTACAACCCTCCCTAGGTTGTAGCCTGCTTCGCCACCAGGCATCGCGCAGCCGAGCATCAGGTCGTCGATCTCGCTTGGCTGGAGCCCCGGCACCTTCTCAACGGTCGCTCTGACCGCGGCCGCGGCCAGCTCGTCGGGTCGCATCTCCCTGAGCGACCCTTTGACCGCCCTGCCGATGGGCGTCCGCGCGGCCGCGACAATCACTGCTTCTGGCATGTTCTCTTCCTTCCGAACCGGATCCAATCCGGAGACGCACATGGGCCAGGCGATGCCTGGCCCATGTGACTGCGGGGGTGTGTCAGACGGCCATGTAGCGGTCGAGGTCCAGGATGTGATCGACGTGCGCTGCCGGCACGACCCCGGAATAGATCGCCGTGTAGCAGCTCGGGCAGCTGAGCTGACGGAAGACGACCTCATCGTCGACGTACTGCTCGGGATGTGCCGTGACCTGCGGGCCGGCCAGGGAGGTGGGTCCTTCGAAGAAGGCGACGTTAAGTGCCTTGTCCCGACGCGGGTCGCCGAGCTCGTGACCACAGTGGGCACAGGCCACCGCCACGACCCCTTCAGTTTCGATCGCGACGAGGTTGTCGTCGATCCGCTTGCCGACATTCGGGTCGTGACTCTTGCCCGAGTTCGTGGCAGGTGCCGTGGAACGTACTTTCCGCTCCTCCCTGTGCCGTGAGCGCAGAGCCTCGGTGCCATCGAGGTTGACCTCGCCGTCGACCAGTACGACGCCGTAGGACTGCTCCGCTCCTTCCGCGGTGATCTTGCCCTCGGCCAGGTCGTGGACCACCAGGTGCGGCTCGCGCAGCAGCGGGTCGCCGTAGCCGCCGCCACTCTGCCAGTTCAGGTAGAGCAGGTCGCCGGGAGCGATGGACGTCTCGCCGTAGCAGGGCTGGAGCTCATGGTCCCCTTGGAGGGTCTGGAGGTCGAACGGCACCTCGCCTGTGGCCATCTTGTCCTTGACACCGGTGTTCCGAGCCACCATGCCAACGGCCGTGTTGCCCGGGTAGCCGCCCGCGAGGCCACCGTTCTGCGAAACACTCTTGCCAGCCGATGCGATGACCAGGCCCACCGGCACCTCGGTGCCGTATGGGATGAAGGCCGCGGAGCCGCTCAGCCCTCCGCGGTGACGGCCGGGGCCACCCGAGTCCGGCTCCTCGCGACGCCACAGCGTCATCAGCGGGTAGAGGTACTCGGTCATCTCGACATCAGGAAGGCGCCCCATCGGGATGCAGAAGACGCCGCCGGTGTCCATGCCGTCGACCTGCGGGCGAGCACCATAGCCCGCCGCCACGACGTCCATCACCACATTGAGGAACGGGACCGGCGTCTCGCCGCGCTGGTCGAGGCCGGCCATGACGGCAGTGTCGTGGGTGCCACAGCACGATGCCTGGACACGGTCACGGAACTCGACGGTCCGGTCCATCATCTGGCTCAGGCACTCGGCCACCAAGGCCCCGAGCGCCCATGCCGGCCCAATCGGGGCGCGGCTCACCGCTGCAGGGAAGGTGGCGTTGACGATGCTCCCCTCCTCCGCGATGAGGTCGAAGCAGCGCATCAGGCCGCCTGCAGACCAGGGGATGTCGTCGGCAAGCATCGGCATGATCGCAAGCATCGCGCCACCACGCATGCCGGCATAGGTGCAGTTGATGACGCCTCTCTGCTCGTCCGTTCCGGTGAAGTCCAGGGTGAGGTGGTCGTCCTTCTTGGTCATGGTGAGCGAGATCTTGTGGACGCCCCGATCACCCGCGTGGGACTGATCTTGGTAGCCGGAGGTGCTCCAGCTGCCATCGGGCAGGCTCTTGAGCTTGCCCCGGAGACGCCCCTCCGCGTCGTTCATCATCCGCTTCATGACGGCCTTCACCGTGTCGGCACCATACTGCTCGATCACCTCGAGCAGCCGCGCACGACCGACCGTGTTCGCGCCGACCTTCGCGCGCAGGTCGAGGCTGACCAGCAGGGGTACGCGGGACCGACGCACCCATGCATCGGCAACGTCCTCCTGGACCTCGAAGTCGCGGACCACCTTGATCGGCGGGGTCGGCAGCGCCTCGGAGAAGACGTCCGTGGCCGACGGGCTGAACGACCCCAGTCCCACGCCGCCGAGGTCCGGCTCGTGACAGATCGCCGAGGTCCATCCGAAGAGCTTCCCGTCATGGAAGATCGGCTGGTAGACGATCACGTCGTTCTGGTGGAGGCCCCCGCCGACCCACGGGTCGTTGGCGAGGAACATGTCCCCCTCCTTGACCCCTGGGTTCTTCACTCGGTGCTGAAGGGTCCAATAGATGGCAAGATCGATCGCGCCGGCGAGCATGCAGTTGTAGAGGCCCACCTGGACCTCCTGGCCAACCTCGTCGCAGATCGCGAAGTCGAAGTCGTTGGCATCGGTCACGATGGGGGACCCCGACATCCGCTTGAGCGTCTCACCCATCTCGTTGGTCACCGACCAGAGGCGATGCCGTACCACCTCGTAGGTCAACGGATCGAGCTCATCGATCTGCTCTTGAGTGACCGTGTGCATGGGCAGCACGCCCTCAAGGCTCTGGGTCAAGACCTCAGGATCGATGGGTCGGCTGGAAAAGCGGTCGGCCCCGGGAATCGTCATGGTGGACATATGTTTCCTCGGTTTCTGATTCAGTCTCGGGTGATGATGTTGAGATTGCCCAGGTGATCGACGGTGCCTGTCATCTTCGGGGGCACGACAACCGTCGTGGTCTCGACTTCGATGACGGCCGGCCCGGCGACGACATGCCCGGCCCGCAACTTGCGGTAGTCGTAGATGGGCGTGTCGACGTAGCCAATCTGGGCGTCGAGGCACACCTGCCGGGTCGTCGACTGCGCGTTCGACGGGTCGGGGCTCGACGCCGACTCCAGGCCGGGCATCTGCGGGTCGAAGGGAAGCACGCCAGTGGCCTGCACGCGCAGCGTGATCGATTGGATTCCGGCCGCCGAGAACCCAGTCCCCTCGCCGAAGAGGTGAGCGTACTTCGCCTCGAAGTCATTCATTGCTGCGATCATTTCGCCCTCGGCTAGATCGCCTGAGGGCACTGTGACGCTCACCTCGGCCAGTTGCGCCGTATAGCGCAGATCCATCTCGCGGACAAACTGGATCTCCTTGAAGGAGAGGTTCTGGCGCGCCAAGGCCTCCCCTAGGCGAGCCTCGAGCTCCTCGAAGTGCCGCTGAGTCGCCGTAGCGGACACCGGCATCTGGCCCGGGTCGGAGAGTTCCTGGGCGAGGACGACATCGGAGGCCGCAAGCCCGAAGGCAGAGAAGCCCGAGGCCACCGGCCCGAGTGGGACGACCACCTCGCGGACGCCCACCTCGGCGGAGTAAGCCGCACAGTAGGAGGGGCCGGCACCCCCGAACGCATAGAGCACGAAGTTACGCGGATCGTGGCCGGCCTCGACCACTGTCTTCCTGAGCAAGTCACCGGTCTGAGCGTTTTGGATCGCGTAGATCGCCGCAGCCGCATTCTCGACGGAGATGCCGAGCGGCTCGGCGATGTGGGTCCGGATAGCCTCTCGGGCCGCCTGGACGTCGAGCTTCTTGCGGCCACCGACCAGGCCGGTCTCGGGCAGAATGCCCAGGACCAGGTTCGCGTCGGTGTTCGTCGGCTCGACACCCCCGGCGCCGTAGCACGCGGGGCCGGGCACTGACTGCGCCGAACGGGGACCCACCTGGAGATTCCCACCACGGTCGATCCAGGCGACGGCGCCACCGCCAGAACCGATCGCGTGCACCTCCAACGTGGGCACGTTGATCGGGTGGTGATTGATGATCGTCTGGCTGGTGCGGACCGGCTCGCCGTCGACGACGAGGCCGACCAGGAAGGTCGTTCCTCCGACATCAGTCGAGATGATGTTCTTGTGGCCGAGTTGCTGGCCGAGGTTCACCGCACCAACGACTCCACCGGTGAGGACCGACCCGATGGTGCTGATGGCAGTGGCCGGTGCCTCGGAGGCAGCAATAGCTCCACCGTTGCTCTGCATGACCAACAGCGGGCCCTTCAGCCCAGAGGCCGTCAGACGGGACTCCAGTTCACCGAGGTAGTCCCGGAGACCAGGGCCGATCTGGGCGCTCATGATCGTCGTCGACGAACGTGAGAACTCGCGGATGCGTGGGCTGACCTCGTGCGAGAGCGCCACAAAGACCTCTGGGTCGATCTCCTGGATGATCTCGCGAACGCGCTGCTCATGCGCCGGGTTGCGGAACGACCAAAGCAGGGAGACGGCGATGGATCGGATGCCCTTGGCCAGGAGCGCGGCGACGGACTCACGGACGGAGTCCTCGTTGAGCTTGACCACAACGTTGCCGGCGTGGTCGACCCGCTCGATGACCTCATAGGCCTGGCTCTTCGGGATCAGGTGGGTCTTGCGCTGACCCATGACGCTCTGTAGCTCGTGGGGTGCGCTGCCGAGATAGCGGCCCTCGACGTTCATGATGTAGATCGAGTCACGGTGGCCCGCGGTGGTCAGGAAACCCACGGCTGGCACTGTGCCCATCACCAGCGCGTTGAGCGACGACGTGGTGCCGTGTGCGATGTGGTGGGTCTTGTCGAGCATTACCTCGACGGGCTCGCCCAGATTCTCGGCGAGCTGATGGATGACATCCATGACGCCTTGCGAGTAGTTCGGCGGCGTCGTGGGTGACTTCGCCGCGACGACCGTGCCGTTGCCGTCATCCAGAATCGCATCAGTGAACGTCCCGCCGACGTCCACACCAATGACATAGGCCATGTTGAAGGCTCCCTAAAGTTAGCGTGAGGCGTGTCACAACTTAAGGGAGTCTTACGGATTCGTCAATAGGTAGACACTGTCGTCAATCTTCACCCTGGAGAAGATTCTCAAGCCGATCGATCTCCCGGCGCATGCTTCGGAGAATGCCGACAGGCCCAGCGGACGTAGGCCGCCCCAGCTCAGCAGCGAGACCATGGACCGCGAAGTCAGCCAACTCCTCACTGACAGCGTCGAGGTCGAACGACGAGCCCGGGTGATACCACCAGGCAACCCAGTTCGTGATCCCAAGGATCCCCAGCGCGGCAACCTGGGGCATCTGCGCGCGGAAGACGCCAGCGTCAATGCCCTGCTCGATCACCCGACTCAGGGAATGCAGCACAGACTTCCGGTTGGCCTCATAGGCCTCACGCACCCCTTCCGGCAGATCCGCCTCCGAGCGGATCAGGAGCCGGAAGCGCTCGGCGTGGAGACCATTGCTGCGCACCGTATGCCGGACGATCTCACGAACCTTCTCCTCAGCGCTCAGAGCCTTGCGTCGGGCGATCTTGCTGATGTCCGTCGCAGCTTCGACCGTGACCTCCGCAACCAGCTTGGCGAGCAGCTCCTCCTTGTTCCGGAAATAGTGATACAGCGCCGGCCTGGTGAGACCCACAGCATCAGCGATGTCCTGCAGGGACGTCCCCGCGTAGCCGCGCTGCGCGAACAGGCTCGTGGCCTGATCGAAGATCTCTTGCTGCACCAAACCCCGCCGGCCGCGCGGCCGAGCCTCAGCAGTATCAACGACTTCATTCTCCGGAGTAGCCATATGCGGAGACTAGCGAAACGCCATACCCTTGACACTTGTGTTGACTTTTTGTCGTCTATGTCGAAGCATGGAAGGGTTGTCAGTCACAGCAGGAGAGGCATCCGCATGACCCACATACGAGTCGGACTCGTAGTCCCGAGCTCCAACGTCACCGTCGAGACGGAGCTGCCAAAGATCCTGTCCCGGCACCCGGAGGCAACGTTCTCCTTCCACGGCAGCCGCATGCGCATGCACCAGGTCTCCCCCGAGGGGCTTGCCCGAATGAACGCTCAGCGGGAGCGCTGCGTGATCGAGATCGCCGACGCGGCGCCTGATGTGATCCTCTACGCGTGCTTGGTGGCGATCATGGTCGGCGGCCCTGACGAGCACCGACGGGTGGAGGGCCTGGTCGCCGAGCAGTTGGCGACCGGCAAATCCCAGGCTGGGGTTCGCTCCAGCGCGGGGGCCCTTGTCGAGGGGCTGCACGCTCTCGGCGCCAAGCGAGTCGGACTGGTCATGCCGTACATGAGGCCGCTCGCTCAGCAGGTCGTCGAGTACATCGAGTCAGAAGGCTTCGATGTTCTCGCTTGGCGCGCCCTTGAGGTCGAGGACAACCACGCGGTGGGTTGCATCCCGAACGAGCAGGTTATGGAGGCGGCGCGCTCCATCGACACCGCAGAGCTCGATGCCCTGGTCATCTCCTGCTGCGTTCAGATGCCCTCGCTCGACCTCGTCGACCTCGCAGAAAAGGAGCTCGGCATTCCCGTGATCTCGGCCGCCACCGCCGGCGCCTACAGCATCCTGGCGGCCCGGGGACTGCCTCTGACCATCCCCGGAGCGGGATCGCTCCTCAGCCGGGACCTGGCCGTCGCGTCGGCGTGACGCGCACCGAACAAAGGAGATCCACCATGACCGACGACCTCACCGGCCAGCACTTGGTGCGTGGCGTGGACCACGCCGCCTGGCCGACGTTCGACCCCGCGGAGACGGTTCACTTCTATCGGGATGTCCTCGGCTTCCCGGTCGTCCACTCGATCTGCGCCGCCGGATGGGGTGGCGAGGAGCACCCAGACTTCATCCACTTCTTCTTCGACATCGGCGGTGACGACAGGATCGCCTTCTTCTATTACTTCGGACTGCCCAAGCCGGACCTGTCCGAGGGCCTCGGAGACGTCTACGCCCGTTTCCCGAAGGAGACTCCCACCTGGTTCATCCGTTCTCGCCACGTCGCACTGCATGTCGAGTCCTACGAGGCGATGATGGAGTACCGCCGCCGGCTCGACGCCAGCGAGTGGCCCGTGGAGATGCAGATCCAGCACGAGACCATCGAGTCGATCTACACCCACGACCCGAACGGTTACATGGTCGAGATCACCCGAGCGATGCGCCCGGTGACGCCTCAGGAGGATCTGGACGCGAACATCACGATCGACGCCCTGGTCGACATCGCCAAGGTCCCCGGACACACGATGGACGACCTCTTGGTCCGCAAGGCCGAGCTCATCGTCGAGCGGGCCGAAAACTGGCAGAAGCAGCAGGTGCGCTGACATGACCCAGCGACTCTTCATACTCGATGTCCCCGAGCATCAGGACATCGTGCAGACCGCCCGCGGCCTGACCAACGTCACGGTGTCCACCGTTGGGCCATACTTCGTCCTCGAGGCCGCCGAACGTCTCTCGATCGATCGCCGCAGCACTGGTGTGCGCCATGCCGTTTGGTACAGCTGCATCGCAGGGCTCGAGGGCTATGGGATCGTCCAATGGGACAAGGACGCTCTCGTCCTGGAGGCACGTTGAGCGAGACGACGCGAGGACTCGGAACGGGTCGCTACACCGAGCTGACAGCCGAGCCGCCGGGTGTGGCGACCACGGTCCATCAGCTCCGGACCTCGGACAAAGCACAGGTAGCAGGCGTGCTACGTCGCCCTGCTGGAGCCAACACCGTGGTCACGATCATGCACCCGCGTCAGGACGTGACCTTTCACGCCTTGGTTCCCTACCTTCTTCACGCGGGCCTGGCGGTGTGGACCCAGGGATCGCGGATGCCGAACAACGATCTGAACCTGCTCCACGAGCAGGCGATCATCGACTTCGCGGCAGGTCACGTCTTTCTGCGCGAGCAGGGCTTCGACCACGTGGTCGTGCTTGGCCACTCCGGTGGCGGAACCCTGGGTGCGTTCTATGTCCAGCAAGCCTCCCTCTCGGCTGGGAAGCGGCTGACGCACACACCCTCGGGACGCCCCGTGCCGCTCGCGGACACAGAGATGCCAGTGCCGGACGGGTTCATCCCGTTGGCTCCCCATCCTGGTCAGGGAGCACTGCTGGCGCGGGTGATCGATCCGTCGGTCATCAACGAATCCGATCCGCTGTCGATCGACGCCGACCTCAGCGCCTTCAACCCGGCCAACGGATTCCGCGAGGCACCCGAGCCCTCGGAGTTCGACGATGAATTCGTCGCGGCCTACCGAGTGGCACAGCGCGCCCGGATCACACGGATCGACACCATCGCCGCGGAGCTCGCGGAACAGCGCAGCTCCGCCAACTCCCTCAGCCGGGCGAGCGGCGATGTCGATGCACGCCGTTCCGGCCTCGCCCCGGCGCTGCTCCCGGTCTACCGGACCGACGCAGACCTGCGGAACATCGATCTTCGCCTCGACCCGAACGCGCGGCCCTACGGATCGCTCTTCGGGCGACGTCCCGATCTGACCAATCACGGCCTGGTCGGCTTCGGTCGGCTCTCGACGGCCGAAGCCTGGATGTCGACCTGGAGCACCACCACCACTAACGCCGACTTCGAGGCGTGCATCGCGGGTTGTCCTGTGCCGACGCTGCTAGTCGAGTTCACGGGCGACCAGGCATCGTTCCCTGCCGACATCGAACGCTTCCGGCGGGCGTGCCCGGCCGAGGACCTCACCGTTACAGCGGTCGACGGCACGCACTTCGGCGACCGACTCGCTCCTGGTCTGCCAACCGGAAACGAGCTCGCGGCAGAAGTCATCACCGCGTGGGTCGCGGAGCGCTTCTAACATCCCGCAGGTCACGTCCTGCGATACATGTAGAACTCATGGACAGCGGTGAGGATCAACACCTCACCGCTGACCAGTCTCTTGGACACAGTGACCAACGCCTTCTGCGCGTCACGCATCTCCACAGCGTCAACGACGAACGATCCGTGCAGTGTCATACCGGCGCGCGTCGGAGCCAGGAAGCGAACGTCGGCGATGCGCCGACCCGCGATGATCGCCCACCCGCTGTAGGCGCCCAGGACGGAGAGGCGCTGCAGGATCGCCATTGAGTGAAGTCCACTGGCGATCGTCCCGCCGAAGTATCCCGTGGCCGATTGTTCGACATGGAACCCCTGCGGGTCCCACTGCCGCGAGAATTCAAGGATCTCCTCAAGGCTGACCGTGTAGTCCCCGAGGTCGACCTCCGTGCCAGGCAGTACGTCCTCGGCGAAGAGAAGCTCACTCATCGATCTCGATCAGGTCCACCCGTCCGCTGGCCAGGGCAGCCGCGGCCAGCGCTCGATGGTCGGAGCTGATCCGGGCACCCACCAGGTCGCCCTCCCACCGCTTCTTCTCGGAGGCCTCGAACGCGGAGAGCGCCTCTTCCCATGAGCGCGTTGCGTCGACCACAGCGAGGCCAGCCCCGGCCAGCGCACCGGCTTGGACGGTCCGAGTGGGCCATGAGCGTGCGCCGGAGAACAGGGGGCGACTCAGCACCCAGTCCGTCAAGTTCGCGCTGGGCACCTCGCTCTCGGCCACGCCGGCATACTGGGCCAAGCCGCGACGAAGTACCGCGGGGGCGGTGTCGGCGAAACCGTCCAGCGAGACCTTCCCTGCGCGCGTCATGTATCCGAGCAGCAGCTGTTCAAGGGGCAGGTGCAGGCGATTCGGGAAGTCGTCCCACCAGAGCATGCTGCGTGTCGCGACCGCCTGGAGATGCTCCACCGCGGGCCGGCGGGCGGCATCGAAGGAGCTGAGCGCGGTCGCGAGGTCATCAGCGTCATCTAGGGCTGCGACAAGCGCGATGGCCGTCTCCATGGCGAGCTTCGTGCCCGACCCGATCGAGTAGTGCGCCGTAGCAGCGGCATCGCCGAGCAGGACGACGTTGCCAGCATGCCACCGCTCGCAGCGCACGGTTCGGAAACGAAGCCACCGGGTCTGGTTACCGATCAGCCGCCTGCCGCGGAGAGTCCCGGCGAATGTCTGGGACAGATAGTCCAACGCCACCTCGTCGTTTCCACCGGAGACAACCTGCTCTCCGCTTCGGTCGAAACCGGCACGGCTCCAAGTTTCGGCGTCAGTCTCGATCAGGAAGGTACTGCGATCCGGGGCATAGGGGTACGCGTGTGCAACAAATGCGCCGTGCTCCGTCGTCTCGGGTCGGAACAGGGCCCTGTGGAGCGCAAAGTCCGCACCGCACCACAGGTAGAGGCTGTTGTGCCAGTCGATGGTCGCTCCGAACTGGTCAGCCCTGCTCTCCCGAGTGGCACTGTTGACGCCATCGGCGGCGATCACCAAGTCAGCCAGCACGTCACCGGCGGAGACCTGCTGGCCATAACGCAGCTCGACACCAGCTCTGACGGCTTGGTCCCGCAGGACCTCCAGCAAGGTGCCGCGACCGATAGCGATCAGGTCCCGGATCGGCATCGCGACAGTCTCGTCTCCGATCGACATCGACATCTCATGTGGCAGCGCTCGGGCGAGAATGGCGTCGAGCAGCTCCGGGTCCGCACGCCGCAGGTTGTGCTGGGTCGCGGTCTGGAGCCCGACCCCGAAGCCGAAGGTCCGCTCCGGCTCGGAGCGCTCGTATACGACGACACGACAGCCAGGCTGGTGCAGCTTCAGAAGCCGCGCCGCGAAGAGACCACCTGGACCACCGCCGAGAACCGCGACCTGCTTGAGCTCCATTGAGTCCCCTTTCGTGGAGCCCAACGACCCCATGTGACGTTCATGTCGAATCTTTGACTACAACGTATATCTACCCTATCGTGACTGCAGTCACAACATCTGTGCTGCGAGACACATCGAGGGAGTTGCCGTGATCGATTGGGCAGGCCGCCTGACCCCCTACCCCACTGAGCTGATCGAGCGCTTCCGAGCCCTCGGCCTGTGGGGCGACCGCCCCCTGGCCAGCGAATTCCACGAGGTCGCCCTGAGGCAGCCCGACCACGTTGCCCTCGCAACAGCAGAGCGATCGGTCACGTACGCCGAGCTCGACGAGGTCACCGACCGGCTCGCCCTAGGGCTTCATGGCCTTGGACTCGAGCCGGGCGACCGGGTGATTGTGCAGTTGAGCAACCAGTGCATGACCGTCATTGCTTGGTACGGCATGCTCAAGGCCGGACTCATTCCGGTCTGCACGCTGGCGGCCCATCGTGGCCACGAGATTGGGTCGATCAGCCGGAAGGTAGAGGCCGTCGCACACCTGGTTGAGCACACTCCGAGCGGCTTCGACCTCGTTCGCTTCGCTGCTGAACAGGCCGCGGGACATCCCACGATGCACCAGATCCTCACCATCGACGCCGACGAGGGCGCGCCCGGCGCCCGCCTCGAAGACCTGATCGCCGCGGCAGATCCCGCTGCAGCACGCGCGCTCGTCGACGACCTGCAGAAGGCGATCGAGCCCGAGGAGATCGCAGTCTTCCAGCTCTCCGGCGGCACCACCGGCGTTCCGAAGATCATCCCCCGCCTGCACGCGGAGTACTGGTACAACGCCAAGGTCTACGCCGAGGCCCGAGGATGGGACGAGACCTCGCGCGTCGCCCACCTGATTCCGATCATCCACAACGCCGGAATCGTGTGCGGCGTCCACGCGGCTCATGCCGTGGGCGGCACTCTGGTCCTTTCCAGCGCAAACCTCGACCAGGCACTCCCGGTCCTGATCCAGGAGCGGGCTACCGCGATCTTGATCGGCCATGCCCACTACGGAATCGTCAACCACCCTCTCTTCGACGAGGTCAGCACGACGATGAAGCAGGTCCTGCTCTCCGGCGCCAAGGTTCCGGAGAAGCTCTTCGAGGCTTTCGAACGGCGCGGTGTGGCCGTCGGGCAGAAGTTCGGCATGGGAGAGGGTCTCTTCACCTCGACGGGATTCGACTCGCCGCGGACTCTGCGTCTGACCTCGGTCGGACTGCCGATCTCGCCCGAGGACGAGTTCAAGGTGATTGATCCAGACACGGCGCAAGAGCTTCCGGACGGCGAGCCGGGTGAGCTCATCTGCCGCGGTCCGTACACGATTCGCGGCTACTTCGACGCACCCGAGATCAACCAGTCTGCCTTCATCGAGGACGGCTTCTACCGGAGCGGCGATCTGGTGAAGGTGATCAACATCGACGGGATGCGCTCCATCTCTATGGAAGGGCGGATCAAGGATCTGATCAACCGCGGAGGCGAGAAGATCAGCGCCGAAGAGGTCGAGGGACTCTTGGTGAAGCACCCCCGGATCACCGCGGCGGCCGTGGTGGCCATGCCCGATGAGCGACTCGGCGAGAAGGCCTGCGCCTACCTCGTCTCCAACGGCGAGCCGTTGACCATGGCCGAGGTCCAGGCCCACCTCCAGAGCCTTGGCGTGGCGAAGTTCAAGTGGCCGGAGCGACTTGAGCGGATTGACCAGATGCCCAAGACGCCCGTCGGGAAGCTCAACAAGAAGGAGCTTCATCAGGACCTCCTGGCGCGCCTCGCTCGCGCTATGTCCTGAGACAGAGCAAGTCGCTCAAGGCCGAGCGCCGCGCATGACCGCGTCGATCAGGCGCTCCGTTCTTCCAGCCGAGAGCGGCTCGCCTGTGACCAGGAGCCGGAAGTAGAGCGAGCCCGTCAGCATGTCGATGAGCGTGTCCGGGTCGACGTCGGGGCGCACGTCTCCCTCCTCCACAGCCTGAGCCAGCAGTCTCCGCGTGAGGTCGAAGAGCGGCCCCAGGAAGCGCTGGCGGAAGGCCGCTGCAATCTGCGGGTCGTGCTGCGCGTCCCCTACCAGGCCGGCAACCATGCGGCCTGTCGGTCCGCCCAGGAACTCGGTCGCCACGAGCAGTTGTGTCCGAAGATTCTCCAGGGCGGGACCTTCCTGGACGAACCATCCGATGGGCGCTCGCTCCTCGAGGAGCGCATCCATCGCGACGTCGGCACGATTACTCCACCAGCGATAGACGGTGGCCTTGCCCACGCCGCTGCGCTCGGCGATGGCGTCGACCGTCAGGCGAGCGAACCCGACTTCCTTCAGCAGCTCCTTTGTGGCGCCCATGACGGCTTGGCGCACGCGCTCACGCGGACCCTTGCCAACCCCGTCTCTAGCGGCTGCCCCGGCCGAACTCTCCATGAGAGAAGAATAGAGCAAAGTTAACTAGACGAAACGTTTCGTTCTGTTTAAAGTGGTGGGTGTCTTGAAAACAGGATTGGAGTCCTCTATGACAACCGCAGCCACATGCCCGTTCGATCACCATGCGATCACCGACGCCACCTCGGCGCCCGGGATCTACGCCGATCTCCGAGACAACGGGGTCGTCTACTCAACGGAGCACGGCGGGTTCTACGTGCTCACGCGTCATGCCGATGTGTTGGCTGCACTCCGCGACCCCGACACGTTCGCCTCGGGCTTCGGAACTCGGATTCCAACGGTCGGCGAGGGCCGTGTCATCCCGCTGGACACCGACCCGCCCTCTCATACGGCGTATCGATCCCTCGTCACTGACTGGATCACTCCGCAGACGGTGCGGGGCATGACCGAGGATCTGCGCGCTCTGATCGATCGGCTCATCGACGACTATCTCGCGAAGGGTGGCGGCGACTGGGTCAACGAGGTCGGGCTGCCACTCCCGCTGAACGTCCTCACCCACGTAGTGGGCTTCTCCCCTGAGACCGTCGTCCAGTTCCGCGATCTCACCGAGGAGTCGTGGCGGGTCATCTCCGAAACGGATCTGCTCGATGCACGCGCCGGCCTACGCGAGCTCGTCCGCGCCGAGGTCGCCCGCTACCGTGCCAGCGGCGAGCCCGGCTACATCAACACCCTGCTCGCGCGCGAGATCGACGAACGTCCCATCACCGACGACGAGGCAGAGCGCATCCTCCTCGCCTTCGCTGTGGCAGGGCACGAGACCACCATGCACGCCTCCAGCGCCATGGTCAGCTACCTGGCCGACGACCCGACCCGGCAGGAACTTCTTCGTGAGCGGCCGGATCTGATTCCTGCCTTCGTCGAGGAGACTCTTCGCTTCAGCTCCCCGGTCCAGACGATGGCCCGCTATGTCACCCGCGACGCCGAGATCGCCGGCGTCCGTATCCCAGCCGGATCACGCGTCCTGCTGGTCCATGGCGGCGCCAACCGCGATCCCGAAAAGTTCGACCACGCCGAGGAGTTCGACCCCCTGCGGAATGCCGCTGGGCACCTCGCCTTCGGCTTCGGCCGGCATCAGTGCGCCGGCGCGCTCCTTGCCCGCACGGAACTCCGGCTCGTCCTGGAGAAGCTGATCACGCTGCCGCAACTCGAGTACGCCGGACCGGTCGAGTACGGGCCTCTCAGCGGCGGAGCCATGGCCGGGCCCGCATCCGTTCCCCTGCGTTTCACCGATGCCTTTCGCACGACCCACCAGACCCCCGAGACCACCAACGAAAGTGGAGTTGCCTGAGATGACGAATCCAATCACCGTGTCATCCGCGACCGAGGTTCTGGAACTCGACCTGGACAAGTGCAACGGCTATGGCAATTGCGTCTTCGCCGCGCCCGAGCTCTTCGAGCTCGATCTCGCGTCGAACCTCCCCCTATTCCTCAAGCAGGAGTGGACGGAGGCCGAGCACGCCACCGTCGCTGGCGCGGTCGCGGACTGCCCAGCCAACGCTCTTCGCATGTACAAGCGCGGGGACTGAGATGACCACCTCCCGCCAAGCGGTCCTCATCGTCGGCGCCTCGGTCGGCGGCGTACGGTGCGCTCTCGGCTTGAGGGATGCCGGGTTCAGCGGGCCGATCACGCTCTTGGATGTGGAGAGCTCTGCTCCGTACGACAAGCCCCAGCTCTCCAAGCACCTCGGCAAGGACGACGCATTGGAACTCTTGGCGACACCCGAACTCCTGCACGAGCGAGACATTGAGTTCCAGCCCGGCACGACTGCTGTCGGGCTAGACCTGGCAGGAAGGGTTGAGACGACATCCGGCCTGCGAAGCTACGACCACCTGGTGATCGCCAGCGGCTGCCGGCCTCGCGAGCTCCTCACTCCTCTCCCTCTGCATGCCAGCTACGTCCGCACACAGAGCAACTGGGAACGACTGAAGAGCGCTGCCGAGCGCGGCGGTCGGCTTCTCGTGGTCGGCGCCGGCTTCCTGGGGCTCGAGGCCGCCGCAGCCGGCACAGGAGCCGGCATGAGCGCAACCGTCATCGACGTCGCACCGAAGGTGCTGCAGCGTGGCATTCCCGGGGTCGCCGCCGATCTGATCGCGGCACGCCACAGCGCCGAGGGTGTCGACCTCCGAATGGGCGTCGGAGACGCGACGCTGGGGGGCGATCGCGACCATGTGTGGGTCGACGGCGTGAAGGGTGACTTCGCCGTCGTTTCGATCGGTGCTGTGCCGAACGTCGAATGGCTAGAGGGATCTGGGCTCATACTGGAGAATGGCGTCGTCTGCGATGAGACCCTCTCCGCGGCGCAGGGCGTCTGGGCGGTGGGCGACTGTGCCCGTTGGCACAACTCTCGCTACGACCGTATGGAGCGGGTCGAACACTGGACGACTGCGGTAAAGCAGGCCCAACACGTGGCATCGAGCATCGCCACCGGAGAAGCCCGCGCGTTTGGCGATGTTCCCTACGTGTGGTCCGATCAGTTCAACTGGAAGATCCAGACCGTTGGCAAAACTGCTGTTGGGGCCATGCACTACGTCTCCGACAACGGCGCGCACGTGGTGCTCTCGACCGACGGTGACCGGGTCACCGGCGTGACCACGATCAATGCGCAGGCTATCTGCCTGAGGGCACGACAGTTGCTACAGGGCGGAGACCCGTCACTCGATGATGTCGCGGCCGGGCTTCACCTGGACAAGCTGACCTTGGTCGCCTGAATGCTCTAACGGGTCGACGCCTGCCCTTGGGGCGGGCGTCGACCCGTTTCTCCTACTTGCTTGCAACGGTTCCTTTGTCGTAACCCGCGACCCGCTGGTAGCCCTTGCTGATGGTCTCGATCTCCTCAGCCGAGATGACATCTTCGACGTTCTCG
This sequence comes from Nocardioides panzhihuensis, assembly GCF_013408335.1. Taxonomy (NCBI): domain Bacteria; kingdom Bacillati; phylum Actinomycetota; class Actinomycetes; order Propionibacteriales; family Nocardioidaceae; genus Nocardioides; species Nocardioides panzhihuensis. The sequence continues at coordinate 5,309,582 of NZ_JACBZR010000001.1, read as the reverse complement.
AAGCGCTTCCCACCGGTTCGCTCTTCGACCAGGTCGATCAACGTGTCAGGCGGCATTGACCGGTTGGCGAGCACGACCCGGTTTGTGATCGGCAGACGCTCACCTTCGTAGGCCGTCAAGGCCACCGCTGCGTCGTCCGTCACGGTGAGGTGCTTCGCAAGTGCCTCTGCGTCCAGGATCGCCTGCGCCGCTCCGTTCCCACCTCGGGGGTACATCGGGTGAGCGGCGTCGCCGAGCAGCGTCGTACGACCGAATGTCCAGCGATCCACCGGATCACGGTCGGCCATGGGATAGGAAAGGATCGAGTCAGAGTTCCGGATCAGAGCCTCACAGTCGAGCCACTCGAACCTCCACCCCTCGAAGTGATGGATGAAGTCCTCCAACTGCCCCGGCGCGCTCCAGTCCGTCGGCGAAGCCTCGTCGGTGAGGACCTCCGCTACCCAGTTGATGAGCTGGGTGCCCTCTCCATCGATGTCGTCGCACATCGGGTAGACCACCAGCTTGCCGGTGCGATTGAGCGCGCCGATCCGGGTCGCACTCGCACCGGACAGGAAGGGCTTGCCCCTCGTCACCCCGCGCCACATATTGATGCCGTGGAAGACGGGGTCGCCCTGGTTCGGATAGAGCTGCTTCCGCACGGCGGAGTGGAGTCCGTCGGCGCCGACCAAGACATCGCCGGTCACGCGGGCGACCTCTACACCCTCAGGACCAACGAAAGTTGCGGTGACCGTCGTGTCGTCCTGCGCGAACTCCGTCAGACGGTGTCCCACGTGGATTCGGTCGGCGCCGATCCGCTCGAGGAACGCGGCGTACAGAATGCTGTGGAATTCGCCGCGATGAATCGAGAAGTGCGGATACGCATGGCCGGCGCGAAGCCCCGTCGGCTCGCTGTAGATGTGCTGGCCGTTCGAGGTGAAGAAGGCGAACTCCTTCGCCTCGACAGCTACCTCGGCGAGCCCCTCGCTGAGGCCGAGCTCTGCGAGGACTCGGATCGCATGGGGCATCAGGTTGATGCCCAGGCCGAGCGGCTTGAACTCCGCAGCCGCCTCGTAGACATGGATGTCGAAATCAGGCGAGCGCGCCTGCAACGAGAGGGCCAAGGTAAGCCCTCCGATGCCACCACCGTTGATGAGAGTCTTCATGACAGATTCTCCGTCGCCCTCTCAGGCCGGAGCCGTGCTCGGCCGGATCACGATGCTCTTGGTCTCGACGTAGTCCTTGATCGCGTCTTGCCCGTTCTCTCGGCCGATGCCGGAGTCCTTGAACCCCCCGAAGGGCGCCATTACGGACACCGTGCGGTAAGTGTTGACCCAGACCGTGCCGGCCTCGAGACGGCGTGGGATGTCGAGAGCCCGCTGCAGGCTGGATGTCCACAGACCTGCGGCAAGCCCAAAGCTGGAGTCGTTGGCGATCGCCACTGCCTCGTCATCAGTGTCGAACGGGATGGCGACGAGAACCGGCCCGAAGACCTCTTCGCGAGCGATCCGCATGTCATTGGTGACGTTCATGAAGATGGTCGGCTCCACGAAGAGACCGTTCTCGCCTCCCGCCGGTAGACCTCGGCCGCCTCCGAGAACTGCCTTCGCCCCGTCCTTCTTTGCGGCCGCGAGGTGCTCAAGAACAGTGTTGAACTGAGGCCGCATGGCGATAGGACCGATGTCGGTCGCCAGATCCGTCGGATCGCCGAGCTTGGCGTCGCGCATGAGATCCGCCAACCGGGCGACGAACTCATCGGCAATCGAGCGCTGGACGAGCAGGCGTGAACCCGCGAGGCAGGCTTGGCCCGAGGTGTTGAAGATCGCCATGCTGACTCCTTCAAGAGCCGCATCTAGGTCCGCGTCATCGAAGACGATGTTCGGAGACTTGCCACCAAGCTCCAGCGTGAGGTGTTTGAAGCCGTGAGCAGCCGACTGTGCCACAGCCCGCCCTCCGACGTGACCTCCGGTGAAGGCCACCTTCCGCACCAGAGGGTGAGCCGTCAGCGTGTTGCCGATCTCATTCCCGTATCCGGTGACGACATTGAAGACTCCCGGGGGAAAGCCGGCTTCCTCGGCCAATTCAGCCAGGTGGATGATCGAGGCAGAGGCATACTCCGATGGCTTGACCACCACGGTGCATCCGGCTGCCAGGGCCGGGGCGATCTTCATGCTCGCCAGCAAGAGCGGGCCGTTCCACGGCACGATGCAGACCACGACGCCCATGGGCTCATGGACCGTGTAGTGCAGGAAACCAGGCTTGTCGAAGGGCGTCACCGCTCCCTCGAGTTTGTCCGCGAGTCCCGCGTAATACTCGTAGTAGCCAGCCAGATGGTCGACTACTCCGAGGGCTTCCTTCCGTCGCCGTCCAACATCGGTGACCTCTAGGTCCGCCAGGCGCTGTCCCTTCTCCCGGATCAGCTGAGCGAACTTGTACATCAAGCGGCCACGCTGGGTCGCGGTCAGCGAGCGCCATTCACCCTGACCTGCAGCATGCGCTGCCTCGACCGCAGCAATCGCGTCGGCCTCGCCTCCGCGCGGGATGCGGGCCCACTTTTCGCCCGTGTAAGGGTTCTCCGTTGCGATCCACTCGCCCAAGGCCGCTTCGCGCCATTCGGCGCCGATCCTCATCTTGAAAGTCTCCATGACCTTTTCCACTCTGCTTTCTCTACGGTTGATCAAGGCAGGTAAAGCCCGCCGTTGACGTGGAGGGTCTGGCCTGTGATGTAGCGCGCTCCGGGCCCGAGGAGGAAGAGCGTCGGCGCGACTATGTCGTCGGGGTTGGCCAGCCGACGCTGAAGGATCATCGCCAGCCGGCGCTGGTAGGCCTCCTCGCCGAACCAGCTCTCGCCGGAGATCTCCTGTGGTCCCTGACCCTGGCCGGAACCCCCGGCCAGGAAGGCCGTCTCGGTGATGCCAGGTGAGACGACGTTGACCCGGACGTCGGGAGCGAGCTCCTTGGCGACCGACTTAGCGAAGGCGACCACGCCCGCCTTCGAGGCGCTGTAGGCGCTCAGGCCCGGTGGCGGCTGGACCGCCACGGTGGAGCCGATGAAGATCAGCGACCCGGTGCCCTTCTTACTCACCAGCGGCACGAATGCCTGCGTCGCGAGGAACGCTCCGCGCAGGTTGACGGCGTGCACCTTGTCCCAGCGCTCGACGGGGTAGTCGAGCGTCGGGGTGTCCGGGTCACCGACCCCGCTGACGTAGACCATGGCGTCGATCTCGCCCCATCGCTCTCTGACCGTCGCTGCGGCCGCGGCGATCGAAGCCTCGTCGAGGACGTCGATCTCTGCGTTGACCACGCCAGCGATCTCGCCGTTCTCCTCGATCGCGCGCCGGGTATCGAGTGCGACGACCTCCGCGCCCGCCTCGGCGGCGCGGCTGCTCAGCGCAGCGCCGATTCCGCCGTGTCCCCCAATGACGACGACCTTGGTGCCCTTGGCCGGCCCGAGGCGGGCGAAGTCGATCTCTTCCATCCGAACTGTCCTCCATGCGTTGTGGGCCACTTGTGAGTCACACGACACGCTATGACCCGTCTAGCGGGATGCACAACCCGCTCAGCGGAATGAACAATGGACGAGGAGGCCCTCACCACATAGGCACGAGTGCATATCTGGTGAGGGTGCTGTCGTTGCAGCTAGGTCAGTACGGGCGCGGAATTGCCGCCGAGCGCCGTCGTGATCTCACGGGCGTGACGCCTCATCGACTCACAGGAACTTTCCATGGACTCGCGAGTGAATCGCGCGGAGGGACCCGCAACGACCAGCGCGGCGGCAACCCTCCCATCCTCGCCGAAGATCGGGGCGCTGATGGTGGCCACGTCGGACTGCCGCATCCCCCCGTGACGGCCATCCAGCATGACGATGCCGGACCGTCGGACCTCCGCGACGTCCTTCAGGATGTCGGCTTCAAGCTCCGGCTCGGGGCCTCCCAGCACACGGCGCGCCCACATCAGCAGTGCATGAGGGTCCTCGTCGGCCATCAGGACTCGGCCACCCGCGGTCAGTTCTAGGGTGGCCAGACTGCCGACCCTCACCGACTGGCGGATCTCATGAGACCCCTCACGCACCGCGACGCAGACCATCGCCTCTTCGGAGCGGGTCCACACAGTCACCGTCTCGCCCGTCTCGGCCTTCAACTCGTCCAGATGAGGCTGCACGATGCTGGGAAGGTCCAGTTGAGTCGCCCTGCTCTGCGCCAGACGCGCGATGCCCACCCCCAAGCTGTAGCGCTTGGTCACCGGATTGAACTCAAGCAGGTCGCTGCGCGCCAGAGTGACCACGATTCGGTGCGCGGTACTCGGGGAACAGTGCAGCGCGTCGGCGAGGCTCTGCATCGTCTGCGGGGTGTCGGCGGCCGCGAGGACCTCCAGAAGTCGAATCGCGCGCTCTACCGCCTGCACGCCCGACTTGTCGATCCTCGTCGAATAGTCCTCGCCTTCCACAACAGCCAATCTATCGTCGGCTATTCAGGCCCTATGGCCTAGAGGCCCAGAATGTCGCCCTCGCGGCACTCGGTGCGTGCCACGCATTCGTTGTCCAGGACACCGCGGACAGCTATCCCTGCTGGCGCAGGTAGCGCCCGAAGTGAGGGACGGTGAACGCGATCGGGCCGCGTTCGCCGGAGTAGATGAGGCCCTTCTTCATCAGCGCGTCACGCGCCGGGGAGAGCGACCGCGGCTTCTTGTTGAGGAACGCTGCGACGTCCGCGGTGGCGACGGTCCTGCTCGAGACCGCGGGACGCGATCGCTAGCGACGCGATCAGCAGTTGATACGTCACCCAGTCAGGATCGGATACGAGGTCCGCTGAGAGCCTGCGCTGTCTCCCGGTACCGGTCCATTTGCGACGGCTCCATCCCCGATTCCATCAACGGCTGCCGTCTAGCGCCACGAACCCGAGCGCACCGAGCGCAAAGCTCCACACGAGTTGAAGAGCAAGAATCGGGCCCGCAAAAGCGTGCCCGACCAGGACACTGGCGATGAGCGCGAAGATGCAGACGGCACCGCTGACAAAAGCAGCCACCAAGGAAAGGGCCGCCAGTGGAACTACTCGGCGGCCCCGGAAGCCCACCGAGTACGAAACACCATCAGCATCAGCCACCCTTTGCCCCGCATGACTTTGTCATCCCAAGGCGCGCCACACCGGCCACCTCCTAGAACAGCTGACGGAGGTTGGCTCGGCTGAGGTCGATCAGCTCGTCACCTCGACCGGACATGACCGACCGGATGGCGTAAAGGGTGAAGCCCTTGAGCTGCTCGGCGGTGATGTTGGGCGGGATGGAGAGCTCCTGGCGCTCCGTGACAACGTCGAGGAGGGCGGGGCCGTCGTGACCGAGGACGTCGGCGACCGCCTCCGGAAGATCCTCGGAGCGTTCGACGCGACGAGCGTAGATGCCCATCGCGTTGGCGACGTCGGCGAAGCTCGGGTTCACCAGGTCGGTGCCGTACGTGACGAAGCCGGCTGCCTTCATCTCCAGCTCGACGAAGTTCAACGAGGAGTTGTTGAACACGACGAGTTTCACCGGGAGCCGGTTCTGGACGAGGGTGAGCAGCTCGCCGAGGAGCATGGTGAGCCCACCGTCACCGGCGAGCGCGACGACCTGACGGTCCGGGTGGGCGATCTGGGCGCCGACCGCCTGCGGCAGCGCGTTGGCCATCGAGCCGTGGGCGAAGGAGCCGATCAGCCGGCGGCGACCGTTCATGGTCAGATAGCGCGCCGCCCACACCACCGGCGATCCGACGTCGGGGATGAAGACGGCATCGTCGGAGGCGGCCTGGTCGACCAACCGAGCAAGATACTGCGGGTGGATCGGCGTCTTCGACCGGGACGGGGTGGCCAGCTCGTCGAGCTTGGTCCGGGTGCGGCGGTAGTGGTCCAGGGAGTCGTCCAGGTGCTGCCTGTCTCCACTGCGGTCGAGCAGTGGCAGCAACGCCGCGGCCGTGTCCTTGACCGTTCCCACCATGCCGAGGTCGATCGGGTGGCGACGACCGAGCTGCTCGCCGCGTACGTCGACCTGGATGGTCTTGGCGCTCTTGGGGAAGAACTGCCGGTAGGGGAAGTCGGTGCCGAGCATGAGCAGCGTGTCGGCCCGCTCCATCGCGCGATAGCCGGAGGCGAAGCCCAGCAGGCCGGTCATCCCCACGTCGTAGGGGTTGTCGTACTCCAAGAACTCCTTTCCGCGTAGCGCGTGCACCACCGGGGCGCCGAGAGCCTCGGCCAGGGCCACCACCTCGTCGTGCGCACCTGCACAGCCCGCGCCGGCGAGGATCGTGACCCGCTCACCGGCGTTCAGCAGGTCGGCCGCCTGCCTGATCTCGTCCTCGTCGGGAATGACCCGGGAGCGCGTCGGGCGGATCGCCACGGCCCGGTCGACCATCGCCTCGGCGAGCGCGACGTCCCCGGGGATCACCAGCACCGCGACGCCCTGCTTCTCGACCGCCGCACGCATCGCGATCTCCAGAACATGCGGCATCTGGCTCGGCTGCGCGACGTACTCGGTGTAGACCGAACACTCTCGGAACAGGTCCCGCGGGTGCGTCTCCTGGAAGTAGTTGGTGCCGATCTCGGCGGTCGGGATCTGGGCGGCGATCGCGAGCACCGGAACCCGTGAACGGTTGGCGTCGAAGAGCCCGTTGATCAGGTGGAGGTTGCCCGGTCCACAGCTCCCGGCGACCACCGCGAGCTCACCCGTAACCGCCGCGTCGGCGGCCGCCGCGAACGCGGCAGACTCCTCGTGACGTACTTGGATCCAGCTCATGTCTCCGTCCTTGCGGAGCGCGTCGGTGAACCCGTTGAGGGAGTCACCCGGGATCCCGTAGACGCGGCGGACGCCGCTGGCGGACAAGGTGGACACGATCTGTTCGGCGATGGTCGACATGCGGTCTCCTTCTCGGCGCGTACGTCATCCACCGTAGAACAACGCCGGTACGGGCGAGCGTCCTCCTGCAGCAGCTGGCCGTTGCCGGCTCCGCGATGACTGCTCAGCCCTGCTGACGCAGATATCGACCGAAGTGAGGGACGGTGAACGCGATCCGGCCGCGTTCGCCGGAGTAGATGAGGCCCTTCTTCATCAGCGCGTCACGGGCAGGCGAGAGCGACTGCGGCTTCTTGTTGAGGAATGCTGCGACGTCCGCGGTGGCGACGGTGCCGATGTCGTCGGCGCCGAGCTCGACGGCGGCATCGGCCATCGCCCGGAGGTAGTCCCGCTCGGCGGGGGTGGCGCGCTCGTAGCGTGAGCCGAAGAAGCCGACCGCCAGCTCGCGCTCGGCCTCGGGAGCGGCGACCTTCACGTCCGCCACGGTGATCGGCGAGCGGGGCGCCTGGTCCCACACGGTCTTGCCGTAGGCCTGGATGAAGTAGGGGTAGCCGCCGGTGGCGGCGTACATCTCCTCCAGCGCGGCGGTCTCGAACTCGGCCTCTTCTTCTCCCGCGGGAGCGGCGAGGGCACGGTCGGCGGCGTCGCGCTCGAGGCGGTCGATGCGCTGGTAGGAGAAGAGCCGCTCCGAGTAGGACTTGCTCGCCGAGAGCACGGCCGGGAGATGTGGCAGTCCTGCGCCGACGACGATCACCGGGAGCCCCGACTGGCTGATCTCGTGGCAGGCCGCGCACATCGCGGAGACGTCGTCGGGGCCGAGGTCCTGCATCTCGTCGATGAAGACCCCGACGCCCTTGCCGACATCCGCCGCGAGCCCGCCGACATCGGTGAGCAGCTCGACCAGGTCGATCTCTATGTCACCGGAGTCAGCGCGCCCCCGGACCGCCGGAGCCTCGATGCCCGGCGACCACTGCTCGCGCAGCTTGGCGTTGGGGCCGGCCTCCCGCTGAGCGAACGAGCGGATCACACCGAGCACATGGTCGACGTCGTCGGCGCTCGGATGTCCCAGCTCGCGCACCGCCTGGTGCAACGCACTCGACAGCGGCCGGCGCAACGACTGATCGGGGCGCGCCTCCATCTTCCCTGTGCCCCAGCCCTTGCGGACCGCCGCGGAGCGCAGGGTGTTGAGCAGGACCGTCTTGCCGACGCCGCGGAGCCCGGTGAGCACCAGCGACCGCTCCGGACGACCCCTCGCCACCCGCTCCAACACCACGTCGAACTGCCCGAGCTGCTCGTTCCGACCGGCGAGCTCAGGGGGCCGCTGGCCCGCGCCCGGAGCGTACGGATTGCGGATGGGGTCCATGATCAGACGATATCCAGATCTATAGGACGCGTCTTAGATTTCGCTAGCGAGCCACATCTTTCACGAGCGTAGGTCTCTATCCGGCTTTCTAGAATAAACGCTAGAAAGCCGCAGACTCCCACATCGACCGCTAGGGTCGAACATGTGTTCGATGCTAGCCGGATCCTCCCCCGCTACGCAAGCCTGAGGATCTAGACTCGCGGGCATGCCGGAACTACCCGAGGTGGAAGCGCTCGCCGAGGACCTGCGCGGCCGCCTCGACGGCCGGGCGATCACGAAGGTGCACGTCGCGCAGTTCAGCGCCCTGAAGACGTACGACCCGTCGCTGACCGCAGTCGAGGGCACGCTGGTCGACAACGTGACCCGCCACGGCAAGTTCATCGACATCGAGGCCAGCGGGGTCCATCTGGTGCTGCACCTGGCCCGCGGCGGCTGGATCCGGTGGCGCAACGAGCTCCCGGCGACACCGCCTCGCCCGGGATCCAAGAGCGGTCTCGCGATCCGGATCGTGCTCGACGACGACACCGGGCTGGACATCACCGAGGGCGGCACCAAGAAGCGCCTGGCTCTCTACGTCGTTCACGATCCGCAGGACGTCCCGGGTGTCGCCTCACTGGGACCCGACCCACTCGCCGACGACTTCACCCTGGACCGCTTCCGCGAGATCCTCGCCGGTCAGGGCCGTAAGCAGATCAAGGGTGTGCTGCGGATGCAGTCGATCATCGCGGGCATCGGCAACGCCTACTCCGACGAGATCCTGTGGGCGGCGAAGATGTCGCCGTTCAAGCCCGCCGAGATGACCGACGAGGAGTCGGAGAGCCTCTACACAGCCCTTCGCGCCACCCTGAAGGACGCAGTCGAGCGCGACTCCGGCTTGGCGATGAGCGAGCTCAAGGGCGAGAAGAAGTCCAACCTCGCCGTGCACGGCAAGGCGGGCAAGAAGTGCCCGGTCTGCGCCGACACGGTCCTCGAGGTCAGTTTCGCCGATTCCAGCCTGCAGTACTGCCCCACGTGTCAGACCGGCGGGAAGCCGCTCGCCGATCGCCGGATGTCTCGGCTGCTCAAGTAGGCTTTACGGGTGAGCATCCCCACCGTCGAGATCACCGGAGTTCCCGATCCCCTGCCCGTGGCAGTCCTCGATGTCCGCGAGGACGACGAGTGGGCCGCGGGTCACATCGAGGGTGCGACCCACATCCCGCTCCAAGAGCTCCCGGCGCGCCTCGGTGACCTTCCCGACGGCCAGACGCTGGTGGTCTGCAAGGTCGGCGGACGCAGTGCCCAGGCGGTCAACTACCTCGCCCAGCAGGGCTTCGAGGTCGTCAACCTCGCCGGCGGGATGCTCGACTGGGCCGCCGCCGGGCGGCCGATGGTCAGCGAGACCGGCTCCGAGGCGTACGTTCTCTAGGACTCGGCCTCTAGGACGTCTGCGTCGAAGGACCGCCGAAGACCTCCGGGAGCGGCAGTCTGAGCGCCTTCTCCAGGCGGTCGAGGTAGTCGTTGCGATCCACCTCCATCACGCCGAGCGAGGCGAGATGGTCGGTGCGCCACTGCACGTCCAGGATCCGCTGGTCGGTCGACCCCGCCTCGCGCAGCGCGGAGACCAGCCCGACGAGAGCGACCTTGGACGCGTCGCGGACACGATGGAACATCGACTCCCCGGCGAAGAGCCCGCCGATGGCCACCCCATAGAGCCCGCCGACCAGGCGGTCGTCCTGCCAGGCCTCGACCGAGTGGGCCCAGCCCAGCCGGTGCAGGTCGCCGTACGCCCGACGGATCCGCTTGTCGATCCAGCCGTGCGGCCGGCGCGGATCGGCACACGAGGCCATCACCTCGTCGAAGCTGGTGTCGACCCTGATCTCGAAGTCCCGCACCGACCGGCGCAAGGACCGCGAGACCACGAGCCCGTCCAGAGGAAGCACGCCACGCCTGACCGGTGAGAACCACATCATCGGATCCCGTGGAGACTCGCCGGGCATGGGGAAGATCCCGTGACGGTACGCGGCCAGCAGCGTCCCGGGCGCGACGTCCGCACCCATCCCCACCAGATCGTCCAGCTCCGCCCCTCCATGAGCGTCCGTTCCTGGGTCCCGAAGGTCCGCGAAAGCCCACGGCGACGGCTCCGGTTCGACAGGACCCCGAAGATTCGCCACGACGAAACGTTATCGCCCTGCACCAGGCTCAACCACCACACGCTTAAGATTTGCTCATGATCGGTCCCAAGTCGGTGCTCACCAGTGCGGCTGGCCGGCTCGCACCCAAAGTCATCCAGTCCGCCCCCGGCGTGACCACCACCGTGGTCAGGCAGGCGCTGCACCACGCCATCGTCGGCGTCGGCCCACTCCCGGGCGCAGCCAAGGCCGCCGAGAAGCACCTCAAGGACCACGACGGCGACGTCGAGCTCGCGGTGAAGCACATCATCGACAACCACGTGCGGCTCGCCGGCGTGGGCGGCTTCGCGACCAACATCGGCGGTGTGGTCACCACGGCCATCACCCTCCCCGCCAACATCACCGGGATGGCGATCATCCAGTGCCGGATGGTGGCCGCGATCGCGCATCTGCGTGGCTACGACCTGACCGACCCGCGCGTACGCAACGGCATCCTGCTCACCCTCCTGAGCGAGGAGAAGGTCGGCAAGCAGATCCAGGAGAAGCGGATTCCCGCGCCGCCGATGGCGATCGCGACCGCGCCCAGCTACGACCGCGCGGTTGATGCCATCGTCGCCGCGGAGGTGGCCCAGGAGCTGCTCAGCCGGGTCACCGGCCGGGGCATGATCTCGATGGCGGCCAAGCGGATCCCGCTGGTCGGCGGTGTCGTCGGCGCCGGGGCTGACGGGTGGATGACCTACCAGATCGGCCGCTACGCCTCGCGCGAGCTGCTACCGCGTCGCGCCGAAGAAGCCTGAGGCCTCACAGGAACCACACAGGTTCCTCACACGTTCCTCCGAATACCGGATTCCACACTGATGTAGTCCGCTCAGGAGGAGCAGCAGATGACCCCCGACGCGAGCCTCACCCCGGTCAGCCCCGCCTGCCCCCCAGCAGAGATCGGGGAAAGGCCCCACCTGCTCCTCCTGGGCGGCGTACCCGGCGCCGGCAAGAGCACGCTGATCCGACAGGTGGCTGAGCGGAACCCCGCCGTACGGACCCTCGATCCCGAGACCTCGGCACGCTGGCTCGCGGCTCGGGTGCCACGGATTCCCTACCGTCTCTACCGGCCGGCGGTGCACCTGTGGCATGCGTTCGTGACCTTGGTGCTCGTGCTCGGCCCGACCCGCGATCGGCGGACGGTCCTCGTCCACGACCCCGCCACCCGGCCCCGGCGCCGCGCACTGCTCGGGCGGATCGCCCGGGCCCGCGGCTGGCGTACGTCGCTGGTCATGATCGACGTGCCTCGCGCGGTGGCGATCGACGGCCAGCAGGCACGCGGGCGGATGGTGCGCTCGACGTCGTTCGAGCGCCATTGGCACCGTTGGACCGACGATCAGCCGCGACTGCTGTGCGCGGCGACCTTCGGAGGCGCCGACGGCTCCTGGGATCGGGTCCACGTCGTCGATCGCGCCCGCGCCGGCGGACGGCTCGAGACGCTCCTGGTGGCCTAGGAGGCTAGCGCCGAACCAGGCGGTAGAGCCTGAGCACCGCTCGGCCCCACCAGCGCCGCTCGAGCCCCTCGCGGGCACGCTGCTTCGGCACCAGCGACCGGGTGTGGTCGAGCTCGGCGTGAAGCTCGGCGACCTCGTCCTCCAGCCGGGCCTCCGACTTACGCAGCCTGATGGCCTCTTGGAGCAGCGCGTCGATGGTGGCGACGCCGGCGTCGAGCACCTCGCGCGAGGAGATCGCGTCCGGGTCGATGAACGGCTTGCCTGCGAGGTCAGCGGGGACCAGCAGCTCCTCCAGCCCCCCGACCACGTCGTAGCCACGTCCCGCCAGCGCATCGACCCAGCTCTGGGACAGCGCCTCGACCCACGGCAGGATCGAGGGAGAGAGCGCCAGGCGCGCCGAGTCGCGGCGCTTGGCCAGGGTGCGGTGGGCCAGGAACTCACGTACGAACGGCCGGTAGTCGGCCGGCTCGATGACGGGCACGACCGCCAGGTTGATCTCGCGCAGCAGAGCTGCCTCGGGCACGCCGAGGGACGGGTTGCCGCGGTCGATCCCCTCGAAGTCGATGGTCAGGTCGTCGAGACCGAAGGCAGCCGAGAACCGCTCCCACAGCAGCGAGGAGGACGAGCCCGGCGGCGGGACGGTGATCAGGTGGACGCGCTCGGGCGCGATGCCCTGGGTCCACCGGTCGAGGATGTCGGGCAGCTCCTGGACACCCCAGAACCACGACCCGATCCGCCCCTCGCGATCTGGGTCGCGGATCTCCTCGAGGAACTCGGAGTAGGTGACCACGGAGCGGTGCTTGACGTTCTCCTGCCACTCCGCCGGGATCTGCCGGGCCAGGTCGCGCGCGGAGAGCATGATGTGGATCTCGGAGTCACCCATCGAGTCCAGCGCGTGCTTGGCCTGCTGCCAGGACGCGCTCGCCAGGATCTCGTGGGAGATGATCACGGTGCCGTTCTCGACGGCGCGCACCTTCTCGGCGAGCGCGTCCCAGGCACCGGTCGCCTCCTCCTCGATGCCGCCCCAGGGCAGGTCCATCAGGTCGAGGGCCGCCAGGAAATGAGCGTCGAAGCGGTCGGCGAAGTAGTGGACTCCCTGCTCAGCGAGGGATTCCCGGTTGTGGAACAGAACATCCTGAAGATAGGACGTGCCCGTCTTCGGGGTGCCGACGTGAAGCAGCACGCGCCGCCCAGTCTCCAACGTTCTACTCCTCTAAGGACGCCCCGCCAGCAATGACAACGCGAGCGCCAGCGCCCGGCGCTCGTCGGGACCCTGCGTCGCCGTCCCGGAGGGGAGCAGCCGGTCAGGGTCTCCGTGGAGAGCGTATCCGGCTTGCACCAGCGCATCACGTTGGGCCCGCGCCTGTGTTTCGACCCAATCAAAACTTTCTGCCGGGACCCCGACCTCCCGGGCTCCCGGGATGTGCGGTTCGAGCTTCTCCAACCGCGGTCGCAGCTCGTCGATGAGCAGCTTCCGCTGGGCCTCGAGATCGGTTCGTACGCAGAGGACCTGCCCGATCACCCGAGCGACCTCGTTCGCCTCGGCCGAGATCTCCCAAGGCCCCGGAACGCTGTCGACGCCGAGGAGGCCAGGGAGCAGAGCAGGGTCGGTGACGATCTCGACGCGGTCCTTCCCGACCCGATCGGCCCACCAACGGGCGATCCGGGGCAGGTCGGCACGGGGACCGAACCAGCCACGCCACTGGGCGTCGCGGATCCAGATGCTCCAGGGGTTGACCCGATTGGTGAAGGTGCGGAACTTCCACGCACCGGCGGCGACCTCGTCCAGCGGGCCACCGAGGACGTAGACGGTGTAGCCGTCGCCGTTGGGCAGCCTGCCCTGCCGCTCCAGCTCCTCGCGGATGGGCAGCGTGAGCCACGGCGAACCGACCAGACGGTAGGGAAACCTCTGCCGGTCGTCCGCTGACTCCTTGGGACGACGCGACCACCACCGCCGGCGCCGCACCGGGACGGCCTCCACGGTGTCGAGCAGGTCCTCGGCGAGCAGCACGCTCGCTGCCCGCAGCAGCTCCCGCGACGACAGCGTCGCCGGATCGACCGGCGGCGGGCCGTACGTCCTGGTCTCGGTGTCCCCGAGCAGAGGGAGGTCTCTGCGGCCACGGCCGGGAGGGCTCGTACGCAGCAGGGCATCGGCCCGCGAGGGCTCCACCGGGCCGGTCGCGTTGAGCCGACGCAGCAGCTCGAGCACCTCGGCACCCGGAAGGTGGGCGGCCATGAAGGGTGCGGCGGGCTCGGACCAGGATGTCCACGGCGTCGTACCGCCCTCGCGCAGGTGCGCGGCCCATCCCCAACCGCGGGACGCTGGCATCAGGTGCGTCGCCCCTTGACCCGCCTCATGACACCGGCAGCGCGGGACGCGACCGTACGCGGGGGCGGGGCGGTGCGGGCAGCCTCGACGACGACCGCGACCAGGGCGTCGATCGCCGCGTCGGCGACATCCTTGGTGCGCGGCGTGTCCGGGTCGACCCACGCGGCGTCGGCCGCGGGCCGGCGCGGGCGGAGGTCTTCGAGGTCGCCGGAGATGTCGACCTTGGCCAGCTCGGCCCACTCGATCCAGGACTCGGCGACCTGGTCGGCCCAGTCGAGGGCGGAGGGCGGGATGGTGACCCGCTCGCGACCGTCGCGGTGGGCGAGGGTGCGCTTGGCGATCACCTCGGTGACCATGTGGCGGTAGTCCTCACGCGGAAGCTCCTGCGACTCGAGCCGCGCGTTGAGCCGGCGCAGCAAAGTTGCCTCTGCGCGGCCGAGCGATTGGTTGTGTCGGTCGCTGTCGATCGGGGTCCAGGACTCCTCGATCCCGACGACCTCGCAGAACCGGCGCCAGAGCACCTCGCTCGGCGCCCCGTCGGGCGGCACGGTCACCAGGTGCACTCGCTCCGGCGGCAGGTTGCGACCCCACCGGCTGAGGACGTCGGGCAGGCCGTGCGTACGCCAGAACCAGGCTGCCGAGCGCGACTGCTTCGCCATCTGCATCCGCTCGAGGTAGCGCGCGAAGGTGACCTTGCGCTCGCGCTGCACCTGGTCCTGCCACTCCGCCGCCAGCACCCGGGCGATGTCGCGGGCGGTGTAGACGATGTGCACCTCGGTGCGTCCGCCCTCACCGAGGTCGGTCATCGCCTTCTCGACCCGGTCGGGCCGCGCCCCTGCGAAGAGGTGGTGACTGATGAGGATCGTCTCGGACTCGCTGCGGCGCACGCGCCTGACCAGCGTGTCCCACTCGCCGTGGACGGTCTTCCGCATCCCGCCCCACGGACGGTCGATCAGATCGAGCGCCGGCCGGAAGAAGTCGGGCTGACCGCCGACGGGGTAGAAGACGCCATGCTTCTCCAGGGACACCCGGTTGTGGAACAACCTGTCCTGGAGGTACGTCGTGCCCGTCTTCGGAGCGCCGACGTGGAGGAAGACTTTGCGCGCCATGATCCCGCTATTCTGCACCAAGTTAGTAGAGATTGTCGCGGCGGTCCGTCGATTGTCACCGGGCCGTCACTCTTGGGTGCAGTCTAGGGCTTGTGATCACCTTCTACGGCAGGGCACGTACGACGGCCGAAGGGCTCGGCCTGCCGAGGTGCTCAGCGAGCCAGCGGCTCGTGTCGACGACCTTGTCGAGATCGACGCCGTGCTCGATCCCGAGGCCGTCGAGCATCCAGAGCAGGTCCTCGGTCGCCAGGTTGCCGGTCGCGCTCTTGGCGTAGGGACAACCGCCCAGGCCGCCGGCACTGGCGTCGTAGGTGGTCACGCCGGACTGCAGTCCGGCCAGGGTGTTGGCCAGCGCCTGACCGTACGTGTCGTGGAAGTGCAGCGCGAGGCGGTCGGTCGTGACGCCGGCGTCTCCGAACGCCTGGATCAGTGCCTTCACGTGGCCTGCGGTCGCGACGCCGATCGTGTCCCCGAGGCTGAGCTCGTCGGCACCGAGATCGAAGAGCCGCTTGCCCGCCTCGACCACCTTCGCAATCTCGACCTGACCCTCCCAGGGGTCACCGAAGCACATCGACAGGTAGCCGCGGACGGTCATGCCTGCTGTCTTCGCGCGGTTCATCGTCGGCTCGAACATCGCCCACTGGCCGTCGAAGGTCTGGTTGAGGTTCTTGTTGGCGAACGTCTCGGTCGCGCTGCCGAAGATCGCGATGTGACGAAGCTCCAGTTCGAGGGCACGATCGAGCCCTTTCTCGTTAGGCACCAGCACCGGGAGCTCTCGCGCCCGGTCCCCCAGCCTGTCGACCAGCTCGGTCATCAGCTCCTTGGCGTCGGCCAGCTGCGGCACCCACTTCGGGTGCACGAAGCTAGTCGCCTCCACCGGACTCAGTCCGGCATCGAGCAGCCGGGTGATCAGGTCTGCCTTGACGCCGGTGTCGATCGCCGTCTTCTCGTTCTGGAGGCCGTCACGTGCACCGACCTCGTAGATCGTCACCTTCTGCGGCAGATCGGGCTGGGGCACGACGGCGGGGAGAGCACTCACCACTCAACCCTAGTCGAGCCGTAGCGGGTTGGGCAGGCCTCGACCCGGCGCCGACACGGCCGAGCACGACACGAGGCAAATGCGCTCGATCCGGGGGCTGCGGCAACAGACTGGCCAGACGGCAGAGCATGGACATCGACCGTTTTCAACGGTAGAACGTCGTGACAAGCATCACAGATCGGGGAGCGTGTTTTGAAGTACGCGAAGCGAGGGCGTGGCTCTACGAACCCGCCAGATCCAAGACGCCGACCTCCGGGCCGACGAATGATTGCGCAGGTCGCGGTGGCCGCATTGGCCGCCGGCGGACTCGCCGCATGCGGTGGGTCCAGCGATGCCGTCCTCAACTGGTACGTCAACCCCGACGGAGTCGCTGTCTTCGAGAAGTACGCCGACCAGTGCAGCACGGGCGACTACGACATCGAGGTCCAGCTGCTGCCGACGGGTGCCACCGATCAGCGCACCCAGCTCGCCCGACGGCTGGCCGCCGAGGACTCATCCACGGATCTGATGAACCTCGACCCGGTCTTCGTGCCCGAGTTCGCCAACGCCGGCTGGCTGAAGGAGGTCGAGGGCGACCTCGGCGACCGGATCATCGGCAGCACCGAGGGCGAGGGCGACTACCTCTCCGGCGCCGCCGAGACGGTGGTCTGGGAGGACAAGGCGTACGCGATCCCGTTGTGGGCGAACACGCAGATCCTCTGGTACCGAGAGTCGCTCGCGAAGGCCGCCGGACTGGACATGACCCAGCCGGTCACCTGGGAGCAGGTGATCAAGGCGGCCGCCGACAATGGCGGGTCGGTCGGCGTCCAGGCCGACAAGTACGAGGCGTACGTCGTCTGGATCAACGCTCTCGTCCAGGGCGCCGGGGGCGCGATCGTCTCCGACACCGAGGCGGGCCGGGACGCCAAGGTCGAGATCGACTCCGACGCAGGTCGCGAGGCCGCGACCGTCATCGAGATGCTCGCCGACTCGAGCGCGGCCCAACCCGATCTCAGCGTCTCGCGCGAAGGGACCAGCCTGGGCCAGATGTTCCCGAAGAACGGCCCGGGTGAGTTCATGACCAACTGGACCTTCGTCTACAAGAACTACGAGGGCGTGATCGACCAGCCGGGTGGCCCGACCAAGGAGCAGTTCGACGACCTGCGCTGGGCGCGCTATCCCGCGACGGTGGAGGGCGAGGTGTCCAAGCCGCCGGTCGGCGGCATCGACATCGGCGTCGGCGCGTTCTCGAAGCACCCGGAATGGGCCGCCGAGGCAGCCGAGTGCATCACCTCCGAGCAGGCGCAGGTCGACCTGGCGCTCGAGGCGGGGCTGATGCCCTCGACCAACGCTGCGTACGACGAGGTCGCCGCCAGCGGTGACTACCCCAAGGAGCTGATCGAGCTCTACCGGACCAGCGTCGACGAGGGTGGCCCTCGACCCAAGAGCGCCTACTACTCGATGATCTCCGGCGCGATCCAGTCGACCTGGCACTCGCCGGAGTCGGTCGATCCCGACACGACGCCCGAGGAGTCCGCGGCCTATCTGGAGGACGTGCTGGAAGGGAAGTCCCTCCTATGAGCGCCGTTGCCGCCCCCAAGAGCAAGCCGGTGATGAGCGACCGGGCCCGCGCCGAGAACCGGCTCGGCCAGAAGCTGGTCGCCCCGGCCATCGTGCTGATGCTGCTCGTGACGGCCTTCCCGATGCTGCGAGCCATCTACCTGTCGACCTTCGACTACGCGCTGACCGCGCCCGAAGAGCGTGCGTTCATCGGGCTGAGCAACTACCTCACCGCGCTCACCGACCCACTGTTCTGGCAGACCACCGGTGTCACCGTGCTCTACATGGTGGTCACGGTGGCGGTCGAGCTGGTCATCGGGTTCATCTTCGCCATGGTGATGCATCGGGTGATCTTCGCCCGGGGCGTGATCCGGACCTCGATCCTGGTGCCCTACGGCATCATCACCGTCGTATCGGGCTTCGCCTGGCAGTTCGCGTTCTCATTCCAGAACGGGTTCATCAACGGGTGGCTGCCGTTCGTGGGTGACGACTTCAACTGGTTCGGCCAGACCGGGTCGGCAGTCGTCGCGATCATGGTCTCCGAGATCTGGAAGACCACTCCCTTCATGTCGCTGCTGCTGCTCGCCGGCCTGGCTCAGGTCAGCGACGACATGATCGAGGCGGCGAAGGTCGACGGAGCGACGTGGACCCAACGGCTCACCAAGGTGATCCTGCCGAACATGCGTGCAGCGATCATGGTCGCCGTCCTGTTCCGTGCGCTCGATGCGTACCGGATCTTCGACAACATCTTCGTGATGACCTCAGGAGCGGTGCGGACCGAGTCGATCAGCTTCCTCACCTATCGCCAGACCATCGAGCAGTTCCAGCTCGGCATGGGTTCGGCGTTGTCGGTGCTCCTTTTCCTATCCGTTCTGGTGGTCGCCTTCTTGATCGTCAGACTCTTCCGCGTCGACCTGGCGCAGGCTCGACAAGGGTGATCGGGATGAAGAACCGTATCGGCATCGTCATCGGCTGCCTCCTGATCCTCGTCTGGTGCCTCCTCCCGGTGGCCTGGATCATCTCGCTGTCCTTCAAGTCCGAGGCCGCGATCACCAACGGCAGCCCCGGCTTCTTCCCGGCCGCCGGCGGTGGCGCGGGCTGGGACAACTACGTGGCCGTGTGGGACAACGAGCAGTTCCGGCGGGCGATCTTCAACTCGATCGGGATCAGCCTGATCGCGACGACGTTGTCGGTCATCGTGGCCACCTTGGCGGCGTACGCGATCGCTCGGCTGGAGTTCCGTGGCAAGAAGGCGGTGCTGACCATCGCGTTGGCGATCGCGATGTTCCCGGTGGTCTCGCTCGTGGGCCCGCTGTTCGACATGTGGCGGGCCATCGGTCTCTACGACACCTGGCCGGGACTGATCATCCCCTACATGTCCTTCACGCTGCCGCTGGCGATCTGGACCCTGTCTGCCTTCTTCCGCGAGATCCCGTGGGAGCTGGAGCAGGCCGCCCAGGTCGATGGCGCCACCTCGTGGCAGGCCTTCCGCAAGGTGATCGTGCCGCTGGCAGCGCCAGGCGTCTTCACCGCGGCGATCCTGACGTTCTTCTTCGCGTGGAACGACTTCGTCTTCGGCATCTCGCTCACCTCGACCGAGAACGCCCGACCGATCCCGGCATCGCTGTCCTTCTTCGTCGGCGCCGACCCGTTCAACCGGCCGGCCTCCCTGCTGGCCGCGGGAGCGGTCATCGCCACGATCCCGATCATCGTCATCGTCCTGATTTTCCAGCGCAAGATCGTCGCCGGTCTCACCTCCGGCGCAGTGAAGGGATAGGTGCTGCTGCCATGGCCGCTATCACCATGAACCACATCGTCAAGAAGTACGGCGACGGCTTCCCGGCCGTGAACGACATCTCCATCGACGTGGCCGACGGGGAGTTCATGATCCTCGTCGGACCTTCGGGCTGCGGTAAGTCCACCCTGCTGCGCATGATCGTCGGCCTCGAGGACATCACCTCGGGCGACATGATGATCGGCGACCGCCGGGTCAACGACCTCGCCCCGCGGGATCGCAACCTCGCGATGGTCTTCCAGAACTATGCCCTCTATCCCCACCTCACCGTCTACGAGAACATCGCCTTCCCGCTGCGGCTGGCCAAGGTGCCGGACGACGAGCTCGACAAGCTGGTCCGCGACGCGGCATCCACGCTCGAGCTCGACGAGCACCTCGATCGCAAGCCCGGCAATCTGTCCGGCGGCCAGCGGCAGCGGGTCGCCATGGGGCGGGCTATCGTCCGGCAGTCCGACGCCTTCCTCTTCGACGAGCCGCTGTCGAACCTCGACGCCAAGCTGCGTGGCCAGATGCGCACCGAGATCGCCCGGCTGCAGAAGCGGCTCGGCATCACCACCGTCTACGTCACCCACGACCAGACCGAGGCCATGACGCTGGGCGACCGGGTCGCCGTGCTCAAGCGCGGCGTCCTTCAGCAGCTGGCGACCCCGCGCGAGCTCTACGAGAACCCGGGCAACCTGTTCGTGGCCGGCTTCATCGGCTCCCCGCCGATGAACTTCCTGCCGGCCACGGTCAAGGGCTCCACGGTCGAGCTCCCGTTCGGCAGCGTGGAGATCCCTGCCGAGAAGGCCGAGGCCGCCGCCGGGCACGGTCTGCTCATCGCCGGTATCCGCCCCGAGCACTTCGAGGACGCCTCCGTGGCCTCGAGCTCCGGGCGCACCGGCTCGACCTTCTCGACCAAGGTCGACGCCGTGGAGTGGCTGGGCAACGAGACCTACGCCTACATCCCCTTCGAGGCTCCGGACGAGGTCAGGGCCCAGCTCCAGCAGCTCGAGAAGGACCTGGACGGAGAGGGTCTGCGCACCCAGCTCGTCGTCTCGCTCGACGGCTCCAGCCGGATCGCGGAGGGTCAGGACGCCGAGATCTGGGTTGACGGCCGACGCATCCACCTCTTCGACCCTTCGACCGGCGAGAACCTCACCGTCGACCACGAGCACGCCGGGCGCATCCTGGGTGCCGAGGTCGACTCGGGCAAGGCCTGACTCGGAGCGGTTCAACCTCGAGCGCCCCTGACTCACTGAGTCAGGGGCGCTTGTGGTGAGCCCTCAGTCAATCGGCAACCCGGCAGCCACGAGGAGCGTCTGGAAACGTCAGGCTGGCAACGATCCAATCCGTATACATATCGATCCGCAGCCGGACGCGGACATTGTCATTCGCTTTGGTCAACGTCGTAATCACCGGACCGGTCACACCATCCTCCGACTCACCGCGGACGCCAGTCTCATCAGTCCACCCGCGGGCAACCATCGACTGCACGATCTCGGAATATCCAGAACGAATCTCCGGAAGCACGGTGTTCAGATCCACCGCGACTCCATCCCGAGTGGCCTTCGCAGTCCAGTGCTTCCCGGCATCGAGTTGAAACAGATCTCCGTACTCATCGATCGCACACGGAGAGACTCGGGCAGGCTCGTCCGACGGGACTCTTGGTGGATCCTGAATCGAGTTGAGGTCATCCAACGCGGGGCCAACGTCATCTTCCATACGGAAAGTGCATCTGCATCGGTGACCGTCGTCTGACGGTCACGCGCATTGCCTGAGTGGTTGGTCAGCGCAACCAGCAAGATCGGCTCGGCAACCAGCACCGCGACAACCAGCACGGCGACAACCGATACTGCCGCCACAGCGACTTTGTGAATGGTTCTCATCTACCGCGACCCATTGCTCTCTCAATTCGCACGATCCAGGCCTTCACCGCGGTCGGCGACGGCATCAGTTGCCTTTCCGCCATGACTTTCAGCGCAACGGATTGATGCCCGGGGCGCCGGGGCACCCCGGGCATCATGATGGGAACTACCGCAGCCGGTCGCTGACGTCGACCGGAACGGTCGCGGTCTTGTAGCCGTCCGCGACGACGGTCACCACCAATCGCAAGGCGTAGTTCTTGTGGCGGTCACGCACCTCGAAACTGGCATCGGTGCCGACCTCCTTGAACGTGTCAGCGCTCGGCTCTGCGGCGGGGGAGCGAACCTGCCACGAGTAGGTCACGGTCGCACCCGCCGGCGCATCCGTCGACGCGGTGAGCGTGCTCCCGATACGTACGTCGCCAGCGACCTTCGGCTCGAGGACGAGGTCACCGAGCTCGACCGAGACCGTCGGCTTCGAGACCGCCGTACCCGGCTCCCACGTCTCCTTGGTGGCCGAGACCTTCACGGAGAAGGTATGACCGTGATCGTTCGGGTTGAGCAGATAGCTCGCCCCGGTGGCGCCGGCGATGGCCTCACCGTCGCGCAGCCACTGGTAGCCGTACGTCACCCCGTCGGTGCTCCAGGTGCCGGGGTCGACGCCGAGCGTCTCGCCCACCTTCGGCACACCGGTCACCACCGGCGGCTGGGAGCTGACGAGCGGGCCGTGTGACACGGAGATGGTCTGCGAGTCGGCATTCCCCGCGACGTACCCCTCCTTCGTCGCGGTCACCCGGACTCCGACCCGGTGACCCGCGTCGGCATCCGCAAGGACGTACGTCTCCGCCACCGCGCCGTCGATCGCCTGACCGTCGCGGAGCCACTCGTAGGTGTGGGTCACGCCATCGGTGTCCCACTCGCCGCTGGTCGCGGCGAGCTTCTCCCCGACGATCCCGGTGCCCTCGATGGTGGGAGCTGCGGTATTGGTCACGACCGGGCGCTGCATCTGGATGTCGCGCACGACCTGTTCGGCGTCGGTCACCGTGAACTCCTTGGAGAAGGTGGTGACGTGGATGCCGTCGTAGGCGTCGGCCCGGATGCGGTAGGTCCCGGGATCCAGAGCACCGGTCGCGTAGCGTCCGGACTCGTCGGTCCAGGCCTCCCCCGTGTATTCCCAGCCCGAGCCGCCGTCGCGCTCGATCATGACGTACTCCCAGGCGTGCGGGGTGCCGTCGTGGTGCGTCACGACACCCGTGGCGCGGGCCCCCAGCGCGAGCTCGGCGTTCGCGGTGGTGGTCTCGCGGAGGTTCACCGTCACGACGTCGGCCTCGTCGAAGGATGACTTGTCGCTGAACCACTCGGGGCGGTGTCCGGCGTTGCTGGTGAACTCCAAACGGTAGGTGCCGGACGGAAGTCCGCGGACTGTGTAGTTCCCGTCCACCTCGACGTATCCCTGGCCGGACCACTCGAAGCCGTCCGCCGTGTAGGCCGTGACATAGGCGTCTCGGATCGGCTGCCCGTCGGCGTCGCGGAGAGTTCCGGTGACTCGACCACCGACGTGCACCTGGAGATCCTCGACGGCAGCCGTGCCCGCCACGACATCGACGAGTCGATAGGGCTCCTCATCGGTGTAGAGGTAGTCGTCGTTGAGCGAGAAGCTCACCTGATGGGGGCCGGCTCGGAGTCCGTCGAGACGGTAGGTGCCATCAGCACCGGTGGTGACGGAGCCGGCCTCATCCCAGGTGTCGGTGCGGTAGGCCTCGACGGTGACTCCGGCGACCGGGTTTCCCGCATCATCGGTGACTGCCCCCGTGATGACCTCCGCGCCGGCGTCGCTGGCGAGAGCGACATCGATCGGACCCGACTCACCGGCGATCACGTCCGTGGCACGCTCGACGGTGGCAGCATCCCGGTAGTACTCCCGTGCGAAGTTCCCTTCGTTGTCGACGAACCCGATCCGGTACGTCGCGCCGGCGGCCAAGCCGTCGAAGCTGTAGCTCCCGGTCGTGGTGGTGGTGTCCCAGCCGACCGAATCCCACCAGACGGAGCCACTGCCGTCGTCCTGGGCCTGGTAGAGCGACACGTCGATGCCGCGCAGAGGCTCCCCGGACTCGTCGGTCACCGTACCGGCGATCGAGGTGCCGGCCGTCAGATCTGCGTCGGCCGTGAGCGTGTTGGCGCCCGATACGACCAGGTCGGTCGCCTCGCTGAGGGATGAGGCGTTGTCGTAGTACTCACCGATCGCGGCCGACTCCCCGGGCGCGAACCTCAGACGGTAGGCCCCATCGCGGAGACCGTCGAAGGCGTAGTGACCACTTTCGTCGACCGAGAGGTCCGAGGTGAACGTCCAGTCGCCGCCTTCGTTGGCGTAGAGGAAGACGTTGATGTCCCCGGTCGGGCTACCGGCCACGGTCACGGTGCCCTCGATCGAGCCGCCCTGGCTCAGGGCTGCGTCGATGCCCGAGACGACGGCGGAGCCGGCCACGACGACGTCCGTCGCCTGCTCGATGCTGGTCGCGTTGTCGTAGTACTCGGTGACGAGCCCTGTCTCGTGGTCCTTGAACTCGATGCGATAGCTGCCGTTCGGCACGTGCAGGCGGTAGCTGCCGTCCTCGCCGGTCCGGGCGGACGCCACCCCGTCCCACACCGTTCCGCTACCTTCATCGACCAGCTGACGAGCCGTGACGTAGGTACCCGAAACCGGACGGCCGGAATCGTCGGTCACCTGTCCGGCGATCTGTCCGTTCGCCGCGATGACGGCACCGACCCCGGAGCGGGTCTCGTCGAGAGCCACCGTCAGCGTCTCGGCAGCCTTGACTGTGGTTGCATCGTTGTAGAACTCCGCTTGCCACAGGATCGGGTCCTGATCGTTCCTGGAGTCCTGCCGGAACCCGACGCGGTAGTCCCCTGCGGGCAGGTAGAGGCGGTAGTTGCCGTCCGCATCAGTGCTCACCTGGCGGTAGCTCTCCCAGAATCCGTGGACCTGCCCGTCTCCCCAATCCTCCTCATAGAACTTGTAGGAGGTGACGACGAGGCCGGCGATCGCCTCACCCGTGGTGCTGGCGACATGCCCGGAGATGATGCCGTTGGGCGCTTCGGCAAGCTCCCGGTCGATCCCGGGGACGGTGGATCCTCGCGTGACGACGACATCGGTCGCCTCTTCTACGGTGGCGCCACCGTGATAGGCCCGCTCCCAACGGTCGTCGCTGTCGACGGGCGGAGTTCCCTCTCCGCTGCGGTCGCCGGAGTTGAACAAGACGCGGTAGGTCCCAGCGGGCACGTGCATCTGATACGTGCCGTCGGTGGCCGTCTTCGCGAACCCAACAGGGTTGTCCCAGCCGTAGGGCTCGTCGTAGGCGAGCGCCTCGAGACGGATCCCTGCAAGCGGACCGGCACCGGCACCTGTCACCGTGCCCGAGATGATGCTGTTGCGTACGAGCTGCAGATCTGCGGTCACCGGGCCGTCGGTGACGGCGATGTCGGCGCCGTCACCCACTGTCCCGGCGTTCGAGCCGTAGAACGCCTCGGGATAGTCCGATCCGACCGGTCGGACTCCGAGCCGATAGGTGTCGGCGCTCGTGGGGAGCTCGTAGGTGCCGTCGGCGGCGGTCGTGGTGGTGAGCCACTCCGACTCGTTCGCGTTGGTGTAGCACAAGGACCAGTAGCCGTACGGCCCCTCGCCCCAGTCCTCCTCGTAGTAGCAGTAGACGGTGACCTCAGCGCCTGCAATCGGGGCACCAGTGTCGGCATCGACGACGTGGCCGGTGATGCCCGGCCCGTCGAGGGCGGCTGCCGGGGCGGCGCCACCGATGACCGCCATCATGCCGGCGGCGAGCAGCACGGCCAGCGCACCGGCCAGTGCTCTCAATGTCTTCAATGTCTTGTCTCTCTTCACCAGTGACGCGTCGGGATCTTGACCCCGGCGCACGTCGAATCCGGGTCGTCGGCCATGCCGTCGACCAGCCATGTGCCGTCGTTCTCGACGATCCCGATGACGACAGGAGCGATCTCTCGATACTCGGTGGACGGGTCCTTCTCGGACACCTGCGACCAGCCGCCCTTCCAGATGCAGGCCTTCACCAGACGGATTCCTTCCTCGTCCGGCGCAGCGACCGACGTCACCGTCGCAGGCAGCGGCCCTGGGAACCAACGGCCACGGTCGCGGCGGGTGTAGTGGTCCATCCGGTCGAGTCCGCCCGGCGTCACCACGCTGCGGGCAGCGTCGACGTCGCCGGTGTTGACCACCTTCCCGAACGCCTTGGCCCACGCGTTCACCGCGGCCGTCTCAGGCCGAGATCGCGCCTGAGCCGCCGTCGAGGCGACCATCTTCGGGTGCTTGGTCGGAGCCTGCGTCGCCGAACCGGACTCCTCCGGCGTAGGCGAACCGGATGGGTCGCCAGTTCGGCTAGCAGCGCTCGAAGCGGCTCCGGTCCGCGTCGACTCATCGACGCCACCACACCCGTTGGTCAACAACAACAGCGGTAGAACGACGACGACAGCCGCAGGCCTGCCCCATCCGCGCAACGAATCTCCTTGATATGGGACCTACCTCGAACAACGCCCCGAGTGCAACGCAACTATGGGACGGGTCGGGACAAGCCAGAGCAAAGAGATTTACCCCTGCGGGTAACAAATCAGGCGGATTCCGCCTCCACCACGAACAGCTCTGCCCCGAGGGGCACCTGAGATCCCCGGGAGGCGCCGACGACGGTGACCGTGCCGGCGAAGGGGGCCTTGAGGGAGACCTCCATCTTCATCGCCTCCAGGACACCGAGGACCTGGCCCTCCTCGACCTGGTCGCCGACCTGGACGCGTACGTCGATGACGGTGCCGGGCATCTTGGCCTCGACGGCACCGTCGCTGTGGTGGGCGGCGGCACCGGCGACGCGGTCGGGCGGGGAGAGGTCGAAGCGCTGGCCCTGGTGGACGATCTCGGCGAGACCGGGCTGGACGTTGACGGCCGCCCAGTGGCGTACGCCGTCGACGACGGCCACGAGGACGTGGTCGGCCGCGCTGATCTGCCGGACGAGGTGACTGGCGCCATCGCTGGCGACGCGGCCGGAGGGGCGGTCGACGGTGACGCTGCGGTCGAGGTCGACGATGGTCGGCGCCGGGGAGCCGGCCAGCCGCCAGCCGTCGGCGCGGAACGGCGTCGTGGTGTCCGAGACCGCCGAGATCATCGCGCTGATCCAGGCGACGAGCGTGCGCGGCACGTCGGCGTCGGGGGCGGGCACCTCGTTGCGGTCGAGCCAGGCGGTGTCGATCTCCGCGTCGCGGAAGGCGTCGGAGGCTGCCAGGACACGTAGGAAGCCGGTGTTGGTGGTCAGGCCGAGGACGGCGGTCGTGTCGAGCGCCTTGACCATCGCCGCCCGGGCCTCCTCGCGGTCGGCACCGTGGA
Organism: Nocardioides panzhihuensis; assembly: GCF_013408335.1. Taxonomy (NCBI): domain Bacteria; kingdom Bacillati; phylum Actinomycetota; class Actinomycetes; order Propionibacteriales; family Nocardioidaceae; genus Nocardioides; species Nocardioides panzhihuensis. The sequence continues at coordinate 5,282,773 of NZ_JACBZR010000001.1, read as the reverse complement.
CGATGATCTTGGCGAGCATCGGGTCGTAGGCGGTCGAGACGACCTGCTCGCTCTCCAGCGCGTGCTCGACGCGCGCACCGGACGGCCAGCGGACGATCGAGGTGCGGCCGGCCTGCGGCAGGAAGCCCTCGAAGGCGTCCTCTGCATAGACGCGGACCTCGATGGCGTGGCCGTCGACGCGTACGTCGTCCTGGGTGATGCCGAGCGATTCACCCGCCGCGACGCGAAGCTGGAGGGCCACGAGGTCGACGCCTGTGATCTCCTCCGTGACCGGGTGCTCCACCTGGAGACGGGTGTTCATCTCCAGGAAGTAGGCCTCGCCGGTGGCGTCGTCGAGCAGGAACTCGACGGTCCCGGCACCGGTGTAGCCGACCTGCTTCGCGAGCGCGACGGCGCTGGTCAGGACCAGGTCTCGCTGCGCGGCGGTCAGCGTGGGAGCGGGCGCCTCCTCGATCACCTTCTGGTGACGGCGCTGGACGGAGCAGTCGCGCTCGAAGAGGTGGATGACGTTGCCGTGGGTGTCGCCGAAGACCTGCACCTCGATGTGGCGGCCACGCTCGACGTACTTCTCGATCAGCAGGGTCTCGTCGCCGAACGCGCTCAGCGCCTCGCGGGCGGCCGCCGCGCGGGCCTCGTCGAGCTCCTCGGGCGAGCGGACGATGCGCATGCCCTTGCCGCCACCCCCGGCCGCGGCCTTGACCAGCAGCGGGTAGGGGCTGTCCTCGCCACGCGGCACCACAGGTACGCCGGCAGCGACCGCGATCTCCCGGGCCGCGTCCTTTCGGCCCATCTGCTCGATGACCTCGGGTGTCGGACCGACCCAGGTCAGCCCGGCCTTCGCCACCGCTCGCGCGAACTCGGCCCGCTCGGAGAGGAACCCGTAGCCCGGGTGGACCGCCTCGGCACCTGCCTCGGCGGCAGCGCTCACCACCGCGTCGGCGTCGAGGTAGGACGAGACCTCGACGGCCTCGTCGGCGTCGCGTACGTGGGGGGCGTCCGCGTCGAGCGCGGTGTAGATCGCGACCGTCCGGATCCCCAGCTCACGACAGGTGCGAAAGACCCGCCGCGCGATCTCGCCGCGGTTGGCGACCAGAACACTCTCAAACATCCCGGGCTCAAACATTCCAGTCACATCCTGAAGATTCCGTAGCGCGGCTCGGGCGTGGGCGCGTTCGCCGCCACCGCGAGCCCCATCGCCAGCACCCGGCGGGTGTCGGCGGGGTCGATGATGCCGTCGTCCCAGAGCCGCGCGGTGGCGTAGTAGGGCGAGCCCTGGGTCTCGTACTGGTCCCGGATCGGCGCCTTGAACTCCTCGTCGTCCGGCTTGCCGGCGACCGTCGCGAGCACCGATGCGGCCTGCTCGCCGCCCATGACCGAGATCCGCGCGTTGGGCCACATCCACAGGAATCGCGGGTCGTAGGCACGCCCGCACATGCCGTAGTTGCCGGCGCCGTAGGAGCCGCCGATGACGACGGTGAACTTCGGGACCACCGAGCAAGCGACGGCGGTGACGAGCTTGGCGCCGTCGCGGGCGATGCCCTTGTTCTCGTACTCCTTGCCGACCATGAACCCGGTGATGTTCTGCAGGAACACCAGCGGGATGCCGCGCTGGTTGCACAGCTCCACGAAGTGGGCACCCTTGAGCGCCGACTCGGAGAAGAGGATGCCGTTGTTGGCGACGATGCCGACCGGCTGCCCCTCGATGTGGGCGAACCCGCAGACCAGCGTCTCGCCGTAGAGCTGCTTGAACTCCTGCAGCTTGGACCCGTCGACGATGCGGCGGATCACCTCGCGTACGTCATAGGGGGTCTTGGTGTCGGCGGGCACCACGTCAGCGAGCGTCTCGGGGGACTCGACAGGCTCGTCGTAGGCCTCGACGGGCCTCGCCTCCTGGGCGGGGAGCGTCGAGACGATGCCGCGGACGATCTCGAGCGCGTGCTTGTCATCGTCGGCGAGGTGGTCGACGACACCAGACTTCGACGCGTGGACGAGACCACCGCCGAGCTCCTCAGCGGTGACCTCCTCGCCGGTGGCCGCCTTCACCAGCGGCGGGCCGCCGAGGAAGATCGTGCCCTGGTCGCGCACGATCACGGTCTCGTCGCTCATCGCCGGGACGTAGGCGCCGCCGGCGGTGCACGAGCCCATCACAGAGGCGATCTGCGGGATGCCGCGCGCCGACATGTTGGCCTGGTTGAAGAAGATCCGCCCGAAGTGCTCGCGGTCCGGGAAGACCTCGTCCTGCTTCGGCAGGAACGCGCCCCCGGAGTCGACGAGGTAGATGCACGGGAGATTGTTCTCTGCCGCGATCGTCTGTGCCCGCAGGTGCTTTTTGACGGTCAGCGGGTAGTAGGTGCCACCCTTCACGGTGGCGTCGTTCGCGACGACCATGCACTTGCGGCCGTTCACCAGCCCGATCCCGGCGACCACTCCCGCCGACGGCACCGCCCACTCGTCCGCGTCGTCGTACATCCCGTACGCCGCCAGCGGAGCCACCTCGAGGAACGGCGACCCGGGGTCGAGGAGCCCGTCCACCCGGTCGCGCGGGAGCAGCTTGCCCCGGTCGGTGTGCCGTTGCCGGGAGCGTTCGCTCCCGCCTTGCCGTACGCGCTCGAGCCGCTCACGCAGCTCGTCGGTGAGCTCCCGCAGGTTTGCTGCCATGAGGTCGAGGTTAACGGTTATTAACCTCCGGTGACAAGAGCCCGTCGCGTGGCAGTCCGACTGAGGCGTACGACGCTCCGACGGCGCTCTTCCGAGGCAGCTACAGCACCATTCCCACCGCCACCTGTCCGACGTCCCCGGCGGCGAGGGCCGGCAGCAGCCAGCGCGCGAGTGCGGGGGACTGGCTTCGATGCCGACCGAGGCCACCAGCCAGGAGGAGGGTGATGGCGCCGAATCAGGATCCTGCCGAGGTGAGGTCGCCGCTGTCGAGCCGAGTCTTCGAGAGGAGTGGAGCGCACGACGGGAGCCTGATCTCCGTCCGCTCGTCGGCAGCGGTCCGCAGAAGTCGACGAGGCGGTCAGACCAGGGCGGCGCGGGCCATCCGCACGAGTACGTCGCGAGTGGCCTCCTCGGGGAGGACCCGGTTGTGAGGAGTGGAGTTGATCAGCCCGAAGACGGCGTGGGCCATGGCACGGGCGGTGTCGGGGGTCAGCGACGGGTTGCGGTCGCGGAGCTGGTCGGCCCAGAGGTCGACGTACTTGCGCTGCAGGGTGCGCACCTGCTCCCGAGCCTCGTGCGGGAGCGACTGCCAGTCACGCTCCTGGACGACGATCAGGGCGCGGTCGCGCAAGGCGAAGTCGACGTGCCAGTCGATCAGCGCCTCGATGGCCGCAGCGGTGCCCGAGGCGGCCTTCACCCGGACGCGGCCTTCGCGAAGCAGCTCCTGGGAGATCGAGACGAGCATCTCGGCGAGCATCGCGTCTTTGCTCGGGAAGTGCTTGTAGAGCGCCGGACCGGAGATGCCACAGGCCGCGCCGAGCTCGGAGACGGAGACGCCGTGGAACCCGCGGGCTGCGAAGAGCTCGGCCGCGGTGTCCAGGATCTGCTCGCGCCTGGTCTTCGTCGGGGCCGAGGCGATGTCCTGAGCCTGCCGAAGGGTCATTGCATGAGGTTATCGCGTGGGCTCCACAGGCATCTCACTCCTCGAGCAGGTGACGTGCCCGGAGCACCGCGTCGAGCGCGATCTCGACGTCGTCGACCTGGTCCCGCGTCGACTCACCGGTCTCGGTGACATCGGCGGCTTCCGGTCGCGCCGACCGGTGCCGGCGCATCCCGTCACGCAGCTGATCGAGGAGATCGTCACGCTCTGCCCCACGCAGATGAAGCAGGACGGACGCGTCGCGGTCGACCGTCCAGCAGAGCTGGTGCAGCACCGCGAGCGAGTGGCCGCACACCGCGTGCCAGTGCCCGCAGGTGCAGGCCACCGTGAGCTCCTCGCCATACGGGACCAGCTCGACGCCCGCCTCCTCGGCGTGCTCGGCCACGTCCAGCGGTAGCTCGCCGGACAGGAGCGCTTCGGTCCGCTCGGCCGTGGCACCGACGACCTCCGACAGCGCGGTGACGGCGTCTCCGGGCAGCACCGGCACCGTGCCGGTCACGGTCCACAGCCCGCGCTCGTCCTCGACCGCCGCCGCGAACCGACCGACCTCGACGACCAGCCCGCCGATCCGCCCCGAGCGGGCGAGCGACCGGGCGCCGGTGAGCTGGTTGTCGTCGTACGCCAGCTCCTCGATCGCCCGCAGGAACGCCCGTCCCCACCACGACTCGACCCGCACCATGCTGCGCCGTTGCGGCTCGCGGGCGAAGGTCAGCACCGCGCTCATCGTGTGCTCACGAGGCGATCCGGCGGCGTTTCTGGCGCTTTTGAGGACCGAGCTTGACCAGCTCGCGGAGCTCGGCGTTGGACAGCTCGGTGAACGCGGCCTCGCCGCCTCCGAGGACCGCGTCGGCCAGGACCCGTTTGCGCTGCAACAGCTCCGCGACGCGCTCTTCGACGGTGCCCTGGGTGATGAGCCGATGCACCTGGACCGTACGCGTCTGGCCGATTCGGTGGGCCCGGTCGGTGGCCTGGTCCTCGACCGCCGGGTTCCACCAGCGGTCGACATGGATCACGTGGTCGGCACGGGTCAGGTTGAGCCCGACCCCGCCCGCCTTGAGCGAGAGCAGGAAGACCGGCACCTCGCCGTCCTGGAAGCGCTCGACCATACGTGAGCGCTCTTTCACCGGGGTGCCGCCGTGCAGGAACTGGTGGGCGACGCCCGCCGATGCCCAGTGGGCCTCGAGGAGACGGGCCATCGCGACGTACTGCGTGAAGACCAGCACCGCCCCCGACTCCGCGAGCACGGTCGAGACCAGCTCGTCGAGGAGGTCGATCTTCTGCGACCGTCCGGTGATCCGGCCGCCTTCCTGCTTCAGGAACTGCGCCGGATGGTTGCAGATCTGCTTGAGCCCGGTCAGCAGGCTCAGCACCAGCCCGCGCCGCTGCGGGTCGTCGGCGTCGAGCCGCTCGATCCGGGCCATCGCGTCTCGCACATAGGCCTCGTAGAGCACGGTCTGCTCCCGCGTCAGCGTCAGCAGGTGGTCGGTCTCGGTCTTGGGCGGCAGCTCGGGAGCCACCCCGGGGTCCGACTTACGCCGCCGCAGCAGGAACGGGCTGACCAGCGCGGCGAACTCCTTCGCCTTCCCGACGTCCGCGCCCGCCTCGATCTGGCTCGCCCAGGCGCGACGGAAGGCCAGCCGGCTGCCCAGCAGGCCGGGCACGCACCAGTCGAGCAGCGCCCACAGCTCGGTCAGGTTGTTCTCCACCGGGGTGCCGGTCAGCGCCACCCGGGCGTGCGAGGGGATCTCGCGGAGCGCCTTCGCGGTCGCCGAGGCGGCGTTCTTCACATGCTGCGCCTCGTCGGCGACGACGAGCCCCCACGGCACCGCCGAGAGCAGCTCGACGTCGCGCCGCATCGTCCCGTACGTCGTCAGCACCACGCCGCTAGCGCCCTCGGCGACGCGCTCGGCGCCGTGGTGGCGGCGCACCTCCACCTCGGGCGCGAACCGGGCGATCTCGGCCTCCCAGTTGCCCAGCAGGCTCGTCGGGCAGACCACCAGGGTCGGGCCGGCGTGCTCCTTCTGACGATGAAGATGGAGCGCAATGGTCATCAGCGTCTTCCCGAGCCCCATGTCGTCGGCCAGACAGCCTCCGAGCCCGAGCGAGGTGATGCCGGCCAGCCAGGTCAGCCCCTCGACCTGATAGCCCCGCAACGTGGCCTGGAGACCGGCGGGCACCTCGACAGCAGGCCCCGAGGTCGCCGCGATCACCTCGTCGCGGAGGCGCACGATCGAGGCGCCGATGATCACCTTCTCGCCGGGCGCCGCCTGGGTGACCTCGTCCGGCACCTGACCGGTCAGGGCGACGGCCAGCGCCTCCACGCCGCTGATCCGCTTGAGCAGCCGTTTGCGCGCACGTCGCAGAACCGATGGATGGACGACCGCCCATGCCCCTCTCAGCCGCAGAACCGGACCAGCGGCCGCCGCCAGGGCGTCCATCTCGGCGGCATCGAGCGGCTCGCCACCGAGCGCCATCTGCCACTGGAAGGCGAAGAGGCCCTTCTCACCCAGCGGCGACTCCCGCATCAGGTCCTCGCGCGCGGCGGTCGAGGAGGACGGCGCCCGGTCGACCGCGACCGACGTGGTCAGGTCCCGTGACAGGGACCGCGGCCAGAGGACGTCGACGCCGCGCTCCTTGAGCCACTCGACGCCGTCCTCGAGCAGCCCGATCACCTCGTCGCTCGCCAGCGTCAGGGAAGAGGGCACCGGCAGGTCGAGCAGCCGGTCGAGCACGGGCCAGGCCTCCGCCGCGCCGCGGAGAGCGACCTGCGCATGCGTACGCGCCCGCGGGCCGAATCCGTGATCGTCTTCTTCGTCCCACAACCGCGCGGCATCGGCCACGTGCAGCGGATCGGCCTCGTCGTGCACCTGCGGCACCAACGTCAGCGACCCCACGAGCAGATCCTCCTCGGGCGCCTCGACCCGGAACGAGAGCCGCACCAACGAGGGCAGCTTGGCCGTCACCGGCCCCTCATCGGCCCGATAGCGCGACAACCGGGTCTGCAGCGACTCCCGGAACGCCCCCGACCCGGAGGCCTTCGGCGCCGAGGTCGGCACCGCGTCCGCCACCGCGGCCACGATCTCCCGCACCAGCAGCTCGGCCGCTTCGCCGTTTAGATCGTCATAGGCGCGCGACGCGGCCAGCAGCCGCACCCGCTCCTCGTCCTCCGGCTTGTAGCGGACCGCCCACGAGCCACCGTCGGGCTCCAGCTGCCCGGCGGCCACGAATCGGAGTCCGAGATGGGCTGCCGACGCGACCAGGGCGACCGAGGGATGCAGGTCGGAGGCGGCGTACGCCTTCTTCAGGACCGGCAGCGCGGCCCGCATCGGCAACGACACCGACCGTCGGGAGTCCACGAACTCCACGGCTGAGTCCCGTGGCGGATGCGCGGGCCGGAAGACGGCGCGGCCCGTCACGGGTACGAAGGACATGGACACGACCGTAACCGCCCGCACCGACATCCGAGGCTTGCTCGGCGCCGGCGCCGCGATGTCCCAGGCCTTCGACGCTTTCTCATCCTGGAGGATGAGGCCCTCGCTCCCAGAGGTTGAGGCGCGGCCCACCGCGCGCTGGGACGGTGGGTGGCATGACCCACTCCCGGAGGTTGCGATGACCGAGACCGCCCGTCCACATGCCGCCCTCCCGCCCGGCCAGCGAGGGATCGACTTCTTCCCGCGCTTCGGGCGACACAACGGCCAGCCCCCGCCAACGGTCGACGACCATCCGACAGTGGTCTTCGGTGGAGTGCTCACCGCGCCGATCGAGATCGCCGTGGACGAGCTCGTCGGCGCCGACCGCCGCGACCTCGATGCCGACTTCCACTGCGTCGCGGGCTGGTCCGTTACCGGCCTTCACTGGGAGGGCGCCGCCTTCGCCGACGTCTATCGGCAGTACGTCGCACCGGCCCTCGTACCGGGCACGATCGTCACCCACGTCATGGTGCGCGGCCTCGACGGCGAGCACTTCGTGGCCGAGCTGGAAGATCTCCTGGCCGACGACGTCCTGCTCGCTGACCGGCTCGATGGCCGGCCGCTCGACGGCGATCACGGTGCACCGCTGCGACTGGTCAACCCGGCGCAGTACGGGTACGCCAACATCAAGCACGTCTGCCGCATCGATGTGCTCGCGGGCGCGCCGCCGGCAGGCTCCCCGCAGCTGATCGACCGGCTGCTGCAGTCCCATCCGCGAGCGCGGGTCTGGGAGGAGGAGCGGCACGGCACACTGCCCGGCTGGCTGATCCGTCCGTTCTACCGGGTGATCAAGACATTCATGCTCGCGGCGGCGAAGCGGGAGCAAGTCGATGCGGGCAAGGGCGCGTGACCCGAGTCACCGCTCGGATGCGAATAACAGCTAGGACCAATAACAACTCACACGTAGGCTGTCAACCCGTGACAGAAACCTCTGCCAAGCCTGAGAAGGCGCCGGACGACCACCTCGACAAGAGCGTGCTCGTCGTCGCGGGCGTCGTCGTGCTCGGATCGATCATGTCGATCCTCGACATCACCGTAGTCTCCGTCGCGCTGGAGACATTCCAGCGCGAGTTCGACGCCACCTCCGCCGAGGTCGCCTGGACGATGACCGGCTACACCCTCGCCCTGGCGACGGTGATCCCGCTGACCGGTTGGGCTGCCGACCGGTTCGGCACCAAACGCCTCTACATGACCGCGATCGTGCTCTTCGTGCTCGGCTCCGTGCTGTGTGCGCTGGCCACCACGCTGCCGATGCTGGTCGCCTTCCGAGTCATCCAGGGCCTTGGCGGCGGCATGCTGATGCCGCTCGGCATGACCATCCTGACCCGTGCCGCCGGCCCCGAACGAGTCGGTCGCGTGATGGCGATCCTGGGTGTGCCGATGCTCCTCGGTCCGATCCTCGGCCCCATCATCGGTGGCGCGCTGATCGACTCCGCCTCCTGGCACTGGATCTTCCTGATCAACGTCCCGATCGGCGCCATCGCTCTGGTGTACGCCTGGCGGGCGCTCCCCAAGGACCACGTCGAGCCGTCGCAGTCCTTCGACTTCCTCGGCATGATCCTGCTGTCCCCGGGTCTGGCGCTGTTCCTCTACGGCGTCTCCTCGATCCCAGAGGCCGGCACGCTGCTGGACACCAAGGTGCTCTCGTTCATGATCGTGGGCCTGCTGCTGATCGCGGCCTTCGTACCGTGGGCGCTGTCTGCCCGCAACGACCACCCGCTGATCGACGTACGCCTCTTCGGCAACAAGGAGCTCACCGTCGCGGTGATCACCCTGGCGATCTTCGCGATGGCGTTCTTCGGTGCCTCGCTGCTCTTCCCCCTCTACTACCAGCAGGTACGCGGCGAGGACGCCCTCCACGCCGGGCTGCTGCTGGCTCCCCAGGGTCTGGGCGCGATGGTCACGATGCCGATCGCCGGCATGCTCGCGGACCGGATGGGACCGGGCAAGATCGTCCTCAGCGGTCTCACCACGATCGCGGTGGGCATGTTCATGTTCTCGCAGCTCGACGACACCACGCCGTACTGGTATCTCCTCGGTTCGCTGTTCATCATGGGCCTCGGCATGGGCGCGACGATGATGCCGACCTTCGCTGCCGCCCAGGCGACGCTGCGCGAACACACCATCGCCCGCGGTACGACGCTGGTGAACATCGTCCAGCAGGTCGCCGCCTCCGCCGGCACCGCGCTCTTCTCGGTGCTGCTCACCAACGCCCTGGCCGGCAAGGAGTCGGTCTCCGCGGCAGGTGACCTCGCCGACAAGCTCGGAGTCCCGGCCGATGGCCTGGAGAAGTTCATGACCGACCCGGCCAACCAGCAGAAGGTCGGTGAGGCGGCCGCCGCGCTGGGCCTCGACCCGGCCAAGCTGCCCGAGATCTTCAAGGCGATCCCGGTCGAGATGGCCGAGGCCTTCTCCGCCACCTTCGTGATCGCCGCGATCCTGGTGCTGGCCACGCTCATCCCCGCCTGGTTCCTCCCCAAGACCAAGGCCGAGCACGGAGCTGCCGCTCCCACGGTTCTCCACTGATCCGCTCACGAGCACGTACGCAGGGCCGGGCTGCCAGTGGCAGCCCGGCCCTCGTGCTGTTCGTGGCTCTGTTCGCCCTCGTGGGTTGCCGCTCCCCTCCAGCTGCTGACCCTGCGGCGAATGTCGCACTCCCACCGACCAACGGTGTCTTCGACTACCAGCTCGGCGGCACCTCTGATCAGCTCTCCGACGGCACCCCGATCGACGTCGTCGTACGCGACGCCTCCGCCGCCCCGCTCGAGGGCGCCTACAACGTCTGCTACGTCAACGGCTTCCAGGCCCAGCCCGGGTCCGACTGGTCCGATCACCCCGAGGCACTTCTCCGCGATGGCTCCGGCAGTCCCGTACGCGACCCCGACTGGCCAGACGAGCTCATCCTCGATCCCTCCACCGCCTCGGCCCGCGCGTCGATCCTCGAGGTGATCACCCCGGTCATCGGCGGATGTGCCGAGGCGGGCTTCGACGCCATCGAGATCGACAATCTCGACACCTGGACCCGCTTCGACACGATCTCGAAGGACGGCGCCCTCGACCTGGCCTCGGCATATGTCACCGCCGCCCACGACCTAGGTCTGGCGGTCGCCCAGAAGAACGCCGCCGAAGCCGCCCGCCCTGCCCACGACGACCTCGGCTTCGACTTCGCCGTAGTGGAGGAATGTGGCGCCTACTCCGAGTGCGCCGCCTACACGGACGTCTACGGCGGCCACGTGCTCCAGATCGAATACCCCGACTCTCTAGCCGAAGCCGACCTCTCCTTCACCGACGTCTGCGCCGATCCCGCCCGCGCCCCGCTCACCATCCTCCGCGACCGCGACCTCGTAGGACAGAACGACCCGGCGTACGTCCACGAGGCCTGCTTAACAGCCAGGGATGCAACCCCGTCGCAAGCCAAAGCAGACGTGGTTTCATGGACGCATGGCGATCAACCGCGCCATCTCAGACAGATTCTCGGGCGGGCTGGTCTTCCTCACCGCTTGCTCAAATGTGGTTTGCTGTCCCTGTGACCGATCAGATCATGCCTCCAAACGCGTACGAACTGTTCGCGCGCGTCCAGCAGGCAGCGGCAAATACTCCGTACAAGGTGGTCCCTACCGAAAAGGGATTCGACGTGGAGTTAGACGTGGCTGATGCGACCTGGTTCGGCCTCTTCAACAAGGCGGGACTCAAGCACGCCTTTATCCATCACGTTTCGATCCCAGAGACCGGCACCTATTCGGTGACAGACGACGCGAGAACCGTTGAATGGATCGCAGGCACTCCCAGAATCTCTTACGAGGCGAGTAGAGAGATTGGGCGCATCAAGAAAGTCTCGTTCAATCGGACGTATGCGTTCAACGAAGAGGGCGAGTTCAGCAAGGTCGTGGACTTCAAGTTCAACTCCGAGGAGGGCCGCGCACTGATTGATTCCGCCGCAACGGATCTAGGCTACCGGCAAGTACGGGGCTCGATCGAGAAGGTTGGTCTCTTTATAGGCCTTGGGACCCTGGTCTTGCTTGTGCTGATGGGTGTCGTCATCGGCGCTGTAATACTGCTCCGCTAAGACCCTCGATCTGCTTCGCCACCGCCAGCCGCGGCAAGCACCTGGACGGTGCTCATAAGTTCTTGGAACTCGTCCTTCATCTGTTCCGACTGCCTGAAGAGGCATGTTAACGAGTAGGTGATGACAAATCGCTCGGATGGATCGTTGACATCGACGATCGCGGTGATGGCTTGGAATCGGCGAAGGTCGAATCGACGCCCTTCATACTTCGCCGTTCCAGCAAGAGACTGTGCGACAGCAGGAGCATGCGCTGTACCTACCTCTGTTCGCTTGACGAGTTCCACATCGGTCGCATCCTGCTCAAGGACCTCCAGCGACTCATCCGCGATCTGCTGGAGCGAAGCGCTATCGGTTCGCCATCCGCCCGAGACGGTCAGCACGGGCGTGTAACCGTCATGGAAACCACGCCTGACGGCCACAAAAGCAGCGTTTGTTATTCCGAGTTCGGATGGATCACTTGGGATCCACTCGTCGTTCGGCATCCTGAATTGTATTGGAATGGGGAATGCCTCAAGCATCAGAACAGCCCTCCAATCGCATCGACCAAGTCTCCACCAGCATCGGCCACCTCTCTGGCGTCGATCGTAATGTCTAGGTCAACCTTGCCACCGAGTCCGAGGCCAACACCCAACTCGCCGCCGATTGTGACCTTGCCGTCGTCCCAGCCGACCTCTGCATCTGCCGCCGCACCGACACCCGCCCACCCTTCGACACCCGCCGTTCCTCCGACACCGGCGACGTCTCCGCTTACCTTCGCATCAGCCTTCGCGCCCGCGAACGCCTCGCCACCAACGTGCACGCCTTCGGAGAGGGTGGCGCTGGCCGTTCCTTTGGCTTCAGCGGCGACCTCTGCGGAGGCCTCCGCCTTGACCTCGGCGTAGCCATACTCGGCACCAGCTTTTCCTTCGACGCGGACAACTGTGGCCTTCGCGCCGACCTCGGCTTCAATCCCGTCACTAACGATCTTGGCCGATGCCTTGCCCGCGATTTCACCGACGATCACCTTGCCTTCGGCGTTGACCTTGACGTCACCCCAGTAGTCTTCGACCTTTCCCTCATAGCCCCACGCGCGAAGCTTCCCTTCGACCGACCCCAGACTGATTTCGAACGGTGGCTTTTTCGAGCCTTCCCGCCCAAGCAGATCGTCTTTGCCCATCCCTTGGCCGAACGTGTCGGACCACGCTCCCCACTTGACCTTGGGACCCTTGGCTTCAAACTCCGCATGCTTCATCTGCCCATGTTCCGTCTTGGCCCCGGGTAGCCCCCCAAGTTCTCGAACACACGAGAGGCCAGCCTTGTCGAGTGATTCACGCGCATCCTTGAGCACTTCCTTGGCCTCTTCGCGAATCTTCTCCCCGGGGTCGACGAAGGTCTCAGGACGCGCGGGGCCGAACGATGGGGACGACGCCGGATTGCATCGTTGTTGCTCGACCCACTGGTTATATGAAGCGACCTGATCGTTGTATGTGGTCGTCGCATCTCTGGTCGCCTTCTCGCCCTCCTCCCACTTGTCGATCGCAGACTGTGCGCGCTCCTGTGCGACTCCAAGCGCGTCGGCATATGAGTTCAGACTGTCTCCAGAGGCCTTGAGCAAGTCTCGATAGGCTTCCCACTTCTTGACCTCGGCAGATCGGCCCCGAAGATACGTCGCCTTGCCATCTCCCCCCTGCCAAGTCGGGATCGCCATACCCTCGATGCTCTGAAGGATCCCAACTACGCGCCTACCCTCCGCGTGGAGCGCAGCAGCCCGCTCGGCGATGGAGCGCTTATCGCCCTTGATCAGGGCTGTCTTGTCGGTGGTGCTACCAAGCTCGGCGCCGTCTGGAAGACTCATCAGTTCTCCTTAGGGGAGGGAAAGCTCCCCTCAGAGCCAGACGTGGGGAAGTAGGGGAAGGGTTGTGGCTGCACTGGTGTCCCGTACGGAAACGACGAGCTCTGCCCCGGGGTAAAGGGACGAGGCCCCCACGGCCCGGACGTCATCTGTTGAGCGCTTCGCTCGTCGGCGTCCTCATAGTCAGCGGCTTTCCCTGTCAGGAACGTGCTCAGGGTGTCGAGGCCATCGCCAAGCGCGACGTGCGCGTTCCCAACCTGCTCCATGACGGCGGTAAGCCAACCGGCCAACTCGACGTGACCAAGGACGTCCGGAGAGAGCTGTGCCTCCGGGACACGTGACGACCCCAAGTCGCTCTTCAGCGTGTCGTACTTGCCTGCAGTCCGTCGCAAATCATCGACGGTTACTTCGTAGCCGGTCACAGCGTCCTCCGATCAGGTTGATACCCGCCTTCTACCCGAACTTCTGAACTTCAAACACTCAGAGCACGAGAATCTCGAGAATGACGCCGTTCAGCGAGCCACCCGAGACAAACCAACGAACACGATTGTAGGGTGACGCACGCTAGGCATCTCGGATTGAAAGGCCCAACTATGCTCCGTCGCACCGCCACTGCATATGCCTTCACTGCGGTCCTCACGCTTGGCCTCTCCGGTTGCGGTGGCGTCACGGTGTCGCAGGAGACGGTCGAGAAGACGGTTTCCCAGCGACTCGAGGCTCAGGTAGGACAGAAGCCTGACAAGATCGAGTGCCCAGGGGATCTCTCAGCCAAGGTCGGCGAGACTATGACGTGCACGCTCACCGCAGGGTCGGACGAGCTCGGAGTGAACGTGCAGGTGACAGAGGTCGACGGAACTGACGTGAAGTTCGACATTCAGGTCGATGAGCAGTAGTCGGGCCTCAGCGACAAGGTGAGGCACGAAACTGTGTCTCGAGCGAACACCGCCGGACCATGGCACTAGGCCAGCCCGACCCGAAGGGCTAGTTCGACGGCAGTGATCGAACCCAGGACGGGCACAAGGAAGACCGAGCCAGGAAGCGCTGGTCGTCGTAGCGACAGGATTGTCGAACGGCAACGGCGCAGGCACGATGGATGAGGGCGCGCCTGCGCCGGGTCGAACTGGCCTGCAGCTACTACTTGCGGTCGGTCTTGTCGTTTCCAGAGTCGTCGCCCTGAGTCGTTTTCGGGGCCCAACCGCGGGATGCGTTGGGGTCCAGGACGTCGCTTGCGGTCTCGGTCCAGTCGTCGGTGTAGTCGGCTTCCCACTCTTGGTTCTGGCTACCGTTCTGGTCCCGCTTCTTGCCACCGCGGCCGCTGCCTGCACCGGCCGCTCCTCGGCCGGCCGCTCCTCGGCCGGCAGCGCCGCCGCGGGCAGCGCCGCGTCCACCAGCAGCACCGCCACGGGCGCCGCCTCCTGTGCCGCGCCCGCCCGCCGCTCCAGCGCCACGAGCACCCGCACCGCGGGCACCAGCGCCAGCGCCTGCTCCCGCACGGGCACCGGCGGTGCCCGCCTTGGCGGCTGCCGACCTGGTGGCGGCTGAACGCGAGGCGGCGCCGGCAGTGGCGGCCTTTGCGGCGCCCCCGCCGAACCTGCTGGCCATCGCCTTGGCCACGCCAGCGGTGAGGAGTGCACCGCCGCCAGCGATCGCGAGGGCGGACATCCCACCCGCACCGCCGCTCAGCGGAGCGAGACCATCAGCGGTCTCGACCATCGCGTACGAGGTCGCCGGGGCACGGGTCCCGTCGGCGTTGACCCAATCGGTGCCGTTCCACTCCGGCTTGTTCTCGGCCTTGTGCGCTTCGATGTTGGCCTTCTCCTGAGCGATCAGTTCGTGGCCCCAGCCGTCGGTGTAGAGGGTGCCGGAGTTGTACTTCGTCGCGCGCGCCTGTGCAGCTGCGACCTGGCTCGCCGAGCCCGGCTGTGACGAGGTTCCAGGGGGCAGCGCGTTGGAGTCGCTGCCGTCGTCGTACAACGCACGTACCTTTGGCTCGGCCTCATCGACGGAGACATCGACGGCCTGAACCCTCTGCGCAGCTTCACGCTCGGCATCGGCGATTGCCGCCTCATCCTTGGCGTAGTCCTGCTTGGCCTTTGCGTACTCCTGCTGGTTGGCCGTCGCCTCGGCGGCCGACGTGCCACCACCAGGTTTCGTTTTGAAGGACGACTCCGGCGGGACCGGATTGTGAGAGTCGGGCAACGTGGCCTCGAGCCGCTTGTGCGCCTCCATCGCCTCGTACAACTTGGCGTGGACGACCCACAGTGCGTCGATCGCGTCCTTGAGCACATCGCGCTTCTTGTTGGTCTCTTTGCCCGAGGTCTCCATGTCGCGCCGCGCGGCCTGGCCGGACAGCGACGTCTCCGAGAAGCCGTCTTCGACACGTCCCGCGTTGTCAAGCATCGTCTTGCCAGCGCCGTTGAAGTTGTCCCGGGCCCCCTCCCAGCTCCTGAGCATCGCTTCGATAGCAGCGATGTCTCCACCCCGCACGTAATCGCTTAGCCGAAGCATCCACTGACCCTTGACTGCCATTGTCCCTCCCGAGGGCTTGGTTGAGGGACCGCTCGATCCCAATGCATGTGTACGACTGGCTGGGCATCACACCCGGCCTGCGCGGTGGTTTGTTCTAGAGTCTGCCCCATGACGATGTCCCGGGCGAGCGCCATGGCCGCATTGATCCTGTCCGTTGCACTCGCCGGTGCAAGCTGCGCATCATCAGGCGACAGCGGCAATTCTCCCGAAACCACGGACCCGAAGACCACACCGTCGGCTTCACCCAGCGAGTCGCCTGTTCCTGCGGATTGGAAGGTCGCAGCGATCGAGGAGGCTCAGGTCCAGATCCCGCCGGATTGGACGACCGAGCAGGCGGGGAAGTGGACCGTGTCCCTGGTCGCCCCGAAAGATGACCTCGGGTCGTCCGCTGGATTCGGGACCTTCCTATCGGGCGCCCTCGGACCGGGAGATCTCGAGAAGGCCGCCGGGTACGAGAAAGACATACTCGTCGGGGACGGCGCTGAGAACCTCAAGCGTCTCCCTGACGTCACCGTCGATGGATCAGTGTTCTATCACTTCCAGTATGAAACCGGGCGCACCTGGAACGACAGCTACGGCACAAAGGACGGCGAAAAGCTCATCGAGATCAACTGGGACTTGTCCAAGACCAGCCTCGACCGGAAAGGAGCGGACGCTCTGATCGCCAAGGTGCTGCCGACGTTCCAACTGCTCTGACTCCGTGGTCAGAGTCAGATCGCGAGGTACTTACCGGGGCCTTGGTTCTTGTTGAAGATGACCAATGGGTTGCTCATCAGCGCAACGGCATTGGCGAACTTCTGCGCATTGACCGCAGCGTCGACGTCAGCCCCTTCGATCGCGACCATGGCGTCGTGGATCGCTTCGCTGGTCTCATGCAGACCCTTAGCGGTGTCCCCGAGGGAACTGTCGATGTTCTGGTGCCCCTTCCGGACCACAGCTCCCAGCCACTCGCCTCGCGAAGAACCACCGAACATGCCGCCAACGGGATCAGCGAGATGCTTCCGCGCCTCCAACACGCGTTCGCGTTGGTCGTTCAGGTTCTGCCGCGCTGCGTCAAGCCGCATGGCGTCGACGCTGACCTGACCGTTGTCACCCATGGTCCGCCCTCCCGAGGCTTCCGTACGCACCCCCGGCGGGTGCCTCAGTAGGAGTAGTACACCACGGCTCACAGGGCGACGGGCAGGGATGCGTAGCCGCGGAGGACGCGGGTGCTGCGGCGTACGCCTTGGCCTGCGACCCGGAGGGACGGGTGACGCTCGAACAACAGACGGAGGCCGATGCGGGCCTCCAGGCGGGCGAGGCTGGCGCCGAGGCAGAAGTGGGTCCCGGCGGAGAAGGAGAGGTGCTGGTCGGCGTCGGGTCGGGTGATGTCGTACGTGTCGGGGTCGACGAAGACCGCAGGGTCGCGGTTGGCTCCGCCGAGGACCACGGCGACAGCAGTGCCTTTGGCGACATCCACGCCCGCCACGCTCGTCGCCGCATAGGCCTCGCGGACGGTCACGATGGCGGGCGGATCTGGTCGAGCAGCTCACCGGCGACGGCGGTGACCGTCTCCGCCGTCGAGCTGACCCGACGGGCAGTGAACGCGTGACCACATCAGCTCCGCGAGCGGGTCGCCGCGCCACGATGCGGAGCTCAGCACCGCTCGGCTGATCCCGTGGGAGAGCGCCCACCGGGCGTACGACCGCGGTCTCTCGAGCGGTGAGGTCTCAAGCGGAGGCATCGGTCAGCTCTTCGCTGAACTCGTGGGTGCCGATCCGGCCCATCAGCGGAGCCAGGTCGGCGAGCAGATCGGCGAAGGTCGCCTCGTACTCCTCCTGCGACAGCGACGGGTCCAGCTGCGCCTGGAAGCGGATCCGCCAACGATGGCGGAGGGCCTGGGCCAGGCGCTCCGGGGTGCCGAATGCCTCGGCATACTCCGGCGACCACGGCAACCGGCGCGCGAAGCCGCTACGCAGCTCCGCCTCCGCCTCGTTGAGCAACCGGAACCGCTCATGGGTCTGCGTCCACGTCATTGTGTTCACCGTCCTCTTTGCTGGGTGATCACGACGCTATTGCCCGCATCGGCCCCCAGACATCGGACGCTGGCAGGCACCTGGGTTCCTACCCTGGTAGCAGGACGTCCACCTGCCACGGTCGGATGCGACCCAGGTCACGCGTTCCTAGACTGGATGACATGAGTGTCCAGAGCCTTGCTCGCGACGTGCGCGACTTCCTGGAGGGACGCGTACGGAGCAAGGACCTCGACATCCCCTGGTGGGCGCCGCTGCTGTCGGCCGCCGGCCTCGTCGCGATGGTCACCGTCGCAGTCCTCCAGCGCGAGGCGGCCGGCGAGATGGTGCTCGCCGGGCTGGTGATCACCGTCCCGTCGCTGAGCATCTTCTTCATCCCCAACAACGGCGAATGGCTCAAGCACCACATGTGGGTCGTCGACCTCGTGCCGACGCTGGCCGGTTCGGCCTGGCTGATGTCCCAGCCCGCGACGGGCTTCTGGCCGCAGCACGACTTCGCGCCGGCCGTGCTCGTTCCGCTCGCCCTCGAGATGGTCGTCCGTGAAGGCTTCAAGACCGGCACCCTCTACGCGATCGCATCGGCCGTGATCATGGGGGTCTTCGCCACGGACACCCCCAGCGGCGTCGGGGTCCACTTCCTGCTGCTGTTCGTCGGCTGGATCCTCGGGCTGCTGATCCTCGCCCAGATGCGGGCCCTGCGCGCCGAGCGGCTCGCGCGCGAGCAGGAGCACTCACGTGCCACCGAGGCCGAGCGCACCCGGATCGCCCGCGAGATCCATGACCTGGTGGGGCACTCGCTATCGATCACCCTGCTCCACCTGACCGCCGCTCGACGCGCGGTCGCGGAGGGCGACGACCCGGACGAGGCGGTCTCCGCGCTCACCGAGGCGGAGACGATCGGGCGCCGAGCCATGACCGAGATCCGCCGTACGATCGGGGCGCTGTCGATCGGGGTGCTGTCGGCCGACGGCGCCGGGACGGCCCCTCTGCCCGGAGCTGCGGACGTCGTCCGGCTCGTGGAAGAGGGTCGCAGCGCCGGTCAGACGATCACGTTCTCCTCCTCCGGCGATCTCTCCCGTATCGACGCCGGCGTCGGGCTCGGCATCTACCGGATCCTTCAGGAGTCGCTCGCCAACGCCATCCGGCATGCTCCCGGCGCACCGGTCTCGGTCACGTTGGCGGTCGCGGACGGCATACGTCTCTCCGTGCAGAACCCGCTCGTCGGCGCCCGGCGCGGGGTCGGTGTGAGTATCGGGGAGGGATCCGGGCTGGCCGGCATGGCCGCCCGTGCCGAGCAGCTCCGCGGCCGGTTGTCGGCCGGAGCCGAGGAGTCGATGTGGAAGGTTGACCTGGTGATCCCGCCGCACTGTCTCGTACGCAAGGCCCTCGCATGACGCCGGTCAACCCCGCTCCCAGCAACACCGCCGCGCCGATCCGGGTGATCGTGGTCGACGACCAAGAGCTCGTACGCAGCGGCCTGCGCCGCATCCTGCGCCGGCGCGACGGGCTCGAGATCGTCGCCGAGTGCGCCGATGGTTCCGAGGTCGTCGCGGCTCTCGAGGCCAACCCGGCCGACGTCGTGGTCATGGACCTGCGGATGCGGCAGGTCGACGGGATCACCGCCACGGGTCTCGTGCGCGCACTGCCGTCGGCACCGCCGGTGCTGGTGCTGACGACGTTCGATGAGGACGAGCTCGTCTCCGGCGCCCTGCGCGCCGGGGCCGCCGGCTTCATCCTCAAGGACTCACCCGCCGAGGAGCTGGTCATGGCCGTACGCGCCGTCGCCCTCGGCGACGCCTGGCTCGACCCGGCCATCACCGGCCGCGTCTTGGCCACCTACCGCTCCGCCGCCGCGCCGTCGCCGTCGAGCGCGGTCGAGGTCTCCGAGCTCACCGACCGTGAGCTCGAGGTCCTCCGTGGCCTCGCCTCCGGCTGGACCAACTCCGAGATCGCCGAACGGCTGGTCATCTCCGAGCTGACCGTGAAGTCCCACATCGGCCGCATCTTCGCCAAGCTCGACCTCCGCGACCGCGCCGCCGCCATCGTCTTCGCGTACGACCACGGCATCGTTCGGCCCGCGGTCTGAACGCCGCGCTGGTCGAGGGCCACTTCGTTCAGATCCTCGGATGAGCGATCGTGTCGAGCCAACACAGTCCCCTCCGGCGCTCGAGTCGACTGTGTTGGTCTCGACACGCCTCCACCTAGCGGCTCCGGCGGCTCGACCAACGACGGTGGGTCAGGTGGTGGTGGCGAGGACGAGGGGGTGGACGGTGGCGGCGCCGGCGTCGAGGAGGGCGCGGGCGGCGAGGGTGACGGTCCATCCGGTGGCGACGCGGTCGTCGACGAGGAGTACGTCGGCGCCGGGCGGGACCTCGGCGTTCAAGGAGAAGCGGCGGCCGACGGCGGCGACGCGCTGAGCGGAGTTGGCGGCGCCCTGGCCGGGGCCGACGTCGGGGTCGACGATGGCCCACGAGCCGAGGACGGGGACATGGAGGTAGCGCGCGAGGCCATCGGCGAAGTCGCGGGTCAGGGTGGGACGGGTCGAGGACTCGACGTAGACGATGCCGCTGACCACGGGACGCCAGTCGCCGAGGACCTCCACGACCGCCTTGACCAGCGGGATGGGCACCGGACCGTCCTGGGCCGGCTCCCGGAAGAGGTCGCGCAGCGCCTGGCCGTAGCCGAGATCGGTCAGCCGCGCGACGGCGCGCCCCTCGAGCGGGCCCTGCTTGATCTTGCCCTTGAGCGCGATGCCGAGCCGGTCGAGACCGGTGGGCCACATCTTCTTGGGCTCCACGACGACCCCGGGCCGCGCCAACCGCGCCGAGGCCTCCTCGACGGCTCCATCCGACACCGACGAGGTGACCGCGAAGCCACCGCAGTTGTCGCACCGGCCGCAGTCGACAGCACCGGGGTCGTCGAGCTGCTCGCGCAGGAACCGCATCCGGCACTGGTCGGTCGAGATGTAGGCGAGCATCGCGTCCTGCTCGCGGCGCCGGGCCTCGGCGACCCGCTCGTAGCGCTCCGCGTCGTACTCCCACGGGACACCGGTCGCCTCCCAGCCACCGCCGACCCGGCGGGCGGCGCCGTCGACATCGAGCACCTTGAGCATCTGCTCCAGGCGGGAACGCGAGAGGTCGACGTACGTCTCCAGCGCCTGGGTCGACAAGGCTCGCCCGGCCTCGGACAGGACGCCCAGGGTCTGGCGCACCTGCTCCTCGCGAGGGAAGGCCAGCGATGCGAAGTAGGCCCAGATGTCGCGGTCCTCGATGCCCGGAAGAAGCACGACGGAGGCATCCGAGGTGCCACGGCCGGCACGGCCGACCTGCTGGTAGTAGGAGACCGGCGAGGAGGGCGCCCCCATGTTGACCACGAACCCGAGGGTGGCGTCGAAGCCCATCCCGAGCGCCGAGGTCGCCACCAGCGCCTTGATCTTCCCTGCGGCCAGCGACTCCTCCAGCTCGGCCCGCTCGGCCGGCTCCGTACGGCCCGAGTAGGCGGCCACGTCATGACCTCGTGAGCGCAGGTAGTCGGCGATCTCCTCGGTCGCGGCCACGGTCAGGCAGTAGACGATGCCGGACCCGGGCTGCTCGGAGAGGTGGTCGGAGAGCCAGGCCAACCGCTGTTCGGGGGCTTTCAGGGAGACCACCGCGAGCCGCAGCGACTCCCGATCCAGCGAGCCACGTAGGACGAGAACGTCTGAACCCATCTGCTCGGCGACGTCCGAGGTCACCCGCTCGTTGGCCGTCGCCGTCGTCGCGAGCACCGGGATCCCGACGGGAAGATCGGCCAGCAGCGTACGGATCCGGCGGTAGTCGGGCCGGAAGTCGTGGCCCCAGTCGGAGATGCAGTGGGCCTCGTCGACCACCAGCAGGCCGCACTCGGCGGCCAGCCGAGGCAGCACCGCGTCACGGAACTTCGGGTTGTTGAGCCGTTCGGGGGAGACCAGGAGGACGTCCACGTCGCCCGCGTGGATGGCCTCCTCGGTCGAGACCCAGTCCTCGGGGTTGGTCGAGTTGATCGTCACCGCCCGGATGCCTGCCCGCTGCGCAGCGGCGATCTGGTTGCGCATCAGCGCGAGCAGCGGCGAGACGATCACGGTCGGCCCGAGACCGGCCTCGCGCAGCAGCAGAGTCGCCACGAAATAGACCGCCGACTTCCCCCATCCGGTCTTCTGCACGACCAGCGCCCGGCGACGCTCGACGGCGAGCGCCGAGATCGCCGACCACTGGTCCTCACGCAGCGAGGCGTCATCGCGACCCACCAGGGCCCGCAGATGCGCCTCAGCACGAGAACGTACGTCGTCGCCCACCGGATCTGTCATGGTCACAGGTCTATCAGGCACCACCCACAGAGTTGTCGAACGCCAACCGAGGCCAGTCGGCGAGGTCGTCCAGCATCTGCCGATCGTGCGTGGCCACCACCACCGCCGCCGACGTGTTCCGCAGCGCGTCCGTCAGCTCGTCGACCAGACCGGCCGAGAGATGGTTGGTCGGCTCGTCCAGGATCAGCAGGTGCGGGAGGGATGCCAGCCGCAGCGCCAGCTCGAGCCGTCGCTGCTGCCCCTGGGACAGCAGCGAGGCAGGCGTACGCCGCGCCTCGGCGTCCACCAGACCGCACGACCGCAGCGACGGGATCGCCCGCTCCGGCACCACCCCGGCGGCGACCAGCTGCCCACAGTGCCGTTCGTAGACCTCCGCCGCCGTCAGACCCGGGTCCCACACCGGCTCCTCCTGACCCACCAGCGCGATCCGCGCCCCGGACGAGGTCCACACCGACCCCTCCGCCGGATCGAGTACGCCGCCCAGGACCTGCAGCAGCGTCGACTTGCCCGCCCCGTTCGGACCGGTGACGAGGAGCCGCTCGCCGCCGTCGATGCCGAAGGAGACCGGTCCGGACAGCCGACCGGGCACGCGCACCCCCTCGCACCGCAGCAGCGTGCCGCCGACGTCCGAGGGCAGCGACGGGAACCGCAACGACATCGGCGGCTCCGGCACGGAGATGCGATGAGCCTCGAGTGCGGCGAGGTCACGGTTGAAGGAGCGCACCAGGCCGGGCGCTCGCGTCTGCCGCTGGTGCTTGCCGGTGCCCTTCGGCGGGCGCCAGCCGGTGCTCAGTCGGTCACGTGCCGCCGACACCGAGTCCTGCAGCCGCCGATGCTCCTCCTGCTGGGCCGCGTGGTCCTGCTCCCAGCGCTCCCGGTCGCGACGCCGGCCCACCTGCCAGCCCTCGTACCCACCGGCATACGTCCTGGGCCGACCGTCCTCGCTCGGGTCCAGGTCGAGGAACTCCACGGCGACCTCGCGCAGCAGCATCCGGTCGTGGGAGACCACCACGACCCCGCCGGCATGCGCCCGGACCCGGTCGGTCAAGAACGCCAGGCCCGACGCGTCGAGATGGTTAGTCGGCTCGTCGAGCACGAGCAGATCGTGGTGCGCCCCGAGCAGACAGGCCAGCCGTACGCGGTAGCGCTGGCCGACCGACAGCGTCGCCAGCGCTCGGTCGTGATCGGTGCACGCGCCGAGCGCCTCCAGCGCGATCTGCACCCGGCGCTCGGCGTCCCAGGCGTCCAGCGCGGTCGCACGCTCGAGCGCAGCGGCGTACGTCCCGTCGGAGTCCATCGGGTCGTCCGACAGCGCAGCGGCGGCCTCATCGAGGGCGCGGAGCGCGTCGTGCGACTCCGCGAGCGCGGCAGACGTCAGGGTGCCGACGGTGTCACCGGGGCGTACGGCCAACGCCTGCTGTGCGATACCGAGGCTGCCGTGCCGTTGGACACGGCCGGATTCGGGTTCGATCAGTCCGGCGAGGACATGAAGCAGTGTGGTCTTGCCCCGGCCGTTCTCGCCGACGATGGCGAGCCGGGACCGGTTGGCCGCGGAGACGGTCAGCGAGACGCCGCGTAGAACGGGGCGGCCGCCGAGGGTGACCGAGATGTCCTCGGCGCGAAGATGGGCAGAGGTGTGATGGGTCTGAACAGACACGAAGATGAACTTCCAGCTCGCATACGGGAGCCGGGGAAGCGAGATCAGCTACCCGGCAGATGGCCGGACAGCGACGTGAGTATGCCTCGCAGCGCCGCCGTCAGGCGGCGAAGCGCAAGCGCATGGAAGCGATGCCAAGATGCATGCCCAAAGGATACCCAGCGACAAGCAGCCGCTGCGAACCAATTGATGGGGGGCGTCGGGGTAGTCCGGTAGCGAACTGCCTGAATACCGGCGAGTAATAGGCAGCTCGCTACCGGACTACCCCGACGACGACTCCAAAAGCAACGCCGAGCCGGCGCTGTTGGTCCTCCCCCACGGGGACCCGCAGAACCGGCTCGGCATCTCCAGTATGCGTCCTATCGCCACACCGGCATAACCACACGCCCGAATTCGTACTTTAGTTACCCGATGCGGGCGAAAGCGACGTCTGTCGAGGGGACATCACTTTCGGGTCCGCTCTGACGTGGCCTGTCGAGATCAGCTCACCGACACCGCGTTCCACGCCGCCTCGACCGCTGCGACCTCGGCGCTGGAGGCGCCGTAGAGATCCGACGCCGACCGCACCGTCGCAGCGCGCGCACCGGCGTAGTCGGTGGTCGAGGTGAAGTAGGTCGAGTTGGCACGGAACCAGATCTGCTCCGCCTTCTCGCGCCCGATCCCTGTGATCGCCGAGCCGTCACAGGTCGTGCTCGAGTGCGCGACCCCGCCGAACGTCTTCGATCCCGAGCCCTCGGCGAGCAGGTAGAAGAAGTGGTTGCCGACGCCGCTGGAGTAGTGGACGTCGAGGCCACCGGTCGAGGAGGACCAGCAGTTGACCGACTTGCCGTCGGAGGACGGGTTGTCCATCCGGCGCAGCGGGTCACCACCGTCGAGGATGAAGGACTCACCAATCAGGTAGTCGCCCGGGTCCTCGGCGTTGCCGGCGTAGAACTCGACCATCGTCCCGAAGATGTCCGAGGTCGCCTCGTTGAGGCCACCGGACTCACCGGAGTACTCCAGGCCCGAGGTGTTCTCGGTGACCCCGTGCGTCATCTCGTGGCCGGCGACGTCCAGCGACACCAGCGGGCCGTAGCCGACGCCGTCACCGTCGCCGTACGTCATCTTCTCGCCGTCCCAGAAGGCGTTGACGTAGTTCTTGCCGTAGTGGACCCGGTTGAAGGAGCCCGATCCGTCACCGAAGATGCCGTCCCGGGCGTGGACGTTCTTGAAGTAGTCCCAGGTGACGTTCGTGCCGTACTGAGCGTCGGCCGCGGCGGTCGCCCGGTCGGCGTTGGAGCCGTTGCCGAAGGTCGTGGTCGGGCTGGTGACCACGGTCCCAGCCGCGCACCCGAACCCGAAGATGGTGCAGAAGATGCTGTCCTCGGCGTTCTTCATGTCGGTCGTGTAGGTGCCGCCACGGGTCTCGTCCCGCAGCTCGTACGTCGAGCCGTTCTGCTTCACCTGCAGCGGGACGGTCCCGGAGTAGAGGGTGTTGCCCTCGCCGTCGATCGTGTGGATGCCCTCGACCCGGCGCAGCACCTTGCCGCTGGCCGCGTCGACGTAGGTCGCGAGGCGCGAAGGAGTGCCGTCGGCGTGCTTTCCGGTGGTGGTCACCCGCCACGCCAGGGTCGGCGAGCCCTCGACCGCGTCGACGACGAGCTCGGGCGCGTGCTTCTTGTCGGCCTTGAGACCCGTGATCGTCCTGGTGATCTTGTCCAGGGTCAGGGCGGCCTTGGTCGCCGCGGCCCCGGTGACGGTCGGCAACACCTCGAGGTCGAGCACCTCGGTCAGCCCCTGGGAGACGGAGGTGACCGCGCCGGACTTGGTCTGGTGGGCGACGAGGTCGCCGCCGACGACCTCGAGCCCCTCGTACGTCCGGTTCATCCGCACGTGGGTGGCTCCGTCGGCGTCCTTCAGGGTCACCACGGGTTCGAGCTCCTGGCCGGCGCCGACCTTCCAGGTCGACGGCTTGCTCGCCAGAGCCTTGACGGCCTGGTCCGCGACCGACTCGTCGTCGATCACCTTCTGGGCCGCCAGAGTCACCGGCGTGATGGCGGAGGCGGAGTCGGCTGGTGTGGCGCCGGCTGGGCTCCCGAAAGAGGCGATGAGGGCAGTTCCTGCAACAGCGGCAGCGGTGGTGGCACCCGCCGTTCGAACGAATCTACGCATGGGGGTTTCTCCTCGAGATCAGGACCAGGATTGGACGGGATCCTTCCATCCAAATCGGGTCCTCGACCGAACAATTTCCCGCAATGCAGGTTTATGAACCGGCCGTCCCGCGTAACTCGTTTACCTTGTTATCAAGAATTAACCAAACGCACCCGGGGGCATGTCACCAGATGCGCACGCGCTCCTCGGGATCGAGCCAGAGGCCGTCGCCCGGAACGGTGCCGAAGACCTCGTGGAACTCGTCCAGGTTCCGCGCGATGTTGGCACGGAGGTCCGGCGGGCTGTGCGGGTCGATCGTGAGGTACTGCCGAGCCTGCTCCTTGCGCCGCACCGTACGCCACACATAGGCCCAGTTGAGGAAGAGCCGCTGCCGGTCGCCGGTGCTGGCGGCGCCGTCGGTCGCGAGCATGTAGGCGGTGTGCGCGATCGTCAGGCCGCCCAGGTCGCCGATGTTCTCGCCGACGGTCAGCGCACCGTTGACGAGCTCGCCGGGCAGGTCCCGCGGCGACAGCGCCGAGTACTGCGCGATGAGCGCCTTGGTCTTCACCTCGAAGGCCGCCTTGTCCTCCGGCGACCACCAGTCCTGCATGTTGCCGTCGCCGTCGAACTGCGCACCCTGGTCGTCGAACCCGTGGCCGATCTCGTGGCCGATCACCGCGCCGATGCCGCCGTAGTTCTCCGCCGGATGGGCGTCCAGCGCGAAGAACGGCCGCTGCAGGATGCCTGCCGGGAAGCAGATCTCGTTGGTGCCGGGGTTGTAGTAGGCGTTGACCGTCTGCGGGAGCATGAACCACTCCTCACGGTCCACCGGCTGGCCGAGCTTGCCGAGCTGCCGGTCGGTCTCGAAGACCGAGGCCGCCGAGACGTTGCCGATCAGGTCGTCCTTCGAGATGGTCAGCCCCGAGTAGTCGCGCCACTTCGAGGGGTAGCCGATCTTCGGCGTGAACTTGTCGAGCTTCTCGTACGCCTTCTGCTTGGTCTCCTCGCCCATCCAGTCGAGCTCGGAGATCGACTTGCGATAGGCGGCCAGCAGGTTCGCCACGAGCTCGTCCATCTCCGCCTTCGCCTCCGGCGGGAAGTGGCGCGCGGCGTACTCCTTGCCGACCGCCTCGCCGATCGCGCCCTCGACCAGCGCGACCCCGCGCTTCCAGCGTTCGCGCAGCTCAGGGGTGCCGTTGAGGGTGCGGCCGTAGAAGTCGAAGTTGGTCTCGACGAAGTCGTCGGTCAGGTAGGGCGCTGCCCAGCGGAGCACGTGGAAGTAGAGCCACAGCTTCCAGTCGTCGATGTCGACGTCGCCGAGCACGGAGGAGAGGTGGGCGAAGTAGGACGGCTGTCGGACGACGACCTCGCCGAGCACGACGTCGGTGTCCAGCTTCGAGCCGGAGAGGTTGCGGATGTACGCATCCCAGTTGAAGTTGGGGGCCAGCTCGCGCAGCTCGGCGAAGGTCAGCAGGTTGTAGGTCTTCTGCTTGTCGCGGGTCTCCTCGCGCGCCCAGTGGCCCTCGGCCAGACGGGTGTCGATCCGGATGATCGTCTCGGCGGCCGCGCGCGGGTCGGGGTGCTCGGCGAGCTCGTAGAGGCGGGTCAGATAGTCGGCGTACTTCCCCAGCACCTCGGCGAACTTCTCGTCGAAGTAGTAGTCCTTGTCGGGCAGGCCGAGGCCGCCCTGGAGCAGGTTGAAGATGTAGCGGTCGGACTGCTTGTCGTCGTTGTCGACGTAGGACCCGAACAACCCGTGCCCGCCGATCCGCTCGACCTCGCCCAGGAACGCCGCCAGGTCGTCGGCGTCGCGGAGGCCGTCCACGGCAGCACGAAGACCGTCGAGAGGACGTACGCCGCGCTCGGCGACCGCCGCCTCGTCCATGAAGCTCGCGAAGAGGTCACCGATCTTCTGGGCGTCGCTGCCCGGCTCGCCACCCGATGCCGCGAGCTCCTCGATGATCTCGCGCACGTGCTTCTCGGCCTGGTCGGCAAGCATCACGAAGGGCCCCCAGCTGGACCGGTCGGAAGGAATCTCGACCTCCCGGAGCCAGGTGCCGTTCACGAAGCCGAACAGGTCGTCCTGGGGCCGGATGCTGTCGTCCATGCCCGGGCGGGCGTCATCGAGGATCGTCACGTGCCCAGCGTAGAGCCGACCACCCAAGCGGCCGGGCAGTAACCCGGGGTTAGCCGGGTTTGACGATGCGGTTCATCTCGAAGTGCATGGGGTCGGTCCACTTCCAGTTGCCGCCCCAGGTGAAGCCCCAGCGCTCGAAGATCGACACCACGGTGCGGTCCATCTCGCCGACGGTTCCGCGCTGGTTGCCGGCGGTGTTGAGGTCGACGGCGGTGCCGAAGGCGTGGTTGGAGAGCTGCGTGCTGTTGGCGATGAAGCGGGGGTAGTAGCACCCGGCGTACTGCTTCGGGTCGATCGTCTTGGCCAGGCCCCGGTCGACCACCTCCTGCAGCGCCGCACGCAGCTGCGTGACCATCACCTTGTTGCAGGTCACCGAGCCGAGGATCGGGACCTGGGCGGTCACGATGTGGGAGCTGACCCAGCTCGCGGCGGGCGTGATGGTGCCGTCGCCGTTGGCCCGGTAGGTGTAGTTGCCGACGGCCTCGGCGACGGTGCCGACTACGTGGGCCTGCTGAGGCGCGTTCGGGTCCAGGCCGGCGCGCGCGACGACGTCGAGGCGCTGGACGGAGACGTCCTCGCCGACGATCGTCTGGATCGGCTTGACGACCCGGTTGGGGGCGATGGCGGCGGTGGAGACGATGAGCGCGTTGCCCTTCTCCATGCCCATCTCCTCGCCCCACTTGTGGTTGACGACGGCGGCCGCGAGGCCCGGTGGCTGCGGTGCGTAGGCGCCGACGTGGACCGAGGTCGCGTCCTTGCTGGACCCGAGGGTCACGAAGCCGTCCTTGTTGGCCGGGAGCTCGTCCTGGCGCTCGGGGTCGATCGCGACCTCGCCGCCGGCGACGCGCTGCCAGACCTCGTCGGAGTCGGCGCTCTGGAAGGGGGCGAAGTTGCGGTAGGTCGACGGGTCGACCGCCACAACCTTGACCAGTCGCCCCTGGACGCTGACCTGGGCCATCGAGATCTGCTCCACGCCGGAGACTCCGTCGAGGCCGCGGACCTTCTTGACGTCACCGGCCGAGAGGGACTTCTCGGAGAGGATCAGCAGGTCGGTGGAGTGGAGCGTCCCCTCGCGCTTGCCGGGCATGTCGACGGCGTGCGACGGGTCGGCGACAGGGCTCTCCTCAGCGGCGGGCTCACTGGCCTCCACGCTCGGGCTGCTGCTCGGGGAACCCGGCTTCGACGGCTCGCCCGCACAGGCGGCCAGGGTCACCACGAGGACCGCCCCGATCGCGGCCGCCGCTCTCAACGAGACCAATCGCATCCGTCCACCTCCCCGCAGGAAGATTAGGCGAGGGCTGGTGACCACCCAACTCGCCGGTAACTCAGACGCCCGGCTCACGCACGCAGCACGCGCGACATCAGCCAGGCGATGTCGTCGGCGGTCTCGTCGGGCGACTTGGTGGGCTGCATGACATGGCTGAGCACCACGCGCACCGTCATCTCGATGGCGGCGTCCGCCTGATCGTCGCTCAGCCCGTGGTCGAACTTCCTGATGTGCTCGTGGATGATCGCGGTCGCATAGCCGAGCAGCCCCTCGCTGTGACTGGTCAGATAGGGCAGCAGCTCGGTGTCGGCGCCATGGGTCGCTGAGACCACCGCGTGCAGCAGCTTGTTGTCCTGGGCACGGTCGAGAACGGCGTACGTCGCCTGGCGGATCGCCCGGAGGAAGTCGTCCTCCGCGTCGAATGCCGAGCTCACGCCGGCGAGGAACTGCTCCAGCTCACGCAGGATCAGCGACTTCGCGAGCGTCGGCTTGGCGCCGATGTCGTTGTAGACCGTCTGTCGGCTGACCCCGCATCGCTCCGCGATACGCGACATCGTCACGCTCGCCCACCCTGCTTCGGTGGTCATCTCGACAGCGGCATCGAGGATCCGCTGTCGGGTGGTTTCAGGTACGCCGGCCCCCATGGGGGCAAAGTCTAGGACCTGTCCCCGGCCGGGATGGGGCGACCACGTGAACCTGGCCACATTTTTTGCACTCAATACCCCCGGAGTGCAAAAATGCACTCTGTGAGAGAAAGTGCAACGTTCTGATGCGGCCGGCCAACGGCGCCGCGGCGGCGATCCACCGGGCGGCCCTCGAGATGACCGACGAGTTCGGCTTCGACGGCTGGACGATGGATCATCTCGCCGACCGCGTCGGCGTCTCGCGGCGGACGTTGTTCAACCACGTCCCGAGCAAGATGGACGCCGTTCTCGGCCCTGAGCAGGAGCCCGACCCGGAGCTGCTCGAGACCTTCCTCGGCGGCGGTCCGACCGGACACGTCGGTCGCGATCTCGGCGCGCTGGTGCGCACGGTGCTCGATGCCGAGCCCATCGACCACGACGAGCTCGTCCTCGTCCGTCACGTCCTCACCACCGACAAGCACGTGCTGGACGCGGCCCGCACTCGCTTCAAGCAGATCGTCGTTCAGCTCGCGGAGCTGATCTCCGAGCGCGACGGTGACCAGATGACCCCCGAGCTCGCGGGCGTGGTCCTGCATCTCGTGATCGTGGTCTTCAACGCCTCGCTCGACGCCTACCTCGCCAATCCGTCGGCAGGCACCGTCGCCGACCACTTCACCCGGATCTTCGACGACCTCGTCGATCTGTTCTGACAACTGACCAAGGGGAACCCTGTCATGGCCAAGCTGCTCTATCGGCTCGGAAAGACCGCCTACCGGCGGTGGCCGATCTTCGTCGCCGTCTGGTTGATCGTCATCATCGGCGTCGGCGCGGTGGCGACCACGATGTCCAAGCCGATGTCCACGACGTTCAGCATGCCCGGCCTCGAGTCGGTCGAGGCGGCCGAAGAGCTGCCCGAGATCATGGGCACCGAAGGCGGCTCGGTGCTCGACGCCGCCTCGATCGAGGTCGTCGTCGCCGCTCCGGAGGGTGAGACGCTCACGACCCCGGAGAGCCAGAAGGCCGTGGCCGATCTCGTCGGGGACCTCGCCGCACTCGAGGACGTCCCCGACCAGATCTCCTACATCTGGACCCCCGAGCAGGCCGAGGCGGCCGCTCCTGCGTACGCCGAGGCGATGTCCGCCGAGAGCGGGCAGCAGGTCCCGACCGAGCAGGCCCTGCAGATGCTGCTCGGCCAGCTCGAGGCTCAGCCGACCCTGTCCGAGGACGGCCGGATCGGCCTGATCTCGACCGAGTTCGAGGACGTCGACGTCGCCGACGTGACGCCCGAGATGCAGCAGGAGGTCACCGACGTCGTCGAGCAGGCAGCCGAGGACTCCGGACTCCAGGTCGAGGTGCGCGGCCAGGGCATGCAGGTGATGGAGATGGGCAGCGCCAGCGCCGAGCTGGTCGGTATCGCGCTCGCCCTGCTCATCCTGCTGCTGACCTTCGGCTCCTTCGTGGCGGCCGGGCTCCCGATCCTCACCGCCGGTGTCGGCGTCGCCATCGGCACCCTCAGCATCACCGCTCTGACTGCTTTCACCGAGGTCTCCTCGACCACCCCGATGCTGGCCACGATGATCGGCCTCGCCGTCGGGATCGACTATGCGCTGTTCATCCTCGCTCGCTACCGCAGCGAGCTCGACCACACCGACGACCGGGTGGAGGCCATCGGCATCGCCGTCGGCACCGCGGGCTCGGCCGTCGTCTTCGCCGGCCTGACCGTCGTCATCGCGCTCACCGCGCTCAGCGTCGTCGGCATCCCGTTCCTGACCGCCATGGGCATCGGCGCCGCAGCGACCGTCGTGGTCGCCGTCCTGGTGGCGCTGACCCTGGTCCCCGCCCTGCTCGGCCTGTTCAAGTCGAAGGCCTTCGGCCTGTCCGTACGCCACTACCGCCCCAAGCGCGAGGCCAACGGCCGCGTGCTCAACAACGGTGTCCGCTGGGCTCGGTTCATCGGCAAGGCCCCCATCGCCTGGGTGCTCATCGTGATCATCGGCCTCGGCGCGCTGGCGATCCCCTTCAAGGACCTGCACCTGGGTATGCCGAGCGACAGCACCGCGCCGGAGGACAGCTCGCGTCGCCAGGCGGTCGAGCTGGTCGTCGAGGGCTTCGGCCCTGGACGTCTCGACCCGATGATGCTGGTCGTCGACGCCCGCGAGATGCCGGGCGAGCTGGCCGAGAAGCAGGCCGCGTACACGAAGGTCGCCGAGTGGGCCGGCTCCATGGACGGGGTCGCCAAGGTGGTGCCGCCCTCGGGCAGCGAGAACGGTGCGGTGATCCTGATCGAGCCGGAGACGGCGCCGGAGGACGAGGCGACCGACGAGCTGCTCGCGGAGCTGCGTGAGGGCGAGGGTGCGCTCGAGGAGGAGACCGGCGCCGACCTGGCCGTCACCGGTACGTCGGCGATCATGTCCGACATCTCCGAGAAGCTCAACGACGCGCTGCTGCCCTACCTCGCCATCGTGATCGGGCTGGCGTTCATCCTGCTGATGCTCGTCTTCCGTTCGATCCTGGTGCCGCTGACCGCGACGCTCGGCTTCCTCCTCTCCGTCCTGGCCACCCTCGGCGTCACCGTGGCGGTGTTCCAGGAGGGTGCCTTCGGGATCTTCGACGGACAGCCGATCGTCAGCTTCATGCCGATCTTCCTGATCGGTCTGGTCTTCGGTCTGGCGATGGACTATCAGGTCTTCCTGGTGACCCGGATCCGCGAGGCCCACGTCCACGGCGCGTCCTACAAGGAGGCCGTGGTCGACGGGTTCCGCAACTCGGCCCGGGTGGTCACCGCGGCCGCGCTGATCATGACCGCGGTCTTCGCGGGCTTCATCATGATGGACGACCCGATCATCAAGTCGATGGGCTTCGCGCTCGCCGCGGCGGTCATCTTCGACGCCTTCATCGTGCGGATGCTGCTGATCCCGACGCTGATGTACCTGATGAAGGAGAAGGCCTGGTGGCTGCCGAAGTGGCTCGACCGGATCCTCCCGAACGTCGACGTGGAGGGCGAGGGCCTGGAGCGGCACTACCTCGCCGACCACTACGCCGACGACCCGCGTGAGTCGGAGCTCGTCAAGAGCTGACGGTTCGCGGTGGCGGTAACACGTCGTTCGTAGGACTACTCGCCCGTTAGAACGACCGGATAGACCTACGAACAGCGTGTTACCCCAACGCGGCCGCACCAAGAGTTGCCTCGTAAATAGGATGGGCCCATGACGACGAGCCTGCCCTTCGGCATCGATTTCGGCGGCACCGGCATCAAGGGTGCCCCGATCGACCTCGCGACCGGCGAGTTCGCCGCCGAACGCGTGCGCATACCGACCCCCGAACACTCCACCCCGGAAGCGATCGCCGAGATCTTCGTGGAGCTGCTCTCACACTTCCCGGAGTACGACGGGAAGGTCGGCGTGACCGTCCCGGGCGTCGTACGCCATGGGGTGGTCCACTCCGCGGCCAACATCGACAAGTCGTGGATCGGCACCGACGCGGACGCGATCTTCACCGCGGCCACGGGCCGGGACGTCCACGTGGTCAACGACGCCGACGCCGCCGGCCTGGCCGAGGTCCGCTACGGCGCGGCGAAGGGCCGTCGCGGCCTGGTCATCATGACCACGCTCGGCACCGGGATCGGCTCGGCGCTTCTCTACGACGGTGTGCTCGTGCCCAACTCCGAGCTCGGCCATCTCGAGCTCGACGGCCACGACGCCGAGACCCGCGCCTCCAACATCGCCCGCAAGCGCGAGGAGCTCTCCTGGAAGCACTGGGCCAAGCGGTTGCAGAAGTACTACCAGCACCTGGAGATGCTCTTCTCGCCCGACCTATTCCTGGTCGGCGGAGGGGTCTCGAAGGAAGCGGCGGAATTCCTCCCGCTGCTCGACCTGGACACCGAGATCATCCCGGCGAGGCTGCTCAACACCGCGGGGGCCGTCGGGGCCGCGCTGTACGCCGAAGAGCTCGCCACCGACTGACGGCGGTGGACCGCCTGGCGGGCCAGGCGGCGCCGGTCGATCCCAGGGAGCACCCGCCTTCTTCGTCTGCTTCACCTGCGCGAGGAATGCCTTGCGGTTCGCCCGCCGCTGCCGGCGAGCCACGCGGCGGCCGCGCGCCCACGGGCTGCGAAGCACCCGGAATGCCGCGTACCCCACGCCGGCAAGCGCCACGAGCGCGACCAGCCCCACCCAGAACGCCCACTTCGCCCGGTCCCGGACCCCGCCGGCCGTCGCCGAGGCGTCGTCGAGATGCCCGTCGTCCAGGTCGGCCCGTGCGCTTGCGGCACCGACGTCGAGGAGCAGCACCAGCTCGCCGAGCTCGGTGATGGGGTTCTGGGTGCCGTCGACCGCCGCGCCGGCCGCGCCGACCGACTTGGTCGCCTCGGCTGCCTTCGGCAGCATCGTGGCGAGCGCCTGATACTCGCTGGTGACGTTCGCGGTCTCGTAGGCCTTCTCGACCGCCGAGGGCACCGGGATCCCGGCCGCTTCAGCCGCATCCTGGACCGCGACCGCGTCCTTGTTGGTTCCCTCGACCATCTCCATGACGGCCTCCGCGCTCTGGAACTGCCAGAACGACATCGGGTCACGCACTCCCGCGGGAGGCACCCAGTCTCCGTTGGCACGGTCGAGCGCTTCGTACGTCTTGCGGGCTGCGGCGTGAACCTCGAGGTCACTCGCATCCGACCGGTGGAGGACCCACGTGCGCAGCGCCTTCTCTGCCTTCTCCGGCGAAGCGCCGTGCTTCACGGCGAGGTCGAGGAAAGTGGTCCAGTCACCCGGGCGCGGGTCGTCTCCGTCCGACGCGTTCGTGTAGGCCGTGCGCCCCCGATAGACATCGCTCAGCAGCGCCGTGAGCTGCTTGTCGGAGAGGTCGCCGACGATCGCGGAGACCGCGATGACGGAGGCCGGGTAGCCGTAGGCGTCGGAACGCTCGACGTCCGAGCCGGTCCCGGCATCCCACAACGCGAGCGGGAAGGCGTCCTTGCTCCGACGCTTCACCTTGTCGTAGCTCTGGCCCTTCGCGCCGACCTCCTTCGTGACCCGCTGGGCGACCATCTCGGTCAGTCCCTCGGACAGCCACCGCCCGCGGACAGTGTCCGGGTTGATCCAGGCGTGGGTCATCTCGTGATAGAGGACAGCGGCGTCGAGGTCCTCGGAGACGACGATCTCGTCGGCGTCGGAGTCGAACCAGGCATACCCGAGCGCCTCGGAGGAGACGTCCTCACGGATGGTGTCGAGGCCGCCCGGCCACTCCTGCCCGATGGTCTTCTCGAGGACGGGCAGGCCGGCGCGTACCTGCTTCTTGGCGAAGTCGCGCCATTCCTTGTCACCCGGGAAGCTCTGCAGCGCCACATCGGTGTCGCCGACGGCCATCTTCTCCTCGTCGTAGACCTTCGGGTCGCGTGCGGACACGCCGCCTTCGATGAAGCCGCCGGTCGCCTTCCAGGTCGTCTTGTTTCCCTTGTCCTTCTTCTTGAACCCTGGGACGGAGGTGGAGAACTCCATCGACTTGGGCAGCACGACCTCGACGGTCACCGAGTCGTCGTCGCCGACGCCGATCACCGGGAAGACGGCGTAGCCCTCGCCGATCCGGATGTGGTTCCTCTTCGCCCGGATCGGCGCGCTCGGCAGCTCGTAGGTCCAGGTGATGGTGCGCGACTTGCCGTAGTAGAGGTTGGCGAACGACACCGAGGCCACCTCGAGGCCCGTGCCCTTGATCTTCTCGGTGCTCACCCCGAGCTTCGAGCCGTTGCTGGTCGCCTTGATCTTCTTCGCACCGGCCGGGATCGGGATCGCGTGGCCGGTCAGGAAGTAGTAGGTCGTCGCCGTGCTCGGCTGTTGGTTGGTGACCGTGATCTCGGACTTCACCCGGACCGTACGGGCCTTCTCGTCGAGCACGTAGCGCGTGCGCGAGGACTCCCCGACGCCGTCGTTCGGGGCGGCGACAGCTGACGGCGCGGCCAGCACCGATGCGCTGCCCACCACCCCCAGCACGAACATTGCGACCGCCGCGCGCCGGAGCCGACCTGCTCCCTGATCGATCCTCACTCACGAACCTTAGACCGATGCCCTGTCGGGCCCGACCTTTTTCGGTGCCCCCCAGGTGGACACCAACCCCCTCAGGACCAGGGCGTGCCCCACTTGTCGCCGAACGCGATCTCCTCGAGCGGCCGCCGGACGCGCTCGCGCTCCTCGCGCTCCGCATCGCGCGGGTCGGCCTGCGCCGGGTCGCCGTGAAGGCCGACGGCGATCCCGGTCATCACCTTCCACCAGTCCGGTACGCCGAAGGCCGCTGCCACAGCATCGTGGTCGAACCCGGCGAACTGGTGGGAGGAGAGCCCGAGGGAGGCGGCCTGGACGGTCAGGTGCGCGGCGGCCTGACCGAGGTCGTAGTGGGAGTAGTCCGACCACTTCGGGCCGTTGCCGTCCGGGCCCACGCCGACCTGGGCGATGGCGACGAAGACGGCCGAGGCCCGCGGCACCCAGCCGGAGTTGCCTCGGGACAGATGCGGGACGAACGTCGAGTGTGCAGCCGATCCTCGGGGCAGGACCAGGAACGACCACGGCTGGCTGTTGCCTGCGCTCGGGGCCCATCGGGCCGCCTCGACGAGCAACCTGATCTCGGCGTCGGCGAGCTCGTGGTCCGGGTCGAAGACACTCACCGACCAGCGGTCACGCAGATTCTCGGTCAGGTCCTCGGCTCCAGGCTGTGGCGCCGGCTTCGCAGCAGTCATGCACCCATTCTGCAATGTCTACCGACTTCACAGACAAACAGTCCCAGGACCGGTCAGGCGAGGTAGCGGCCCGGCCGGTGGTTGAAGGCCAGGATGATGTTGAGGACCACCGCGCCGAGGGCGGAGAGCAGGACGGTCGCGGGCGTGACGACGGCGAGCGCGAGCAGGATGACGCTGAGGTCGAGGCCCATCTGGACGTATCCGGCCCGCAGGTCGAGCCGCTCCTGCAGGATCAGGACGAGCACGTTGAACCCGCCCAACGAGGCACCGTGGCGGAAGATCACCAGGAGCCCGAGGCCGACGAGCAGGTTGCCGGCCACCACTCCGTAGATGGTGTCGAGGCCATCTAGCGGGAGCAGGTCGGCGTGGACCCTCGTCATCGCCGAGACCGCGATGACGCAGCCCAGCGACCGGAGGGTGAACCCGATGCCCTTCTTGGAGAGCGCGAGCCCGAAGAACGGCAGGTTCACAAGGACGAACAGCACCTCGAACGGCAGCCCCGTCCAGTAGCTGACCAGCAGGCTCAGGCCCGCGGTCCCGCCGGTCACGGCGCCGACCGTCTGGATCAGGTAGAGGCCCAGCGAGGACACCACGATGCTGGTCACGTAGCCGAGCGCGTCCTCCAGCAAGGTGTGGGGGACGCGGATCGACTCGAGGGAGTCTGCGAACGGCTCGGACACGACACTCATTCTGGGTGCCGTGGCCGAGCCGTGCAGAATTCACCAGAGCGAGACGTACGTCACGTTTCCGCTGGTCAGGTGGGGTTTGTCCAGGTTTGTCCAGGTCAGACGGGCACCCGGGCGAGGGCGCCTACGATCTCGTCGACCTTGGTCTTGGCGTCACCGAAGAGCATCTGCGTGTTCTCCCGGAAGAAGAGCGGGTTCTGCACACCGGCATAACCAGCGGCCATCGACCGCTTGAACACGATCACGTTCTTGGCCTCCCAGACCTTCAGGACGGGCATCCCGGCGATCGGGCTGCTGGGGTCTTCCGCGGCGGCCGGGTTCACGGTGTCGTTGGCGCCGATGACCAGGACGACGTCGGTCTCGGCCAGGTCGTCGTTGATCTCGTCCATCTCCAGGACGATGTCGTAGGGCAGCTTGGCCTCGGCCAGCAGCACGTTCATGTGGCCGGGGAGACGACCGGCGACCGGGTGGATGCCGAAACGTACGTCCACGCCCTTCTCCCGCAGGATGCGGGTGAGCTCGGCGACGGGGTACTGCGCCTGGGCGACGGCCATGCCGTAGCCGGGGGTGATCACGACGCTCGAGGCGCCGGCGAGCAGCTCGGCGGTGTCCTCGGCGTTGATCTCGCGGTGCTCGCCGTAGTCGACGTCGCCGCCCGGGCCGGCTTCGATGCCGAAGCCACCGGCGATGACCGAGATGAACGAGCGGTTCATCGCCTTGCACATGATGTAGGAGAGGTACGCACCCGACGACCCCACCAGGGCACCGGTGACGATCAGCAGGTCGTTGCTCAGGAGGAAGCCGGAGGCGGCCGCGGCCCATCCGGAGTAGCTGTTGAGCATCGAGACCACGACCGGCATGTCGCCGCCGCCGATGGAGGCGACCAGGTGCCAACCGAGGGCCAGGGCCACGACCGTGACCGCGATCAGCAGCGGCAGCGTCGGGTCGATGACGTAGACGACCGTCAGGACCACGAAGACGACGAGGGCACCGATGTTGATGAGGTTCTTGCCCGGGAGCATCAGCGGGGCCGACTTCATCCGCGCGGAGAGCTTGAGGAAGGCGACGATCGAACCGGTGAAGGTGACCGCACCGATGAAGACGCCGATGAAGACCTCGGCAGAGTGGATGGCGCCACCGTGGCCTTGGCCGCTGGCGGCTTCGAGGTGGCCGTTCCAGCCGATCAGGACGGCGGCCAGACCCACGAAGGAGTGCAGCAGCGCGATCAGCTCGGGCATGCCGGTCATCTCGACGACCTTGGCGCGCCACAGGCCGATGAGCGCACCGACGGCGACTGCGGCCACCAGGACGATCACCGCGGTGGTGGTGCCGCCGTCGACGACCTGGATCACGGTCGCGACCAGCGCCAGCGTCATGCCGGCAACACCGTAGAGCCAGCCCTGCGAGGCGGTCTCGTGCTTGGACAGACCTGCGAGCGACAGGATGAAGAGGAGGGCGGCGACGAGGTAGGCCGCACCGGCGATCGAGAAGATATCCATGATCAGGCCTTCCGGAACATCGAGAGCATGCGACGGGTCACGGCGAAGCCGCCGAAGATGTTGATGCTCGCCAGCAGCGTGGCGATGCCCGCGAGCACGAGAACGACGTTGTCATCGACGGTGAGCTGGAGCAGAGCACCCACGACGACGATGCCGGAGATCGCGTTGGTCACCGACATGAGCGGCGTGTGCAGCGCGTGGTGCACGTGGCCGATCACGTAGAACCCGATCACGATCGAGAGCGTCAGGACCGTGAAGTGCCGGGTGATCTCGGCCGGGGCGACCGCGTTGAGCAGGAAGAGCGCGAGCGCACCGGTGCCGACCAGCGCGAGCTTGGTGGAGGCGGAGAGTGGCTTCTGAGCCTCCTTGACCGCGACCTCGGCAGGGGCGGCCGCGGCCGGAGCCGCGGAGACCTGCACCGGCGGGGGTGGCCAGAGCACGCCACCGTCGTGCACGACGGTCAGGCCGCGCTGGACCTGGTCCTCGAGATCGAGGGCGAGCACGCCGTCCTTCTCGGGTGTCACCAGCTTCATCAGGTTCACCAGGTTGGTGCCGTAGAGCTGGCTGGACTGGGCCGGGAGGCGCGCGGGCAGGTCGGTGTAGCCGATGATCGTGACGCCGTTGGGCGTGGTGACGACCTGGTCCTTGACCGTGCCTTCGACGTTGCCGCCCATCGCGGCGGCCATGTCGACGATGACCGAGCCCGGCTTCATGTTCGCCACGTCCGCCGCCGTGATCAGCTTCGGCGCCGGACGGCCTGGGATCAGCGCGGTGGTCACGATGATGTCGACGTCCTGCGCCTGCTCGGAGTAGATCTCCGCGGCGCGCTGGTCGTAGGCCTCCGAGGTCGCCTTGGCGTAGCCGTCGGTCGACTTCTCCACCTCGACCTCGACCTTCAGGTATTCGCCGCCGAGCGACTTCACCTGGTCGGCGACCTCCGGGCGGGGGTCGGTGGCGCGCACGATCGCGCCCAGCGAGCTCGCGGCACCGATGGCGGCCAGGCCGGCCACGCCGGCACCGGCCACCAGGACCTTCGCCGGCGGCACCTTGCCCGCTGCGGTCACCTGACCGGTGAAGAAGCGGCCGAAGTGGTGGGCCGCCTCGACCACGGCGCGATAGCCGGCGATGTTGGCCTGGCTGGAGAGGATGTCCATGGACTGTGCTCGCGAGATACGCGGCACCGCGTCCATCGCGAACGCGTCGACCTTGCGGGCGGCCAGGGCGTCGAGGAGCTCGCCGCTCTGCGCCGGCGCCAGCGGGGCGACCAGGGTGGCGCCGCTCTTCAGCAGCTCGACCTCGCCGACCGAGGGGGCGTTGATCCGGAAGACCAGGTCCGCTCCCCACGCGTCGGCGGCCGTGCCGATGCGGGCTCCGGCCTCGGCGTACGCCTCGTCGGTGAAGCTGGACGCCTCGCCGGCTCCACCCTCGATGACGACGTCGTAGCCCAGACCGGTCAGCTGTTTGACGGTCGCGGGGGTTGCCGCCACCCGGGTCTCGCCGGGCTTTGTCTCTCGGGTCACTCCGATGAGCATCCTCGACTCCTTGGGTCTAGCTGCGCAGTGTCTTCAGTGTCCAGCAC
Organism: Nocardioides panzhihuensis; assembly: GCF_013408335.1. NCBI lineage: Bacteria > Bacillati > Actinomycetota > Actinomycetes > Propionibacteriales > Nocardioidaceae > Nocardioides > Nocardioides panzhihuensis. Next base: position 5,242,647 of record NZ_JACBZR010000001.1, on the reverse strand, counting down.
GGTGGCGTCCCGGTCAGCCGATCATCGCGTGACCGATTCATGACCGGCGGCGGTCCGGAACCCCACCGTGCTGGTTACCGGTCGGTAACGGTAGGGCAGATCAGCCCGTGGACACCAGGGTTGTCCGGTTGTATCGGTCCAAGACCTGTGGTCTTCCTCACGGTCTCACCACCGGCTTCCCAGCCGGGTACCTACTCATCGGTCTGTGTCCATCCGAGTGCGGCGCCGTGGCCCTGGAGCCAACCGACCGCTCGCCCGTCGACCGCCAGACAGAAGTGATGGTCGGCATCTCGCCGGTTCTGCGCTGCCGGTGCGAGAGAAGGGATCACTCGTGGCCCTTCGAGGCTGATCCAGTGGCAGCGACCGGCAGCCACCAACGTACGCATGCGCTTGTCCAGCTCGACACGTTCGCGCTCGTCCAGGTACGCCGCTGCCGCGCTGTGGTGGACCACCGGCGTGCCACCCGAGGCAGCGGCGAGCTCGATCGCGCCGTCCAGCCGGTCGAGCATGTCGCCGATGATGAGATGGGGCGGCTCTGCCCTGGTCACCTCGATCGCCGCGGCCAGACGGTCGCGACGCTCGTCGTGACCCGGCCAGATCAGGGTGAGCAACCAGCTCATGTCGTCCTCGTCGGTGACGTCGAGCGGGTTGAGGTCGATCCCGATGCGAGCGGTGATACGCGGCCGTGCCGCGGGGACGGGGACCGGGCCGATCGCCGGGACCCGGAGCGTCGGCCCTCCTGATCCGCGGAGCTCACCGGCGCCGTCCCAGATGTAGTCGTAGCGGTCCGGATAGAGGCACAGGCCGGCGCTGGCACCGAGCTCGACCAGAGCCAGCGGCCCGTCGCCGAGCATCCCGAGCGCCGGGGTCAGTGCGGTCATCCGGGCGACCTCGTTGGTCTGGGTCCGGCGAGTGAGGATCGTGGCTCGTACGGCGGGCCACTCGGGCCCGAGCAGCAGGGCCCGCAGGTCGTCGTAGGCGCCGGGCTCCAGCCCGTGCCGGCGGGCGGCGGCGAAGACGAGGTTGGCCTGCTGCTTCAGGATGGGCAGGTCGCTCAGCAGCCGGAGCACCTCCGGGTCGTCGGCGACACTGCTCGCCCAGGCGTGGTAGGAAGGCGAGGTGGCCATCTCAGCGGCGTAGAGCCGATAGCTCTCTTCGATGTCGGTCAGATCGGTCAGCGGCAGCATGGCGTCTCTTCCTGGATCAGGTCCCGGTGGTCGGGGTTGTCGAGACCCCACCGTGGCGCCGCGGGGCGGGGCGGCGCGATGTCGATCGAGTCGACATGGCGCCGGAGCCGATCCGTGAGCGAGAGTGTCGTCGTGACGGAGTGGATCACGACCCGGGAGGCGGCCCAGCGCCTCGGGGTGAAGCGCACGACGCTCTACACCTATGTCAGCCGCGGCCTGCTCACCCGGCGGCGCAGCGGCGGCGAGAGTCTGTTCGACCGGGCCGAGATCGACGTGCTCGCCGGCACCCGTCACCATCCCGGCTCCCCGCTCGGCGTGCTGCCGATGCGTTCGGTCCGCTCGAGCGTGAGCGAGGTACGTGAGGGGGAGCTGTTCCTGCGCGGCGTACCGCTGGCCGACCTGGCCGACGAGTCGCTGGACGAGGTGGTCGAGCTCGTCCTGGGACCGGCGCCCGCGATCGCCGTCTCCGTGCCGGCTCATCTGTCCGCGCTGCCGCTCGACCGCCGGCTCCCCGCCCTCGCGCAGTGGGCGGGGTCCCACGGTGAGTGGGTCGAGCCCGCCGCCGCTGCCGGCATCGCCAAGGGGCTGCTCGGTGCCGTACCGATCGCCCTCGGCGGCGGGCCGGAGCCGGACCGGCCGGTCCCCGACGCGCTCTTCAACGCCGTCGCGGGACGTCCGGGCAGCCCGCGAGAGGTGGCGACGCTGAACACCGCGCTGGTCGCACTCGTCGACCACGGCCTGGCCGCCTCGGTGGTGGCGGCCAGGGTCGCGGCCTCCGCCCGGTCCTCGGCGTACGACTGTCTGGTCGCCGGGTACGCCGCGCTCTCGGGGCAGCTGCACGGTGGCATCGGGCCGTCCGCGCTCGCCGTGCTCCGGGACGGCCCGCCGTCCGACCCGAGCCGCCCGATGCCCGGCTTCGGGCACTGGCGCCACCCCGAGGGTGACCCCCGGGCCGAGGCGATCCTCGCTCGCCTGGCCCTCGTCGACTGCTCCGCGCCGGCCCTGGCCCGCCTGGACGAGATCGCCTCCCGCACCGATCGCCGGCCGAACATCGACGGCGCTCTGGCGGCACTCATCCTCACCTGCGACCTTCCGGATGCCGCCGCGGAGGTGTTCTTCCAGGTCGGCCGGACGGCCGGCCTGGCCGCGCATGTCGTCGAGGAGTCCGAGGAGGACCCGTTGCGTTGGCGTGCGACCGATCCGACCGCCTGACCAGCCCGTCAGCCTGCGACCGGTCGCTCGCTGTCGAGCTGGTCCATGAACTGGGTCGGATAACGATCGCCGCGGGCGGAACCCACAGGGACGGCGGCGTCGATACGGGCGATATCGGCGTCGTCGAGCACGACTGCGTTCGCGTCGATCATGGAGCCGACCTGGCTCACCCGGCGCGATCCGATGACGGGCACGATGTGCTCGCCGCGGGCGGCGACCCAGGCGATCGCGAGCTGCGCCAGGGTGATGCCCTTGTCCGCGGCGATCTCCTCCAGGGTGGTGAGCAGCGCGCGGTTGTGGTCGAGGTTGTCGCCCTGGAAGCGCGGCATGAGGGCGAGGGAGCCGCCCAGGGCACCGCTGCCGCCGATCAGGCCGCGGCCGAGGACGCTGTAGGCGGTGATGCCGATGCCCACCTCGCGGCAGGTGTCCAGGATGCCGTTGGTCTCGATCCCTCTGCTGAGCAGGGAATACTCGATCTGCAGGTCGCTGATCGGGGCCACCGCGACGGCGCGGCGGATCGTGTCGGCGCCGACCTCGCTCAGCCCGACGTGGCGTACGTAGCCCGCCTCCACCAGCTCCTGGACGGCGCCCACGGTCTCCTCGATCGGCACCTGCGGGTCCACGCGCGCGGGGCGGTAGATGTCGACGTGATCGGTGCCGAGACGCTGGAGGGAGTAAGTCAGGAAGGACTTGACCGCCTCGGGACGGCCGTCGAAGCCCGCCGGCATCCCGACCGGGGTCAGCAGCGCACCGAACTTCACCGAGAGCACCACGTCGTCGCGGTTGCGCTCGCGCAGCGCCCGGGCGATCAGCATCTCGTTGTGTCCGGCGCCGTAGAAGTCGCCGGTGTCGATGAGAGTGCCGCCGGCGTCGAGGTAGGCGTGGATGACGCGTACGCCCTCCTCGTCGTCGACCGCGCCGTAGACACCGGAGAGGCTCATCCCGCCGAGGGCGGGGAAGGTGACCGTGGGACCGTTCTTGCCGAGCTGTCGGCTGCTGCTGAACTTGATGTTGTGGGTCGTCATGCCTTCAGCCTGCGGCGCTCGGTAGGGCCTCGGAAGGCACAACACATCCGGGGACAGGCCGTCCCTGGATAACCAGCCACGGCAGACGGAGGATGGGCGCGTGACCGATCGCAGCGAGCTCGCCGACTTCCTTCGCCGCCGCCGGGAGCTGCTCCGCCCCTCCGACGTCGGCCTTCCGGATGGTCTGCGGCGGCGTACTCCTGGGCTTCGTCGGGAGGAGATCGCCTCGCTCGCCGGGGTCTCGACCGACCATTACACGCGGCTGGAGCAGGCGCGTGGGTCGGCCCCGTCGGAGTCGGTGCTCTCCGCGATCGCGCGGGCGCTGCAGTGCGATCTCGATGAGCGCGACCACCTCTTCTACCTCGCCGGGATGACGCCGCCCGCGCGGCGGGCCGGCAACTACGTACGTCCCGGCCTGATCGCGCTCGCCCGACGACTGACCGACATCCCTGTCGTGATCTGCACCGACACCGGCGAGCTCGCCTGGCTCAACCCGCTCGCCACGGCGCTGCTGCCGCCGCTGCCCGACAGGCCCGGCCGGGGACGCAACCTGATGTGGCGGTGGTTCACCGAGCCCGACCTTCGGCCCGCGCCGACTGAGGATTGGGACCGGATGTCGGCCGGTCACGTGATGGATCTTCGGGCGACGTACGCCCGACGGGCGGGCGATCCCGACATCACCTCCTTGGTGCATGACCTCCTCGAGGTGAGCGAGGAGTTCCGCCGGCTGTGGGAGCGCCACGAGGTGGCTGTGCGGCGTGCCGATGTGAAGACGTTCGTCCACCCCGAGGTCGGCGCGGTCGCCGTACGCTGCGAGGTCCTGCTCACCGAGGAGGCCGACGTGAAGCTGCTCGCCTACTTTCCGCTCGAGGGCACCGACGCCGCGGAGAAGCTCGAGCTCCTCCGCGTCATCGGCACCCAGCAGCTCGCTCCCGTGGACTCGTCACCTGGCTGAGCGGGTTGAGATCGGCCAGGTGGGTTGGATCTCGTGTTTCGGTGGGCTTGTCGAGACTTCGCTGGTCGAGCTTGTCGAAACCCTCGCCCCGCTGGTCGAGCCGCCGGAGCCGCTAGGCGGAGGCGTGTCGAGACCAACACAGCTCCCTGCCGGAAGGTCCCACCCGAAGGCCGGACAGGGCCGCCGACCCGGCTTCGAGGGTCTTCTCGACCTGCCCCGGAGTCAAGGACGGCCTTCGGCCGCCGGCTCCGCCGGTCGCCTTCGGCGATCCTGGACACCGGACCATGTCGAGAAAGGATTTGGCTGGCTATCGGGGCGGCGGCCCGGGTGTGGCGCAGCGGAATCTTGCTTCGAAACGGCGCTGATCGTGGGTGACAGGGTGGCCCTACGGGCCGCTTAGCATGCACAGGTTGACGCCGTTCGCTCACCGCGAAAACCTTGCTTGACCTGCATAAATAGGTGTTCAGAAAGGCTGGTTTGGAGTAGAATCGGAGGCAGTACGACACGCCTTTGAAGGGAGGTGACAGCGATGAGTATCGACCACTGGGGCACCAGCCCTGGAGACCTCGTCTCGTCGGCTCTTGCTGCCATCGAAACCTCCCTCGAACAGCTCCTCGCGACGGACCCGACCTACTGGCGGACCAGTCAGAAGAAAGACTTCCTGGCCCGAGTGGAGAAGCTCCAAGCCCAACAAGCCGCATTGACGCTGCGGGTGCTGGCAGGCTCAGGTGACATCGCTGCAGAGACCGGCGACAAGGACGCTTCGGCGTGGATGCGTGCCGAGCTGCTGGTCGACAAAGGCGCGGCGCGGTCGCAGATCAAGCTCGCCCGTGCGGTGGCGAAGTATGAGTTGGTCGCTGCCGGCCTCGCTGAAGGTGTTGTCTCTCAGGACAAGGCTCGGGTGATCACCGAGACACTCGACAAGATCGAGGCCGACCCGGTCACCACTGGCGAGGACCTGGTCTTGGCTGAGAAGCTGCTGGTCGACTACGCCACCCAGGCCACCGCCAAAGAACTCCAGAACGCCGGCAAACGGGTCCTGACTGCGATCGACCCCGACCGGTTCGAAGAAGCCGAAGCCAAAGCACTCCTGGCTGAGGAGGAACGTGCCCAGCAGAAGACCGCGCTCCGGGTGTGGGACAACCACGACGGGACCGTCGGCTTCGACGGTGTTCTCCCGACATCGATCGGAATGCGGTTCAAGAAGCAGGTCGAAGCTTGGGCCCAGCCCCGTAAGCAGCAACTAGTCGACAAAGGCTCTCCGCTCCCGCCGTGGGAGCGGATGATGGGACAAGGGTTCGCGCGGCTGATCGAGACCATCGACCCCAGTTCGCTGCCCCGCCACGGTGGTGACGCGACCGTGGTCAACGTCGTGATCTCCCTGGAGGAGCTCCGCAAAGAGCTCGGCACCGCCACGTTGGGCTACGACGAGACCAACGGGACCACCATCACTGCAGCAGAAGCTCGTCGGATGGCGTGCAACGCCACCATCATCCCGTGGGTGTTGGGCGGTGACAGTGAGGTCCTGGATATGGGCCGGACCAGCAGGGTCTTCGTACCGATCCAACGCAAAGCACTCCGGTTGCAGCAGAAGTGCTGCCAGGCCGAAGGCTGTGACATGCCACCGGAATGGTGCGATGCCCATAGAGAGGATGTCGGTGCGTCATCTCGTGTGGCGGCCTGACTCTGAGCGCTCATTGACGGCGCGAGCATGAAGCGCGCCTGTCCTGAAATGGATTGGTCGACCGTTGCACGAGGTGGCGTGCTGTCAGACCACCGGCACGCTGGGCGTGACTTGATAGGAGCCTGCTAGGAACACGCCCATCTCTGTGTTGTCCGCCCTGGCGATGCCGGTGGTCTGTCCATCCACCCGACGAGGAGAGGACGGCATCACCAGCATGACGAATCGAAGCGAGGATCGCGAGGTGATCGGCGGCGTCGATACCCACGGCGCCACTCACCACTGCGCTGCGCTCGACGCGCGAACAGGGAAGTTGCTGGGCGACAGCGAGTTCCCAGCAACTGCGAAGGGCTACGCCCAAGCCCTCAAGTGGCTGCAGCGGTACGGGAGGGTCGAAGCGGTCGGGGTCGAGGGAACCGGGTCTTACGGAGCAGGGCTCACCCGGTACCTCACCAGCCGCGACGTGGTCGTCATCGAGGTCGTCCGCGCGAACCGTCAGGCCCGGTATCTGCAGGGCAAGTCGGACCCTCTAGACGCGATCAATGCTGCGCGCGCCGTGCTGGCCGGCATGGCCACCACGGTCCCCAAGACACGCAACGGGAACGTAGAAGCGATCCGAATGATCCAAACCACCAGGCGCAGCGCCTCGAAAGCACGCAAGGCCGCGATCAACCAGATGCACGGCCTGATCTACTCCGCTCCCGAACCACTGCGCGAACAGCTGCGAGGGCTCAACCGCGCCGCACTGGTTGCCCGCTGCTTACGCCTGCGACCAACGACCTCAACCCAGTCCGGGGAGCTGACAGTCATCGCCAAGACGATGCTGCGCCGACTCGCACGGCGCGTTCAAGCTCTCGATGAAGAGATCGAGGAAGCCAACCAGCAACTCACAGAACTCGTTCAACACGCAGCGCCCGCCCTGCTCCAGGTCTTCGGCGCCGGACCTGAAGCAGCTGCGCAACTCCTGACCACCGCAGGAGAGAACCGCGACAGGATCTCAACCGAGGCCTCACTCGCACGCCTCTGCGGTGTCGCCCCGATCCCAGCCAGCAGCGGCAACACAACCCGGCATCGACTCCACCGCGGCGGCGACCGGAGAGCCAACTCCGCGATTCACATGATCATCATCAACCGGCTCCGATGGCACGAACCCACCAAGGCCTACGTCACCCGCCGCACCGCCGAAGGAAAGACCAAAAGCGAGATCATCCGATGCCTCAAGCGCGCGGCCGTCCGCGAGCTCTACCGCGCTCTCCTGACAGACCTCAACAAACCAGCCGCAGAGCACGAACCCGCCGCTTGACATGCATAGGAGCATCCATCTAGATCCATGGGCCGCAGGCGGACGAACGGACCTGAAGGACGGGGTCCTGTTGTGTCCCCATCATCACCGCCTGGCGCACAACCCTGCCTATGTTCACGAGCGGTTGCCCGACGGCACCGTCCGGTTCACTCGCCGCCCCTAAACCGGCAGCGTGAGACCACCCGCCAACGCCCCGCCTGTGCGGGTAGACCCATGCTCCACGAGTCGCCCGCCGGGTCAGGCGGCCTTGTGATCGATTCACAAGGTGTCGTCGGCGGCGAACAGCCCAGCAAAACCAGCAACGCGACGCGCCGTACGTGTCGGAGATCACGTCCTCTTACCCGCTCCAAACGAGAACACGTTCTAGAATTGAGCGTGAAACCCGCGTACGCCACGCAACCACCTGGTGGAACGGATTCGGAGGGTTGCACGACCCCCTTTAGGCTTGCCTTAGTACATCCACGGAAGGTTGAACTCCCTTATGCGTGACATCCGCGTTGCGATCGTCGGTGCTGGCCCGGCCGGCATCTACGCTGCCGACATCCTCACGAAGGAGCACCCTGGTGCGCGCGTCGACGTCATCGAGCGCCTGCCTGCTCCCTACGGCCTGGTTCGTTACGGCGTGGCTCCAGACCACCCGCGAATCAAGGAGATCATCAAGGCGCTGAAGCGCGTCCTGAACCAGGACAGCATTCGGTTCATCGGCAACGTCGACTTCGGCACCGACCTCAAGCTCGACGACCTGCGTCGGTACTACGACGCCGTCATCTTCGCCACCGGCGCGATGGCCGACCGCGAGCTCGACATCCCGGGGATGAACCTGCCCCAGTCCTACGGTGCGGCCGACTTCGTCAGCTGGTACGCCGGACACCCCGACGTGGCGCGGGAATGGCCGCTCGACGCGGAGGAGGTCGCCGTTCTCGGCGCCGGTAACGTCGCGCTCGACGTCGCCCGCATGCTGGCCAAGCCTGCCGACGAGCAGCTGGTCACCGAGGTCTCCGACAACGTCTACCAGGGCCTGAAGAACAACCCGGCCAAGACGATCCACGTCTTCGCCCGCCGCGGCCCGGCGCACATCAAGTTCAGCCCGATGGAGCTGCGCGAGCTCTCCCACTCCCCGTCGGTCGAGGTGGTCGTCAACGAGGAGGGCTTCGAGATCGACGAGGCCGGCGAGAAGGCGATCCAGAGCCACAAGGCGACCAAGCTCGTGGCCGACATCCTCCTGAAGTACATGGATGCGCCCGTCGGCGAGAAGCCCCACAAGATCGTCATCCACATGATGCAGAACCCCGTCGAGGTCGTCGGCGAGGACGGCCGCGTGGTCGCGCTGCGCAGCGAGAAGACCGAGTACAACGGCGACGGCACCGTCTCCGGCACCGGCGAGTTCACCGACACTCCGGTCCAGGCCGTCTACCGCGCCGTCGGCTACCTCTCCGAGGCGCTCCCCGATGTGCCCTTCGACAGCGAGAACGGCGTCATCCCCAACGCCGGCGGCCGGGTCCTCGACCTCAACGGCGACCACATCGACGGCACGTACGTCACCGGGTGGGTCAAGCGCGGACCGGTCGGCCTCATCGGCCACACCAAGTCCGACGCCAAGGAGACCATCGACAACCTCCTCCAGGACCTCGACAAGCTCACGCCGCCCGAGCACGGCACGACCGCGGCGGTCCTCGAGCACCTGTCCGGCAAGGGCGTCGAGTTCACCACCATCGAGGGCTGGGAGAAGCTCGACAACCACGAGCGCTCCCTCGGCGAGGCCCAAGGCCGCGAGCGGATCAAGGTCGTCCCGCGCGACGAGATGATCCAGATCTCCAACCACTGACACACGTCGTACGCAGAGGGTCGGCCACCAGCGCGGTGGCTGGCCCTCTGCCGTCTGGCGGGCATTCACAATCGCAGGACGCGGTCGATCTGCATCCGCTAGGCTCCGCGACGCCTGTTCGATCTTGCGCCGACCCCGGGGTGGCGCTCTTCCCCGCGAGGTCCCATTTACATGTCGCGCACAGTCGCGAGGCTGCTCGCCGGCGCAGTGCTGATCGCATCTGTCGTCGTTCCCGCTACCGTCGCAACGCCCTCTGCCCAGGCAGCGTGCCGTCCGGTGTTGACCTCGTTTACCGTCGCCAGAACGACCTTGACCGGTGGACAGTCGACGACGGCGACGATCAAGCTCAGCTGCCGGGTCTCGACACGGCAGAAGGTTCGCCTCGCTGCGACTACGGGCATCAAGGTGCCTGACTACGTGTACGTCGCCAGGGGCACGAGCACACGGAAGGTGACCGTCAGAACCAGCCCAACGATCAAACGAGTGGCTGGCACGGTCAAGGCGACGTACCGACTCCGTGTCATCAGACGGAGCCTTACGCGGACCATCACGCCCTGTTATCCGACGGCCGTTCCGTCTTCGGTCTCGATCCCCGAATACGTCCATGCCGGCGGCTCGACCACGGGCACCGTCACGCTCGATTGTTACGCCAAGACGTCGCTCGGGGTGAGCCTCACCTCGAGCAGCTCGGGCGTCACGGTGCCGGCGACGATCACGGTCCCAGCGGGGAAGCGCACTGCGTCGTTCAAACTGGCTACAAAACTCCCAGCGACCGGCTCGCGGGCGGCCTACAACGCGACGATCAGAGCTACACGCGGCTCGAAGACAGTCTCGCGAGCGTTCCAGGTCCGCCCGGGACTCCGCACAGTCTCGGCCGCACAGGCGGCGGACAGCAACGCGGTCGAAGTGACCGTCGGACTCAGCGGACCAGCGACGACGGAGACCGTGGTCTCACTGATCGCCGCGACGGACTACATCGACGGAGCTCCCGTCCAGAGCAACTCGCTGAGCCTGCCTTCCAAGGTGACCATTCCGGCCGGGCGGTCGTCCTTGGTCGTCGCCGCGCAGGCGAGCGTCTTGAGCTACGACGAGCAGGTGAGCGTCAAGGCGTCCTTCGCCGGACGGACGGTTTCGACCCAGCTGACCACGGCGCGCGCATTCCGGGCAGGCGACAGCTACACGGTCCACGAACCGACACTGGCACCCAGTGGCACCGACGGCGAGGTGCGCGGCGAGCTCCGCGTGACCCTGGACCATCCCGCCGGCCCCGACGGCGCGACCGTCGAGTTCCGAGGCCAGCGCTCGTACCTTTCCGCCGGATCCATGACCGCCCGCGTTGCTGTCTACGCGAACCCCTACCCAGCAGACTCGCTGATCAGCGGAACGCTTGTGATCGAGAACGGATCGTCGTCGGGCATCCTCATCCGCCAGGACGCGTCCTACGCCGTCCACCCCGCCCTGTCGGAACTGCGGGTGCCAATCCCGGTGATCACCGGGCGACCGGCGACAGCAACGGTGAAGCTGGTCGGACCCTCAGCGCAGAGCGAGACGATCCATCTCACCGGGGCCGGAGTGGCCGTGCCCGCGACGGTCACCGTGCCCGCCGGAGCGACCAGCGCCGCCTTCCAGATCGACGGCATCGGTGCCGGGACAGGCAGCGTCCGAGCAGAGCTTCGAGGCGCGACGACGTCGACCTCGGTCACGGTTGGCGCAGCCATCCCCGACGAATGCCGACCGCAGGCCATCGACGTGTCCGAGGACGCCTACGTCACGAACGACTTCTACGACCCTCTCGCCTACCAGACCAAGGTCACACTTGGCTGCGTCGCACCGACGAACCTCCTCATCCCGTTGCACTCCTCGAACTCATACGCGCTGACCACCCCGAGATTTGTCGAAGTGACCAAGGGGTCGACCACCGGAACGTTCGCGCTGGAAGCCATCGGAGGAGGGGCCTGTTACTACTTCAGGTGCATCGATGAACTGGCCGTCGAGATCCAGGCTGGACCCATCGGTCTCAGCACCTCGCGAACGATCGCCGTGAAACCTGGACTCTGGTCGTTCTTCTACCCGAGAAACGCGACGACGGGCCAGCATGACCTGGAGGTCTGGATGACCGGCCGGGCATCGGCCGGCACCATTGTCAACATCGCCACAGACCGGCCTGACGTCCTCGCGTTCCCAGCGTCAGTCGAGGTCCCTGCCGGGTCCCGGTTCATCACCGTTCCTGCAGTCAGCGGCGACCCGAGCGCTGCAGGCACGACCGTGCGCATCACCGTCTCGATCGGCCGAGGGAGCCAGACGCACGAAGTCGTCCTCAGCAACTAGGCCCGTCAACCAAAGGTTGACGGCACACGGTCGTCAACCTACTGTTGACGCATGACGACTCCCCGCGACGCAGACCCTGCCCTCAAGGCCGTACGCCTCGACACCCTGATCGACTCGATCAAGAAGGCTCGGCCCGAGCCCCTGGACCAGCTGGCCGACGCGATGGTGGTCGGCGAGCACCTGGGCGAGGTGGCCGACCACCTGATCGGGCACTTCGTGGACCAGGCTCGCCGCTCCGGCGCCTCCTGGACCGAGATCGGGACCCGGATGGGGGTGACGAAGCAGGCGGCACAGAAGAAGTTCGTCCCCAAGGCCGGCGACAAGCCGATCGACCCGAACGCCGGGTTCGCGAAGTTCACGCCGCGCGCCCGGACCGTGGTGGTGGCTGCCCAAGGGGAGGCACGGAAGGCGGCGAACGCGGAGACCGGCGTACCTCACCTCGTTCTCGGGCTGCTCTCCGAGCCGGAGGGCGTGGCGGGCCATGCGATCAAGGCCCAGGGCGTGAGCCTCGACGCCATCCGGGAGGTGGCGACTGCCGCCACCCCGGAGCCTTACGGCGAGGTCGGCGAGATGCTGCCGTTCACGGCAGATGCCAAGAAGGTGCTCGAGCTGACCTTCCGCGAGGCCCTGCGGCTCGAGCACTCCTACGTCGGCACCGAGCACATCCTGCTCGCTCTCCTCGAGCACGAGGACGGTGCCGGGATCCTCCACGAGGCCGGCGTCGACAAGGAGGCTACCGAGCAGAGCATCGCCTCGATCCTCGACTCGCTCCAGGTCGACTTCGCCTCGGCCGACAGCGACGCCCAGGAGTAGCCCGGGCCAGGACGGGCTACCTGATCTGAGGGACCGCCGCTACGTGTCGACGGCACGTACCGGCGGTCCCGATACGTTCCGAAGATGTCCCGCTGCTTCGCTCGACTCGTCCTCGGCATCGTCTTGGCCGTCGCGGTCCTCAACGTGCCTGCCGCGGTGACGGCACCGTCGGCGGAGGCGGCCTGTCGGCCGGCGCTCAAGTCGCTGACGCTCGCCAGGAGCACGGCGGCCGGGGGCACCTCGACCACCGCCACGATCCGGCTCACCTGCCGGACTCCCAGGCGCGCCAAGGTGCAGCTCTGGGCCAGTGCGGGCATCCGGGTCCCGGCGTACGTCTATGTCACCGGCGGCCGGAGCACGCGCGTCTTCACCGTCCGAACCTCACCCACGACGGTCCGTAGCAGCGGCAGGGTCAAGGCGGTCTACCGGCAGGTGGTACGCCGCGCGACGCTCGTCCGCACGGCGACCCCCTGCTACCCGACGCCGGTGCCCACCGCGGTGGCGTTGCCGGTCTACGTCCACGCCGGCCAGAGGGCCACCGGGACGGTAACGCTCGACTGCGTCGCCCGAACCTCGCTGGCCGTGAGCGTCACCTCGAGCTCGTCCTCGGTCACGGTTCCGAGCACGCTCACCGTTCAGGCCGGGCGGCGTACGGCATCGTTCACGGCAGTCACGAAAGGGCCGGCGGTCGGAACGCTGCCCGCGTTCAACGTGACCGTCCGGGCGACCCGGAACCGGAAGAGCGCCGCCCGGACGATGCAGGTCCGGCCGGAGATCCGACCCTTCCGGGCCGGAGATCGGTTCACGGTCAACGAGCCCATCCTGACCCCTGACGGATCGGACGGCTGGGTGCGCGGAACCCTCCGGATCACCCTCGACCATCCGGCACCGCCGGGAGGGCTCGACGTGAACGGCCTGACCGTTCCCGAGGGCGCGACCTGGACCGAGACGACGATCTATCACCACCCGTATCCGCCGGACTCCCGGGTGACCGATCACCTCACCATCGCCGACTCCGCCGGCAACGTCCTGCTCCACGAGGACTTCACCTACATCGTCCATCCGGCGCCCTGACGCGTACGGGCTACACCCCTGTGTCCGAACGCGCCAGGGACGACTGCGTGTGGTTCGGCTAGACCCCGCTGGGCGCGAGGACGATGTCGAACCGCACCTCCGACCAGGTGCCGTCGACGACCCGTCCGTCCGGCGTCGGCGTCCCGGCGGCCTGCCGCTCGAACTTCTTGATCAGCGACTCCTTGACCCCGAAGACGGTGTCCTTCCAGCCGATCGGATCGCCCTCGGGGAAGATGTGGGTGACCAGCGTGCGGCAGCCCTCGTGGGTGACCATGAAGTGGAGGTGCGAGGCCCGCAGCGGCGAGCGCCCGACCGCGGCCAGCATCTTGCCGACAGGACCGTCGTCGGGGATCGGGTACGGCGTGGGCGTCAGCCCCCAGAACCGGTAGCCGCCCTCGGCGTCGGTGAACAGGTGCGCCCGAGCCGCCCGCGCGCCCGCATCGCGCTGGACGTCGTAGAGCCCGTCCTCGTCCGCCTCCCAGACCTCGATCTTCGCGCCGACCAGCGGCTCTCCGTCCGTCGAGGTGACCGTCCCGGTGACCCAGCACGGCTCGCCCGGGGCCCCGAAGGCCATGTCCCCGCCCGGCTCGATCGCCGGGGAGTCCTCCACGAAGAACGGCCCGAAGACGGTGGCCTCGGTCGCGTCGGCGTACGCCTGGTTGTTGATGTTGATCGTCTGCATCGAGGCGCCGAGGGTGTCGGAGAGGAGGATGAACTCCTGGCGTACGTCGTCGGTGATGTGGCCGGCGGCCGTCAGGAACGCGATGGCCGCGCTCCACTCGTCCTCGGTGAGGCGTACGTCGCGGATGAAGGCGTGCAGGTGACGCGTCAGCGAGCCCATGACCTCCTTCAGGCGCGGGTCCTCGCAGGCGTCGAAGGACGCGACGACGGTGTCGACCAGGGTCTGCTCGACCGTCTGCTGCTCCGGCGATACCTCACGTACGTCGCTCATCAGCTCTCCTCTCCCGCCCACGCCGCGGTCAGCAGCGCGGTCAGGTTCTCCTCGGTGACCGGGGTCGGGTTGTTGTCGGGGATCGCGGCCATGATCGGCCCGACCGCCTTGGCGATGCCGTTCTCGGGCATGCCGTAGTCCGCGAGCGCCTTCGGCGCGGACAGTGTCGTACGCAGCGCCGCCAGCCCCGCCACGGCGGTCGGTGCCCCGAACGCGGAAGCCATCCGCGCCTCCGCCTCGGGAGCGGACGGCGCGTTGAAGGCGAGCACGTGCGGGAGCACGACCGCGTGGGTCTGGGCGTGCGGCAGGTTGAACATCCCGCCGAGCACGTGGCAGATCTTGTGGTGCATCCCAGACCCGGCCGACGTGAAGGACACCGCCGCGAGATAGGCGCCGTAGAGGGTCTGCTCGATCCCCTCGATGCTCTCCGAGTCGGACCTGACCAGCGGCAACCCCGCGGCGAGCCCCCGGATCCCTTCGGCGGCGAACACCTGGTCGATGGGATCGACCCGCGGGCCCCACATGGCGTCGACGCAGTGTGCCAGCGCGTTGAGCCCGCTGGCGACGGTCATCTCGCCCGGCAGCGTGGTCAGCAAGGCAGCGTCGTAGACGACCGATCGTGGCAGGACGCGGGCGTCGATGCCGGTCGTCTTGGTCTCGCCCGAGGTCAGACCCCAGACGTTGGTCGCCTCGGACCCGGCGTACGTCGTCGGGACCGCCACGATCCACAGCCCCGTGGTGAGCGCGACGGCCTTGGCGAGCCCGGTGGTCGAGCCACCGCCGACGCACACCAGCGCGTCGACGGCGGACTCGGCCGCCCGCTCACGAGCCCGCTCGGCGACCTCGACCGGCACGTGCATCACGACCTCGTCGTGACGCAGCGCGACCGGGACCTCGGCGGTCACCCGGGCGGCGAGCTCGGCCTCGCGCTCGCCGGCGATGACCATCACCCGCCGCGCCCCGAGCTCCTCGATCTCTGCTGCCACCGCAGCGGGCGCCTCGCCGGTGGCGAAGCGGACCCGCTGTGGCAGCGACTCATGTGTGAACTTCATCGAATCCCCCACTCGACCGGAACGATCAGGCCTTGCCCAGCAAGGTCGCGACCGCCGAACCCAGCGCGGCGGCAGGGTCCTCGGGAAGCGACATGGCGCGCCAGGCGATGTGCTTGTCGGGGCGGACCAGGATGGCGCCCGACTCCTCGACCTCCCGGAGCTTGGCCCAGTCGAAGTAGAGGTCGGTGACCGGACGGCCCGGCCCGATCACGACCGCCTGGAGCGGGATCCCGAACCGGGACCTCGTCTCGGCCACCGCGTCCTCCCACGCCTCGCCCGCGACGCCGGTGATCAGCGTCCACTGCGTGTAGGGAGCGAGGTCGAGCATCGCCTGCTTCTCGACGTTGTCACCGACCCAGGCGTGCGGGAGGTGAGCACCCGGCGAGGTCGACATCCGGTGGTAGAGGTCCTCGTCGTCGGTCGGCGCGGGCCGGGTGCCGTCGGAGACGATCGCGTTGGACTCGTAGAACTGGCCGAGCTCGACGCCGTGGGCGTTGAACTCGTAGTTCTTGCGCTCCATCGCGGTGACCAGCACAGCGCGCTTGGCCGCGCCCTCGGGCGTGTTGGCCTTCCGCTCCTCGATCGCCTTGGCCATCTCCTCGCCCTCGAGGCCGACGACGCCGAGCGCCTCGAAGAGCTCGCCGAACTCGCGGGCGGACTGGTTGGCGCGGGTGACGATGCGCTTCGCGACCGGGGTGCGCTCGGTCGAGTAGGAGTCCAGGAGCGCCGGCTCCGCGTAACCCTGCAGGACCGCGGCGAGCTTCCAGGCCAGGTTGTAGGAGTCCTGGATGGAGGTGTTGGAGCCGAGGCCGTTCGACGGCGGGTGCCGGTGGATGGCGTCGCCGGCGCAGAAGACGCGGCCCTTCTGGGCGTGGGTCGCGTACATCTCGTTGACGCCCCACAGCGAGTAGCCGGTCACGTCCGGCTCCAGGTCGGGCATCCCGAGCAGGTCGCGGATGACCTTGACCGCGTACTCCTCGGTCAGCTCGGGCGGCGGCTGGTTGATGTCGTAGCCCCACACGATCAGCCACTCGTCCCAGGGGCGGATCATCCGGACCAGGCCGGTGCCGATGCCACCGACGTTCGAGCCCGGCTGGATGACCCAGTAGAGGACCGACGGGCGGTGGTCGACCAGCTCGGAGAGGTCGGCCTTGAAGGTGATGTTCATCGAGCCGGCGATGTCCATCGCGCCCTCGAGCGGGAGGTCGATGTCGGCGCCGACCTGGGTTCGGGCACCGTCCGCGCCGATGAGGAACTTCGAGCGGATCCTGTACTCGTGGCCGGTCAGCCGGTCGCGGGCGATCGTGGTGACGCCCTCGTCGTCCTGGGTGTGGCTCAGGTATTCGGTGGAGAACCGCGTCTGAGTGCCGCGCTCGGTCGCGTTGCGGACCAGGATCGGCTCGAGGTACGTCTGCGGGATGTCGACGGTCAGGCACGGCGACGCGAGCTGGTAGTCGGCCTCGCGGTCGGGGCGGGTGCCCCAGGTGCGGATCCGGCCGATCTCCTCGCCTGCGATGCTGGTGCAGAAGACGGTGTCGCCGACGAGCTCGTGCGGCGTCGCGTCGGCCAGCACCTGCTCCTCGATGCCCAGGTCGCGGAAGATCTCCATCGCGCGCTGGTTGGTGATGTGTGCCCGCGGGGTGTTCGCGGTCCAGCGGTACTTCGTGATCATGATGTTGTCGACACCGAGCTCGCTCAGGAAGAGCGCGGCGGACGCACCGGCCGGGCCGGATCCCACGACGAGGACGTCGGTGGTCACCACGTCCTCGGTCTCGGGGACCTCGGTCTCTTGCTGACCGTCGTCGAAGACTGGCATTTCCTCACCTTTCCGAGACCGCGGCGGGGTGTGGGAACGCAGTCTCAGGAGCGAGTCTTACCGGCCCGCTCGGGCGGCATCAAAGGTGGGGGCGCTGGTTGGCGGAAATGCGTACGCGACTAGCGCGACAGCCACTGCTGAACAGCCGCGACGGTCGAGTCAGGCTTCCGGGCCCACTTGAAGTGGTCGATGCCGGGTTCGTCCAGGTGGACGCGCGCGACCTCGAGCCCGGGCATCCGTCGATGGATCTCGTCGACCGTCGCGCTGGGGGCGAGCCAGTCGTCCTCGATCGAGACGATCAGCGCCGGCTTCTCCAGCGCGCGCATCGCGGTGGTGACGTCGTGGGCCGGCCGGCCGAACCGGAGGCGGCCGGTGCGGGCGTACCTGGCCCATTCCTTCATCAGGGTGCGGGCCTCGCGGCCGGCGAACTTGAGCTGCTTGCCGGGGAAGTGGCCGACGACCCGGCCGACCAGGCCCATCGCCTGGCTGGCGAGCAGGAATCCCGGGCCGTAGTTGCGCCAGTAGGGCGTCTGCGAGGCGACGTAGACCAGGCCGGCGACCCGGTCGGGGTGCAGCGCCGCGTAGGCGCTGGCGGCCTGGCCGCCGAGGCTGTGCCCGAGGACGTACGTCGCGCCGGCCGAGGCCGGGATCAGCTCGCCGAGGCGGTCGACCGCGGCGGCGATGTCGTCGACCAGGTCGGCGTAGCCGAAGTCGTAGGACCAGCCGGCGACCCGTCCGCCGACCTCCTCGTGGCCGCGCTGCTCCATCCGGCCGGCGTTGATCCCCGCCGCCGCAAAGGCCACGATCAGCTTGTCGTAGTAGCCCGCCGACATGCCCATCGCGGGCACGACCAGCAGGGTCGGCGCCTCGGGATCCGCGGCCCGGACCACGGTGAGCGTGAAGCTCGTGCCCTCGGCACGCTCGATCGCGTACGTCTCGGTGGTCGCTGCAACGGAGAGGGGTTCGGTCACGGGCACCATGTTACCCACCAGTAGACACGTACGCTGTCCTCGCGTCCGCCGTGGACGCAAGTAGGAGGAGACGTGCCAGTGCTACCGCCGATTCCGCCGGACTGGGACCGGTTGGCCCGGCCTCCTGGAGAAACGCTCTGGATGGCGGTCGAGCACCACGGTCTCGACAGCGACCGGTTTCGCGGCACTCTGGCCCACACAGTCGAACCGCTCGGTGACGAGGTCGGGTTGCGCCAGTGGGTGCATCAGACCGAAGACCTGGTCAGCAAGACGCTTCCTGGCTATCTCCTCGTCGACCTGGAGCGCCTTGGGGTCGCGGGTCGGCCCGGCGGTCGGCGGCTCGCCCACCACACCGGGCCCAACGACGAGGCGCTGGTGCTGGAGCAGTGGTTCGTGATCGTCGAGCACGTCGACGGATCGGTCGGGCATACGCTGACCGCGACGCTGGCCACCGATCGCTACGACTCGCTGGCTGACGTCGTCGCCACGGCAGCGCAGAGCTGGCAACCGGCCGAGGTGGCCGCCGGTGCAGGTTGAGTTCCGTCCCGCCGGAGGCACCGCGCTGCAGCTCGACTACGAGATCTTCACCCACCTCCTCCGGCCGGGCACCGACCCTCCGGCGATCAGGTCCGCCCTCGGCTCGGTCCCGCCCGGCCTCACCGACCTGCTCGACGCGCTGCGCAGCCCCGACCTGACGGTCACGGTCGACGTATCGACGGCCCCGACCCGGCGTCGTCACAGGTTCGCGTACGCCTCATCCTCGGGAGCCGCACTGATCGCGGTGAACGACAGCACCCTGCGCCTGGTCCCGGCATCTCGCGCCTTCGCCGCCTCAGGCCTCGCCCAGGCGGTCAGTCTGAGGCCCTTTCCCGGCGACCGCACGGGACCGGCGGAGCCGGCGGACGACCAGACCATCACCGACCTCGTCGCCCAGGACCAGGCCCGACGGTCGAGCGCTCTCGCCCAGCTGCGCTCAGACCTGGCCTGGCGCATCCGGGCGGCCGGGGACCGACAGCTCGACCTCACCGCCGCAGTACGCCGCGACGCGCTCCTCGTCTCGGCCGACGGCGGTCCTGGGCTCACACCCACGAGCAGCACCGCTGTCTTCCGGCGCCTGACCAGACTGACCACACTGCCCGGACTGCCCGGACTGCCCGACAAGCCGAGCGAACCACAGCGCCTCAGCGGCGCGACGGGTTCTCCGGCTTGACGCCGTCGGCGCGGTCCTCGAGGAGCCCCGGGATCGCGGCGACCATTCCCGGCCGCTCGTCGGCGCGAGCCATCGCCAGGCCGTTGAGGACCACGTAGATCCCGTACGGGTCGTCGAGCGAGGTCGCGGGCACGTCCAGATCGGGGTCGGCCGGCCGCTTGCCGAAGAGGATCCCGCGCTTCGTGTGCCCGTAGGACGCCGCTCCGTCACGCCCACGGACTCGAACGATCGGCGTCTGCGCGTTGATGCTGGCCTGACTCACCTCGAGCACGTCGCTCCAGGCGATCTCGACGTCGCTGGTCCAGCCGTGCAGCCGGATCCCGGCCGGGCCGATGCGCAGATGCGGACGCCGACCGAGCCCTTTGACGAGGTCGGGAACGGGGATGAGCAGCAGGAGCGCCAAGCCCCCGAGGATCCAGCTGCTCCCGCCGGCGACCGCGATGGCGCCGATCACCAGCAGCGCGGCGAGCGCCAGCAGCATCGTGAGCGTCACGGCCGACAGCCGCCGCGTGAGCGAGACCGTGACCGCACCACCGGCAGAGGAGACGTACGCCTCCGGCCGCCGGGCGCGGGGGAACCAGGTGACCGCCCCAGCGACAGCGGCGATGAGCACGGCGAAGCCGAACAGCGCCATCGCCACCCGACTGCCGCCGGACTGTGTCCCGGACGACGCGATGACCGCTGTCCCGATGAGCGCCACCATGACGACGCACAATGCCTTGAGCACGCGCACGAACAACCTCTCAGAAGATTCCGTCGATGAGATCGCCGCCGGCGTCCCAGAGCCCTCCGGCGGTGTTGGTCAGGTCGTTCCATCCGTCGCCGATCGCCTCGCCGACGTCGCCGACGCTGTCGACGCCCTTCTCGAACATCGAGTCGATGGCACCCGAGGTCACGATGGCGACCCCGGTGCCGACGATGACACCGGCGACAGCACCTACTGCGGTCCCCAGACCCGGCACGACGCTGCCACCGAGTGCGCCGACGGCCGCGCCCGCCCCCGCGGCGGCGGCGATGCTCGCGCCGAGCCCGACAGCGGTCCCGCCGGCGTTCGATACCACGGCCTGCGTGGTCGACTCGCCGTCCTCGATGTCCGACTTGATGCCGTAGCCCATCGCCAGCGCGCCGATGATCCCTCCGCCGATCTTCACGCCCTTGGGGAGGTTCGGAGCCGTGCTCTTGGCCTCCATGTCGTCGAGGTGCTGGAGCGCCTTGGCCTTGTCATCGAGGTATTTGTAGAACGTGCCCTTGTCGCCGGCGAGCCGCCCGTCCTTGACCAGCTCGTCCAGATGCTGTGCCGCTCTACCGGCAGTCTCGCGAGCGGTCCTGCCCGCATCGGCGTACCACACCGCCATCCTGGCTGCGATCGCTCCGCCGCCGCCGTCGACGATCAGGTTGCCGGTCAGCGTGACCAGGTTGGCATCGTCCTTGGAGAGCTTCTCGGCGGCCGACTCGAGCGCCTCGCGCCAGCCCTCCAGATATTCGCCGGTGTCGCTCGAAGCCGTGTTGTAGGCCGTCACCTTCTCCTGGTACGCGTTCCAGGTGGTGACCCTGCTGTTGTAGGCGTTCATCGTCGCGGCGTCGACGTCCGGCGCCGGCTCGGGGCCGGGATGAGCGACAGCGGTCGGCTGCTGGATCGTGTCACCGCTGACGACGAGCCCAGCGCCGCGAGCGTTTTCGCGGACCGTCGCCAGCCCGTTCTTGGCCGTACGCATCGACCCGGCGAGCACCTCGATGGTGGTCGCGGTCCCGCGGGCTGTTGACTCGACGCCGTCGGAGCTGTGGGCCAGCTCGGTCGCCCGCGTGTGGAAGGCCTGTTCGCCCTCGCCCTCCCAGACGTCCTCGATCCGGCGGCGTCGGCCGAGCACGGACGTGGTGAGGTCTTCGGCTCCGCTCGCGTAGGTCGACCGGAGCCAGGTCGCGATCGACTCCAGCGCTCCCGGGCGCCCCTCGAAGGAGGTGTCGACGCTCATTCGCCCATTCCCTGCCGCAGGATCTTCAAGGCGTCGGCCGAGTCGGCATCAGCGTCGGCGAGCTCGCCGCTGCAGACACGTACGGCATCACCGATCGTCTGGGCCTCCGCGGACAGCCTCATCCCGGCGTCGGCGTAGGAGGAGATGACGCCGCTGATCAACAGCGCCGCCGGCCCCAGCCCGTCCAAGCCAGGCATGGTCTTGCCGGTCTTGTCGAACGTCTCACCGTCGGTGACGAGCCCGTCGCCCGCAGCCAGCATCGCCTCGTGGTTGGCCCGGATGGGGCTGTCGCCGTCAGCCGCCTGATTCATCGGCCCGGACCTCCTGATCAGACTACGTCTCGTCCCGCAGCCTAGTGGATCCGCGAAGCCTCCCCGGCGGACCCGAGTTTTCCACAGCCAAAGCCCCTTGTGGACAAACCTGTGGATAACTTCCTAGTTCGGTGGATGCACCGTGTGACCGACCGGAAAGATCTCGTAGCGGCCGCGCGCCGCCAGCCCCCACAACCCGCGCGGGGCCAGCAGGACCACGGCGATCGCCACCGTGCCGAGCGCGACGAGATACCAGGTGCCGTAGGAGTCCATCAGCTGTTGCAGCGCGAAGAAGATCACCGCGCCCAGGATCGGGCCCTCGATCGTCCCCAGGCCGCCGATGACGACGATGAAGATCATGAAGGCGGTGTACTGGACCGAGAACATCGAGTCCGGCGAGACCCGCAGGCCGTTGACCGCGATCAGTGCCCCGGCCAGACCGGCACCACCGGACGCCGCGACATAGACGATCCGCTGCGAGCGCCGCACCGCGACTCCCAAGGACGCCGCCGCCACCTTGTCGTCGCGGATCGCGGTCAGACCGAGCCCGATGCGCGAGCGCATCAGGACGTACGTCGCGAGCACGACGAGCACGGCCAGCACCAGCGCCAGGTAGTAGACGGTCGCGATCCGGGTCACCCGGTCGACCCCCTGGAAGGAGGTGAGCGAGAGGCCGGAGCCGCCGCCGAAGCCCGGGAGCTCCTGGGTGACCAGCTTGAAGACCTCGGCCACCACCCACGTACCGATCGCGAAATATCCTCCGACCAGCCGGAACAGCAGGAACGAGGTCGGCAGCGCAAGCAGCGCGCAGACGACACCGGCCGCCACGACCGCCACCGGGATCGGCAGGCCGACGACGTCGGCGAGCTTGATCACGCCATACCCGCCCGCGCCGATGAAGGCCTGCTGCCCGATCGAGACGAGGCCGCCGTAGCCGGCCATCAGGTTCCAGGTCGTGCCGAGGATGATCAGCGCGAAGAGGGTGACCAGGTTGGTCACGTCCCCGGGGCTGAACACGAACCACGGCGCCCCGGCCAGGAACACCACGATCGCGGCGAGAACCCCGCCACCTGCGAGCGAGGGCCAGCCGCCGCGTACGACCTTCGGGCCTCCTGTGCCTGTCCGGGGTTTCACAGTCATGCGGCGACCGCCTTCGGGAGCAGGCCCTGGGGCCGGAACAGGAGCACGACCAGGAAGACGAGGTGGCCCGCGAGGACGCCGTAGGCCGGGTCGATCTGGGCGCCGACGGTCTGCGCCACGCCCAGCACGAGGCCGCCGAGGAGCGTGCCCCACAGCGAGCCGAGGCCACCGATGATGACCGCCTCGAAGGCGAAGATGAGGACCAGATCCCCGTACGTCGGGCTGAACTGCGTCGACATGCCGAGAAAGACGCCGGCCAGAGCCACGGTGCCCACCGCGATCGCGGTGGCCAGGGCGTACATGTGCCTCTCGTCGATCCCCATGAGCGTCGCCGCCTCGGGGTCGTCCTTGGTCGCCCGCATGGCGCGGCCGATGCGGGTGTGGGAGAGGTAGAGCTGCAGGCCGACGATGACCCCGACCGCGACCACCAGGGTGAGCAGCGAGAAGACGCCGAGCCGCAGCCCGCCGAGCTCGACCGACGAGGTCGACAGGGTGCCGATCGAGATCTTGCGGGAGTCGGCGGTGAAGACCTCCTGGAGGAGGTTGGCGCCGATGACGGCCAGGCCGAAGGAGACCAGCAGCGGCGACAGCTCGCCGTGGCGCAGCGCCGGGTTGAACAGGCCGCGTTGGATCGCGTAGCCGACCGCCGCGAGCACCGGGATCACGACGAGGAGCGTCAGGAACGAAGGCATCCCGGTCTGCTGGACGACCCAGAGCGCGAGATAGGCCGAGGCGACCGCGAAGACGCCGTGGGCGAGGTTGACGATCCGCATCACCCCGAAGATGAGGCTCAGTCCGCAGGCGAGGAGCGCGTACTGGCCGCCGAGGAGGAGGCCCTGGAGGACCGCGTTGATCCAGTCCATCAGCCCACCTCCTGCTCGTCGATCCCGAAGTACGCCGCCTGGACCTGCTCACGGGTGACGTCGGCCGCGGCGCCTTCGAGGACCGTGCGGCCCTCGAGCAGGCACTGCACCCGGTCGGCGACCGTCAGCGCCTGGGTGAGGTCCTGTTCGACCACGAGCACCGTCGTTCCCTTCCCGGTGATCATCGGCAGCGCCTTGTAGATGTCGGCGATCACCACCGGGGCGAGCCCCAGGGAGACCTCGTCGAGGAGGAGCAGCCTCGGGTTGGACATCAGCGCCCGGCCGATCGCGGTGGCCTGCTGTTCGCCACCGGACAGGTGCGCTCCCTTGCGCGACCGCTTCTCCGCGAGCAGCGGGAACGCGTCGTAGACGGTCGTGAGGTCCCAGGGACCGGGACGGCGGCCGTACGCACCGACCTTGAGGTTCTCCTCGACGGTGAGCGAGCCGAAGATCCTCCGCCCTTCCGGCGTGAGCGCGATGCCTTCGCGGACCCGCCGGTGGGCGGGGGTGTGGGAGACGTTGTGGCCGGCGAAACGAATCTGGCCGGCGATCGGGCGGAGCAGGCCGGCGATCGCCTTCAGGAGCGTCGACTTGCCGGCGCCGTTGGCGCCGATCACCGCGAGCGTCTCGCCCTCGGCGACCCGGAGGGTGATGCCGTGCAGTGCGCGGAAGTCGCCATAGGCGACGTCGATCGCGTCGACCTCGAGGAGGGTGCTCATGGGGTCTCGCCTTCCAGGTCGGGGGAGCCGAGATAGACGGCGGCGACCGCGTCCGAGGCCATCACCTCACGCGGGTCGCCGGTGGCGACGACGTCGCCCTGGGCCAGGCACATCAACCGGTCCACGACCTGCAGCAACGCGTGCACGATGTGCTCGATCCAGACGACGCCGGTGCCACCGTCGCGGATCGCCGAGATGGTCTCGATCAGGGCGGGCAGCTCGTGCTCGGTGAGGCCACCGGCGATCTCGTCGAGAAGCAGCAACCGCGGCTGGGTGGCCAGCGCGCGGGCGAGCTCGAGCCGCTTGCGGTCGAGCAGCCGCAGCGAGCCGGCGGGGGTGTTGGCCAGGTGGGTCAGGTCGGCGGTCTCGAGCGCCTGCCAGGCCTGCTCGTCGGCCACCTTCCGGCGCGCGCCCGCGCCGAAGGTCGATCCGACGAGCACGTTCTCGAAGACGGTGAGCCCCTCGAAGGGGCGGGGGATCTGGAACGTACGTCCGATCCCCAGGGCCGTACGCCGGGCGGCCGGCATCCGGGTGATGTCGGCGCCGTCGAACCGGATGGTCCCGGCGTCGACCGGTTGGGCGCCGGTCACCAGGTTGAGGAGCGTCGACTTGCCGGCACCGTTCGGGCCGACGATGCCGAGCGCCTCGCCGGGAGCCACGTGGAAGGAGACCGAGCGGGCGGTGACGACCTGGCCGAACGCCTTGGCCAGGCCTTCGGCCTCCAGCAGCGCGCCGCGAAGCGCGCTGCCGGAGGCCTCGACCGATGGCTCTCCCGATGGTGGGGAAGAGGTCACTTGAGCGCCTCGGGCTCGCCCCCGAGAGGTACGTCGGGAGCCAGCGAGTTCTGCACGACGACCAGCTCGAACGGGTGCTCCCCGCCCTCGACCTGGCGCCACTGACCGCCCGCGAGGGAGGTCTTGGCGACGTACGGCGGGACGTTCGCGTCCTTGCCCCAGGCGACGTCACCGACGACCGTGGAGACCTCGAGGCCGGACAGCGCCTTGGTGACCGCGTCGGCGTCGGTCGAGCCCGCCTCGGTCACCGCCGCGGTCGCGACCTCGAAGAGCGCGTGCGCGAAGCCCAGCGGCTGGGTCCACTGCTTGCCGGTCTTCTCCTCGTACGTGTCGGCCAGCTCCTGCGCGGACTCGCCGGTCAGCGATGACTCGTAAGGAGCGGTCGGGGTCCACCACACCTCGGTGGAGAGGTTGTGGGCGATCGGGCCGAGCGCCTCGACGCTGCTCGGGAAGAGCAGCGCCTTGCCGATGGTCGCGACCTTCGGGTTGTAGCCCTGCTGCTTCGCCTGCTGCCAGAACGTGGTGAAGTCCGGCGGGATCGGGACGCCGACCAGGACGTCGTGACCCTTGTAGGCGCTGATCTGGGCCGAGAAGTCCTTGGTGCCGTTCGGGTAGTTGCCCGGGTTGTCGATCTTGACGCCCGACGCCTCGGTGAGCGCCGGGAAGTTGGCGCCCCAGGCCTCGCCGTCGGGGTCCTTCGGGAACAGGCCGCCGGCCTTCTTGTTGTTGGGGACCTTGCCCCAGATGTCGGCATAGACCGTCGAGACGTCCTCGAGGCCCCAGAAGAAGTGGTAGCTGTACTTCAGCTCGGCCGGCTTGTCGCCGCTGCGGATCGCGAAGGGCTGCCACGGGGCGACCGTGGTGATGCACGGGACCGAGTTGGCCTCGCACTGCTCCGAGACCGGGTTGACGATGTCGGGCGTCGAGGAGGCGACGATGATGTCGGCACCGTCCTTGTTGATCAGGTCCCCGGCCACCGCCCCGGCCTTCGTGGTGTCGCTCTGCGCGTCACGCACGACGATCTCGACGTCGAGCTCCTTGTCGCCGGCCTTGACCGGGTTGTCCTTGAAGTAGGTCTCCAGCTCGTCGACGACGAAGCTGTTCGCCTCGCCGAACGGGGCCGAGGAGCCGGTCTCGGTCGAGACGAAGCCGATGGTGAGCTTGTCCGCGCCGCCACCGCCTTCGTCGTCGATGCCGCCCGACCCGCATGCGGTCAGGGTCAGCGCCATCGCTGCGACACCGGCGGCGGCCATGCTCAGGCCGCGTCCGGTGGTGAGTCCGTTGGGCACGTACGTCTCCTTAGAGAGTGGGGTGTTGAGGAGTGTCGTCCGTCATCGCCGCCTGCAGGTGGGACACAGGGGCTGGTTGGCGGAAAACGGCATCGAAGAACTATCGGACTTTGGTGGACTTGTCACCCTTTCGCGCCGAGAAGTCACTCGCGTCGGCCGAGAAGTCACTCGCGTCGGCCGACTTGGCACTCGAATGCCCACTCGGCCGACGGGAGTGACGCTTCGGCCGACGGGGGTGACGTCTCGGCCGACGGGCGTGACGTCTCGGCTGGGGCGGTCAGGGGCGGGCGGCGCGGCGTACGTCTCCGGCGGTGACGCCGAAGCGCTTGCGGAAGGCCTGGGAGAAGTACGAGGCGGAGGTGAAGCCGCACTTGTCGGCGACGTCGATGGTGCGGATGCTCGGGTCCGAGCCGGTGGCGAGCATCGCGTAGGCGAGCTCGAGGCGGCGGCCGAGGATGTGGCGGGGAACGCTGCTGCCGGCGTCGGCGAAGAGCCGGGACAGGTGGCGTTCGGAGATGCCGGCGCCCGCGGCGACGGCAGGGGCGGAGAGACCGGGATCGGCGAGATGGTCCTCGATGAACGCCTTCGCCGCGGCGCGATGGGCGGTGCCCAGAGATACCTTCCCGGCGGTCGCGATCACCGCGATCAGGTCGAGCACGGCGTTCTCGTCGGCGGGCACCGGGTCGTTGGCCCGGAGCGCTCGGCCGACCATCTGGACCAGGGCGCGGCCGTGCGGGTCCTGGTCCCGGCCTGCGTCGAGGACGAGCGGCGTCGGCATCGACGCCATGCCGGTGCGGGCTGTGAAGGCCGACACCGGGACCTTGACCGCGAGCTCCTCGAGCCCGTGTCCGAAACCCCGCAGGAACGGCGCGTCCACGTCGCAGACGATCAGCTGTCCTGGCCGGATGACCCTCCGGTGACCGGCGTACTCCAAGATCGCCTCGCCGCGGAGGCTGGCGTAGACGGCGATCGATCGGGCGGGCATCTCCTTGACGAGGCTGGCCGGCCGCTCGACGACGTGGCGGGTGGCCCGGACCCGCGCCAGATGGATCTCGTCGAGCTGCAGGTTGACCTCCTGCGCGTCGAACCCGTGGCCGTCGATCGGCCGGCAGGAGAGCGCGACCAACGCGCTGGCGTTGTGACGTTCCCAGGCCTCGACCTGCGCGTCCGGGCTCAACCGGTTGGTCTCGAAGATCTCCGGACGACGAACCTGCGCGACGAGAGGAGCTGAGGCGTCTCCGGCTGACGGCACGGACCGACTCTACGGCGTACGGAGAAACTCGGCGACGACTTAGGGAAGACTTACCTTTCTGGAATCGTTCAAGAAAAGGTGACACAGTTGAGATCAGCAGCAGATACCAACACAACCCAGGGGGATCAGCCGAACATGACCACCAAGACCGACACCAGCAGCGCCACCCACACCTCGCACCCCGCGTTCGTGCCGAGCCCGGCGTTCGCGACCCAGATGCAGCGCCTGCTCGTCGATCTGACCGAGCTCAGCCTTCAGGGCAAGCAGCTTCACTGGAACGTCGTGGGCAAGAACTTCCGCGACATGCACCTCGTCCTCGACGAGGTCGTCGACGCCGCCCGCAACTTCACCGACGAGGTCGCCGAGCGGATGCGCGCGCTCTACATCCTCCCCGACGGCCGCACCGGCACCGTCTCCGAGGACACCACCCTCGCGCCCCTCCCGGCGGCCGAGGTCGACACCGCGACGGCCGCCGACCTCGCCGCCGCTGCGCTCTACGCCACCTCGAAGACGGCTCGTGAGATCCACGACGACATCGACTCCGAGGACCCGACCACGGCCGACCTGCTCCACGCGATCATCACGCGGGTCGAGCAGCTGGCCTGGTTCATCGACGCCGAGAACCGTGTCGCCAACCAGTCGAAGCCGGCTCAGCTGACCGTCTGACCCCGAGCAGACGCAACTGCCTCGCGGATTCCCACCGAGTCGGCGCATTTGTCCCGAGTTATCCACAGCACCCTGTGGATAACTCGGACATCTGCGCCGGCTCGGCGGCTTTTAGAGCAGCTTTCGGAGATTCTGGGCTGCGTCCGCCAGATCGGACGCCCGTACGCCGACCTGCCGGTCGATCAGCCGACGCGCTGCGCGCACGGCGTTGGGGTCGTCGACCGCCACCGCGCCGATGACGCGCTCGCCCCGCAGCGTGAACACAGAGAACGGCGGCTCGCCGAGCACACCGCGTACGACGTTCTCGTGCGCCGCGTCCGGTGAACGCATCTCACCGACCCCTTCGACGTGGAGGCCGTAGCGGTCCGACCACCACCAGGGCGCGGCGGCGGGCGGGGGCTCTGATCCGAGGATCGTGGCCGCCGCCCTGGCACCGTCCAGCCGGGCGGCCTCCCAGTGTTCGGCCCGATGGTGGTCCCGGAGCCGGGCACAGTCTCCGACCGCGAGCACCGACGGATGGCTGGTCACCTGGCCGGCGTCGACCAGGACGCCGCGAGACGTCTCCAAGCCGGCCGCATCGGCCAAACCGGTCTCGGGGACCAGGCCGACGGCCAAGAGCACTGCGTCGAACTCGCGTGAGTCCGGCTCGCCGCTCAGCTGCGCCGCGACCGCGGTCGGCGTCTCCAGCAACGTCTCGACCGTGGCAGTCACGGCCTCGACGCCGTGGTCGGCATGCAGGCCGTGCAACCACCGGGCCACCTCGATGCCGACCGCGGCGGCGAGAGGCGGATCGAGCGGATCGACCAGCACGACCTCAGCCCCCAGACCACGGGCGGTCGAGGCGACCTCCGCCCCGATCAGTCCTGCCCCGACGATCAGCAACCGCGCACCGGGCACGAGGGACGTACGCAGCCCGTCGGCGTCCGTGACGTCCCGCAGCACATGGCTCGGGGATCCGACCGCGGGCCGCGCTGCCCGACCACCTGTCGCGAGCACGATCTTGTCGGCAGTCAGCACGCGGCCGTCGTCGAGCTCGACCTCGCCGGTGTCCGGGCGGATCGCCACCGCGACGACTCCCCCGACCAGCGAGGTCTGTTGCTCGGCGTACCACTGCGACGGCTGCAGCGCGATCGACTCGAGGTCGCGGCTGCCGGCGAGATACTCCTTGGACAGCGGCGGGCGGTCGCAGGGAACAGCATCGGCCGAGACCAGCACCAGCTCACCGGCGTACCCAGCCTTCCGGAGCTCCGCGACCGTGGAGACACCGGCGATCCCGCCACCGACGACGACAACCGACGCGACCGTCACGGCCTCTCGCCGGGGAACAGGTAGACCTCTCCGTCACGCACCTCGACCCGGTGCGGCACGGTGTCCCGGGTGGCCGGGAGCCCGTCGACCTTGCCGGTCTTGAGGTTGAACCGTGATGAATGGAGGGGGCACTCGACGTCGCCGTCCTCGACCCAGCCCTCGGCCAGCGAGGCGGTCTCGTGGGTGCAGGTGTCGTTGAGGGCCCAGCAGGTGCCATCGTCGTCGCGCAGGATGGCGATGTCGTCCTCGGTCCCGGTGACGTCGGAGGAGATGGCGATCCCCTCGCCCTCCGGGATGTCGTCGACGGACGCGACGCGGATTCCTGGGCTGTTTCCGCCGTTTCCACTAATTCCGGTCATGCCCCCATCTTCCAACGTGGGGGTAGCAGAACCGGCCACCTCCCCCGAGGTGGCCGGTTCATTTCCTACGTCAGGACCGTCAGATCAGTCCGGGCAGGTGTTGCGGTAGTCGGACAGGTTGACCGACGTCGGCGCCGGGCAGAGGAACTGCGAGTAGCGCGTGTCGTCGTCGACGTACCTCTTCAGCCAGGTGACGAAGAGGCGTCCTTGCCAGTCG
The DNA here is from genome assembly GCF_013408335.1 of Nocardioides panzhihuensis. Taxonomy (NCBI): domain Bacteria; kingdom Bacillati; phylum Actinomycetota; class Actinomycetes; order Propionibacteriales; family Nocardioidaceae; genus Nocardioides; species Nocardioides panzhihuensis. The sequence continues at coordinate 5,212,352 of NZ_JACBZR010000001.1, read as the reverse complement.
TCATCGGTGTTGGCGATGAAGTGGTCGCCGTTGTTGATCTCGCCGTACGCCTTCTCCGGGGCCCCGGTGGCCGAGTTGTAGAAGGGGATGGAGTGCGAGCTGACCGACGCGACGGAGTCGTTCTCCGCGCCGATGATCATGGTCGGGATCCGGATGCCGGGCCAGGTCTTGTCGGTGTGCCAGGGCTGCAGCGCGACCGCGGCCTTGATCGAGGAGTCCTGGTTGGCAGCGGCGAGGGTGCCACCGCCGCCCATGGAGTGGCCGGAGACCGCGATCCGGGACTCGTCCAGACGCGTGGCGACCGCGGAGGAGGCGCTGCTCTTCAGGTAGCTGACCGCGGCCAGGATCTGCGACCCGCGGCTGTTGGGCTGGTCGTAGCGGGAGTTCGTGTCGATGGCGAAGACCACGAAGCCGTGCGAGGCCACTCGGCGCGCGACGGCGGAGTAGGAGGACGAGGAGGCCGTGTAGCCGGGGGCGAGCACGACACCGCCGTACGTCCCTTGGGTGGTAGAGGTGGGGTAGTAGATCGTCCCGCCGCCGAAGCCGGTCACCAGCGAGGAGACCGAGGCCGTGGAGAGGGAGAACGTGCCGTTGTCGAGGACGCTGGCCGAGGTCGGGTTCGGCCCGCGCTCGTAGGGGCTCGCCGCATCGGATGGCGCGACCAGTCCGAAGAGGGGGAGAGTGACTGCCGCGGCGACCGCGGCGATTCGGAGTGAGAGTGATCTGAGCACCGAGCATGCTCCTTCGTCCGTCCGTCCCCGGGCTGTCCGGGGTTCCGGTTGCTACTCGACGGTAGGGGCGCGGCCGGGGATCGGACACCGGCACGGAGGCAGAACCTCATTGGGCGGATGTCACAAAACAGAAACATGGCGGCGTACGCAGGTCGTCCTCGACCCCGACAGCAGCCGGGCGATCTCAGGGGAAAGCCCGATGCCATACGTACCTCCGCTACCTATTGTCGAGGTGTGACCACCACAGAGACCCCCACCGATCGCCCATCACGCGAGCGTCGACCACGCATCAGCCTCTTCTGCTTCCGAGCCGTGGCTGTCGTGATTGCGCTCTTCGCGATCGGGCAACCGATCTTCATCGGCTCCTACTTCTCCGGAACCTTCGGGGCACTGGGCCTCCACGCCGCCGGTGCGGCAGCCCTGCAGGCCTTCGGCCTGCTGGTTCCCATCGCCGCGGTCGCCGTCGTCGCGATGGGCGGGCGCTGGTGGTTCCTCGTCTGGTCGGTCACGCTCTTCCTCCTCATCCACGTCCAGGCAGTTCTCGGCTACGTCCGAGCCCTCGAGCTCCACGTCCCGATCGGGGTGCTCACCGTCGGTGTGGCCGTCGGCCTGGCCATCGCCTCCCTGCGCCGCGGCGCCGGCCGCCCGCGGGAGACCCGGCGATGAGGCTCAACCGACGCACCCTCCTGGGCGCGAGCCTGGCCGCGCCGCTCGCTGGATCGCTGGCCGCCTGCGGCGAGGCTCCCGAGCAGACCGGACGGATCCTGCGCAGCGCGGCGAGACTGCCCGAGGCGTACGCGACGCCGTTGCCGTTGCCGCCGGTCAAGCGACCGTCCGGTGATCTCATCGAGATCGCGCAGCGCCCCGCGACGGTGGAGATCCTGCCCGGGCTGAAGACCGAGATGATGACGTACGACGGGGTCTTTCCCGGCCCCACGCTGGAGACCCGCCGGGGCCAGGCCGTGACCGTGCGCCACACCAACTCCCTCACGCTGCCGACCGCGACGCATCTCCACGGCGGACACACGCCCGCGGACAGCGACGGCTGGCCGACCGACCTGCTGTTGCCACCCGGGTTCGAGCAGCCCAGGCCCGCGCAGCCCGGTGCCGATCACTCCGGGCACGACGGCGGACACGGCGGGGATGGCGGCCACGGCGGCGGACACGAAGCCATGCACGACCCGAAAGCCCAGGTCACGACCGGAAGACGGGACTACCGCTATCCGCTCGAGCAGCCGGCCACGACGCTCTGGTACCACGACCACCGGATGGACTTCACCGCTCCGCAGGTGTGGCGTGGGCTGGCCGGATTCCACATCATCCGCGACGACGAGGAGGACGCGCTCTCGCTGCCGCGAGGGGAGCGGGAGATCCCGCTGATGATCGCCGACCGAGCCTTCGACGAGGACGGCGCGCTGCGCTACCCCGCCCTCGACCCGGAGCTGCTCGGTCAGCCCGGGGTCGAGGACCGCTACATGGCCGGTGTGCTCGGCGACGTCATCCTCGTCAACGGCGCCCCGTGGCCCGAGGCGGAGGTCGACGCGGCTCAGTACCGGCTGCGTCTGCTCAACGCCTCCAACGCCCGCCGCTATGCGCTGCGTCTGCGAACCGCCGACGGGAAGCCGGTGGCGTTCACCCAGATCGGCTCCGACGGTGGGTTGCTGGCCCGCCCTGTCGAGCACGACGTGGTCACGATGGCCTCGGGCGAACGGTTCGACGTCGTCGTCGACTTCCGTTCACTGGCGCCCGGGACGACCGTCGAGCTGCGCAACGACCTCGGCACCGGCCGCACCGCTCAGGTGATGCGGTTCCGCATCGCCCGCCGGGCGACCGACGATGTCCGGCTGGCCGATCGACTGGCCAAGAGGCTCGCGGACGTACCCGAGCCCGAGAAGCCCGACGGCGCGGTTGTCCGCAAGTGGCACTTCCGCCGCGAGGCCGTGCACGGCCGCATGGGCTGGGGGATCAACGGCAAGCCGTTCGAGCCTGCCGTGCCGCAGGCCAAGGTGCCACTCGACAACACCGAGATCTGGGAGTTCTTCACCGACGCCCACCACCCCGTCCACGTCCACCTCTCGCCCTTCCAGGTGCTCCGACGCGGCAACCGCGGCCCGGGGCCGATGGACCACGGCTGGAAGGACACCGTCGACGTACGTCCCTACGAGGCCGTCCGGGTGAGGGTGAGGTTCGAGAAGTACGCCGGCCGGTTCCTCATCCACTGCCACAACCTGGAGCACGAGGACATGGCGATGATGGCCGGCTTCGAGACGGTGTGACCCCGCCGGGAGTCGGCCTGATCACCCGGTGAAGGGGACCCATGCGAAGCGGCCGATCGCCACGAAAGCGGTCAAGGCGAGGTAGGTCGCGTCCACCAGCGCGGCTTTCGTCTCGCCACGGCGGATCCGCACGGTCACGGCACCGGCCATGATCAACGTCAGGCCGTATGCCGCCAGCGGCACCAGGATCGGCGCGATGTCGAGCAGCGCTGGCAGGATCAGGCCGATGACGCCGAGGATCTCGAGTGCGCCGATGATCTTGAGAGTGCTGGGCCGGAAGTCGAGAACCCAGCGCGAGGCGTCGCCCATCGCAGCCATCCTCTCTCTGGGGACGAACAGCTTCCCGAATCCGGAGAGCAGGTAGATGGCGGCCATCAGGCCGGCGACGATCCAAAGTGCGATGTTCATGAGTCTTCTCCTAGGCAGAATCGATGAGGTCTGTGGCCGCGGCGGACCCAGAGCCGGGTCCGCCGCGAGCCTGAAGCGAGTCGCGGTGTCAGGCGTACTGCCCGGGCTGGTACTCGCCGCCGGGAGTCCGCGTGATCACGTTGAGGCGGTTGAAGGCGTTGATCAGGCAGATCAGGCCGACCAGGGCCATCAGCTGGTCTTCGTCGAAGTGCTTCTCCGCGTTGGCCCACGCCTCATCGGTGACCCCGCTGGAGTCGGCGAGGCGAGTGCCCTGATCGGTGAGCTCCAGCGCCGCCCGCTCCGCTTCGGTGTAGACCGTCGTCTCCCGCCATGCTCCGACCAGGTTGATCCGCAGCGCGCTCTCACCGGCGGCTGCGGCGTCCTTGGTGTGCATGTCGAGGCAGCCGCCACAGCCGTTGATCTGGCTGGCGCGGATCTTCACCAGCTCCTGCACGGCCTTCGGCAGTGTCGAGCCGGCGATGATCTTGTTCGACGAGATGATGTGCTTCGCCCACGCGGCCCCGATCTCGTTGCCCATGGGGTTGATCCGGCTTTCCATCTTGATCTCCTTCGTCTTCGGATGCTTGCACCACTACGACGAAGCAGTTCTTCAAGAGGTAACAACCCAAGGCGACGAGGGCGCGCTACTCGGGTCGCGGGGGCAGACCCATGGCGTCGAGGCGCTTGCGGTCGCTCACGGTCAGCAGCTCGACGATCCGGCCTTCGACCACGGTGCACGCCGCCACGCCGAGCAACTTGCCGTTGGCGCCCCAGGCCACGAAACCGGGCTCGCCGTTGACCAGGACCGGGAGCACCGAGGTCATCGAGCGGGCGCCGCGCAGGACCGGTTCGGCCACCTCGGCCGCGCCGACCGTGGTCAGCACGCCCTTCGGGTGGTACGTCCGCCAGGTCACGTTCGGATCGAGCAGGGTGACGAGCCCTTCGAAGTCCCCGTTCCGTGCCGCGGCGAGAAATGCATCGACCACTGCGCGCTGGCGCCGCGGCTCCTCCTGCGGCTGCGGTGTGCCCTGCACCTTCCGGCGAGCCCGGCTGGCGAGCATCTTGGTCGCGTCGGTGGACCGGCCGATGATCTCGCCGATCTCGGCGAAGGGCACCGCGAACATGTCGTGCAGGACGAACGCCAGCCGTTCGTTGGGCGTGAGGGAGTCGAGCACCACGAGCAGTGCCAGCCCGACCGACTCGGCGAGCATCGCGTCGTCCTCGGGCTCCGCCCCGCCGTCGACGGCCACCACGAGCTCGGGCAGCCGGTCCTCGTACGACAGCTCCGGCCGGGTCTTACGCGAGCGGAGCACGTCGATGCAGACCCGCCCCACCACGGTGGTCAGCCAGCCGGCCAGGTTGTCGATCGAGGCCTCGTCCTGCCGGGCCAGCCGGATCCACGCCTCCTGCACCGCGTCCTCGGCGTCCGCCCTGGACCCGAGCATCCGGTAGGCGACCGCCGCCAGGCGCTCGCGCTGCTGCTCGAAGGCCTCCGCCGTTGCTTCGTGTGGCCCTGATCCGGTCATGTCGTCACCTTCCTCGCGCGCGCTCCGTCATGGTGATGACGGGCCCGCAGGCGCCAAGGTAACCGGCCGGCGCCCATTCACGGGCTCAGCTCGCGTCGAGCCGCTTCTCCATGTCGTCGAGCATCGCCTCGACCTTCCGGTAGGTGTGCGAGCTGTAGGCGCCGATGCCGCGCTCGGCGGAGAGCGCGTCGCGCATCGCCTCGAGGTAGCGCAGCTGCAGGATCACCGTCTGCTCCATCACGTCGGGCCTGATGCTGGGAGCGTCGCGTACGCCCGCGAGCACCCGCGGGAGGATCCGGTCCTTGAGCTTCGTCACCAGCTGGGGGTCGATCGGCTCTCCGTCGATGGTCTGCGACTCCAGCGGTCCGAGGTTGTCGATCGCATCCTCGCCGACCTGACGGAGCAGGGCCCGGAACGCGTCGTGCCGGTCCGCCGACGACTCACCCGGGAAGCGCATCCGGCGGATCACTGCCGGGAGCGTGAGGCCGAAGAGCACGAGCGTGATGAGCGCGACCAGGAAGGCGGCGAGCACCACCGTCGCGCGGTGGGAGGTGCCGACCGGGATGGTGTGGGCGGCGGCGACCGTGACGACGCCACGCATCCCGGCCCAGCCGATGATCAGGAAGCCACGCCTGGTGATCGGCTCGCGCTCCTCGAAGTCGATGTCCGCCCGGCCCCGCGCCAGCCGCCGCCGGGCCGAGGTGATCCGGGCGTCCTCCCGGTCGTCGGCGGGGGTCAGCGAGTCGAGCTTCTCCTCGAACTGGTCGAGGCGGGTGCGTACCTCTTCCTTGTTCTCCTCCCGGTCCCGCAGCGCGGGCCCGGCGAGCCCGATGAACCGCAGCAGGACCAGCAGGGCGAAGACGACGAGGACGAGGCCGGTCAGCTCGCCCGCAGTGGTCTCGCCGCGGGCGGCGTCGACGAGCGCGGGCAGCTGGTAGCCCATCGCCAGGAAGACGCCGCTCTCGAGGATGAAGTTGAAGGTCGTCCAGGTGGTGGCCTGGTTCTGCCGGTCGCGCGCGCTGAACCGGCGGCTGCCGAGCGCGCCCGTCACCAGACCGGCGACGACGACGGCGAGCACTCCGGACGCGTTCAGCTCCTCGGCCGGGAAGTAGGCGATGAACGGCACCGCGAAGGAGATCGTGGTGTTGAGCACCGGATCGTCCAGACGCTGGCGGAGCAGCACCGTGAGCCAACCGACGACACCGCCGATCACGAGCGCGCCGAGCACCGCCCACCCGAACTCCAGGGCTGTACGCCCCAGCGAGAACGAGCTGGTCGCGGCGATCCCAGCCACCGCCGTCCGGAGGACGACGAGCGCGGAGGCGTCGTTGACCAGGCTCTCCCCCTCCAGCACCGCCATCACCCGCGGCGGCAGCCCGACCCGGCGCCCGATCGCCGTCGCGGCCACCGCGTCGGTGGGACTGACGACCGCGCCGAGCGCGACCGCGAGCGGGAACGAGATCGCCGGGAACAGCCAGTGGACGACCGCGCCGATCACCACCGCGGAGACGATCACCATCACGACCGACAGCCAGCTGATCAGCCGGAAGTTCCGCCGGAAGTCGATCACCGGCAGGTTGACCGCGGAGGAGTAGAGCAACGGCGGCAGGACGCCGGCCAGGATCAGCTCCGGCCCGATCTCGATCTCCGGCGCCCCCGGCAGATAGCTCGCCCCGATCCCGAGGCCGACGAGCAGCAGCGGCGCCGCCACCCCGGTACGCCGCGAGAAGACCGAGGCCGCGATCATGATCGCCAGCGCCGCCCCGACGATCAGCAACACCTGATGCTCCACGTTCGGGAGTCTAGGTGTGCCCGGCTGTCAGATCGGGGAGCGGCGACCGGCGATCAGCCGATCATGGTCGTCACACGCACTTCGCCATGGCTTCCGTCAGCTTCTCGTCACCCATCAACGTGGAGACCGACGCAGGGTCGGTGATGGCGTCGAGGTCCACGTTGTCCATGAACGCCGCCGACATGCACGTCGCCTGGTCGTCGGTCATACCCGCCTTGACGTACATGTCGGTGAGGTAGTCCTCGAAGCCGTCGGGATCGTTCCTCGGGTCGGGGACGTCCCCAGCAGCCGGCACGGACGGCGCAGCCTCGGCACTGTTGGCGGCCTCGGCCTCCGCGACGGGCTTCGAGTCCGGCTCCTCGCTCTCAGAGCCGCCACAGGCGGTGGCCGTGGCCAGGAGCATCACAGGAACGGCAACGACAGACGCCATTCGGCGAACATTGATCTTCATGTTCGACATCATCGTCAGGCCGCTCGCCGACTGTCCACACAAGCGCGCAGAAGTGCGGAAACGTTGGGTTTCTCATCGTCAGCGAAAGCGACGCAGCCGAAGGCTGTTGCTCACCACGAACACCGATGAGAAGGCCATCGCGGCACCGGCGAGCATCGGGTTGAGCAGGCCGGCGACCGCGAGCGGGATGGCCGCGACGTTGTAGGCGAACGCCCAGAACAGGTTGCCCTTGATGGTCGCCAGCGTTCGCCGGGAGAGCCGGATCGCGTCGGCCGCGACCCGCAGGTCACCGCGTACCAGGGTCAGGTCGCTGGCCTGGATGGCGACGTCGGTGCCGGTGCCCATGGAGAGACCGAGATCGGCCTGGGCCAGCGCCGGGGCGTCGTTCACGCCGTCACCGACCATCGCGACGACCCGGCCCTCCTCCTGGAGTCGGCGGACCACGCCGACCTTGTCCTCGGGGAGCACCTCGGCGATGACGGTCTCAGAGGAGAGCGGGATGCCGACCTCGGCGGCGACCGTACGGGCCACCGTCTCGTTGTCCCCGGTGAGCAGGATCGGCGTCAGACCGAGACGCTGGAACTCCGCGATCGCCGCGGCCGAGGTCGGCTTGATGACGTCGTTGACGACCAGGACACCGCGCGCCGCGCCGTCCCACCCGACCGCGACAGCCGTACGGCCCTCGCTCTCGGCCTCGGCCATCGCCAGGGCGAGCTCACCGGGCAGGTACTGGCTCCACTCCTCGAGCAGGCGGACCCGGCCGACGAGGACGGCGTGACCGTCGACGATGCCCTGCACACCCAGGCCGGGGACGTTGGCGAAGTCCTCTGCCGTGGGCAAGGTGCCGACGCGGGTCTCGGCACCGGACGCGATCGCCCGGGCGATCGGGTGCTCGGAGGCGTACTCGAGGGCGCCGGCCAGCCGCGCGACCTCGTCGGCGTCCTCGCCGGGCGCGGCGATCACATCGGTCAGGGTCATGGTGCCGGTGGTGACCGTACCGGTCTTGTCGAGCACGATGGTGTCGATCGTGCGGGTGCTCTCGAGCACCTCCGGGCCCTTGATCAGGATGCCCAGCTGGGCGCCGCGGCCGGTCCCGACCATCAGCGCAGTCGGCGTCGCCAGGCCGAGCGCGCACGGGCACGCGATGATCAGCACCGCTACCGCCGCGGTGAAGGCGGTGGCGGCCCCGGCACCAGCGCCGAGCCAGAAGCCGAGGGTGATGGCGGAGAGGGCGATCACGATGGGTACGAAGACCCCGGAGATGCGGTCGGCGAGCCGTTGCGCCGCCGCCTTGCCGGTCTGGGCCTCCTCGACCAACCGTGCCATCTGGGCCAGCTGCGTGTCCGCACCCACCCGGGTCGCCCGGACGACGAGCCGACCACCGGCGTTGACGGTGGCACCGGTGACGGTGTCTCCCGGGCTCACCTCGACCGGCACCGACTCGCCGGTCAGCATCGCGGCGTCGATCGCCGAGGAGCCGTCCTCGACGACGCCGTCGGTGGCAATCTTCTCCCCGGGACGTACGACGAACAGGTCGCCGACGGCCAGGTCGTCGATCGGGATCCGGGTCTCGGTCCCGTCGCGGAGGACGGCGACCTCCTTCGCGCCGAGCTCGAGGAGCGCCGTGAGGGCGGCGCCGGCGCGGCGCTTCGAGCGGGCCTCGAAGTAGCGGCCGGCGAGGATGAACGTGGTGACGCCTGCTGCCGCCTCGAGGTAGATGTTGCCGAGCCCGTCGGTGCGTTCGATGGCGAAGCTGAACGGGTGGGTCATGCCGGGCTCGCCTGCGGTGCCGAGGAAGAGGGCGTACAGGGACCAGCCGAAGGCGGCCAGGGTGCCGATGGAGACCAGCGTGTCCATGGTCGCCGCGCCGTGACGCGCGTTGGTCCACGCCGCCCGGTGGAACGGCGCCGCGCCCCAGACGACCACCGGCGCGGCGAGGGTGAGCGAGAGCCACTGCCAGCTCTCGAGCTGCAGTGCCGGCACCATCGCCATGAGCACCACGGGGACGGTGAGCACGGCGCTGATCAGCAGCCGCCGCTTGAGGAGGGCGACCGGGTCCGCCGCCTCGGCATCGGAGGAGCCGCTCGACGGGCCCGCCTGAGGACGCGGCTCCTTCGCGCCGTACCCAGCGCTCTCGACGGTCGCGATCAGCACGCTCGTGTCGATGTCGGTCTGGTCCGCGGCGACGGAGATCTTGGCCTTCTCGGTCGCGTAGTTGACGGTGGCGGAGACACCGTCGAGCTTGTTGAGCTTGCGCTCGATCCGGTTCGCGCACGACGCGCAGGTCATGCCGTCGATCTCGAGCTCGAAGTCGGTCGTGGGCACAGAGGTTCCGGAGACGGTCATCACAGGTGTCCCTTCAGGTGGGTGGATCGAAGTTCGCGTCGGCTCCCCGCTCACGGGGAGCCGACGCCGGTGGCTCAGCCGGCCAGCTGGTAGCCGGCCTCCTCGACCGCGCGCTGAACCTGCACGGGGTCGAGCTCGTTCTCGGAGGTGACGGTCACCTGGCCGGTGGCCAGATCGACGTCGACGGAGGAGACGCCCGCGATCTGGGTGACCTCCTCCTTGACGGAGCCGACGCAGTGGCCGCAGGTCATCCCCGAAACGGTGTAGGTGGTGCTGCACATGGTGCTTTCCTTTCTCTGTGGTGGACCCTGCTCAGGCAGGGAGTCGATGGCTGGTCAGTGCGATTCGGCGACGGCGGTGAAGGCCGCGGTGCGCACCTGACCGGCGTGCTTGAAGTCGAGGAACAGGCGGTACGTCCCGGCCGAGGGCACCTCGGCGGAGAACGTGATCTCCGGGCCGGGCTCGGTGCGTCCGTCACCGGGCGCGCCTTCGGGATGGACGTGGAGGTAGGCCAGGTCACCGTCACGGAGCACGACCAGGTGTCCGTACGCCTCGAGGTACGGCTCGAGGTCGGTGACGGGCTCACCGTCCGTCGTCACCGTCAGGGTGAGGCGCGAGGTCTTCCCCGCGACCAGGTGACCGTCGAGGTCCACCTGGTAGGGGCTGACCGTGCTGGTGGCGGCGGCCGGCGGCAGCGGCTCGGGCTCGTAGGGGCCGGCTACGAAGAGGTCCTGACCGAGCGTGAGTCCCTCGGCCTCGGCTGCCGGCCGGAAGTCTGCGAAGACCCGGTATGTCCCGGCATCGGCCAGATCGGCGGTGACCGACCAGGTGCCGTCGGTCGCCATCACCGGGTGCAGGTGCTCGTAGGTCGCCAGGTCGCGGCGTACGACGATCAGGTGCAGCAACTTGCCGTGCGCGGTCTCGAACCGGGTGACGGGCTCGTGGTCGTCGCCGAGGATCCGGAACCGCAGCGTGGCGGAGGCCGAGCGCTGCCGGCGGTCCTCGACGAGGTCCAGCGTGTAACCGGCGTCGCTGACGTTGAGCCCGGTGGCCGCGGGCGCCTTTCCTGCCGCGCCGTGCCCGGCGTGACCGCCGTGGCCGGTGTTTCCGTCGCCGTTGGCTGCGTGCTCCTTGTGGGTCTGGCGTTCCGGTTCGCCGAGCGGGCCGACGGAGGCGCCCACGGCGGAACCCAGGCCGCCGAGGGCAACGACGGCTCCGGCGAACGCACCTACTTTGGCAATGGCGTTCATGTGATCTCTCCTGGCTCGAATCGATGACTTTCGATGACAGGACAGAGGCTGCTCGGCGGATCTGTCCGCGTACTGTCCCGGCGTTGTCGGGCCCAGGACAGGTGTCCGGGCGGCACCCGGCGCAGTTCTGACTACGATCTCGATGTGCTGCCGACCCCGACCTCGAGTGACATCCGATTCGGGCTGCTCGGCCCCTTCGAGGCGACGGTCGACGGCGACGCCCTCCGGATCCCCGGATCGGCGGAGCGGGCCCTGCTGGCCGTGCTGCTGCTGGCGCGCGGCCGGATCGTGCCGGCTTCGGCGCTGATCGACAGGCTGTGGGCCGACTCGTCGCTGCCTGCGGACCCCTTGAACGCCCTTCAGCTCCGCGTCTCCAAGCTGCGGCGCACGTTCAAGAACGCCGGGCTCGACCTGGTGCAACGCGACAGCGGCGGCTATCGGGCAGCCGTCGATCCGGCGACGATCGACGCCGAGGCCTTCGAGCGGCAGATCCGCCAGGTCCGGGCGTCGGTCGGAGGCGCCGGGACCCCGAGCGAGGCCGACCTCGGCGCCTACGACGCGGCGCTCGGACTCTGGCGCGGCGACGCGCTCGCCGACTTCGCCACCGAGTCCTGGGCGGTGCCGGAGTCCGTGCGACTGGAGGACCTCCGGCGGACGGCGTACGCCGAGCGTGCCCAGATCGCGCTGTCGCTGGGCCGGCACGCGGAGGTCGTCACCGACCTCGAGCCGCTCCTGCGGGCCGACCCGACCCATGAGGCCATGGCCGGCCTGCTGATGGTCGCGCTCTATCGCGCGGGCCGGCAGGTTGACGCACTCGAGGTCTTCACCCGCACCAGGACGACGTTGGACGTCGACCTCGGTCTCGAGCCGTCAGCCTCCCTGCGATCGCTCCACGAGCGCGTGCTGCGGCAGGACCCGTCGCTCGGCTCCTCCGGCGAGGTCACCCTGTCCACTCCAGCGATCAGGTCCAACCACCTCAGGTCCGGGCCACAGCTCTCCGGTCTTCCGACCGATCTGGCCCCGCTCGTCGGACGCGAAGATCTGCTCGTCTCGTTGAGCGACCGGGTCGGCGCGTCCAGGCTGACCACCCTCGTCGGCCCCGGCGGCTCCGGGAAGACCGCTCTCGGCCTGCATGCGGCCCAGCGTCTGGCCGACCGGTTCCCCGACGGCACCGTCCTCGTCCGTCTCGCCGCGATCCGGAGCAGGGAGCACATCGTGCCTGCGGTCGCCACCGCCGTCGGGATGCCGCAGGACGGCGCGGCGATCGACCTCCAGCAGCGCTTGGTCGACTTCCTCGCCGACAAGCACCTGTTCCTGGTCATCGACAACTGCGAGCACCTCGTCGACCCTGTCGCGACTCTCGTGGAGGAGCTGCTGACCCGCTGTCCGCGCCTCACCGTCATCGCGACCAGCCGCGAGCCCCTCGCCCTGCCGAGCGAGGTGCAGACTCTCGTCGGGCCGCTCCTGACACCGGTCGAGGACGATGGCGCCGAGGCGATCGCGGCGACCCCCTCCGTACAGCTTCTGATCCACCGGATCTCCACCGTCCTCCCCGGCTTCGAGGCCGACCAGCAGACGTACGCCGCCCTCGGCCGCATCGCCCGCGCCCTCGATGGCATGCCCCTGGCGCTGGAGCTGGCCGCCGCCCGCGCCGCCACGCTGTCCCCGAGCGATCTCGCCGACCGGCTCGATCAGCGGTTCACGCTCCTCACCTCGGGATCACGGACGGCGGAGGACCGGCAGCGCACGCTCCGCGCGACCGTGGACTGGAGCTACGACCTCCTCGACGACCTCGAGAAGCGCGTCTTCGTCGGTCTCGCCGTCTTCCACGGCGGCTGGACCCTGACCGCCGCCGAGCAGGTCCTCGCCGACGACGAGACCGATCCGAGCCAGGTCATCCATGCGGTGGGCCGGCTGGTCGAGCAGTCCCTGATCGTCGCCGAGCGGGGATCGGTCACGCGTTATCGCATGCTCGAGACCCTGCGTGAGTACGCCGCCGACCGGCTGTCCCAGTCGGGCCGGGCCGACACCTTGGCAGCCCGGCACGCGCACTACTTCGGCCAGGTCGCGGAGCGGTCGGCACAGGCGATGCGTGGTCAGGGGGACGCCCGGGCGAAGCACCTCCTGGTCGATGAGCAGGCCAACGTACGGTCGGCGATCGCCTGGCTCGAAGGACCGGCGGGCGACATCGACGCCGCCCTCCGGCTCGCCGGCCGGCTGGGCCTCTTCTGGCATCAGGGCCGTCATCTCGAGGGCCGCCGGATCCTGCGTCGCCTCCTCGAGCAGGACCGTGGGTCGGCCGCGGCACGGGCCGCCGCGCTTCAGGCGGTGTCGTTGGTCGAGCGTCCCCGGGCCTGCGTCGTCCACCCGCATCCACGATGCGCCGACGCGGCCCGCGAGAGCCTCGCGATCTTCCGTGAGTGCGGTGACGCCGACGGGACCGCGGTCTCGCAGGTGCTGCTCGCCGTCGAAGGCGTCAATGGGCAGGACCCGGAGTCGTCGGCGCTCCTGGACGCCGCCGAGAAGTCGTTCCGTGAGCGAGGCGATCGATGGGGGCTTGCCGTAGCCGACTTCGTCAGGCTGGAGACTGCGCTCAAGGCCAGGGACGAGCCGACGGCGATCCGCCTCGGGCGGGCCACCGCCGCCGCGTTCCGGCAGCTCGACGACCCGTGGGGTCACAGCGCGGTCCTGTACCACCTCGGCTACGGCCTCCGGCACTTCGGGCGCCTGCGGGAGTCGGCCCGGACTCTCGAGCAGGCGATCGACGTCGCGACGTCCGCCGGTATCCACAACACCGTGCAGTGGGCCCTCGCGGACCTCGGTATCACCCACCTCGGGCTGGGTGATGAGGAGTCGGCCCGGGACGCCTTCCGCCGGGCGGAGCTGGCCTCCCGTCATGTCGGGGACCGCGCCGGGTCGGTCCTCGCGGCGTACGGACGTGGCCGCCTCGCCGAACGTCAGCAGGACTGGTCGACAGCCATCTCGCTGTTGACGGAGTCCGTCCAGGGCTTCGATCTGCTCGAGACACCCGCGATGACGGCGCGGGCCACGCTCGCGCTGGCCCGCTGTCACGAGCAGGCGTACGAGCCGGAGGCGGCGGCAGAGCGCTATGCGGAGGCCCGCGCGCTCGGCCTCACCGCGGGTGAGCTCGCAGTGGCGGCGCAGGCGGAGGAGGCGCTGGCCCGGTTGGACGGTGGCCGGACAGACCAGGGACAGTGACCCGGGACAGGTTCTCTTCACGCGGCCGAACGGCCGTCCTGACGAAAAGAGAGAACCATGTCTTCCACAGCATCCCCGGCGGCGGGTGCCAACAGCCGCCGCTGGCTCGCCCTCGGCCTCATCGCCGCCGCCCAGTTCATGGTCATCATGGACACCTCCATCATCGGAGTCGCGCTCCCCGAGATCCAGCGCGATCTCGGGTTCGCTCCCCAGGACCTCAGCTGGGTGTTCAACGCCTACGTGGTGGCCTTCGGGGGCCTCCTTCTGCTGGGCGGGCGGCTCTCCGACCTGCTCGGCGCCCGACGGATCTTCGCCATCGGCTGGCTGGTCCTCGGAGTCGGCTCGCTCGTCGCCGGGCTCGCTGACGGCGTCGCCGTCGAGATCGCCGGCCGCGCCGTCCAGGGTGCGGGTTCAGCGCTCATCGCGCCCTCGGCGTTGACGCTCCTGTTCATGAACTTCGGGACGAACCCGAAGGAGCTGACGAAGGCGCTCGCGCTCTACGGTGCGGCCGCCCCGGCCGGCGGAACGGCCGGCGTGTTCCTCGGCGGCGTGCTGACCGAGTACCTGTCCTGGCCGTGGGTCTTCTTCATCAACATCCCGATCGCCATCGTCGTCCTCGCCCTGACGCCCGGCGTGATGCCGGCCGGAACGGCGCAGCGCGGTCGCATCGACCTGCTCGGCGCACTGACCGTCACCCTGGGACTCGCCGCGGTGGTGTTCGCGGTCGTACGCGTCCCCGAGGTGGGCTGGGGATCGTCCAGCACCCTCATCGCCGGTGGCATCGGCATCGCCCTGCTCGTTGCCTTCGTCGCCCTGCAGGCCGGCTCGTCGACGCCGCTCATGCGGCTGGGCATCTTCAAGGCGCCGAACCTGGCGGCCGCCAACGTCGCCCAGCTCCTGCTCGGCGCCGCCTGGATCCCGATGTTCTTCTTCATCAACCTCTACCTCCAGCAGGTCCTCGGACTCGGCGCCTTCGCGTCCGGCGCCGCCCTGCTCCCCATGACGGTGACGATCATGCTCGGCATGGTGGCCATCGCCCCGCGGCTGACGGCCGCGTTCGGACCGAAGGCGATGACCGTCGGCGGCCTCGTCGTCCTCGGCATCGGGCTGGTCTGGCTCTCCCGGATCGACGCCGACGGCAGCTTCGCGGTCGACGTGCTCCCGGCCACGCTGGTCACTGCGGCGGGCATGGCGCTGGCCTTCATCCCGTCGCTGAGCACGGCGCTCGGCGCGGCCGCCCCCGAAGAGGGCGGTCTCGCAGCCGGGATCGTCAACACCAGCTACCAGGTCGGCTCCGCACTCGGACTGGCGGCGATGACCGTCGTCGCCGCTGCGTACGGCTCCGACCAGCTCGGCGATCTGGCTGCCATGACCGACGGTTTCTCGGCCGGCTTCCTCGGCGCGGCCGGCATCGCCCTCGCCGGTGCCGTCATCACTGGGATCGGGTGGAGGTCGACGCACTCCGCGACCACCCCCGAGTCGGTCCCCGCCGGCAGGTAGCAGTCCATCCTCCTCGTGGCCCCGGATCCGTCCGGGGCCACGAATGCACCAGGAGACCGCCATGAAGACCATCCAGCTGTACGTCGAGGGCATGCGCTGCCCTCGATGCGTCCGTGAAGCCACGGCCCGGCTCCGGGACCTTCCCGGGGTCGCCACGCTCACCGCCGACCGGGCCACCGGCCGTATCAACGTCACCGGGGATGTCTCCGGCGCCGCGCTGCTCGACGCCCTGGCAGGCAGCAGCTTCACCGCCGAGATCCTCAGCGCGACCACGGACGCCTGACCGGGCCCAGATCACCTCACTGCGTACGCGACGACCTGCTGTCCGATCGTCGAGAGCCTGCCCTCCTCGACCACCAGGTCCCAACCGTGGCCTGCCTCGGCGGGCACGAACTTCGAGGACGTGGCCTCCGCCAGCGCGCGCGCCGCGGCGGCCTCCTCGGGCCCGTCGGTGTCCTCCGAGATGACGATCAGGCCAGGCGTCCGGACCCTGTCGGCGACTGCGGCCAGATCGACGCCGCCCCAGCGCGACGGTCCCGACAGGTCGACCCAGCCGTCGACGTCCAGCCCCGCGGCGACGGCTCGCACGGTCTGGCTACCGCCCATCGAGGCACCGACCAGCACGACCGGCTTGCCCGGCCACTCCTTCTCGACCTCGCTCAACGCGGCCCGCACCTGCGGCACCGGGTCGTCGACATCCTTGATCCCACACTCGGCGGCGCCATAGCCGCACAGGTCGAAGGAGAGCCCGGCGACGCCCTGGTGAGCCGCCAGGATCGCGAAATCACCCCAGCCGCAGCGGTCCCCGTCGGTCTGATGAAGCATCACCAGCACCGCCGACGTCTCCTGGTCAGCCGGAGGCGAGAAGCGGATGGCCGGCAGCTCGAGCGCCGCGCCGGACACCCGCATCGGCTCCACCCCGACGTCGGTCTCCGGGAGGAAGCAGCCGCCGAGCTCACCTTCGATGTACGGACCGTCCGACGGCAGCACCGGAACCGACGCGCTCGCTTCCACTGGATCCCCGGCACGGCCCTCCGCACCGCACCCGGTCACCAGCATGCCGACCACCGCCGCTCCGGCCGCTACGCCTTTCACGCTCCGCATATGTCAATATTGACATATGCCCGATCCAGTCGCACCCGTTTCCAACCTCGGCTTCGCGATCCTCGGTCTGCTCGCCCGGCGGGAGAGCACCGGCTACGAGGTCGCCCAGCGGATGCGCCAGCCGATCGGTTACTTCTGGACCGCCCGCCACTCGCAGATCTACCCGGAGCTGAACCGTCTCGACGGCGCCGGACTGGTCGAGCACGAGGTCATCGACGGGGCCGGGCCCCGGCCGACGAAGCGATACCGGATCACCACCGCCGGCCAGACCGCTCTGGCGGCCTGGGTCGTCGGAGACCTCGAGCCCCAGCCGGTCCGTGACCTGGAGGTCCTCCGGCTGTGGTCGATCTGGACAGTGGATCCCGACGCCGCCGACGATCTGATCGGGCGGCTCGAGGCCACCCACCAGCGCATCCTCGACCGCTACCTCGAGGAGCTGGCCCAGATCACCGACAGCCCGGGCGGCCGAGATCCCGCGAACCCGCTGTTCGCGAGCCGGATCACGCTCGAGGGAGGCATCCGGTCGCGGCGTACGGCACTGGAGTGGTGCGCCTGGATGCGTACGGAGCTCGCCGCCGCAGTGCGCTGATCAGCCCAGACCGGCGACCTCGGCGGCGATCGTGGTGTCGTCGCCGTGCCCGGTGTGGACGACCGTCTCGCCGGGAAGCGTGAACAGCTTGGCCCGGATCGACGACTCGATGGTCGACCGGTCGCTGAACGAGCGCCCGGTGGCCCCGGGGCCACCCTGGAACAGGGTGTCGCCGGTGAAGACACATCCCAGGTCGGGCGCCCACAGGCAGACCGCACCGGGCGCGTGACCCGGCGTGTGCAGGACGCGCAGCTCGGTGCCGCCGACCTCGATCACCTGACCGTCGGACAGGTCGGCGTCCCACAGCTCGTCCTGGTGGGTGAGCTCCCACAGCGGCCGGTCGTCGGGATGGAGCAGGATCGGCGCCCGGACGGCCTCACGCAATGCCGGCGCGACACGTACGTGGTCGTCGTGGGCGTGCGTGCACACGATCGCCTTCACGGTGCGGTCACCCACCGCCGCCAAGATGTCCTCCACCGAGTGCGGGGCGTCGATGACCACGCACTCCGTGTCGTCGCCGACCACCCAGAGGTTGTTGTCCACCTGATGCGTCTCACCGTCGAGGCTGAACGTGCCGCTCGTGATCGCGTGGTCGACCCGCGTGGCCATCAGAGCACCACCACCGAGCGCAGGACCTCGCCGCGATGCATCTTCTCGAAGGCAGCCTCGATGTCGCCGATGCCGATCTCCTCGCTCACGAACGCGTCCAGGTCGAGACGCCCCTGGCGGTAGAGGTCGACGAGCATCGGGAAGTCGCGGCTGGGAAGACAGTCGCCGTACCAGCTGGACTTGAGCGCGCCGCCGCGGCCGAAGACGTCGATGAGCGGGATCTCGGGCACGGTCATGTCGGGCGTGGGCACACCGACGAGCACGACGGTCCCGGCCAGGTCCCGGGCGTAGAAGGCCTGCTTCCAGGTCTCCGGTCGTCCGACCGCCTCGACGACGATGTCGGCGCCTTCGGCACCTTCGTACGTCTCCGAGCAGATCCGCCGGATCTCCTCGACCGGATCGGTCTGCGAGGAGTCCACGGTGTGCGTCGCGCCCATGGCCGCGGCGCGCTCGAGCTTCTTGGGGTCGATGTCGACGGCGATGACCGGGCTCGACCCGGCCAGCGCCGCACCGGCGATCGCCGCCACCCCGACACCACCGCAGCCGATGACCGCCACCGACGTGCCGCGGGTCGCGCCGCCGGTGTTGATGGCGGCACCGATACCGGCCATCACGCCACAGCCGAGCAGGCCGACAGCGGCGGGCCGCGCCTCCGGGTCGACCTTCGTGCACTGCCCCGCCGCGACCAGCGTCTTCTCCGCGAAGGCGCCGATGCCCAGCGCCGGCGACAGCTCCGTGCCGTCCTCGAGCGTCATCTTCTGGGTCGCGTTGGACGTGGCGAAGCAGTACTGCGGCTCACCACGCTTGCAGGCCCGGCAGCTGCCGCAGACCGCACGCCAGTTGAGCACCACGAAGTCGCCAGTCGCCACATCGGTCACGTCCGGCCCGACCGCCTCGACGACCCCGGCAGCCTCGTGGCCCAGCAGGAACGGGAACTCGTCGTTGATCCCACCCTCGCGGTAGTGCAGGTCGGTGTGGCACACCCCGCACGACTGGATCTTCACCACCGCCTCACCCGGCCCCGGTTGGGGCACATTGATCGTCACGAGCTCGACGGGCGCGCCCTTCGCACGGGCGATGACGGCCTTGACCTGCTGCATATCTCTCCTCTCGAGGCACCGGAGGCATCCGGTCGCTCATGATCCATCCTGGGGGTTCGTGATATATCTCGGCAAGGGCACGCGCCCGTCGGCCGGCTCGAACTTCTCCCGGTAGATCAGCCGAGGCGCCATCCGGCGCCGCTTGAACGCCTTGACCCCGGCGTCGACCAATGCCGGCGAGCCACACAGCCATCCGGACCAGCCCCGGGCGCTGGCGACGTCCTCGACGAAGGCGTCGGGCGCGTAGCCGCTGCGGTGACCTGGCAGCGACTCCCGGGACAGCACGGTGACGAAGCTGAAGCCCTGGTACGTCGTGGCCAGCTCGGCCAGACGGTCGGTGTCATAGAGGTCGGACTCCGTGCGGACGCCGTGGTAGAGCACCATCACCCGGTCGGGGTGGCGCTCGAGCGCCGTACGCGCGATGCCGAGCAGCGGCGCCAGCCCGGTGCCGCCACCGATCAGCACCATCGGCTCACCCTCGTCCTTGTCCTCCTCCGGGACATGGAAGTCGCCCAGCGGGCCGCGCACCTCGACCCGATCGCCGACCGCCACCGGACCGAAGAGCCAGTCGCTGGCCACGCCGCCGGGGACGCGGCGTACTTGGAGCTCCAGGACCTTGTCCTCCGCGGCGGTGTTGGCGAGCGAGTAGGGCCGGCGCTCGGACGTTCCGGGGACGAGCAGCTCGACGTACTGTCCCGGGGAGAACGCGAGCGGCTCCTCGAGCCCGAGGAGGATCCGCCGGGTGTCCCGGGCGATCTCCTCGACCTCGACGACGGTGGCGGTGAGGTCACGGAGCATGTGGGTCGTACGCCCCATCTCCGAGCCAGGCAGCGCGACCTCGGTCTCCGCGAGCGGCCGGGCCTGACAGGCAAGCGCCAGGCCGCCGGCACGCTCCTCCTCGGTCAACGTCTCGAGAGGCGAGTCGCGGTGTTCCACCTCGCCGCACAGGACCTGCACCTTGCAGGTGCCGCAAGTGCCCTGGTTGCAGGAGTTCGGCATCCACACGCCGGCACGGAGGAACGCCTCCAGGATCGACTGGTCCTCTGCGCACTCGACGCGGCGGCCGGCGACACTGATCGCGGCGGCCATGGCTCACACCTCCCAGGTGCAGTGCAGGCTCGTCGGGCCGCGGAATCCCCAGCCCCAGAACTCCACGCCCTCGCGGTCGTCGCGCTCCAGGTTGGGGATCGCCTCGAAGAGCTCCTCGAGCCCGATCCGCATCACCTGGTTGGCGTAGTAGATGCCGGCGCAGGCGTGGTTGCCGGCGCCGAAGGCGAGGTGGGGCAGCGGCGGCCGATGCAGGTCGTACGCCGTGGGCGCATCGTATTTCCCGGTGTCGTGGTTGGCGGACCCGTAGGAGAGGATCACCGGGGTTCCTGCGGGCAGATCGACCCCGGCGACGGTGACCGGCTTGGTGCTGATCCGGGCGGTCGCCGACCAGATCGGGGAGGTCCAGCGCATGCCCTCCGAGATGGCCCGCGGCAGCAGCGACGGGTCGTCGACGACATCCTCCAGCTGCTCGGGGCGGCTGAAGAGACCGACCAGCGTGGAGGCCATGCCGTGGCCCGGCTCCTGCATCGCACCGAGCAGGTAGACGTAGATGGTGGGGTAGATGTACTCGCGGTCACGGGTCTTTCCCGGCGGCATGCCGTCGTGGAGCCAGTGGGAGATCGCGGTGTTCTCCGGGTGCTCGATCCACCGGTCGATGAGCGGGTCGACGACCTCCTGGATCTCCGCCCTGGCCTCGTCACCCGGGGTGAACCCGTCAGGGTTGGTGAACTCCCCGTTCTCGTCGACCCCAGCGTTGGTGAAGGAGACGCTCAGCTTGTGGAACCACTCGCGGAGCTTGTCCGAGGAGACCGACTGCAGCCCGAGCAGGTCACCGAGCGAGCGGACGGAGACCGGCTCGCAGTACTCCGCGACGAGCTCGGCGTGACCGCGGTCCTCGAACTGCTCGACGTAGCGGCGGGCTATCGGGCGGACCAGATCGTCCACCCAGCTGTCGACCTCGGCCGGCTGGAGCTGCGGCTCGACCATGCCACGCAGGTCGGCGTGGATGTCGCCGTTGACGCCGATGATCGCGGGATGCCCGAACGTACGTCCGCCGGCGGGCGTGATCACCGCCTCGAAGTCAGGGCTGGTCGCGACCTCCCGACAGATCTCGGCGGTGGAGGCGACGTACGAGCCGAGCACCGGGACGAAGGCGAGCGGCGCCTCGCGGCGGAGCCGTTCGTAGGTCGGATAGGGGTTTCGCTCGAGCTCGGTCATCGTGACCTCGTCGAGCCAGGTGAGGTCCTGCTGATCGGGTCGCTGTGTGGTCGTCATGGGGTGCTCCTCGGGAAGGTGTCAGGTTCCGAACAGGACTCGAAAGTAGGTCCGTCCCGCCGCCCGGGCGACACGGATCGCGCGGGTTCGGCACCATGAACGCGGCCGATCTGTGACCCTCGTCTCAGGTACGCTCAGGTCTATGGCCGGTCGAATGCGAGCCGCTCCCAAGGACTGGGGGCAGGCCTCGCGCGTCGTGGCCCAGGCCTACTTTCCGCACGAGCTCCGACCGGTCGGCGGCGCGAACGAGCCGCGGCTGACGCTGCGTACGCTGGATCTCGGGCCGGTCCTGATCGGCCACGTCGGCTGGGGCGCGGATGTTGCCATCGAGTGCGACTATCCGGGTGCGTACGAGGTGAACCTGCCGATCACCGGCCATCTGGAGAGCCGAGGCCGGTTCGGCGCGCTCACCTCTGTGGTCGGCCAGGGCACCGTCTTCCGCGCGGACACCCCCTCGCTGATCAGCCACTGGGACGCGACCTGCACCGTGCTCGGGGTCAAGTTCGACAGCACCTGGCTCGAGGTCGAGACCGAGCGGATCCTGGGCACCGACCGCGTCAACGCCCGCACAGTCCTGCCGGAGCAGCTGTCGTTCGAGGACCGCCGGGGACGCGCCTGGCGCCAGCTGATCTCGAGCCTGGGCGCCAACCTGCACGACCCGGACCTCTTCGCCGACAGCGAGCTCGTGCGTCGTCAGCTCGCCGGCGCCGTCGCCGCGGGCCTCGTGGATCTCTGCTGCCCCGACGGCCGTGTCCCAGCTCCCGCGCAGCCTCGGACGATCCGTCGCGTGGTCGAGGCCCTCCATGACGACCCGGCGCGCGCCTGGACCGCCGCCGACATGGCCGCCCTCGCCGGCACCAGCGTCCGCCGATTGCAGGAGGGCTTCCAGCAGTGGGTGGGGAGCGCGCCGTCCCACTACCTCCTCGACATCCGGCTCCAGCGCGCCCACGCCGACCTGCTGACCAGCCCGACCCTGAGCGTCGCCGAAGTCGCGGCGACCTGGGGCTTCTCGTCCGCGAGCCGTTTCGCTGCCGCCCACCGGCGGAAGTACGGCAGCGCACCGTCGGACGTCCTACGGCAAGGTGGTCGGACCGTCTGAGACCCAGCGCGCCCGACCGCTCGCGGGCGCAGAGGTCACGACGGGATTCCGTTGCGCAGCAGCTTGCGCTGCGTACGCCGGCCCTGCGCGACCACCAGGGGCACGGCCGCGAGGCCGAACCCTGGGAAGGCGTCGCCGAGCCGGGCCACCAGCCCGCGCCATCCCGGGACGGCGGTCACCGGGCGTGGCCTGTCGAGGGCCTTCTCGACCGCGGCGACGACCTCCTCGGGCTGGAGGAGCTTGCCCGAGAACGACAGCGCCGAGGCCGGGTCGTCGAGCTTGTCGTGCAGCATCGGCGTCCAGATCCCGTCCGGGCAGATGCACGAGATGTCGATGTCCTTGCTGCCCACCATCCGCAGGTCCTGCAGCGTACTGAGGCTGAACCCGATGGCGGCATGCTTCGAGGCGGCGTACACGGCCTCGCCCGGCACCGCGGTCAGTCCCGCCAGGGACACGATGTTCACGATGTGGCCGCCACCGGCGCCACGCATCGCCTCGATCGCCGCGACCGTCCCGTTGATGGTGCCGACCGCGTTGACGTCGAGGATCAGGCTCCGCTGCTCCGGGGACTGCTCCCAGGCCGGGCCGGTGAACAGCACTCCGGCGTTGTTGACCCAGACGTCGAGCCGTCCAGCGGTGGCCACGACCGCGTCCCGGGCCGCCTCCACCTGGGTGACGTCGCGCACGTCGACGGCCATGGCGGTGGCTCCACGTCCGATCTCGTCAGCGGCCGCCTGAGCGCTCGCGGCGTCGACATCGGTGACCAGTACCTGGTGCCCACGGTCCGCGAGCAGCTCGGCGATCTGTCGGCCGAGTCCGCGACCGGCGCCGGTGACGACAGCACCGCCACGGTCCGCGCTCATCGCAGGCCCGCTCGTCGAAGGCCCGCCTTGATCGTGCCGTACTCGATGCCGCCGTGGACATGGGTCGGGACGACCGGCCAGAACCGCTTCCACGGCGCCAGCTCGGTGCTCGGCAGGATCTGCAGCCAGCGCGGGTCGTCCCGGCACGGGTCGGCCAGCGTCTTCTCCTTGACCATCGAGTCGTACTGGTCGAGGGAGTCCTCGAGGGTGTTGGCGTTCGGGCAGACCTCACGACCGAACTGCTCGTGGTACCTGCGCACTCCCGGGATCCTCGACAGCTCGGGCTGCCAGTTGTCCAGCGAGATGCCGTTCTCCGAGGAGACCCAGACGCCGTCGGGGGTGTTGATCACCAGCGAGTGGTTGCCGTCGGTGTGCCCGGGAGTCCACAGCAGCGCGATCCCCGGACCCAGCTCGATGTCGCCGTCGAAGGTCACGAACTTGTCCGGGTCGACGCCCTCGAGCCCGTCCTCGACGTACCACGCCCACTGCATCGGGTGCAGGGACTGCAAGGTGGCCAGCTCACGGGTGTGCACCAGCATCTTCGCGTCCCCGAAGAGGGGCTCGCGAGGCGCGGACTCGCCCGGGATCGTCGTGGTCGACCCGAGGATCATCCGCGGATCCTGGACGTGCAGGTGGTCGAACGTGCAGAAGTCGATGTCAGCGGGCGTCAGGCCGAGCTGGGCCAGCACCTCGTCGGGCTCGTTGTAGTACTCGAGCATCAGCT
This sequence comes from Nocardioides panzhihuensis, assembly GCF_013408335.1. Taxonomy (NCBI): domain Bacteria; kingdom Bacillati; phylum Actinomycetota; class Actinomycetes; order Propionibacteriales; family Nocardioidaceae; genus Nocardioides; species Nocardioides panzhihuensis. The sequence goes on along the minus strand of NZ_JACBZR010000001.1, from coordinate 5,188,440 downwards.
TTTCGATGAGCTTCGCGCCGGGCACCTTGTCCATCAGCGCCTGCAGGTTGCTGTAGAAGGGCGCCTCGGCCGACCCCTCGGGCATCGTCGGCTCGAACACGAGCGTACGCGGGGTGCCGTTCCAGTCGTCGTACTGGACCACGACCATCCGGTTGATCATCGAGATCAGCGGCAGGGTCGGCACCGAGACCGCGTCGTGGAAGGCGTACTTGACCGGGTACGGCGCAGCCGCGACGTCGACCGACTTCACCGCGCGGACGATGCCCTGCTCCTTGAACCTGGTCTTGTACGCCGCCGCCGCATCGCGCACGGCCGCAAGGCGTTCCCCGCGTGGCCAGACCTCGTTCACCCCGTCGAACTCGGGGATCGTCCGGGCGCCGATCGCGCTGAGGCGCGCCTCCGGCTTCGCGGCTGCTGTCTTGGTTCTGATGGCCATGTCCTGCTCCTTCGTGGATCCTGCCTCGAAGCCATGATCGTCTCTCGACAGCCATCGATACTTGTTTCAGTGCGACAAAGTGAGAGCGGTCCTGGTCGCCTCTCGTCGCAGCTCTCGCGGGCTGCAGCCGAACCAGCGCCGCGCGGCGTGGCTCAGGGTCGACTGCTCGGTGAAGCCGACCAGCGTGGCCACCTGGGCCAGGGGCAGCATCGTCGTGGTCAGGTGGCGACGGGTGGCGTCGCGGCGCACCTCGTCGAGAACCGCCTCGAAGCTGGTGCCCTCCGCGGCCAGCCGGCGCTGCAGCGTACGTGGGTGGAGGGCCAGCAGCCGCGCGACCGCCGCCACCGCCGGCGGGTTGGTCCCGAGCGCCTCGGCGAGTGCCCCGCGGACCTGGGTCGAGACCCGTTGCGCCGGGTCGTCGTATCGCTCTCGGAGATGGTCGAGGGCCAGCAGCCGGATCGACTCGTTGGCGGTGGCGAACGCCTCGTCGAGCACTCGACGGTCGACCCGGAGCACCGCGGTCGTACGTCCGAACCTCACGTCGACGCCGAAGTAGTCGGTGTAGCGGCGCACCGGGGAGAGAGGCTGGTGAGGCAGCTCGACCGAGCGCAGGCCCGACAGCCCACCGACGAGCGTGCTCGCGATCCGGAAGAAGAGCCCCAGGCCGAGCTCGGTCGCCTGCGGCGAGTAGGACGACTCGCGCAGGTCCTTGCGATAGCTCAGCCCCACGACGCCCTGCCGCCCGTGCGGATCGGGCTCGACCGCCACGCGGAGTGCGGGGCTGTGGGCGTACAGATAGCGCGATCCGGTCTCCAGCGCCTCGGCCGCCGTGGAGCACGCCTGGATGGCGACGGCCAGCGGTCCCAGGATCGACAGGTCCTGTGCTTCGGCCAGCCGCAGGCCCAGGTCCGGGCACCGCAGCTCGGCCGCCGCCGCGTCGAGCATGAGATCGTGCTCGGTGATCGGCACCCAGGCGTCCTCCGACCCGAGGGCGGAGGCCGGGATACCGAACCGGGCGAGCAACCGATCCGGCTCGCCGCCCAGCCGCTCCACCAGCGGGACGAACCCCCTCAGGCTCGACGCACGGATCGCGGGTCCCATGCCGTCACTGTGCCCGATCCGGCGGCGCTGGTGAAACACGCCTGCCGAGAGATCTCAGGCGCTGCGCGCGAAGGTTCAGCGATCGCGGGTGCACGGTCCGCGGACCCTGCACGTCCTGCTGGTCCGCGCCGCGCACCTCGACCCGGAGCTTCAGCTCGGCAGCAGGAGGTCCAGCGCGCCGGCCAGGATGTCCACGCGGGCCGCGCCATCCCGAGAGGCGGGGAGGTGACCCAGGGGCTCGCCGTCGCCACCCATCGGCGCGGACGGGGTGCCGCTGAGCGTCACCGAGCGTCCGCGCATGACGTGCACCTCGGTGCGGTCGACGTGCGCGCCGTCGTACACCGTCGGGAGCGACTGGAGCAGGCCTCGTCGGCTCGCGGCCTCGATGACGATCACGTCGAGGAGGCCATCGTCGACCTCGGCTCCGGGCGCGATCTTCATCCCGGAGCCGTAGTACTTCGAGTTGGCCACGACGACGGTCGCAGCGCGGAAGTCGTGGGCCTCTCCGTCGACGGTGACGTGGACCCCGATGGGCTTGTACGTCGCGAGCGAGTGCACCGCTGCGTACGGGTACTGCAGCTTGCGCGGCAGCCAGCGCACCTTGTCGACGATCTCCCCCGCGATGGCGTCCACGCCGCAGTAGACCGAGCCCGCGACCACCCGCGGCTCGGCCTCGCCCGTCCGCAGGGACAGCAGGTCGATCGGGCGGGCCGTGCCCTCGAGCAGGATCCTGGCGAGACCCTCGGGATCGGTGGGCAGACCGAGCATCCGGGCGAAGTCGTTGCCGCGGCCCGCGGGGACGATGCCGAGAGTGCCGCCGAGCGTCGAGACCTGACCGGCGATGGAGGACAGCATCCCGTCGCCACCGACCGAGACGACGACATCGCCACGCTCCACCGCCGCCTCGACGATGTCGAGCGTGGCGCGGGGTCCGGGGGAGTATGTCACCTCGACGCTCGCGCCCGCGTCCCTCATGATCCGCGCCACGGGCACGACGGCGGCCGGGGCCGCGCCGCCTCCCGAGAGCGGGTTGATCAGGAACGAGAACGAGCGAGCGCCTGGGTCACTCATGGGATCAGCACCCCGGGGTTGAGCACTCCGGCGGGATCGACGGCGCCCTTCAGACCCCGCAGCATCGCCACGCCGACCGGGCCGATCTCGCGCGCCAGCCACGGCTTGTGGTCGGTGCCGACCGCGTGGTGGTGGGTGATGGTCGCGCCGGACTCGATCATCGCGTCCGAGGCCGCGGCCTTCGCGGCGAGCCACTGCGGCAGCGGGTCCTCGGCCTGCTTGGCGGCCACGGTGAAGTAGAGCGAGCAGCCCGTCTCGTAGACGTGCGAGATGTGGCAGAGGACCAGGGTGCCCTCGCCCAGCGACGTCTCGAGCGCCTGCTTCACGGCCTGGTAGACCTGCTCGCGGTTGGACCAGAAGGTGGCGGTCTCGAGGGTTTCCACGAGAACGCCCGCGTCCAGCATGGAGTCGCGCAGGTATGGGGCGTGGAAGCGTCCCGCGGCCCAGGCCTGTCCGCGCTCCTCGCCCAGGTCGGTGCCGCCGAGCGACTCGAGCACGGTGGTGACCTCGGCCCGGCGGGCGGCGACCGAAGCGGCCTCGCCCTCGTACCCTGCGATCATCAGGCAGCCGGTCACGCCGTCGCCGCCGATGTCGCTCTGGCTGGCGAGGTTGACCATCGTCTCCGTCTCGTCGGAGAGCCTCAGCACGGTGGGCAGCCGACCCGACTGCGCAAGGGTCCGCATGGCCTCCGCACCTTCGGCGAAGGTCGCGAAGGACCATGCCTCATAGACCTTCTCGGCGGCCAGGGCGCGAACCCGAACAGTGACCTCGGTGATCACGCCGAGCGTGCCCTCGGAGCCGAGCACGGCCTCGCGCAGGTCGGGTCCGGCGGCGTTGGCCGGCGAGGAACCGAGCACCAGCTCACCCACGGGCGTCGCCACGCGAAGACCGACGACCATGTCGTCGAAACGGCCGAACCCGGCCGAGGACTGGCCGCTGGAGCGGGTGGCGGCGAAGCCGCCTATGGAGGCGAACTCGAAGGACTGCGGGAAGTGGCCGAGGGTCAGACCGTGCTCGGCGAGCGCTGCCTCCGCGGCAGGACCGCGCATGCCCGGCTGCAGGACCGCCGTCATCGACACCTTGTCGACCGAGAGCAGCTGGTCGAGACGGACCAGGTCCAGGCTGATCAGCCCGGCGTAGCCGTCCCGGCGCGCGGCGAGCCCACCGGTGACACAGGTGCCGCCGCCGAAGGGCACCACCGCGACGTGGTGGTCGACCGCCCAGGCCAGGACCGCGGCGACGTGCTCGGGCGAGCCCGGCCGGGCCACGGCGTCCGGCGCGTCGGCCAGGTCGCCGGTGCGTGCCCGGATCAGGTCGGGGGTCGACTTGCCCCGCGTACGGAGGCGGCGCGACTCGTCGTCGACGAGGACCGCGTCGTCGCCGATCTCTGCCCGCAGCGCGGCGAGCAGGTCGTCGCCGATGCCGGCGTCCGGAAGTCGAACGTCCTCCACGGCCGGGGTGTCACGGGTGCCCACGAAGGCGTCGACGAGACCTCTGACGGACTCCGGCAGGGGCGCGGCGTGGGCAGGATCCCCCCAGCGCTGAGGATGCATTTCGAGCGTCATGCGTTACAGTGTTACACATGACGTCAGAACGCAACAACGCCACGGAGGCGTCGACCGCCGATCGGCTGCTCACCGCGGCGCGCGCTTGCGTCCTCGACGTGGGGTGGAAGCGCACGACTCTCACCGACGTGGCCAACCGCGCGGGCGTCTCCCGGATGACCGTCTACCGCACGTACGTCGACATGGACTCGCTGTTCGGCGACCTGATGACCCGCGAATGGGCTGAGGTCGTCGCCTCCGTGGTGGCGACCGACGACCGAGATGCGTCATGGCCCGACCGGATCGCGACCGGCGTGGCCGGGAGCGTCGCGGCTCTTCGGGAGGACGCACTGCTGCGCCGGATGGTCGATGTCGATCCCGAGTGGCTGCTGCGCTATCTGCTCCACCGGCGCGGCCGGTCCCAGGACGCGGTCCTCGACATGCTCGCCGAGCAGATCACCCGGGGCCAGTCCGAGGGGAGCCTGCGAGCGGGGGACCCGGTGCTGCTGGCCCGGAGCATCGTGCTCACTGCTCACGGGTTCCTGTTCTCTTCCCACACGATGACGGACGAGACCGTCACCCACGCTGGTCTCGACCACGAGCTCGCCGAGCTCGTCCGGAGGTTCCTCACGCCATGACCGCAGACACCGCACGCATCCTGCCGGGCCTCCACGGAGCGCCGGAGCAGGTCGACCTGGTCGTCATCGGCCTCGGGGTCACCGGGGCCGGCGTCGCCCTCGACGCCGCTTCACGCGGGTTGAGGGTGTTGGCGATCGACGCTCATGACGTCGCGTTCGGCACCTCGCGCTGGTCCAGCAAGCTGATCCACGGCGGCCTGCGCTACCTCGCCTCGCTGCAGCTCGGGATCGCCTACGAGAGCGCCGTCGAGCGCGGCATCCTGATGGAGCGTACGGCGCCGCACCTGACCCGCCCGCTGCCCTGGCTGCTGCCCCTGAGCACCAGCGTCTCGCACACCCAGGCCACGCTCGCTGCCGCCGGGTTCCGCACCGGCGACCTGCTCCGGCTCGCGGCCCGGACCCGACGCGACACGCTTCCCCGGCCCCGGCGGGTCTCCCGCACCGAGGCGATGCGACTGGCGCCGGCGCTGCGCTCCGCCGGGCTTCGTGGCGGCCTGATCAACTGGGACGGCCAGCTCGAGGACGACGCCCGTCTGGTCACCTGCCTGGCCCGGACCGCGGCGGCGCACGGCGCCCACGTCCACACCCGGGTCCGCGTCCTGGAGGCGACCGGCACCGCCGTTCAGCTCCGCGACGAGCTCACCGGGGAGACCCGGACGGTCACGACTCGCGCGGTGGTCAACGCCGCAGGCGTGTGGGCCGGTGACCTGGTGGAGGAGATCCGCCTGCGTCCCAGCCGGGGCACCCACGTGGTGCTCCGGGCGGAGACGATCCCCGGGCTCAGGTCTGCGCTGACCGTGCCCATCCCGGGCAGCACCAGCAGGTACGTCTTCGCGCTTCCCCAGTCCGATGGCACGATCTTCGTCGGCCTCACCGACGAGCCCGTCGACGGGGAGATCCCCGACGTTCCCCAGCCGACGGAGGGCGAGATCGGCTTCCTACTCGACGTGCTCGCCGCGGCACTCGAGCGACCGGTCAAGCGCTCCGACGTCGTCGGCGCCTTCGCCGGCCTCCGCCCGCTGCTGGACGCGGACGGCTCCACCTCCGACCTGTCCCGCAAGCATGCAGTCCTCACCTCGCGCCGCGGCGTCGTGACCGTCGTCGGCGGCAAGCTGACGACCTACCGGCAGATGGCCGAGGACGCCGTGGACGCGACCGGACTCACCACCCGCAGGTGCCGCACCCGCGACCTGCCGCTGCTGGGTGCCGCGCCGCGCGACGTACTGGCCCGGATCGAGGAGCCCGCGCGCCTGGTCCGGCGGTTCGGCACCGAGGCACGGTTCGTCATCGACGAGGCCGCCAGGGCCACGGGTCTTCCCGAGGAGGAGCTGGTCGCACCCGGACCGGCGGGCATCACGCTGGCCGAGCTCGTCTTCGGCGTGACCCACGAAGGTGCCGTGGACGTCGACGACCTGCTCGACCGGCGTACGCGAGTCGGGCTCGTGCCCGAGGACCGCGAAGCGGCACTCCCCCTGGCCGAGCGTGCCCTCGCCCTCGCCGGAGCTCGCCTGTGAGCCGCCGCGACGATGCCCTGGACCGGGCCGCTGACGTGATGGCCGACAAGATCGCCGAGGTCAAACCGCACCTGCGCGGGTGGCTGCATGCCGGTTCGGTGCCCCTGCTCACCGCGGCGTTCGCGGTCCTGATCGTCCTCTCACCCACCACCCTCACCCGGGTCGGGGCATCGATCTACGCCGCCAGCGCAGTGCTGCTGTTCAGCGTCTCCGGCCTCTACCACCGCGGCAACTGGCGGCCACGGATCTGGGCGTTCTGGCGTCGCTTCGACCACGCCAACATCTACGTCTTCATCGCCGGCAGCTACACGCCGTTCGCGTTCCTCTACCTGTCGGGCGCGGCACGGGCGTGGATGCTGGGGATCGTCTGGGGCTGCGCGATCGCCGGTCTCCTGTTTCGGATCCTCTGGATCGACGCACCCCGCTGGTTCCTCACAACGCTCTACATCGCCCTCGGCTGGGTCGCGGTCCTCTTCGCCCCGCAGCTTCTCGACGGCGCTGATCGCTTCCCGACCTGGGTCAACGTCACGGCCGTGACCCTGGTCGCCGCCGGCGGGCTGCTCTACACGGCCGGCGGTCTCGTCTACGCGGCGAAGCGTCCGAACCCGTCACCCGACTGGTTCGGTTTCCACGAGGTCTTCCATCTCCTCACCGTGCTGGCCTTCGTGGCCCAGTACGTCGCCGTCTCCGTCACCACCTACTCGTTGCGCTGAGGAGCAGAAGCCGTCCCCGGGAGGAACCGCTCCAGCAAGCGGCGTTCGGCCTCTTCGTCGTCGCCGGGGTCGGTGAGGAACGACAGGATGATGCGCAGCACCCAGTCGACGAGATCCGGGTCGGACCCCTCCGCGTCGGGAGCCAGGTAGGTCTGCGCGGACCCACGGATGACGGAGGACTCGTGCAGCACCTCGCGGAGCAGCGTGCTGTCACCGGCGTACCACGCCTGGAGATGAGGTCGCTCGCGCACCGCAGCGAGGCAGACGAGGACGGCCTCGACCAAGCGACAGCGAGGGTCGGGCACGGCGGCCGTGGCCCGGGCGACCTGGGCGGTGATCAGCCGCGCCTCACGGTGGGCGAAGGCCTGGATCAGGACCTGTCGGTTCTCGAAGTAGCGGTACAGGGTCGCCCGCGAGCAGCCGGCCGCGCGGGCGACCTCGTCCATGCCCGGCTTGCCGACGCCGCGCTCGACGAAGAGTGCGCCCGCCGCGTCGAGGATCCGTTCGGCGGCGAGGTCCGTCTTCGCCTCGGCGAGCCAGCTCATGCGGTCCTCGCTCCCGGTCGCTCGATCATCGACCGACCTCGACGTGGAGGCTGACGGGCCTGCGTACGTAGCTCCCCGGCGCCCACGCCATGGAGTCGTGGTCGACGGTGAAGGAAGGCATCCGGCCGAGTATCTCCGTGAGCGTCACCCGACCCATCATCCTGGCTGCCGCGGCACCCAGGCAGTGATGGGCGCCGTGGGCGAAGGTCAGGATCTGCCGCGGCCTGCGGGTGACGTCGAGCTCCTCGGCGTCGGCACCGAAGGCGCGCGGATCCCGGTTGGCGGCGGCGTAGCAGAGCAGAACCTTCCTCCCCGCGGGGATGGTGACATCGTGGATCGTCACGTCGCGGGTGGTGGTCCGCGCGAGCCCCTGCACGGGCGAGGTGAGCCGCAGCAGCTCCTCGACGGCGGCCGGGACGTCGTCCCGAGCCAGCTCGCGCTGGTCGGGCCGGTCCGCCAGCAGCGGCAGGCCGCCGCCCAGCAGCCCGGTGGTCGTGTCGTTGCCACCGGCGACCATCGTGAAGGCGAACGCGAGCACCCGGAGCAGGCCGGCGTCGTCGTCGGCCTCCCCGGCGGCGACGAGATGGGAGACGGTGTCGTCGCCGGGCTCGCGTCGGCGGCGCTCGATGAGCTCTGCGAAATAGCCCATGAGCTCGGCGGCGGCTCCGGCTCCGATGGTCTCGTCCTGGGCCGCGTTGGCCGTGACGATCGCGTCGGTCCACACGTCGAAGCGGCCCCAGTCGGCCTCGGGAACGCCGAGATAGTGGGCCACGACCATGCTCGGCAGAGGCTTGAACAGCTCCTCGACGATGTCACCACCCCCGGCCGCCCTGATCTGTTCCACCCGCTCGACGACGAACCGGGTGACCCGAGGCGTCACGTCCTCGACCTGCTTCGGCGTGAACCCGCGGTTCACCAGCTTGCGAAATGCCGTGTGAGCCGGTGGATCGGTCATCACCATCGGCGGGTTGTCTACCAGGCCGATTCGCTCGAGCTCGTCCTGAGCCGTCGTCAACCCGCCGGTCGAGCTGAACGTCTCGTGATCGAGCACTGCCGTGTGGACGTCGTCGTGCCTGGTCAGGACCCAGTAGTCGCCTCGGGCGACGTGGTGGACCGGGTCGTGCTCCCGCAGTGCGGCGTACATCGGCCACGGGTCGGCCCAGGTCGCCCCGGTCGGCGGGAGGTACTCGATCAGTCCGTGAGACATATCGTTCGACATGTCTCATAGACTCAACAGAACTCACCATCCTGTCAAGCAACCGCCGAGATATCGTGACACCGACCACGCCCATGACGGGCGTAGTTACCGCCACAGCACCCGGAGCCCGGAAGTCTTTGTGTGTAGCCTCTGCGGCGGCCGTCGCGAACCCCGCGTCAACCAAAGACAGTCTGACCACTATTGTTATGTGATCGGCGTCACAAGAAGTATCGAGCAAGGAGGCGGATATGGGCACGACACCTGAGGGCGTGCAGGACGGTGCGGAGGCAAAACGCGGAGCGTTCTCTTCGAGACAGGTTTTCATCCTCGCGGCGATCGGCTCCGCGGTGGGCCTGGGCAACATCTGGCGGTTCCCCTACGTCGCCTACGACAACGGCGGTGGCGCGTTCGTCATCCCCTACATCGTGGCGCTGCTGACGGCGGGCATCCCGTTCCTCTTCCTCGACTACGCGCTCGGTCACCGTTTCCGCGGCTCGGCGCCGCTCTCCTTCGCGCGGCTCCGCCGCGGCACCGAGGGCCTCGGCTGGTGGCAGGTCGGCATCTGCTTCATGATCGCCATCTACTACGCAGCGGTCATGGCTTGGGCGGTCCGCTACACGATCTTCAGCGTGAACAAGGCTTGGGGCGACGACCCGGAGGGGTTCTTCTTCGGTGAGTTCCTCAAGGCGGGCGACCCGGGCGTGGACGCCACCCCGGTGTGGGGCGTGCTGATCCCGCTGCTGCTGGTGTGGGTCGCGATCCTGGCCGTGATGCTGCTCGGTGTCCAGAAGGGCGTCGGCGCGACCTCGGTCATCTTCATCCCGATCCTCGTGGTCGCCTTCGGCATCCTCGTGGTGCGCTCGCTCTTCCTGCCGGGCGCGGCCGAAGGGTTGGACGCGCTCTTCACCCCGAACTGGGCGGCGCTGACCGACGCAACGGTGTGGGCCGCGGCGTACGGTCAGATCTTCTTCTCGCTGTCCATCGGCTTCGGCATCATGATCACCTACTCCTCCTACGTGCACCGGCACACCGACATGCCGGGCTCGGGTCTGGTCGTCGGTTTCGCCAACTCCGGCTTCGAGCTGCTCGCCGGTATCGGCGTCTTCGCCGCGCTCGGCTTCATGGCGCAGGCCAACGGGGTCGCTGTCGACGAGGTCGCCACCTCCGGCATCGGTCTGGCGTTCGTCGCCTTCCCCGCGATCATCAGCGAGGCCCCAGCAGGTGCCTTGATCGGTGTGCTCTTCTTCCTCTCGCTGGTCATCGCCGGCTTCACCTCGATGGTCTCCATCGTCGAGGTCGTGATCTCGGGTGTGCGTGACAAGTTCGAGATGACGCGCAAGGGCGCCACCATCGCGGTCACCGTGCCGATGGCCCTGCTCAGCCTGGTGCTCTTCTCCACGACGAGCGGGATCTACGTGCTCGACATCGTCGACCACTTCATCAACCAGTTCGGCATCCTGCTGGTCGCCGTGATCTCGATGCTGGTCCTGAGCTGGGGGCTGCGCGTGCTGCCGACCTTCAGCGACCACCTGTCCGACGGCAGCTCGATCGTCGTCGGTGCGTGGTGGCGGGTCCTGGTCAGCATCGTCGCCCCGATCGGCCTGGTCCTGGTTCTCGGTCTCTCCTTCTGGGAGGACGTGAAGACGCCGTACGAGGGCTACCCGGCCTGGATGCTCGGCGTCTTCGGCTGGGGCGCTGCCGGCGCCGTCATCGTCTTCGGCTTCCTGGCCGCTCAGGCCAAGTGGCGGGACCCGGAGACCCTGTCCGAGGTTCACTTCAACAAGAAGGGAGCAGAGTCATGAGTGGTGGAGCCATCGTCATGATGCTCGTCGCGATGCTGATCATCTGGGGTGGCCTGGCACTGGCCATCGTCAACCTGCGACGCAGCCCCGATGTTCCGCGACCGGACGAGGTCAAGCGCGACCTCTGACGGTTCACCGACCGGACCCAGATACAAGGGCCTGTCCCGGAGCATGGCGCGAAGCCAGCTCCCGGACAGGCCCTTGGTGCGTCATCGGACCGGCTCGTCGCTAGAACGGTTCGAGCCCGAAACGCCCCCATGCGACGAAGAGCATCGCGGCCAGGAAGAGCAGGTCCACGACGAGCTCCTTTTCACCGCGCCGCAGCCGTTCGGTGGTCGCTCCCGCCATGTAGAGCGCCAAACCCGACGCCGCGATCGGTACGAGGATCGGCGCCACGCCGACCAGTGCAGGCACCACCAGCCCGATGCCACCCAGTACCTCGAGCATGCCCATGAACCGCACGTTGCCGGGCGTGAAGTCCTCGGGCCAGTGCAGCTTGGCTGCGTACTTCTCGTAGGGCATCGTCAGCTTGATGATGCCGCCGGTGGTGTAGGCGACGCCGAATACGCCGGCAACGACCCAGAGGGCGATGTTCATGATGTCTCCAAAGTTTCGGACAGTGAGCGGATACCTTCAGACCTTGTGACGGTGCACCTGCCGAAGCTGTGACATCGATGGTTCGGCCGGGCGTCGTCCGTTGGGCTCTGGACACAATCGACGGGCTTCGAGTTGTCGCGAACGGGCAGCGGCCTCGCCGGCCCGGGCGGCGACGATGAACCCATGAACTCAGCCGCTCGCACCTCTTCGCCGCGCCGAGTCGCCGTCGTCGGCGCCGGCATGGTCGGTCTGTCCACCGCGTGGTACCTCCAGGAGTCCGGCGTCGACGTCACCGTCGTCGATCGCGACGGCGTCGCTGCCGGGTCGAGCTGGGGCAACGCCGGCTGGCTGACGCCGAGCATCGCGGTGCCCCTTCCCGAGCCATCGGTCCTGCAGTACGGCCTGCGCGCAGTCCTCAGCCCGTCGTCACCGGTCTACGTGCCGCCCACCGCAAACCCCCGGCTCCTGCGGTTCCTCGCCCAGTTCGCCCGCAACTGCACCCCCGCGCGCTGGCAGCAGGCGATGCGGGCACTGATCCCGCTCAACAACGACGCGCTGGCTGCGTACGAAGAGCTCGAGCGAGGTGGGGTCGAGGCGCGGACCCAGGCGGCGAGCCCGTTCACCGCCGCGTTCCGGAGCGTCGAGGACAGCCGCGCGCTGCTGGACGAGTTCGAGCACATCGAAGCGTGCGGTCAGCGGGTGGACTTCGAGGTGGTCGACGGTGACCGGGCACGGGCCGAGGAGCCCGCCCTCGCCGGGAGCATCGCGACCGCCATCCGGATCCACGGCGAGCGGTTCATCGATCCCGCCGCGTACGTGCACGCGATCGCGGACTCGGTCCAGAAGCGGGGTGGACGGCTGGTGACCGGGACCCCGGTCGAGGGGATCCGGTCGAGCGATCGCGAGGTCGTCATCGCCGGCGAGCCCTACGACGCGGTCGTCGTCGCGACCGGCGCCTGGATCGGAGCCCACGGACGGCAGTTCGGTGTCCGGCGCATCGTCCAGGCCGGCCGCGGCTACTCCTTCACGGTGAAGGTCGACGACGTCCCGCGCGGCCCGGTGTACTTCCCGACCCAGCGGCTGGCCTGCACTCCCGTCGGCGACCGGCTGCGGATCGCCGGCATGATGGAGTTCCGCGACGCCGACGCACCGCGCGACCCTCGCCGGATCGACGCTCTCGTGGGGGCGGCCCGGACCCTGCTCGAGGGGGCACATCTGGACCAGCGCGAGGACGAGTGGGTCGGCGCGCGGCCCTGCACCTCGGACGGCCTGCCGCTGATCGGCGCCTCCCGGGACCCGCGGGTCTTCATCGCCGGAGGTCACGGGATGTGGGGCGTCACCCTCGGCCCGGTGACCGGACGGTTGCTGGCCGAGCAGATCGTCTCAGGCGTACGCCCCGAGCAGCTCCGCGCCGTCGACCCGTTGCGCTGAACGCGATTCATCCTTCACGGCCGTCTCGCGCTCGGAGTCGGGCGATCTCCAGACGGAGCGCGAGCCGCTGCTCGGGGTCCTCGAGGTCGATCGGGCACAGCTCGACGATGCGGGCCGCCCGGTTCCTGACGGTGTTCGGATGCACCGCGAGCGACCGGGCGGCCCGCTTCGGCTCGCCCCAGAAGTCGATCATCGCCTCGAGCGTGTCGATCAGGAAGGTCGTGCTGTCGTCGTCGAGCAGCTCCGTGAGCGGCGAGACGAGCGGACGGCTCTCCTGTCCCTGAACTGCCCGCGCCAGCACGACCGCCGGCCACCCCTCGGCGACGGTGACGACGGTAGCGCCGCCGCGTCCGGAAGCGGCGATCTCCGCGGCGGTCGACCGCGAGTCCTCGAGCTCGCGTGGAGCGGCGACGGCGGTGCCCACGTACATCCGCACCGCGGCGTTCGTCCGACCCTCGCCACGGACCAGGTCGGCGAGCCAGCCGTCCGCTCCAGGACCTGAGGCTCCGACGCGGAGCACGGCGTATACGTGGTCATCGAGATCGGCGACCACCGGCCTACGCCAGCCACGCCGACGGCAGAGCGCCTGCCACAGCTGGCAGCGGGCCTCCGCCTGCAGGTCTGCCGGGCCGGCCAGGACGGCCACCCGCCACGGACCGTCCTCGAGCCACTCCGGCTGCTCGGTCGCCGCCCCGCGCACCAGGGACCGGACCTGGTCGAGCTGGACCTGCTGGTGGAGCTCGGCCTGAGCGCGCAGCCGGAGCAGAGAGAGGGCGACGAGCTCGGTGGCCGCGTCCAGCTCACGTTCGTGCCCGGGGGAGAGCGGGTTCGCGGCGATCGCCCAGATCGATCCCAGCCACTCGCCGCCGGCACGGACCGGGACGACGTAGCGCGCCTTGACGCCGCCGGCGCCTGCGGGCACGAAGAAGGGGGCGTCGGACCGGGCCATCCGCCGGAAGACGCCCAGCGAGCGGAAGTGGTCGCGCACCTCGCGAGGCACCCGGCGGCCGACGATGGTCGCCGTCCGGGCATCGTCGATGTCGGACTGACCACGGGAGTAGGCCAGTACGTGCGAGCTCGCGTCCTCGATCGTCACCGGAGCGTCCAGCAGCGAGCTGATCCGGTCGGCGACGTCGAAGAGATCGTCGTGGAGGTGGTCGGCCGATCCCCGGGCGGGCGCCGAGGAGGCTTCGATGGCCGAGCGGACGACGGCGACCACCGAGCTCAGCGACGCCCCTTCGACCATCCCGAGCAACGGCAGGCCGGCCTCGGCGCAGCGCCGGGCGACGTCTGCGTCGTCAGCCAGCGAGCGGCGCAGGAGCAGGCCCGAGGCCTCGGCGCAGGCCGAGATGATCGCCAGCACCTGGCTCGCCTCCGTGGCCCCGACCACCGTCACCAGCTCGCCACGTCCGGCCGCAGCCTGCTCACCGACCTCGGTGATCTCCAGTCCGAACACCGGTCGCGCCTCACCCGCCACCACGACCTCGACAAAGCCCTGCGGCAGGACGTCGGCCAAGCCGGCAGCAGTGATCACAGCGCCAACTGTGCCACGGCGCGGCGACGTCTAGCTGCAGACGGATGGGCGTTTGCGGCGGCACTGGTCGCAGGTCTTCTAGCGCCCCGGCCAGCATTGCTCGACCCGGACCGACACGATCGCCCGGCGCTACGAGGCGACCCCCACGACGCGGCGGATCGTCTCCGGCTCTTCCAGCATGTCGAGCATCGCGGTCGCGAGATCGCTTCGAGTGATCGACGACCCTCCACCGATGTTGTCGCCGATGGCCGCGCGGTATCGGCCGGCGCCGGGCGCGTCTGTCAGCATCGGCGGTCGGATCACGGTCCACGCCAGGTCGCTGGTGCTGAGCAGGTCCTCCATCGCGCGGAGGTCGGCGTACGAGTGACGGTAGGCGAATCGCACCAACGGCAGCACCACCGTGCGGGTGAGGCGACTTTCCTCTTCGGCGGGAGGACCGACGGGCGCTGCGCTGAGCGCGATCAGCCTGGTGGTGCCCGTCACTCTCATTGCCGCGGTGATCGCACTCGTCGCCGGCCCGGCCACCGGCGTCGTCCTCGCTTGGCGCTGCGTTCGGGCACCGAGCGTGGAGAGGACCGCGTCATGTCCCGAGACGTGTGCAGCAACGGCCTCGACATCGGTCAGATCCGCGAGGGTCGTGACGGTCAGTCGGGCCTGCGGTGCGACGTCGAGGCGAGCCGGGTCGCGGACGATCGCGGTGATCTCGTGCCCACGCTGCAGCGCCTGCGCGACCAGCCGGTGGCCGGTCGCTCCGGTCGCTCCGAACACGACGAGCCTCACCGTACGAGCCCGTAGTCATCGGCCACGAGCGGGCCCACGGCTGCGGCGGCGGTGCGTCGCCATGGACTCCCGAAGACCGCTCGGCCGAGGTCGCACAGAGGCTTGACGGCGAGCGCATACGCCAGCCACGGCAGCCCGAGCCGGCGTACCTGGTCAGGCGTCCAGTCGGCTCGGTCGACCAGCCAGGCGATGAAGCGTGCCGCTTGGGGGAGGGTGTTCCCGCGGATCCATGCCCGCTGCTGGAAGTCGTCCCACTCGTGTTGCGTCATCAGGCGCGTCACCTGCGGCAGGAGCTGCTCCTCCTCGTGGCGCAGATGTTCGAGGAGCGGCCCCTCGAGATCGTCCAGCGCTGCGATGACGGCACCGCCGTCGCCCCAGCCCGTGACAAGGCCACGAGCTGCGCTCTCGAGCGCCGCGAGCGGTCGGTCGATGGCCTCGTGCTCGGACTGCATCTCACCCAGCGCCTGACGGAGCTGGGGGTCGCGCTGGCCGAGGAACGGCCACAGCTCGATGTCCTCGCCCTCGTGGTGCCAACGAAGCTGCTCGATCATCCAGAGAAGGTGCCGGCCCAGCCTCGCCTTGCGGGCACGGGACACGTCGGTCTCGAGGATCAGGCGCGTACGCCGCAGGTCGCGACGGAGCGCGGAGTGGAACGCCACCATGGCGATCGGGTCTGCCGGATCGGTCTTCTTGGTCATGCATCCGTTGTATCCATCAATGCGGTGTATCGATAGCCGACATTCGTACTATCGTTGTACCCGATGGATGCAGCCAAGCTCTCCGCTTTCGTGGCCGTCGCCGAACGACTCTCCTTCAGCTCGGCGTCCGCGGACCTCGAGCTCTCCCAGTCGACGGTGAGCACGCGCGTACGCGAGCTGGAGCGGGAGCTCGGTCAGACGCTCTTCGTCCGCACCAGCCGGCGGGTGACGCTCACCGCCGCCGGATCGGCCGCCCTGCCGGTGGCCCGGGCCGCACTCGCACACATGCGGTCACTGCCTCAGGTGGTCGACGAGGTCGCCGGCCTCCACCGCGGCACGGTGCGGCTCGGCATCATCGCCGGTGCCGCACACGAGGATCTGCCGGAGTTCCTCGCCCGGTTCAGCACGCGCTATCCGGATATCGAGCTGACCATCACCTCGGCGCCGTCATCCGACCTCGAGCGTGCCCTCGAGCATGGCGAGCTGGACGTCGGCTATCTCGTCACCGCTGAGCCGTCCCCGCTGTTCAGGCACTGGACGCGGGACCCCCTCTGCGCGGTCGCGCTGCCCCCGGACAACCGTGGGCAGGTCTCGATCAGCGCCCTCATCGGCAAGCGCCTCATCGTCCTCGACTCGGGCGCCTCCGCGCGCAGCAAGCTCGAACGTGTCGCGCGTAGCGCCGGCATCCGGCTGACGATCGGAGCGCAGGTCGCAGACCCGGCGCTCGCCCTCGACCTCAGCGCCCACGATCTCGGCCACCCGATCATGCCCAAGGCCGTGTCACCGCCCGGCAGCCCGATCCTCGTCGATAGCCAGGGGTCGCCGGTCACGGTCAGCGCCGGCCTGGCCGCCCAGGCCGTGCACCAGTCACCGGCCGCCGGGCTGCTGCTCGAGGCGCTGAAGCCGATGGTGCCTGCCGATGTCACTGTTCCTCAGCGAGCCACTCGTCGAAGGATGTCGGGGCGATGAGGGCGTCCGCTCCGGGCAGCAGTACGTCGCCGGCCATGGCCGAGCTGAAGATCCCCGACCAGGTTGGCACCAGCCGAACGTCTTGGCCGCGCGCCTGGTGCGTACGGCGGGCCATGTCAACCAGGTCGTGCGGGTCGGGCCCGGCGACGTCGAGGTGGCGTCCCTGGGGTTCTCCGGCAACGACCTGCGCGAGCAGATCGGCCACGTCGGCGGGCGCAACTGGCTGCACGAGCAGCGGCGCGATGGTGGCCACACCGTCGCGCTCGGTCCAGCCGGCCACCATCGCGGCAAAGTCATGGAACTGAGTGGCCGGCACGATGGTCCAGGGCACCGCGCCCGCGGAGACCAGCCGCTCCTGCGCCCTCTTGCCTGCGTAGTGAGCGTTTCCCTCGACCCGGTCGATGCCGACGATCGAGAGCAGCACGTGGTGCCGAACGCCGTGTCGCTGCTCGGCGGCCAGCAGATTGCTGGTCGTCGTGGTGAAGAACGACACGGTCTCGGCCTCGTCCGCAGCCGGCGCGTTGGTGACGTCGAGGACCGCCTCGACCCCGACCAGCGCCTCATCGAGCCCTTCACCGGTCGACAGGTCGACCCCCGACGAACGGCTCATCCGCGTGACCTCGTGACCGCCACGCTCGAGCGCCGTCACCGCCAGTGACCCGATGTTCCCCGTCGCTCCAGCAACCGCAATGCGCATGACAACTCCCTCTTCGATGGATGGATCTCTGCGACGCTATCATCGACATCAAAGGTCCACAATATCGATGATACGATGAAGGCATGAAGCTGCCGTTGAGCACCGAGTGGGTCCTGCACTGCGCCACGAGCCTGGCGCAGCTCGACCCCGGCACCAGCGTCTCGACCGCGCAACTGGCCGAATACTTCGATCTTCCCGCGCCCTATCTGGCCAAGCAGCTCAAGGCGCTGGTGAAGAGCGGCGTGCTGGCCGCCACCACCGGCCCACGCGGGGGGTATCGACTCGCGCGGCCTGCCACGCAGATCACACTGCTGGAGATCGTCGAGGCAGTCGACGGCGAGTCCGTGCCGTACGAGTGTCGCGAGATCCGCCAGCAAGGACGAGGAGCGCTCCCGTCCGAAGACTGTCGAAGCACCTGCATCCTCGCCGAGAAGATGGCCGACGCCCACGAGGCCTGGCGACGCAGCCTCGCCCAGGTGACTCTCGACGACGTCCTCTCCACGCTCCCGACGACGGCGCCGGCGCGCACCCGACGACTGATGATCGGATCGTCAGGTCGATAGCGAGGTCGTTGTTCGCGGCCCGTCATCCCGCCCGTGTCGCGCTGCGTTCGATGAGGACGAGCGGGACTGTGATGGCAGCGAGCGCGGCGCCGATCCAGGCCACGGTCGTGATGGACGCACCAGCGTTGAGTACGACGCCGGCCATGAGGGGAACGAAGCTGATTCCGAGCTGGAACGCGGACACGGTGGTGGCTCCGGCCAGGGTCGGAGCGCTGGCGGCGAGAGCGAAGACGCGTCCGTAGAGGGCTGGGTTGATCACGAAGCCGGCTACTCCGAGCAGGAACACGAGCGGGACGACGGCGAGCGCCTGCGTGGCAAGGGATGCGATGAGCACGGAACAGATGACTATCCCTGTGGATCCGACGATCATCGTGAAGTGGGGGCGCCGATCGGAGATCCGGCCCCCGACAGCGAGTCCGATGTAGGCGCCGACACCGAAGAGGACGAGCACGGCGGCGATCCAGGCATCGGGGATTCGGGTGACGTTGATCAGGATTTCGGCCAGGTAGTTGAAGGTGACCATGTAGGCCGCGGTGGTGAGCAGAGTGACCGCGTAGACGAGCCAGAGGCGCGGTCGCCGCAACGTACGGAGCTCTCGCCTCACCGAGGGTCGCTCCACTGCAGCGGTACGAGGCATCGCTGCGACCACGGCGGCTGCGCCGACGAGTGTCAGCACTACGACCAGCCAGAACCCACCCTGCCAGCGGGTGTTGTATGCGATCAGCGTTCCGGCGGGACCGCCGAGGATCATCGCCAGACTGAGTCCGCTGACGACCACACCAGACGCACGGGCCGCGCGCTCCGGCGGGACCATGCTGACGGCGGTGACTGCCGCGACGGCGAAGAAACCTGCGTAGGCGAGTCCGGCGAGGAACCGCGTGACGAGCAGCGCGGGGTAGGTGCCGACGATCAGTCCGACGGCGATGCAGGCGGCGAATACGATCTGGGTCAGCACGAGAGCGGTCCGGCGGGGCCAGCGCAGGCTGATGACCGCGAAGGGTGGGCCGCCGATGACCACTCCGATGGCGAATGCGGTGATGAGCCAGCCGACCGTGGCGATGCTGACGTCGATATCGGCAGCGACGGCGGGGAGCACCCCGGCGAGGAGGAACTCGGCACTGCCCATGGCGAAGAGGCTGAACGCGAGCAGATACACACCCAGCGGCAGCACACTCGCCCGAGCAGGGGCCGGGGCAGAAACGGCACTCATGAGCAGCCCTCGCTCCGGGTCGCGTCCTCGATCACCAGCACGTCGGCCCGCGCACGCGTCAACACGAGCGCCTCCGACAGACCGGCCGCGCCGGCACCGACGATCACAACATCTCGATGGTTCTCCATAGCCATCACCTCCGAGATCGAAGATCACCAACCCACGTCCGAATCAGCAACTTTCGTTGCCGAAAGTGGAACGAACTGATGGGATGGAGTCATGGCCACTCATCCCGCCATCGATGCCACCCTCAGCCAGGTCGGCGTCCGGTTGCGTCAGCTCAGAGAGAAGAAGAGCCTTTCCCTAGGGGATCTCAGCCACACCACGGGTATCTCCAAGAGCACCCTGTCCCGACTGGAGAACGGACAACGCAAACCAAGCCTGGAGCTGTTGCTGCCCATCGCTGCAGCCATGGGCGTACCGCTCGACGAGATCGTCGCCGCGCCGCGCATCGTCGATCCGAGGATGCCCCAGAAAGCCCAGCGAACCGGCGGTCGAGTCATCGTCCCGTTGTCCAGAAACCAGGGCGAACCGAAGGCCTACAAGCTCACCATTCCCGCCAGCGAGTCCGCCCCTTCCACCCGCACCCACCCCGGCTACGAATGGCTCTACGTGCTGACCGGCCGGCTCCGCCTGATCCTCGGCGACTACGACCTCACTCTCGGCCCAGGAGAGGTCGCCGAATTCGACACTCAACAACCACACTGGTTCGGATCGACCGGCAAGGGAGACGTCGAGATCCTGAGTCTCTTCGGCGGGCAGGGCGAACGCGCACACCTCAGAGCCCGAACCGCGCACCTCCCCCGCCAGGAATAGGCCGGCCTTTCAGTCCCCCTTGGTCACTGCCCGGCGGGTGGATCGTCGCAGGCTCGTCGCGATGCAGATGCCCAGCGTCGCCGACAGAGGCGCATACACGGTCAGGTCGAGCTTGTCGAAGATCCCTGGATCGCCTGCGAGGTCCTGCGGCAGGAAGTAGAGGGCGCGGCCGATGAGGGCCGCCGACCCGCCCCAGGCCGCAAACCGGACCAGGCGGCGCACCAGAGGTGGCCGCAGAGTGTCCGAGCTCGAGGCCGCCACCACGCCGGATCCGCCGATGAGGACCAGAGCCATCATCCAGGTCTCGGCGTCGGTCGGCATCTCGGTAGTGCCGCCGAGCCGCTCCGCCCAGGCTTCGTCGGAGCCGCCCGGCCATCGCCACCCGAGTGCCCATGCCGCGTGCAGCAGCCCCAGCCCGCCCAGGCCGACCGGACCCACGATCTCGACCGCGCTCAGCCTCCTTCGTGCCGCAGTTCTCCGGTTCTTGGTGCTTGCTTCGGGCATCTTCGGGCTCCTATACGAGACGAATAGTTCCGATACTGACCGTACCGTATAGTGGTGGAATGGCAACCGCAGCACAGATGGGCCGACCCCGCGAGCACCGAGTCGACCGCGCGATCGCGAAAGCCGTTCGAGAACTGCTGTCCGAACGCGACTACCCATCGCTGACCGTCGACGCGGTGGCGACTCGAGCCGGCGTGGGCAAAGCCGCCATCTACCGGCGATACGCGACGAAGCAGGAGATGACGTTCAGCGTCCTTCTGCACGACGCTCGCGACCAGGCTGCTGCGGACACCGGCTCACTCAAGGGTGATCTCCTGGCACTGACGACGCAGATCGCGGACCAGCTCGCCGAGTCCTCGGCCGGCGTCATGGCCGGCCTGCTCGCGGACGTGTATGCCGACCCCGCCCTCGCCGAACGGTTCGAGCGGACGTTCCTCGCCGTCGAGCGCTCCAACGTCGCCGCGCTCATCGACCGTGCCGTCGTCCGCGGCGAGCTGACGCATCGACCGGATCCCGTGGTGCTCCACGTGCTGCTGCTCGGACCGATGTTCGCCTGGCTGATCATGCTCGACGAGGATCCTGCCCGCGCCTCCGAGCTGGCCGCCGTCGTCGTCGAAGTGATCCATAAGGCGCTCGCCTCGGGCACTTTGTCGACCGACCCACGGGAAGAGCGTGCTGACGACGATCCGGCGTGACGCGTCCCACCGCAGAGGGATGCGTTCGGACTACCTTCAGAAATGAGTAGAGCCCCAGGTCATCCCTGGGGCTACTCACGTGCGCGAGGGGGGAGTTGAACCCCCACGTCCTTTCGGACACACGGACCTGAACCGTGCGCGTCTGCCTATTCCGCCACTCGCGCGTGCAGCAGAGGAAACGTTAGCCCACGCGCGCCCACCGCCCCAAAACGACGGCACCCCGCCCGCCTTGACGCTGGCGGTCACCGGATCGTGGGAGGATCGAAACCGCGCAGAATGCGGGAAGTGGCAGATCCCCTAGGGTGCACCGATACGATCGGGCCGAATCCGGGGGCACCGCTGTGCCCGTACGCGACTGACCACCCCACCCGACCCGACCGGCCCAACCGGCACCTGAGAGGAGAGCATCGACGTGAGCGGCCTGCAGAAGTTCGAGCAGAAGCTGGAGCAGTTCATCTCGGGTGCTTTCGCCAAGGCGTTCCGGTCCGAGGTGAAGTCGGTGGAGATCGTCGCCGCGCTCCAGCGCGAGATCGACAACAACGCCCAGGTGCTCAGCCGCCAGCGTCGCCTGGTCCCCAATGACTTCTTCGTGGAGCTGTCCGCCAGCGACCTGGGCAAGCTGGAGTCCTACGGGCCCCATCTCAAGGAAGAGCTGAAGCGCCAGCTGATGGACCACGCCGAGGCGCAGGGGTTCGTCTTCCCGGGCCGGGTGAGCATCGAGTTCGGCGAGGCGAAGGACCTGACCATCGGCCGGTTCCGGGTGCGCAGCCGCGCCCAGGCCGCCGTCTCCGGCGCCGACATGAGCGACACCCAGGTCAGCCGCGCGCAGGCCTACCTGGAGATCAACGGCACCCGGCACCCGCTTCACGGCAACCTCGTCGTGGGCCGAGGCACCGACGCCGATCTGCGCATCAACGACCCTGGCATCAGCCGCCGCCACATCGAGTTCCGCTCGAACCCGGCCGGCGACCGCGTACGTGTCGAGGTCTATGACCTCGGCTCGACCAACGGCATGCTGGTCAACGGGCAGAAGATGGCGAGTGCCACCTTGGACGACGGCTCTCAGGTGCGCATCGGCACCACCGTCATCACCAGCCACATCGTGGAGGAACGCCGTTGAGCGAGCTGACTCTGTTTCTGATCCGGGTCGCTTATCTGGCGATCCTGTGGATCTTCGTGCTGGCCGCGCTGTCGGTGATCCGCTCCGACATGTTCGGGGCGCGGGTCACCAACGCCTCCGCCGGCCAGCCGACAGCACCGCCGGCTCGCGGCAAGGCCCCTGCGGCGAGAGCGCCGAGGCGCGGCGTACCCACGCATGTCGCCGTCACCACGGGCTCCAACGCCGGTGTGACCGTGCCGCTCTCGCAGGCCCCCATCGTCATCGGCCGCGGCAGCGATGCCGCGATCATCCTCGACGACGACTACGCCTCCACCCGCCACGCCAGGATCGCCGTCTCCGGCGACCAGTGGTTCGTGGAGGATCTCGGATCGACCAACGGCACCTACATCGGGTCCGTCCGGATCAATCAGCCGACAGCCATCTCTCTCGGGACCCAGGTGCGCATCGGTAAGACAATCCTGGAGTTGCGCAAGTGACCGCTGCGACCGATCCAACCCCTGACCCCGCGCCGAACCCCGGCCCTGCCGATGGCCGACCCTTCCGCCTCGAGTTCGCGGCGGTCTCCGACGTCGGCCGGGTGCGCAAGGACAACCAGGACAGCGGGTACGCCGGCCCCTGGCTGTTGACCGTCTGCGACGGTGTCGGCGGCGCTGCCCGCGGCGACATCGCCTCCAGCACCGCCGTCCAGCAGCTGCGCAAGCTCGACGAGGAGCCGGCCCTCGGGCTGGTCGACGACGACCTGATCGGTCTGGTCTCCCACGCGCTGCACATGGCCCACGACGAGATCGGCCACCTGGTCGACCACGACCCGACGCTCAACGGCACGAGCACGACCTCGACCGTCGGCTTCTTCGACGGCGCCAAGCTGACCGTCGGCCACGTTGGCGACAGCCGCGCCTACCTCCTCCGCAACGGCGCGATCCACCAGGTCACCCACGACCACACCTTCGTGCAGACGCTTCTCGACGAGGGGCGGATCACCGAGGACGAGGCCAAGACCCATCCCCACCGCAACCTGATCCTCAAGGCCCTCGACGGGACCCGGGAGCTCGAGCCCGACCTGTTCATCGTCGACCTCGCCGCGGGCGACCGGCTGATGTTCTGCAGCGACGGTGTCTGCGGTTACGTCGACGATCCGCGGATCGCCGACATCCTGGCCACCGGAACGCCCGAGTTCGCAGCAGTCGAGCTTGTCCGGGTCTCTCTCGACTCCGGCAGCACCGACAACGTGACCTGCGTGGTCGCCGATGTCGTGCCCAGCGACACCATGCCTTCCGCGGGCCTCGAAGCCCAGATGGTGGGTGCGGCGGCTGAGCTCAAGCGGAGGACCACCAAGACCGGCCAGATGACCGCCCTGTTCCGCGGTCACCGGATGGGTGACACCGGCGAGCTGGACCCGATCGACGAGGAGATCCCCGACGGCGCGATCGCCGCCGACCCGGAGGAGATGCGCTACGCCCTCCAGCCGCCGACCAAGCACCTGAAGCTGCGGTGGGCCTTCGGACTGATGACGTTTCTCGGCGTCGTCTGGATCGCGGTCGCGACCGGGTTCGTCTGGTCGCAGAACCAGTGGTACATCGGAGAGCAGGAGGGCAACGTCACGATCTTCCGTGGCGTACCCACCACGATGATCGGCTTCGATCTGTCCGAGCCCTACCAGACCTCTGACCTGGAGGTCGCCGACCTGGCCGAGACCTACCAGAACCAGCTCGAGGACGGCATCCACAGCAAGGACCTGGCCGGCGCCCAGGAGAAGGTGCAGTCGCTGGCCGACCAGAGTGCCGCCGACTCGGGCAGTGGGTCATGAGCGGTTTTACGCCGGCCAGCTCGACGCCTGTGTTCGTCCATCGGTCACGCCGAGGGGCCGAGCTGGTTCTACTGATCATCGCCCTGGCGGTCGGGATCGGAGCTTACGTCGCGGTCGGCCTCGGGGTCGAGGGGAAGATCCCGGTCGACATCGTCGGCTACGGTACGTGGCTGGTCCTGCTCCTGGTGGCGGCCCACATCGGCGTACGCCTGATGGCTCCGTACGCCGACCCGGTGCTGCTTCCACTGGTGGCGATGCTCAACGGCGTCGGTCTGGCGGTCATCCACCGGCTCGACCTGAGCCGCCCGGCCGCTGAGAACGCTGACTTCGCCGGCCAGCAGCTCACCTGGATGACGCTGGGCGTGGTGCTGTTCCTCGTCACGCTCTTCCTGGTCCCCGACCACCGCATGCTGCAGCGGTTCACCTACACCGCGGGTTTCGCCGCGGTCGTGATGCTGATCCTGCCGATGCTCCCGTTCATCGGCAATGAGATCAACGGCGCTCGAATCTGGATCAGGCTCGGCCCGGTGAGCTTCCAGCCCGGCGAGGTCGCCAAGGTGCTGCTGGTGATCTGCTTCGCCGGCTATCTGGCGGTCCACCGCGACGCCCTCGCGCTGGCCGGACGCCGGTTCGCCGGCATCGACCTGCCGCGCGCACGCGACCTCGGTCCGCTGCTGATGATGTGGGCGATCAGCCTCGCGATCCTGGTGCTCCAGCGCGACCTCGGCTCCAGCCTGCTCTTCTACGGCCTCTTCGTGGTGACGTTGTATGTCGCGACCGAGCGAAAGGGCTGGATCGTCGTCGGCGGCCTGCTCTTTGCCGGCGGCGTCTTCGCCGCGATCAGCCTCTTCAGCCACGTCCGGGTCCGTGTGCTGACCTGGCTGAACCCGTTCGACTACTACCCGGAGGCCGTCAACGGCACCTCCTCCGAACAACTGGTCCAGGGGCTGTTCGGGATGGCTTGGGGCGGCATGATCGGGCGCGGCTTCGGCTCCGGCGAGCCCTGGCGGATCCCCTACGCCAACTCCGACTTCATCATCCCGGCGATCGGTGAGGAGCTCGGTCTGACCGCGATCCTCGCGCTGCTGCTGTGCTACGGCCTGATCGTCGAGCGCGGCCTCCGCACTGCGATCGTGGCCCGCGACGACTTCGGCAAGCTGCTCTCCGTCGGCCTGGCCACCTCGATCGCCCTGCAGACCTTCGTGGTCGTCGGTGGCGTGACCGGGCTGATCCCGCTGACTGGTCTGACCACACCGTTCCTCTCGTATGGTGGATCTTCGCTGGTCGCCAACTGGGTGATCGTGGCCCTGCTGTTGCGCGTCTCGGACCAGTCCCGCCGTCCACTGCCGACAGCACCGTCCGATGAAGACCTCGCCGCTGAGGAGACCCAGATCGTCAAGCTCGACAAAGGGGCGCTGAACAGATGAACCGCCCTATCCGCACGCTGAGCGTCGGCTGCCTGATCCTGTTCGTGGCACTGATGCTGAACGTGACGTACGTCCAGTTCTTCAAGGCCAACTGGTACAACGACCGCGCCGACAACCGACGAGTCACCGAGGAGGCCTACTCGCAGCAGCGCGGCGACATCCTGGTCGGCAAGAAGGCGGTCGCCACCAGCGTGCCGAGCGACACCAAGTTCGAGTGGCAGCGCACCTACCCCGGCGGCAAGAAGTACGCCCCGATCACGGGTTTCATGTCCTACTCCTACGGCCAGACCGGCATCGAGCGCACCCAGGACTCGGTGCTGTCGGGCAAGGACAACAAGCTCTTCACCAACCGTCTCGTCGACCTCGTCACCAACTCCGAGCCGGCCGGTGGCAACGTCGAGCTCACCATCGACCCGAAGGTCCAGGACGCTGCGTACGAGGGCCTGACCGCCCTCGGCGAGGACGTCCAGGCGGCCGCGGTGGCGATCGAGCCGAGTACCGGCAAGGTCCTGGCGATGGCCTCCACGCCGACCTACAACCCGGACCGGCTGGCGAACAACGACATCACCGCAGCGCAGAAGTCGTACAACCAGCTCTCGAAGGACGAGGACGAGCCGCTGCTCAACCGCTCGATCCAGACCGCGCTGCCGCCAGGCTCGACCTTCAAGCTGGTCACCGCCGCCGCGGCGATCGAGGACCTCGGCATGGACGGCGACAGCATGGTCTACGGCGGCGCCTCGCTCGACCTCCCCGGCACCGACGTCAACCTGCCCAACCTCAACGGCAGCAGCTGCGGCGGAGAGCAGATCACCCTGACCCGGGCGCTCGAGGTCTCGTGCAACACCGCCTTCGGCCAGCTCGGGATGGAGCTCACCGACGAGCAGATGCAGGACCAGGCCGAGGGGTTCGGCTTCGGCCAGGACTACCTCGACGACCTCGGTCCTCTGGCCGTCAGCAAGTACCCCGACAACGGTGGCGACAAGGCCAAGCAGGCCCGTGCCGCCATCGGTCAGCAGGACGTGATCGCGACCCCGCTCCAGATGGCGATGGTCTCGGCGGGCATCGCCAACGGTGGCGAGGTCATGAAGCCCTACCTCGTCGACCGGGTCACCTCCTCCTCGCTCGACGTCATCGACCAGGGCAACCCGACGGCGATCGACAACCAGCCCGCGGTCTCGCAGGACACCGCCGAGATCCTGACCGACATGATGGTCAGCACCGTCGAGAACGGCACCGCCACGGCGGCTGCGATCGATGGCGTGAGCGTCGCCGGCAAGACCGGCACCGCGCAGACCACCCCGGACCGACCTCCGTACGCCTGGTTCACCTCGTTCGCCCCGGCGGAGAACCCGTCCATCGCGGTCGCCGTGATGGTCCAGAAGAGCGGCACCGAACGCAGCGAGATCGCCGGCGGACGGCTGGGCGGACCAATCGCGAAGGCCATGATGGAGGCAGCGATCTCATGAGTCGTTACGTATTCCACGAGCTCATCGGGACCGGCGGGATGGGCGAGGTGTGGCGGGCGACCGACACGACCCTCAACCGCGAGGTCGCGATCAAGCTCCTCAAGCCCGAGCACGCCGAGGACCCGATCGGCCGCTCCCGCTTCGAGTCCGAGGCGAAGCACGCCGCCGCGCTCCACCACCCCAACGTGGTGGCCGTCTACGACGTCGGCGAGATGCCGACCGCGTCCGGTCTGATGCGGCCTTTCCTGGTGATGGAGCTGGTCGACCACAAGCCGCTCTCCGAGCTGCTCCGAGACGGTCGTCCCCTGGCCCCCGAGGTCGTACGCGACCTGCTCGGTCAGGCCGGCGACGCCCTGGCCGCGGCGCACCGGGCCGGCATCGTGCACCGCGACGTGAAGCCCGCCAACCTGCTGGTCACCCCGGCACGGAAGGTGAAGGTCACCGACTTCGGCATCGCCCGCGCCCAGGCGTCGACCGGGATCACCGGCACCGGCCAGGTGATGGGCACCCCGCAATACCTGAGCCCCGAGCAGGCCCGTGGCGAGAAGGCCACCCCGGCCTCCGACGTCTACTCCCTCGGCGTGGTCGCCTTCGAATGCCTGGCCGGCTACCGGCCGTTCCAGAAGGAGACCCCGGTCGCGACCGCGATCGCCCATCTGCACGACCCGGTCCCCCCGCTGCCCGACCACGTCCCCGCCGAGCTGGCCGCGATCGTGATGCGAAGCCTGCAGAAGGATCCTGCTCTCCGCTACGCCGACGCCGCCGCGTTCACCACCGCGATCGTCGGCCAAGGTGCCGCTGCCGACCCGGACGCCGATGCCACCACCGTCGTAGCCGCCGCGCCCGGTGACGCGACCGCGACGTCGGTCATGGACCCGGTGCCCTCGCCCACTCAGAACTTCGTCGGCATGCAGGGCGGCCCGGGCGGTCCCGGTCCCGACGGTCCCCCGCCCCGCTACCAGGACCCCTACGACCGTTACGACGAGGACGAAGACCAGAGGCCCTGGTACAAGAAGCCGTTCAACATCGTCGTGATCGTGATGCTGGTCGCTGTGATCATCGCGATCATCTGGATCGTCTCCACCCTCGCGGCCGACCCGGACACCACGTCGGCGAGCGACCCGTCCACCACCCCGTCGGTCACTGCCAAGCCGACCCCGTCGGAGGAGCCCGAGGAGGAGCCGAAGCCCGTCGAGATCAACGAGGACGACTACATCGGCCGCAACGTGGACGACGTGCGCCGTGAGCTCCAGGACATGGGCCTCAAGGTCGACCCGACCGTCCAGGACAACGACGGCAGCCACGAGCCCGACACGGTCTCCGGACTCGACCCGACGCGCAACCTCTACGAGGGCGACCCGATCACGATTCGCTACTACGGCGAGCGTCCGGAGGTCGAGCCCCCGCCCGCCCAGGAGGAGCCTGACGAGGAGGAGAGCGACGAGGAGGAACCGTCCGGGGAGGAGCCGACCGACGATTGGGGCATCCCGGAGCTTCCCGGTGGCGAGAACGGCAACGGCAATGGCGACGGCAACGGGGGCGGCAATGGCTGAGGGAGCTCTCCTCGCAGGTCGCTACGAGGTCGGTGAGCTGCTCGGCCGAGGTGGGATGGCGGAGGTCCGCAAGGGCACCGACCACCGACTCGGCCGGGTGGTCGCGATCAAGCGCCTGCGGATGGACCTCGCCAGCGATCCGACCTTCCAGGCCCGCTTCCACCGTGAGGCGCAGTCCTCGGCCAAGCTCAACCACCCCTCGATCGTGTCGGTCTACGACACCGGCGAGGAGAAGGCGGTCGACGGCGTCGCCCAGCCCTACATCGTGATGGAGTACGTCGCCGGCCGCACGCTGCGCGACGTACTCCGCGAGGGTCGCAAGATCCTGCCCGAGCGGGCGCTGGAGATCAGCTCCGACGTGCTCAACGCGCTCGACTACAGCCACCGCAACGGGATCATCCACCGCGACATCAAGCCGGGCAACGTCATGCTGACGCCGGCCGGCGACGTCAAGGTGATGGACTTCGGCATCGCTCGGGCGCTCAACGACGCCCAGTCGACGATGACCCAGACCGCGGCCGTCGTCGGCACCGCGCAATACCTCAGCCCCGAGCAGGCGCGTGGTGAGCAGGTCGACGCCCGCTCCGACGTCTACTCGGCCGGCTGTCTCCTCTACGAGCTGCTCACCGGCCGTCCCCCGTTCGTCGGGGACTCGCCGGTCTCGGTGGCCTACCAGCACGTGCGCGAGCACGCTCAGCCTCCTTCGGCCCACGACCCGTCGCTGCCGCGTGAGCTCGACGCGATCGTGATGAAGTCGCTGGCCAAGCGGGTCGAGGATCGCTACCAGTCCGCGCAGGCGATGCGCACCGACATCGAGCGCTTCCTCGCCGGGCGTCCGGTCCAAGCGACCGTGCCGCCGAGCTTCGACCAGACCCAGGTCGCTCAGAACCGCGCGGTTGCGGGCGACCCCTACGGCGGGGACACCAACGGCTTCTACCCGCCTCAGGACGACCGGTCCGACGGCCCCCGCCCGTGGGTGCTCATCCTGCTCGGGCTGGTGATCGTCGGCCTGATCGCAGTGGGTGCCTATTTCCTGCCCACAGCGTTGAAACCACCGACGACGCCCGTACCCGACGTCACCGGCCTGACCCAGGAGAAGGCCCTGGCCGACCTCAGCGCGGCCAAGCTGAAGGGCAAGGTCAAGCAGGAGACCAGCGACACCGTGGCGGTGGGAGTGGTGATCTCCCAGACGCCCGATTCGGGCCAGGAGATCGAGGAGGGCAAGACCGTCACCCTGGCGGTCTCCACCGGCCCGCCCAACCGGCAG
Organism: Nocardioides panzhihuensis; assembly: GCF_013408335.1. Taxonomy (NCBI): domain Bacteria; kingdom Bacillati; phylum Actinomycetota; class Actinomycetes; order Propionibacteriales; family Nocardioidaceae; genus Nocardioides; species Nocardioides panzhihuensis. The sequence continues at coordinate 5,158,744 of NZ_JACBZR010000001.1, read as the reverse complement.
ATGCCCAACGTGGTCGGGTCGCCGCAGAAGACGGCCAAACAGCTGCTCGAGAACGACCCCTACAACTTCACGGTCAAGGTCGAGACGACCGACTCCGACCAGGACAAGGGCACCGTGATCAAGACCGACCCGGTGGCCGAGCAGAGCGTGACCACCGGCAAGTCCACCGTGGTCACCCTCACCGTCTCCAAGGGACCGAACAAGGTCCCCGACGTCGTCGGAAAGACGGCTGAGGAGGCGAAGGAGATCCTCCGAAGCGCGGGCTTCACGCCCGTGGTCAAGGACGAGCCGAACACCGACAAGCCCAAGGACACGGTCGTCGAGCAGTCGCCGGGCAAGGGCACCCCGCTCGCGCAGAACGGCGAGGTGATCATCTTCGTCTCGACGAAGGAAGAGGCCCTGCCGAGCTGTCAGACGCTGGTGCCGGGGACGGACCCGGCCAACCCCTCGGCTTCGGCGACCCAGACCGCCGAGCCTGGCGACCCGCCGACCTGTGACCCGGCGCTGCCGCCGAGCAGCCCAGCGGCGCCCTGACCCCCGCTGGTCGAGCCCGCGAGCGCCAGCGAGCGGTGTCGAGACCAACACAGTCCCATCGAGCACCGACGGAACCGTGTTGGTCTCGACGCGACCAGCGGGCCGTCCTCTCAGTTCTGCTGAGGCAGGGGCTTCGCGTACTTCACATCGAGCAGGCCGTCGTAGGCAGGTGCGGTGAGGTACGTCAGAGGCTTGAGGAACCAACCGATCTGGACGCCGGGGTCGCGGGCGTCGGCACGGTAGTTCTGCACGTGGTCGTCGCGGTCGATCGCGGCCTGCAGCCTGTCGGGGTCGCCGACCGCCTCGATGACGTACGGCTGGGGGTAGGGGACGCCGTCGAGCTGCACCGTGCTGCCGGAGCACTTGATGCCTGTGGTCGTGATGATCCGCTTCCCGGCGATGGTGACCGCCTCGGCGCCGCCGGCCCACAGCGCGTTGACGACGGCCTGGATGTCCTGCTGGTGCACGACGAGGGAGTTGGGATCGTCGCCGGTGTAGCTCTCCTGGACCTCCGAGGGCGCATCGCCCAGCACGATCTGCATGCCGGCACCGCTGTGGTCGGAGGTGCCGGCCGGATCGGCGAGCTTCGCCGACTGGTTCTGGAGCTTCTTGACGTCCTTGTCGGTGACGCCGCTGGTGAGCTGGTCCACCTCGCCCTGCAGGTCGGTCAGCTGGGCCTCGAGACGGTTGTAGCGACTCCGCTCACCATCGACGAGCGTGGCCAGGTCGTCGTAGCGTCCCGGGCGCAGATCGGTGCCGTCCGCGTTGACGAAGCTCACCGCCAGCAGGCCGCCACAGAGCAGCACCACGACGGGCGTGCCGACCCGCCACGAAGTCGCACGGGACCACCGCTTTCGCTTTGGGGTGGGGTTAGCCTGGGTTCCGGAGCTCACGAGCACTAGGGTATGCGCAGCAATCACATTTTGTCTGAGGAGCATCACCCGTGGCCAAGCTCAAGCTCTCGAAGAAGAGTGATCTCGACCTGCCCAAGGATCCGATCTTCACTCCCCGCTTCGGGGTCGCCCTGTTGCTGATCGCCCTCGGCATCGGCTGGATCGCCTACTACTACATCGGCGTGCGCCCGAACGAGGTCGGCGGCGACTTCACCGGGCCGAAGCCCCTGCAGAAGCTCGAGGGGTGGAACTACCTCATCGGCTTCCTCCTCCTCTTCGCGGGCCTGGCGTTCGCCGCCCACCCGAAGACCCCGCTCGGCCGTGGCCGTGGCGTCGTGGTCGGCATGCTCGGGTGCTTCCTGATCGGCCTGATCTGGATCTGCGTCTTCTACGTGTTCGCCAACGACCACCTGGACAAGATCCCGGTCTTCAACGATCTGGCCCAGAAGAACCTTCTGGTCGGCATCGGCTTCATGGCGGTGGGTTTCACCTTCGCCACGAAGTGGGAGTGATCTCGACCCCGGTCGTCGAGCTTGTCGAGACCCGCAAAAGCGGCGCAATCCTTTGGGTTGCGCCGCTTTGCGTTACACCGGTGTAGTTCTCCACAGGCTCCTCCACAGCTGTGGATTTGTCCACGCTGTGAAAACGCTCCGAAAACACCCGCCCTCAACGCGTCAGAACGACACCATCCGTGCGCCGACCAGGGCAAGCAGCACCAACGTGAAGCCAGCCAGAGCAGCCCACTGCAACGGCGCCTTTCGATCGGCGCGGAGCGAGGTGAAGACGCCCGCGACGACGAGACCGCCGATGAAGCCGCCGACGTGCCCCTGCCAGGAGATGCCGTTGCCGAAGAAGGTGATGCCCGCGTTGATCAGGAGCACCGGCAGCAGCGGGGCGAGCGACTGCCCAGCCCTCACGAAGAGCACCACGAGGACACCCAGCAGACCGAAGATCGCGCCGGAGGCGCCGACGGTCGAACCGGCCGGTGTCGATGCCCACACGATCAAGGCGGAGCCCGCCAGACCGGAGATCACGTAGAAGACCAGGAATCGCAGCCGGCCCACGATCGGCTCGAGGAACGAGCCGAGCAGGTAGAGAGAGAACATGTTCACGGCCAGGTGGATCAGCGAGACGTGGGTGAACATCGAGGTCAGCAGCTGCCAGACCGCGCCGTCATCGACTCCTGGCATCCATTGGTAGCCACTCGACCGGCAGACCTCACGGGGGACCGCGAACCCGCCTTCCGGCGTGAGGCAGTAACCCTGCAGCCGGATCGCGAGGAAGTCGGCGATCCTCGAAGCGGAACCACCGGTGAGGAAGATGCTCAGCCACACCAGGACGTTGACACCGATGAGCGAGAAGGTCACCGGGAGCGCCCGGAACCCGACCCGCGCGCCGGTGAGGCGCTTGGGCTGGCGTACGGACTTCTGACCCTCACGCACGCACTCGGGGCAATGGAAGCCCACCGAGGCGGGCGTCATGCAGTCAGGGCAGATGGGCCGGCTACAGCGCTGACAGCGGATATGCGTCTCACGGTCGGGGTGGCGGTAGCAGACCGGCACCCCGACCGGGGTCGAGTCGGACAACTAGACGATCTCGACCGTCTCGATGACGACCGGCTCGACCGGGCGGTCCATCGCGCCGGTCTTGGTGCCGGAGATCGAGTCGACGGCCTTCTTCGACGCCTCGTCGGCGACCTCACCGAAGATGGTGTGCTTGAAGTTCAGCCACGGCGCCTGGCCGGTGGTGATGAAGAACTGCGAGCCGTTGGTGCCGGGGCCGGCGTTCGCCATCGCGAGCAGGTAGGGCTTGTCGAAGGTGAGCTCGGGGTGCGGCTCGTCCTTGAACGTGTAGCCCGGGCCGCCCGTCCCGGTGCCAAGAGGGCAACCGCCCTGGATCATGAACCCGGGGATGACACGGTGGAAGCCGAGACCGTCGTAGTAGGGGACGCCCGAGCGGTCCGCGTCGTCCTTGTACTCCTTGGTCCCCGTGGCGAGGCCGACGAAGTTGGCGACCGTCTCCGGAGCGTGGTTGGGGAACAAGGTGATCGTGATGTCACCGTGGTTGGTGTGGAGGATGGCCTTCTGGTCAGCCATGACCTGCCCTTCCGACATTGGGATTGGTACGGGATGTAACGTCCCGATCCTCCCACACGGCGGGTGGAGATCAGGCGGCTGAGGCCTCGATGGCAACCCTCGTCAGTTTCGTGGCGCGGTGCTCAGCCCAGAAGCTCAGCAGCGGAATGGTTCCGCACACAGCCGTGACGATGGTGAACGGCATCGGCCAGGCTGCCTTGCGTGACAGCAGAAAAGCGGTCAGCAGGAAGATCATGTAGAGCCAGCCGTGAGCGACACCCAGGTACTCCGAGATGTCTGCGCCCAGCTGCCAGCCGGCGCCGCTGCCCTTGGCCAGCCAGGCTGCGTCGCTGACCCAGTACCCGTAGTGGAGCGGCAGGCCGATGAGGCACAGCACGACGAGCAGCACACCCACGATGGTGGCCATGATCCGATAGGCGGTCAGATTGCCGGAAAGACTCACGCCTTGGAGGGTACGTGGCTTTCCTGAGGCGCGTTCTCAGGGGTCGGCATCGCTTCCGCGTCGTCGTAGTCGGCGTCGTCGTCGTCGGGCCGGCGGCGCAGGGTGTCACGCACATAGCGCCACCACACGTAGATCGCGAAGACTCCGAAGAGCCACCACTCGATCGCGTAGAGGAGGTTGCGCAGACCGGTGGTGGCGTCCGGCTCGGGCAGCTGCGGTGCCGGCACGTCGGCGACGTCCGTGGCGCCCTCGTTGACCGGCATCGAGCTGGCCGGCCAGTTGCCCTCGACCGGCGAGCGCACCACATAGGCGCTGTAGAGGTCGTAGCTGGTGCGCGAGATCAGGTCGGAGATGTCGAGCTGCGGGAAGACGTTGTCGGACTTGCGGTCGTCGGCCACGTCGGTCCAGTCGCTGGGCTGCAGCCAGCCGGTGACGGTGACGTGTCCGCGTGGCGCGGGCGGGGCGGTGCCGACCTCCGGCGTCCAGCCGCGCACGACGTAGACGACCGACTCGGTCTCTTCGACCAGCACCGGCGTGACGGCCCAGAAGCCAACCTGAGAGCCTCGCTCCATCCCGTCGACGAAGATGGTCTCATCCGGCATCCAGATGCCGGAGACGGTCACCGGGCGGCCGATCTGCTCCCAAGGGAAGGCGTCGTTGGGCCCGATCACGTCGCCGAACACCTTCGGTTTCGCGTGCACCAGCTCCGCGACCTCGTCCTGCTTGTCCTGCTGGCTGGACTCGTACTGCCACACCCCGAGCAGCACCGCGCCGGTCACGAAGATCACCATCAGCGCGTGCGCACCCCAAAGCCTGGGGGAGAATACGCTTCGCGGGGGACTGGACTGGGCGGCCATAGCAGCTCCCAGAGTACGGGGCCTCAGTCGCAGACCGCGAATGGGACGGGTTTGCTCGTGACCAGGGTGGCGGCCGTCACCGGGTTCGTCACCCGGAACCCGATCCGCCCCGAAGACGGGTCGGCGACGCCGTTGGTGAAGACCTTGTTGTACGCCGCGCCCTGATCGCCGAGCTCGAGCCGGACGAACAGGTCGTCACGGTCCTCGCCGAGGCGCAAGGTGGCCAGTCCGCCGCCGAACTCGACCGAGTACGCCTCGACCGGCGCGAGCCGGGTCTTCTCCTTCGGCCCGCCTTCGGCGCAGCCCTTGACCACGTACGTCGACGTGGCCGGTCCTCCGGCGACGGCGACCATCGCCTCCTGAGCAGCCCAGTTCGCAGCATCCGGCGTCGCGGTGTTCTTGGTGATCAGGTGGGTCTTCGGGTCGAACTCGGCGCCCTTCAAGGGGCCGACACCGGCCTTGATCGCCTGCCCGGGCTCCACCCGGTCGGCGACCTTGATGACGAAGCCCTCCTTGCCGCCGCCGGCGAATGTCGCCTCCCAGGTCACATCGGCCGCGCCCCACTTGAACTTCTCACGCAGCCGCTGGTCGACCTCGCGCAGCAGACCGCCGCTGACCTGCGCGGCCTCTTTGTCGGCCCGCCTCCACAGCTCGTTCTGATCCGCGGGACTCGACCTGCTGGTGACGGCGTCGAACCCGAAGAGGGACTTCACCTCGTCGTAGTCGGTCACCGCCAGCGTCTTCGCGCCGTCCGGCACGAGTGTCATGGCGGCCTCGACGGGATCCATGGTCGCGGCGTACACGGGGTAGTCGGCCTCCGCCGGAGCCGCTTCCGGCTTCTTCGGCTCATCGTCCTCCCCGCAGCCGACCAGCGCCAGCGCCAGGCCAACAGCCAGCACGGAGATGCCCCATCGCCTCAAGTTCACCTCAGCGAGTATTCCCGATCCCTGTCACGCGCGACGGCACATCCGCCCGACGGATGGGTGTCCACGTCCGCCGAGGCGTCAGCCACGTCGTCCGAGGCGTCACGAAATAGATGGAGGCCGCAGGCAGAATGCCTGCGGCCTCCTTGTCCCGAGCGTCAGCGACCAGCGCCTGTGAGCTCAAGGGATTCAGGGAGAGGCTCGAGCACCGGGTCGATGATCCGCGACGAGGCCTCCGACCGAGCGACCCGGCTGCGGCGCAGGTCCTTGACGGTCGTGAGGCGGCGGAGCCAACGGTCGGTGCCGTCGTAGCGAGCCGTGAACGGTTTGCGGCCGTGCAGCGCACGGTGGTTGTCGACGATGAGGATCTCGCCCGGAGCCAGCGCGACGTCCTCGACGTTCGCGGAGAGCTCCATGATGAGCAACTGGAGCGCCCGGTCAGCCTCGACATCGCCCGGAATGGCCGACATGTAGGGCGGGTCGAGCCGGACGTCGGGCGCCTGCGGGGAGCCGGAGAGAACCGCGGTCGGTGCGGCGAGCAGCTCACCCGCGCTGACGCCGGCCTCGCGGAGGTTGCGCAGGTGTTCGTCGTCGGGACGGATCAGGTAGCGCGGCTCGAACAGCGGAGCGTACTCAGGGCCGGTCACGTCGATCGAGCTGATGCCGACCGCGGTGGTCGGGACCATGTCCTCGTTGCGGAGCGAGATCAGTCCGAGGTGGTCGCACCGAAGGCTGCTGAACGCGTCCTCGATGTGAAGGTCGAGCACCACATCGCTGCTGTGCCCGGTCTGCAGGCTCTCCTGCTTTTGGATCGGCAGGATGTTGTTGACCAGCTGGCCGCCCTGCAGCGAGGACCAGGAGACAGCGTCGCCGAGCTGCGCCATGATCAGCGCGAGCCAGAAGTCGGCCATGTGCGGCGCTTGGGCCTCGGGATGGTTCCAGTGCGGCGGGGTCGGGCCGGCGGTCACCGGGAGACCGCTGATCACGAGAGCGTCGGTCGCGTCGCCGTAGCGGAATGCGCGGAGCGCCTGGGCGACGCTGTCGGGAAGCTCACCGCCGAGGAACGGCGCGGTCTCGAGGAACTCCGAAGCGACCGGGTTCTGGAACCGGTCGAGCAAGGACTCCGACAGCTTCGCTGCGGTCTGGGACTCTAGGGGGGTCATCTCGACCCGGGTGACTACGGACTTTGCGCCCACGACATTGACCTTTCGGACTTTGCGGTGGAGGGTTTCGTCAGAGCGTTTTCTGGCGCCCGCCAAAGGACTTCGGTGCTTTCAAGGACCACTTTGTTCCGCCGTACGGAATTCAAACGAGTGATAGGTCCAAATATCGAGACGATAGGTATTAGGCCCCTTGCGCAAACGGCCTGAACCTGTTTAGGAAATGTATCCACATTGCCGTCTGCCGGTTACCGGCAAATTGCCCGAAGGACGCGGGTTTTCGGCGCCCGTACGCCTCCCGATCTCGCCCTGTTCTGAGCACAATGACAGCCACGAATCCTCCGGGAAGACCAACGATGTCGACGGCCGGATTCGGCGGCTCCACCGCCGACCAGGTGCTGACGAGCGCAAGCTCGCCACCCTCGTCGTGGTCGTCGGCGGCATCATCGCGATCGCCCTTTACGCTCTGGGGCTCTTTCTGCTGCTGGTCACCATCGACTTGAGGTCACCGGTACGGGTCGACGAGCTCGCGCAACGAGGTGAGCGCTTCCCGCAGGCTTGACGCCAAGCGGGGGCCGAGATGCTCGTTCCACTCCTGCTCGACGCCCATCACCAGCTCGCGGGCATGGTCGGCCGCGGCCTGCCCCTCGTCGGTGAACCTGATCAACCGCGCCCGGCCGTCGGTGGGATCCGGGACCCGCTCGACGAGGCCTTTCTGCTCCAGTGCGGCGACCAGCATGCTCGCGGTCTGCTTGGTGACCTGCGCCTGCTCAGCCAGATCAACCAGACGAGAGCCGCCTTCAGCGATCCGCTGGGCGAGCCTGGCCTGGGCGACGGTCACGTCATAGCCGGCCTCCCGCATCGCGGCGATGACCCGCTCGTCCATAGCCCGGTAGGCGATGAGCATGAGCGTTGCGACGTCCATCGAGCTCCTTGACAGCGGGCGGCACCCACATCAATATAGTCAGTAAGACTGACTATCATACCGCTCTCCGGTGTCCAGACAGCCGTCTGCTCACGGGGCCCTGCCGGACGCGTGTTGCATCCACGATCTCAACAGCCTCGCTCGCCGAGGCCCGTCCCGAGCAGGTCATCATGAACGCAGTCGCGCAACTCAGTGCCGGCATCTCCGCCCTGATCTTCATCGCCGTCTTCCCTTTTGAAGCCTTCTTCATCCACCGTCCCGAGGTCCAGCGGTTCCTCGGGATCGAACCGCACGGCATCCGCAACGTTCACCTGTGGTCGTTCTGCATCGGCGCCCGCAACGTTCTCGTCGGCGTCGGCACGCTCGTCGGCCTCTGGATGGTGAGCTTCGGCGACGAGTCCATCGGAGTCACCGTCGTTGCCACCACCTGCATCTACATGTTGCTCGCCTCGTTGATCATGGGGTTGGCCGACGCGCTCGGCTACTGGCTGCCACGCGGCGGCAGCGTCAAGGGCACCGTGGGCTCCGCAGTTCTGCCCGCGGTCGCGCTGATCGCGATCTCAGTCTGAGAGCGAATCCAGGAACTCATGCCTTGACAGGCATATTCCGCTTGGGGCATGTTTGAAGGGTGCCTACCCGCGACATCTTCAGCGCGATCGCCGACCCGACCCGCCGGCAGATCCTCGACCTTCTCTGTCAGCGCGAGATGGCGGTGGGTGAGCTCGTGGAGACCCTCGGGCTCGCCCAGCCGAACGTGTCCAAGCATCTACGGACACTGGGTGAGGCGGATCTGGTGCACGTACGCATCGACGGCCCGCGCCGCCACTACCGGCTGCGCGCCGAGCGGCTCCGGGAGCTGGAGGAGTGGCTGGCGCCGTACCGCCGCAGGTGGGCCGACCGCCTGGATGCGCTCGAGCGTCACCTGGACCAGCTCGACGACCCTGACCACGAGGAGAACTGAGAGATGACCGAGACGACCACCGGCCCCCTGGGCGACGTGCTCCGCGACGGAGAGCGGACCGGGCTTCGCTACGTACGGCTGCTTCGCCATTCCCCGGAGAAGGTGTGGCGGGCCCTGACCGAGTCGGACGGACTGCGCCACTGGTTCCCGACCGACATCGTCGGCGAGCGCGCTGCCGGAGCGCGGCTGAGCCTGCCGTTCTGGCCCGAGGGCCTGGAGCTGGCGGGCACCGCCGAGGCGATCGAGGAGTTGGGCGTCGACCCCGGCAGCTATGTCTCGGGAGGCGAGCTGCGGGTGTGGGACCCACCCCGGACCTTCGAGTTCACCTGGGGGATGGACGGTCGCGCCGAGCTGACCGACCTGCTCCGGTTCGAGCTCGAGCCCGCGGAGGACGGCACGCGCCTCACCTTCACGACCTGGCTCGGCGGTCCTATCCACAACACCGACACCGCGGTCGGCTGGCATGTCTGCCTGGACGAGCTCGCCGACCTCCTCGACGACGGCCCGACGCCCATGTCCGAGGAGGCGTCGGCCCTCCTTGTCCAGCGGGTCAAGGACCGGACCGACGAGCTGCGACCGAAGTACGCCACCCTGATCACGACCTGAGCGACGGCGCGCGACCGGTGGGCGAACGAATTTTCGTTCGCCCACCGTCAGGGGATGTCTGTGTCGACGAAACGACACAGCACGGCGGTCGCGTCATCGAGCCGCTTCCCCCTGAGCTCGACCGTGGCGCCCTCATCAGCAACCCGCGTACGCCGCACGAGCTCATCCGGCCCGAGGTCGAGGATGTCGAAGAGGTGCTCCCAGGTTCGGCCGTGCCTCTCGACGAGCGTCGCGGCGCCGTCGGTCAGCACCGCGACGGATCGGACAGGGTGTGAGCCGAGGTCGACGCTGCCGGAGACAGCGTGCATCTACAGCCGGTCCTTCAGCGCTTCGACGGCCGCGAGCAGGGCGGCACGCGTGTCGTCGTCGCTCACATCGTCGGCGGCCGCGGCGAACCGATCCATTGCCTGCCTGGCCTGAGCCGGCTGGCCGCGTCGATCGAACCGCTCGGCGGCGGACAGCTGTGCGTGCAACCTCTCGGCCTGAGAGGCCTCGAGCTGCCCGCCCGCGACGTAGTCATCCACCGCGGCGGCCAGGCTGGCGAACGTCACGACGAACTCCACTCGTACGTCCGCCTCGGAGAGGCTGGTGAAGGAGTAGCTGTCGCCGGTTTGGTCGATCGGAACGCCGTTGAGTTTCCACCCGTCCAGCAGGAAGCCGGGGTCGGGCGTTGCCGCGAGCTCCACCCGCTGCCCGGCGTCCACGTCAGTGCCGCTGTCGAACAGGACGCCGTCCGCGGTCGCCGCCAAGTCTCCGCCGCCGGTCGCCTCGTACGTCGTACGAGAGCCGTACGCCGGCATGATCGTGTCCAGCCTGGCCCGATCCGGGAGGCTCAGCACCCGGAGGAACTGATGCGGCTTGGAGACGAAGCCCGGTTTGTCGACACTGACGGTGATGTTGCCGCGGACGATCTCATCGTCGGTCAGGCCCGTCATCGTGATGACATTGCCGTCGGTCTCGACACCGAAGGCGTTCTGATCCTTGACGCCGATCGTCACGTCGCCGACGGGCTCGCCGGTCTTCGCATCCGTGACCGCCGCGACGACCCGGGCGCTCTCCCCCGCCATGACCACGGGGACATGGCTGTACGGCGTCAGCGCGGGCGCATATTCGAATCGCACATCCATTCCGCGCAGGGAACCGTCGACATCGAGGTCGAACGTCTCGACGTCGTGCACCACCAGGTCCGCACCCTTCCGGTTGTCGATCTCGTCGTCCACGACGTAGTGCGGGATGGTGTTGTTCTTGGCGACGACCGCGAGATCGTGCGGCCCGGCGCCGACATCGGTAAGCGTGGCCGTGAAGCGCACCTCGTCGCCGACCCTGGTGAGCTCGGCCGGCGCGAAGTTCTCGTCCACGTCGAAGGACGCCCGCACCGACCCCACGTTCTCGAAGTCGGGGATGTCGGTGACGACGCGTCCGGTCACCTCGAGGGTGCCGTTGTCGCCGTCGGAGGTGACCGACGTTGTCGAACCATCCTTCGCCGCGACCCCGTTCACAGCGACGTCCTCGATGCGGACCGACCGGTCGGTGTCGTACCTGCTGTCGTTGATGCGGACGTCGTCCATCTCCAGGTTCGTGACGTTGTTGATCGCCAGGTTCTGGGCGCCGTCGATGCGCGACGATGTGATGTCGATGTCCTTGAAATACAGCCCGTCGATCGGACGGAGGTCGGAGATCTCGGCCTCGATGAATCCCGAAAAGGTGCTGTCGACTTCGCCGGTCGCTCGGTTGGCGACCGAGAAGATGTTGGACATCGCCAGGTTTCGAATGTGCGGAACGTTCTTCTTGGTTCCGTAGCGTCCGATCTGACCGGTCTGACTCCACATGGCTTGGTCTGCGACACGTTCGATGTGGAAGAAGTTCTCGCGCATGCCGCCGACAGCGATGTTGCGGAAGTAGATGTTCTCGAAGGTGCCGTCGAGGCTGTTGGCTGTCTTGATTCGGAAGATGTTGCGGCCGAGTCGCGCCATCGGGTCGGACTCGTCGGTTTCGTGCAGGCTGTTGTAGAAGTTGTTCTCGACGTAGATGTCGTGGACGCCGCCTGCGGACTCGCTGCCCACGCTGATCCCCGAGCCCTGCCAGAAGATGTTGCCCCGGATGATCATGTTCTCAGCAGGACGTTGTCGCAGCGGCCCGTTGTTGGTCCTACCGGACTTCAGCGAGATGTTGTCGTCCTGATTGGCGAACAGGTTGTTCTCGACGATGACGTTGCGGCACGACTCCGGATTGAATCCGTCGCTGTTGCTGCTGATGCTGGTGGTCGTGATGTCGCGCACCAGCAGGTTCTCGCACTGATTCGGATTCAGCGACCAGAACGGCGAGTTCCCGAACGTCACGCCCTCGATGAGGATGTTCTTGGAGTGATTGAACTGGAGCAGACTGGCCGGGATCTTCTGGTTCAGGCTGAAAGCGTCCCGGCGCTCGATCGGGGTGTTCGCGTAGTTCCAGTTCCGGATCGTGTTGTTGACGTCACCCGACCACTGGCTGGTTTTGCTGAACTCGATCTTCCCGGCACCGGTGATGCTGATGTTCTTCTTGTCGTAGGCGTAGAGCGGGGAGGAGAAGCCGTAGTAGTCGATGCCCTCGAAGCTGACCAGCGAGCGTGGGTAGTACTCACCGGTGACGATGTCGAGGAAGTCGATGGTGGCGCCGTCCTCGACGTGGAGATCGACGTTGTTCTCGAACTGGATGGCACCGGTTCGGTACTTCTCGGCCCGTGCTGGAACTAATACCGTGCCTCCTCCTGCGGCCGTACTGTCGGCGATCGCCTGGCGGAAGACCCGGGTGTAGTCGTCGACGGCCTCGCCGCCCACCTCCACCTGACGCACCAGACCGGCATACGCCGGTGAAGTGATGTCGAAGGTCGCGTACGACGACGGATCGGGGACATTTGCCGCGACCGACTCCTGGATCCGGGCGTAGGTCTCGTCATTCCAGTACGGGGCGTCGCCGGGAACGGCGACCTCGTAGTCCGCAGTCGCGCCGGAGCCGTCGGTGACCACGAGCCGGTCGCTGGTCGTCATCATGTCCAGACGCTTGGTCGTCAGATCGTCCTGGACCGGCCGATCCCGCCACGCGATCTTCTCCTCGCCCCTCCAGTCGACGACCTCGAACGTGTATGAAGCCTCCTCGTCAGCAGACTCGACCTGATCGACGAGCTGCCCGACCGTGGTTCCGGACACGACCGTGATCGACCGACCGGCGTGGTCCAACTCCTCGACGTTCGGCGACGGCTGCGCCGCACGGATGCTGATCTCCGCAGTGCCCGGCTCGGCTGGCTCTGCTGCGACCGCTTGGTTGGCGCCGACGCCGACGAGGAGGAAGGAGAGCAGCCCGATCAAGAGCCTCGGGGGACGATTTGTGACGACAGACACAGTCGGACTCATGCGGTGATTGTTCGGCGCCGCAGCTCATCTGGTCCAATGCCGATCGGGACTGGTGCGATACCCACCGCCGTCCACCTCACGTCGGCGAGGTGCCGATCCTGGTCGCCGCCGACATCCTCAACGAGGGCGTCGACGTCCTAAATGTGAGCATTCTGTGCTTCGCGCGGGTCACACAGTCGATGGATCTTCGTTCAGCAGCCGGGGCGTGGCCTGCGACTACGGACCTCAAGAACACCGGCGAAGACTTTCGCGTTTTGCCTGGTCAGAGTGGGTGGAGCGTAGGGGACTCGAACCCCTAACCCCCTGCTTGCAAAGCAGGTGCGCTACCAATTGCGCCAACGCCCCGAACGGGTGTCCGCCGGTCAGTTCACCTTGTCGGTCGCGTCGGCCCAGTGACTCTTCTCGATGTTCGACTGGTCGAGCTTCTTCTTGGCGAGAACGATGCCAGCCGCGGCCAGCAGTACGAGGACGATCTTCTTCATGTCTTCTCCTGCAAGTCGTGGTGAGCATCGCTGCCCGTTAGACCAGGAAAGCGTACCGGCCAGCCATGAGGCGTACGAAATCAGCCGCCGTTGGAGTCGGGAGCCAGGCCGAGGGCGGCGATGGGAGTGCAGGTCATGTGGGTGCTCGCCCACATCCGGCCGACGAAGATCCCGAACCCGTACGCCGCGGGCCGGCTGTAGGGGGAGGCGCCGGACTCATAGGTCGTGACGAGCTCGCCGGAGACCTCGACGATCGCCTCGGCCATGTTGGGGAACTTGTAGGTGCGCTGCACCGCGCCGACCGTGCCGTCCGGCTTCCGCTCGCAGATGAAGATGGTGCTCGGCCGGTGACGGCCGAACGAGGAGGAGAAGACGTACTCGTCGCTGCGTACGACGACGCCCTGGACCTGCGGCGGGGTGGTCGTCGAGAGCACCGGCTCGGAGAAGTTCCACTCGCCGTCCTCGGCTCTGGCGTAGGCGAAGAGCGTCTGCTTGCCGAAGCCTCCGACATAGAGAAGGTCTTCGCGGATGCGGCAGTAGGAGCCGGCCGCGACCTTCGCCGGCAGCTCGATCGGCTCCACCTCGGCGCCCTTCGCCGATCCGCGGATCGCGGAGAGCGAGTAGCGGTAGAGCCGACCGGCACCGCCGGCGCCCTTGGAGACCCACACGTCGTCACCGTCGATCGCGACACCGCCGGCGTGCCCGGGCCCGGCCTTCCCGTCGTAGCCGACAAGCAGGACCTCGGCGGCGGTCTGGCCGCTCTTCAGGTCGACCAGCACCAGCGCCGAACCGTTGTCGTGGGAGTAGTAGCTCTGGGCCAGCAGATCGGTCTCGGGGTCGTGGCCCAGTCCTTGCGGGGTCCAGTCACCGACCCCCCCGGTGGCCAGCGTGTTGGGGATGAGTGGGCCGACGCGGCCACCCAGCCGCTGGACCCACCTGTCAGTGCGCTTCATCCCGCCCCGGACCCATCGGCGGGTACGTCCAGAGATGGAGTCGAGGTCGAACGGAAGGTCGATCTTCGTCATGTCGGTGATGTTCGCATGCGACTCCTACCGTGGGCGGATGGCGTACCGTCCGATGGTCGGTACGTTCCTGGTGTGACGAGCGATCCCACTGCTTCTCCGGCCACGCCGACGTCCCGAGAGCTGATCGGTGCTGTGAGCGGGTTCGGGCGCGGCATGCTGCGTCCTCGGCGACCGGACGAACGCCTTCTCGCCTCGATCACCGACGCCGGCCTGCCCCGAGGCGACTGCACGGTGACGGTGCGCACGATGCCTCAGGTGCCGCGCAGCCTCCCGGCCGGCGGCCTCATCGAAGGCGCGGGCCTGCTCCGGAGCGTACGCAACGCGATGACCTGCTTCATCGTCATCCACCCCGAGGCGACGTTCGTCGTCGACCCGTCCTACTGCCGCGACGCGCCCGGCCGGGTCCTGACCGAGCTCCCGGGCCTGCTTCGCCGGCTCGTGGCGCCTCCGATCGACACCGTTCCCACCGTCGACTCGCTCCGGTCGGCACAGATCCAGCCCGACTTCGCCCTCCCGACCCATGCACACTGGGACCACGTCTGCGGCCTCCTGGACCTGCCCGGCCTGCCGGTACGCCTGCGCACCATCGAGCGCGACTGGATCCTCGGCCCCGGCCGGCCTCCTGTCGGGGGAGTGCGCCCGGCGCTGACCGACGGCCGGGCGGTGGAGACGTACGACCTCGACGGCCCGCCCGTCGCGACCTTCACCGCATCCCACGACCTGTTCGGCGACAGCTCCGTCCTGCTCGTCGAGCTCGCCGGCCATACGCCGGGCAGCATCGGTGTCCTCGCCCGCACCCCGTCGGGCTGGGTCCTGATCGCCGGCGACGCCGCCTGGCACTACGACCAGGTCGACCTGATCAGACAGAAGCCCGCCTTCCCCGGAGACCTCGTCGACGAGGACCGAGACGCCGCCTTCGCCACCCTGCACCGCCTGCACCTGGCTCGTCACCTGATGCGGGTCGTCCCCACCCACGACCACGACGCGTCCGGCCAGATCTAGACCAGCGGCCGGTCATCGCTTGTCGTCATCGACGCCGCTCGTTCCACACGTTGATGTTGCTCTTCGCCGGCCGGATCTCGTTGAGGGGGAGCCAGGCGTGCCGGATCTCCGGCGCTGCGTACGTGGTGTCGACCCAGATCACCCAGGCGCGCCACCTGCCCTTGTGCAGCTCCCACTTGAGCACGAGGCCGGGCATGGGTGGCGGATGGTTCCGCCGCTGGCGATGCACCCAGACGTGCAGCCAGTGCCTGGGCTCCGGCCAGGCGTCGTTCTTGGGAGGGTTGGCCGACGCACCTCATCGTATCGAACAGGTGTTCTACTAAAACTATGAGGCCCCGCGAGCATAGAACCAGGCCCGAAAAGCAGAAACGCCCCGAACCGAAGTCCAGGGCGTGCTGTGCGCTTAGGAGGACTTGAACCTCCGACCCCCACATTATCAGTGTGGTGCTCTAACCGTCTGAGCTATAAGCGCAGGCGCCAACTGGAGGGTGGAAGCCCCTACCAGCGGGCGAGATGAAACATTACCTGGCAGCGCGGGCGACCACCAAAACGAAGCGCCCTGTGAAACGCCGGAGGGCAGGAACCTCATCGAGGCTCCTGCCCTCCGGTGTTCGTAGCGGTCGGGCTCAGTTCTCGGTGAGTTCGACCTCGACGCCGCCGAGCAGCGCGGCTGCCATGTTGTAGAGGAACGCGGACAGCGTGGCCACCGCCGTCATCAAGACGATGTTGACCACCGAGACGACCATGGTGAAGCCCATGATGCGGGAGAGGCCGAGATAGTCCTGCACGTTCCAGCCGGCGCTGGAGTCACCGACGACGTCCTTGACCGCCTGGTTGATCGCGTCCCACACGCCGGCGGCACCGAGCACCGACCAGATGACGAAGACTGCGACGATCACCACGACGCTGAGCGCGATCGAGAGCAGGAAGGCCATCTTCATGACCGACCAGGGGTCGATCCGGCTCAAGCTCAGCCGGGCCCGGCGCGACGACCCGCCGGCCGCGGCCCGCTCCGCACCGGCAGGGCCGGATGTGCGGGCGGTCGAGGCCACCGCGGAGGCGGCTGCCGAGGTCGTGCGCTTGAACTCACTGGCCGCGTTGGCGACCGTGCCCGTGAGCCGCTGGGTCACCGGCTGTGCGGTCTCGTTCCGCTCGGTCATCGCGACTCCCCCGGTCGTGTTGTCGGCGGTGCGGTCCGTCATCAGGATTCATCTTCCGTGGTCGATTCGGACGACGCTCCGTGCTCGCCGTCTCCACCGATTGTGACATCATCTGCAACCTCTGTCCCGGCGACAGCTTCATCGTCGACCTCAGTGGCCTCGATGGAGCGGGCTACGACAGCGACCGAGTCGCCCTTCTTGGGCGAGACGAACTTGACGCCCTGCGTGGAGCGACCGGTGGCCCGGAAGTCGGCGTTGATCGGGCTGCGTACGACCTGACCGGTCGCGGTGATCGAGAGGATCTCGTCGCCGTCGACCACGATGAACGCTCCGACCAGGCCGCCGCGGTCGGCGTTGGCCAGGGCCATCGTCTTGATGCCCAGACCGCCGCGGGACTGCAGCCGGTAGTCGGAGATCTTCGTACGCTTGGCGAAGCCGCCGTCGGTCATGGTGAAGACGAACTGCTCCTTGACCTCGTCCGGCGACTCGGCGCCCGAGACGGGAGCGGCGACGTCGGCGGTGTCCTCGTTGGCCTCGGAGAGCCCGGCCGCGATCTCGGCGGCGACGTGCTCGGCCCGGATGACCGACATCGACAGCAGCGAGTCGCCCTCACGGAACTTCATGCCGGTGACACCCGAGGTCGCCCGACCCATCGGCCGCAGCTGACCGTCGTCGGCGCGGAACCGGATCGCCTGGCCCTTGCGGGAGACCAGCAGGATGTCGTCCTCGGAATTGACCAGCTCGGCGCCGATCAGCTCGTCGTCGTCCTCGCGGAAGTTGATCGCGATGACACCCGCCTGACGAGGCGAGTTGTAGTCCGCGAGCCGGGTCTTCTTGATCAGACCGGAGCGGGTCGCCAGCACGAGATAGGGCGCCTGGTCGTAGTCGCGGATCGCGAGCACCTGAGCGATCGACTCGTCCGGCTGGAACGAGAGCAGTCCGGCGACGTGACCACCCTTGGCGTCACGCGCCGCCTCGGGCAGGTTGTAGGCCTTGATCCGGTAGACCCGGCCGGCAGTGGTGAAGAAGAGCAGCCAGTGGTGGTTGGTGGTCGCGATGAAGTGCTCGACCACGTCGTCGCCGCGCAGGGTGGCGCCGCGTACGCCCTTTCCACCGCGCTTCTGGGTGCGGTACTCACCCGCGAGGGTGCGCTTGGCGTAGCCGCCGCGGGTGATCGAGACCACCAGCTCCTCGTCGGGGATGAGGTCCTCCATGGAGAGGTCCCCGTCGGCCGCGATGATCTGCGTGCGGCGGTCGTCGCCGTACTTCGCGACGATCTCGTCGAGCTCCTCTCCGACGATCCGACGCTGGCGGGCGACGTTGGCGAGGATGTCCTCGAGGTCGGCGATGATGACCTCGAGGTCGGCGAGACGGTCGACGATCTTCTGCCGCTCCAGCGCCGCCAGGCGTCGCAGCTGCATGTCGAGGATCGCGTTGGCCTGGATCTCGTCGATCTCGAGCAGCCGGATCAGGCCCTGGCGGGCGTCGTCGACCTCGGGGGAGGAACGGATCAGCGCGATGACAGCGTCGAGCTGGTCGAGCGCCTTGACCAGACCGCGCCAGATGTGGGCGTCTTCCTCGGCCTTGCGCAGCCGGAATGCCGTACGCCTCCGGATGACGTCGATCTGGTGCTCGACCCAGTGGGAGATGAACTGGTCGAGGGTCAGGGTGCGCGGCACCCCGTCGACCAGCGCCAGCATGTTGGCGGAGAAGTTGGTCTGCAGCTCGGTGTGCTTGAACAGGTTGTTGAGTACGACGCGAGCGACCGCATCACGCTTGAGCACGACCACGAGCTGCTGCCCGGTGCGGGAGGAGGTGTTGTCCTTGACGTCCGCGATGCCCTGCACCTTGCCGGTGTCGGCGAGGTCGGCGATCTTCTGGGCGAGGTTGTCCGGGTTCACCATGTAGGGGAGCTCGGTGATCACCAGGTTGGTGCGGCCCTTGGCGTCCTCGTCGACCTCGATCACCGCGCGCTGGGTGATCGAGCCGCGGCCGGTGCGGTAGGCCTGCTCGATGCCCTCGCGGCCGGCGATCAGCGCGCCGTTGGGGAAGTCCGGGCCCTTGATGCGCTCGAGGAGCGCGTCCTGGAGCTCCTCACGCGTGGCGTCGGGGTGCTCGAGCGACCACTTGGCGCCGGAGGCGACCTCACGCAGGTTGTGCGGCGGGATGTTGGTCGCCATCCCGACCGCGATGCCGGCCGAGCCGTTGACCAGCAGGTTGGGGAACCGCGCCGGCAGGATGGCCGGCTCCTGGGAGCGGCCGTCGTAGTTGGGACCGAAGTCGACGGTGTCCTCGGTGATGTCGCGGACCATCTCCAGCGCCAGCGGCGCCATCCGGCACTCGGTGTAACGCATGGCCGCGGCCGGGTCGTTGCCGGGCGAGCCGAAGTTGCCCTGGCCGTGGATCAGCGGGTTGCGCAGCACCCACGGCTGCGCGAGCCGGACCAGGGTGTCGTAGATCGCCGAGTCGCCGTGGGGGTGGTAGTTACCCATCACCTCACCGACGACACGGGCGCACTTGGAGTGCCCGCGGTCGGGGCGGTAGCCCCCGTCGTACATCGCGTAGAGCACCCGGCGGTGGACGGGCTTCAGGCCGTCGCGTACGTCGGGCAGCGCCCGGCCGACGATGACGGCCATGGCGTAGTCGATGTAGCTGGCCTGCATCGAGGACTGCAGCTCAACGGTCTCGATCCGGCCGCCGGCACTGGTCTGCCCGGGGCCTTCCGGAGGAGTCTGGGTCACGATTTCTCTTTCTGCGTGGGTCTATCGGTATCTAAAGCCTCGGTAAGACTCAGATATCGAGGAATCGGACGTCCTTGGCGTTGCGCTGAATGAAGGAGCGTCGCTCGGCGACGTCCTCACCCATGAGGATGGAGAAGATCTCGTCGGCATGAGCGGCGTCCTCGAGGGTGACCTGGAGCAGCAGTCGCTGCGACGGGTCCATCGTGGTCTCCCACAGCTCGTCGGCGTTCATCTCACCCAGACCCTTGTAGCGCTGGACCGCGTTCTCCTTGGGCAGCTTCTTGCCCTGCTCGAGACCGTCGCGCATGAGCGCGTCGCGCTCGGAGTCGGAGTAGACGAACTCGTGCTCGGCCGGCTTGTTCCAGCGCAGCCGGTAGAGCGGCGGCTGGGCGAGGTAGACGTAGCCCTGCTCGATCAGCGGCTTCATGAACCGGAACAGCAGCGTCAGCAGCAGGGTGTTGATGTGGTGACCGTCGACGTCGGCGTCGGCCATCATCACGATCTTGTGGTAGCGCAGCCGGTTGATGTCGAAGTCGTCGTGGACGCCGGTGCCCAGCGCGGAGATGATCGACTGGACCTCCTGGTTGGCGAGCACCTTGTCGATCCGCGCCTTCTCGACGTTGAGGATCTTGCCTCGGATCGGGAGGATCGCCTGGATGCGCGGGTCGCGGCCGGACTTGGCCGAGCCGCCCGCGGAGTCACCCTCGACGACGAAGATCTCGCACTCTTCGGGGTTGGTCGACTGGCAGTCGGCGAGCTTGCCGGGCAGACCACCGCCGCCGCCGATGCCCTTGCGGTTGCGGGCGAGGTCGCGGGCCTTGCGGGCGGCGATCCGGGCCGAGGCGGCAGCCATCGACTTGCGGATGATCTCCTTGCCCTCGGCCGGGTTCTCCTCCAGCCAGGCACCGAGCTGGTCGTTGACCGCTCCCTGCACGAAGCCCTTGACCTCGGTGTTGCCGAGCTTGTCCTTGGTCTGGCCCTCGAACTGCGGCTCGCTGATCTTCACCGAGATGATCGCGGTGAGACCCTCACGGATGTCGTCACCGGTGAGCCGGTCTTCCTTCTTCTTGATCTGGCCCCACTCCTCGCCCCAGCGGTTGATCAGGGTG
The DNA here is from genome assembly GCF_013408335.1 of Nocardioides panzhihuensis. Lineage (NCBI taxonomy): Bacteria > Bacillati > Actinomycetota > Actinomycetes > Propionibacteriales > Nocardioidaceae > Nocardioides > Nocardioides panzhihuensis. Next base: position 5,138,439 of record NZ_JACBZR010000001.1, on the reverse strand, counting down.
GTGAGCGCGGCGCGGAAGCCCTCTTCGTGGGTGCCGCCGCCGGGGGTGTTGACCGTGTTGGCGAAGGTGTGGACCGACTCGTTGTACGAGGACGCCTGCCACTGCATGGCGATCTCGACGCTCATCGGGTTGGACGCCTTCTCGTCGGTATCCGTCTCGAAGGCGATGATGCTGGAGACCGGGGTCTTGCGCTTGTTCAGGTGGTCGACGTAGTCGGCCAAGCCGCGCTCGTAGTAGAAGGACTGCTCCAGGACCCGCTCGCCGTTGCCGGAGCTGTGCAGCTCGTCGGCGCCGTCGGTGTCCTGCTCGACGGTGCCGTCCTCGACCGCCTCGGCGATCGCGGACGCCTGCGGCCGCTCGTCGCGCAGCTCGATCCGCAGCCCCTTGTTCAGGAACGCGGTCTCGCGGAAGTGGCTCGAGATCGTCTCGAGGTTGTACTCGGTCGACTCGAAGATGTCGCTCGAGGCGTTCCACGAGATCGTGGTGCCGGTGCGCTCACCCTCTTCGAGCTCACGCACCTCACGAAGGTCGTAGTCGGGTACGCCGCTGGTGAACTGCTGCTCCCACAGCCGGCCCCGGTTCTTGATCTCCATGTGGAGGCTGGTCGAGAGCGCGTTCACCACGGAGGAGCCCACGCCGTGCAGACCACCGGAGACCTTGTAGCCGCCTCCGCCGAACTTGCCACCGGCGTGCAGCACGGTCAGCGCCAGGGTCGCGGCGGGGATGTCCTGGCCGGCCGCGGTGTCGGTCGGGATGCCTCGGCCGTTGTCGGAGACGCTCACCCAGCCGTCCTCGCGCAGCGTCACCTTGATGGTGTCGCAGTAGCCGGCGAGGGCCTCGTCGACCGCGTTGTCCACGATCTCCCAGATCAGGTGGTGCAGTCCGCGGGCCCCGGTCGAGCCGATGTACATACCCGGTCGTTTGCGGACCGCTTCCAGCCCTTCGAGAACCTGGATGGCAGACGCGTCGTATGCGACTCCGCCTGCGGTCTTGTCGTCCGGCATGGGAGTCGTCTGGTCGGCAGCGGTCACCGGTGCGATCCACCTGTCATTTCGGTCCGGAATCGGACGTGGTGTCGGTCGGGCATGCAGCGGGCCGACCTGCGCCGGGTGGTGAACCTAGGACGATCGACCCAATCCCCATGATACCCCGTAGAACCCCGGATTCCACGCACGCGGCCGCTCCTGAGGGGGAACTGTGATCGAAATGAGCGTCTGTGCGTCTCCTGACGGTGTCTCTGCGCCCCCAGCAGGGGGCTCGGTGAGTCCCTATACGTTCTCGGGGCGCCTAGAGCGGCAGATCGCAGTCCACGCGCCGAGCTTCGAACACCTGTTCATGATCCGCCGCGCCTCGGTCTCAGCCGTAGGTGTCGCGGGGCCCGCGACCGTCGCGCAGCCCCCGAGGACCCTTCTTCCACGACGGCAGATGAGGACCGAGCACCTCGATGAGGATGACCGTTCCGTGACCCAGCTCCTGGTTGAGCCGCTTCACCAGGGTGGGCGCGAGCAGCTTGAGCTGGGTGGCCCACGCGGTCGAGTCGGTGCGCACGGACAGCTTGCCGTCGGCGTACGACTCGGGGGTGGTGTGATCGGCGATCTCCTCCCCGACGATGTCCGACCAGCGGGCCATCACGCCGTGGACGCGCAGCGAGGTGTCCCAGCCGTGGTCGTTGACCATCCGGCTGACCACCGAGTCGATGAGCTGGGGATCGCGGTCGTCGGGTCGGGCGCCGGAGACCGCGCCGCGACGGGTGGTCGAGCGGGGCGAGAGTCCCGGGGACGTACGTCTTCTCTTCTGACCTGCCTTCGGAGCGGGCATCCTGGCCGTGGCCCGGGTCAGGGAGCGGGCGAGGTCCAGGCCGTCGGCGCGCTTCTCGGACTCTTCCTCTTCCTCTGGCGTGGTCTCGACAGGCTCGACAGGCTCGACCGGCGGCTCGTCACTCATCGCGGGTCACCTCGCCGGCTGTGACGTGGTAGCGGGCACCGGCGAGCGCGGCGGGTACGTCCTCGGGGACCGCGGCGGTGACGAGGACCTGCTCGGCGTCGGCCACCAGCTCGGCCAGCTGGACACGTCTTTGGCTGTCGAGCTCCGCGAAGACGTCGTCGAGGATCAGGATCGGGTCGTCGCCGTCGGCCCGCAGCAGGTCGTACGCAGCCAACCGGAGCGCCAGCGCGAAGGACCAGGACTCGCCGTGGCTGGCGTAGCCCTTGACCGGGAGCGGCTCCGCGCCGGCACCGTGTCCGAGGAACAGCAGCAGATCGTCGCGGTGGGGACCGACGAGGCTGATGCCGCGGTCGAGCTCGTCCTTCTGGCGTCTTGCCAGCTCGGACAGGATGAGCTCACGAAGGGACTCCACGCTCGGGGTGGTCTCGACAAGCTCGACCACCGACTTGTAGGTGATCTCGGCATCGTCCCGGCTCGCACCCCGGGCGACCGTCTCGTAGGCCTTGCCGACGTACGGCTTCAAGGCCTCGACGAGGGAGAGTCGCTGGGCGAGGATCTCGGCACCGATGCCGGCCAGGTGCTCGTCCCAGACGGCCAAGGTGGCGAGCGCACCCTCTCGTGCGGAACCGCGCGCGAGGCCGGCGGTCTTCAGCAGGGAGTTTCGTTGCTTGAGGACGCGGTCGTAGTCGCTGCGCACCCCGGCCAGGCGGGGGGCGCGCAGGATCATCAGGTCGTCGAGGAATCGCCGCCGGTCGGAGGGGTCCCCCTTGACGAGGGTCAGATCCTCGGGGGAGAAGACCACGGTGCGGACCACTCCGACCAGGTCACGGGTGCGGGGGAGCGGGCTCCTGTTGATCCGGGCCTTGTTGGCACGGCCCGCGTTGATCTCGACCTCGAGCGTCGCGGTGCGACCGTCACGCACCACCGCGGCGCGCACGACGGCCTGATCGGCACCGGCCCGGACCAGGGGTGCGTCGGTGGCGACCCGGTGGGACTGCAGCCGGGAGAGATAGTCGATCGCCTCGACCAGGTTCGTCTTGCCCTGGCCGTTTCGCCCGACGAAGGCCGTCACGCCTGCCTCGAGCGGGACCTCGACGCTCTGATAGGAGCGGAAGTCGTGGAGAGAGAGGTGTGAGACGTACATCGGGTTTCCTCTCTCGTTAAGGTGCCTGCATGACCCAGTCTCCCAACCCTTACGGCCCACCTCCAGGGCAACCCGCCTACGGAGCGCCGGCAGGGCCTTTCTATCTGTCGGTGATGGGCCAGGTCCACGGGCCGTACCCGGTCGAGCAGCTCGCCCACATGGCGGCCGCGGGCCAGATCAAGTCCGACACCCCGGCCAGCCTCGGCACCGACCAGCAGTGGTTTCCCGTGAAACAGGTGCCTGGTGTCTTCTCGAGCCGGGAGTGGCTCGTCGCGCTGCTGCTCTCGATCTTCCTCGGTGGGTTTGGCGTCGACCGTTTCTACGTCGGCCAGATCGGGCTCGGCATCCTCAAGCTGGTCACCTGTGGTGGCTTCGGGATCTGGGCGATCATCGACATCATCCTCATCATCGTGAGAAAGTTCCCGGATGTCGACGGCAAACCCCTCGCCTGACCTGCGTCAGCGCGTCGCGGCGGTGAGCTCCACGGAGCTCACCGCCGCCATCGGCGTCGGCGGGATCGTGATCGCGACGCTCCTGCCCGCCGGCGGCATCGAGGACGGCCCGGTGATCTGCCCGTTCCGTGCGCTCACCGGCCTGCCCTGCCCAGGCTGTGGCCTGACCCGGTCATGGGTCTACCTCATGCACGGCGACATCGGCCCGGCGCTGGCCAGCAACTGGTTCGGCCCGGTCCTCATCCTGGCGGTCATCGCCTTGGTCGTCACTGTCGTGCGCGCCCGGTCGGCCGGAAAACGCCCTGCTGACCTGGACAAGCTCGTCCGCAACCCGATCGTGCTCGGGACCTTCGCGCTCTTCCTCACCTACGGTGCCGCGCGTCTGATCCTCACCCTCGCTGGAGTCGTAGACCCCATCTAGGTGGTCGAGCCGATGGTCGAGCTTGTCGAGACCACCCGCGCAAGCGGGTGTGCAGGACTCAGGCCTCGGACTCCGAGATCACCGCGTGCCCACCGAACCCGTTACGCATCGCGGCGACCGCCTTCATGGCCTGGTCGTCCTTCTGCCGCGAGACGAACCGTGCGAAGAGCGACGCCGAGATGGCGGGCAGCGGGACAGCGTTCTCGATCGCGGCCTCGACGGTCCACCGGCCCTCGCCCGAGTCTTCGGCGTAGCCCCTGATCTTGTCGAGGTGCTCGTCGGCGCGCAGCTGCTCGACGAGAAGATCGAGAAGCCAGGAACGTACGACGGTCCCGGTGCGCCACGAGGCGAAGATCTCCGGGACGTTGTCGACGATGTCGACCTTGTCGAGGAGCTCCCAGCCCTCGGCGTAGGCCTGCATCATCGCGTACTCGATGCCGTTGTGGACCATCTTGGAGAAGTGGCCGGCCCCGGGGGTCGAGCCGCAGTGGACCAGCCCGTCCTCGGTGCCGGAGGGCTTGAGGGCCTCGAAGGCGGGCATCACCTTGGCGGCGTTCTCCTCGGAGCCGCCGTACATCAGGGCGTAGCCGTTCTGAAGACCCCAGACACCTCCGGAGACACCGCAGTCGACGAAACCGATGCCCTTCTCAGCGAGGCTCTCGGCGTTCTTGGCGTCGTCGGTGTACTTCGAGTTGCCGCCGTCGACGACCAGGTCGCCCTCACCGAGGAGCTCCTTGAGCTCGGCGATCGTGGATCGGGTCGGTTCGCCCGCCGGCACCATCACCCAGACCACCTTGGGGCTGGGCAGCGCCTCGACCATCTCCGTCAGGCTCGCCACGTCGGCGAGGTCCGGGTTGCGGTCGTATCCGACGACGGTGTGGCCAGCCTCCCGCAGGCGGGTGCGCATGTTGCCACCCATCTTGCCGAGGCCGACGAGTCCGATGTGCATGCGAGATTTCCTTCAGATCCGGTGGTCGAGCTTGTCGAGACCACCCTACGAGCGAGGTGTGGGCGAGAGAAGGTCAGGAGAGCAGGCGCCGCGGCATCAGCAGATAGCGGAACCCCGGCTCCTCGCCGCCCTCGGCCGGCTTGCCGCTGATCACCACCGGCTTCGGAGCCTGCGTGAAGGCGAGCTCGACGACCTGCTGGTCGATGGCCTGCAGCCCGTCGAGGAGGAACTGCGGGTTGAACCCGGTGGTCAGCCCCTCGCCCTCCATGGTCGCCTCGATGGACTCGGACGCCTGGGCCTCGTCGCCGGAGCCCGCGTCAAGGGTGAGAACGCCGTCCTCGAAGACCATCTGGACCGCGGTGTTGCGCTCGGCGACCAGCGCGACGCGCTTGACCGACTCGATCAAGGAGGCCTTGTCGACGAGCGCGGTGGTGAGGTGCTCGGCCGGGAAGAGGCTGCGTACCTTCGGGAACTCGCCGTCGAGCAGGCGCGTCGTGGTGCGTCGTACGCCACCCGCGGCTGCGCCCTCGAAGCCGATGATCCCCTCACCGGTGCCGGTGGTGGACAGCGCGAGGGTGACCTCGCTGCCGTTGGTCAGCGACTTGGCGGTGTCACCGAGCACCTTGGCCGGCACCAGCGCGGCCATGCTCTCGTCGGGGGTCGCCGGATTCCACTCGAGCTCACGGTGGGAGAGCCGGAAGCGGTCGGTGGCGAGCAGCGAGATCGTGGAGCCCTCGATCTCGAGCCGCACGCCGGTCAGGACCGGGAGCATGTCGTCGCGGCCGGCGGCGGTCACGGCCTGGGCGACGGCGTGGGCGAACAGCTCCGACTTCACCGTGCCGGCGGCGGTCGGCATCTCCGGAAGGGTCGGGTAGTCCTCGACCGGCATCGTCTGCAGGCTGAACCGCGCGCTCCCACAGGTGAGCGAGACGCGGGATCCATCGGTGACCATCTCGACAGGCTTTGCCGGGAGGCTGCGGCAGATGTCGGCGAGCAGCTTGCCTGAGACCAGTGCCTTGCCTTCGTCGGCGACCTCGGCCGAGAGCGTCGCTCGCGCCGAGGTCTCGTAGTCGAAGGTCGAGAGCATCAGGCCCTCGTGACCCGCCTCGATCAGGAGGCCGGAGAGCACCGGGGTGCTGGGGCGAACCGGAAGGCTGCGGGCAGCCCAGGCGACGGCATCCGCGAACACGTCGCGGTCGACGCGGAACTTCACGATGACCTGTCCTTCTTCTAACTCGACATCGGGGCTGTTGAGGACATGCGGTGCTTGAACCTTGGGGGGAAGACGCCACCGGTTCCGGAACGCCCCCGCGTTGACATGACCTGGAGTACGCATCCTGCCACGGACCGCCGACAACCGGTAAGCGCTCAGCCGTCTCGGCTCTGCACAGGCCTGCCTGTGGACTCCGGATCGCTGAGCGAGTTGTCCCCAGGGAAGGGCGCTCGTGGAATTTCACCGAGGATCCGTGGATTAAATAGTTTCGTACGTCGTAAGAGCATCTGTGGGAAATGTGGATGAAGCGCGTCTTCCCAGGTGGCGCCCGCAAATGTGATTCCACAGGGGGTGTGGACGTCCTGCTGAAATGACGCACGTCACTGTGGGCTGTGGAGAGCTGTGAGCACTTTCGAGTGTTTTGTGCACAGGCCATCCCCTTTTCCATCCCATTTGAATGGCCGGTTCTCCACAGGTTTCGCCCAGCCTGTGGGCTGTGGAGAACCTTGGGAGAACCTCAGGAAATCTCGGCCAGTGGGTTTTGGAAATCCCAAAACGCGGACGAGGCGCCTGTGGACGAGCCACTGGAGACGCCGGGAAGCACCGCTGATCGAGCCTGTCGAGACCACGCAAGGCACCGCTGATCGAGCCCTCGGGTGGACGCAAGAAACCGGTGGTCGAGCCTGTCGAGACCACCCGACCGTGATTCACGGGATGGTCTCGACAGGCTCGACCACCGGTGGGTCGCTGCCTGCGTACGTCCGGCTCTAGGCCTGGCGCGCCTGCATCTTGACGCGGTTGGTGAGCTCGGAGACCTGGTTGAAGACGGCGCGGCGCTCGGCGAGGAGCTGATTGATCTTCCGCTCGGCGTACATGACCGTGGTGTGGTCACGGCCGCCGAAGTGCTTGCCGATCTTGGGCAGGGAGTCCTCGGTGAGCTCACGGCACAGATACATGGCGATCTGGCGGGCCATGACGAGGTGACGCCCACGCGATGGTCCGGTGAGCTCGTCGATCGACAGCCCGAAGTAGGCCGCGGTCTGGGCGATGATCAGGCCGGCGGTGATCTCCGGCTCACCGCCGTCGGGGATGAGGTCCTTGAGCACGATCTCGGCCAGCGTCAGATCGACATCCTGCCGGTTGAGGTTGGCGAACGCGGTCACCCGGATCAGCGCACCCTCGAGCTCACGGATGTTGGTCTGGATCTTGCTCGCGATGAACTCGAGCACGTCCGGCGGCGCGGTGAGCCGCTCCATCGCCGCCTTCTTGCGAAGGATCGCGATGCGGGTCTCGATGTCGGGCGGCTGGACGTCGGTGATCAGACCCCACTCGAACCGGTTGCGCAGCCGGTCCTCCAGCGCCTCGAGCCGCTTGGGCGGACGGTCGGAGGTCAGCACGATCTGCTTGTTGGCGTTGTGGAGCGTGTTGAAGGTGTGGAAGAACTCCTCCTGCGTCTGGGTCTTCCCCTCCAAGAATTGGATGTCGTCGATCAGCAGGACGTCGACATCGCGGTAGCGCCGCTTGAACCGGTCCTGCCGGTCATCGCGGATCGCGTTGATGAACTCGTTGGTGAACTCCTCCGAGCTGACGTAGCGCACCTTCGCGCCGGAGTAGAGGCTCCGGACGTAGTGGCCGATCGCGTGCAGCAGGTGGGTCTTGCCGAGACCTGACTCCCCGTAGACGAGGAGCGGGTTGTAGGCCTTGCCCGGTGCTTCGCTGACCGCGACCGCGGCCGCGTGCGGGAACCGGTTGGAGGACCCGATGACGAACGTCTCGAAGGTGTACTTCGGGTTCAGTCGGGTCTCGAGGACGTTGTGGTTGGGCTCGCTGGGCCGGGTCGGCGGACCAGGGACCAGCGGCCGCGGTGGGGCCGGCTCCTCGACAGGGGCCACGGGAGGCCGCGGGGGATTTGTCGACATGTCGCCATAGCCGGGGCGTACGTCGTCGTTCCCCGCAGGCGGAGCCGGCTGCTGAGTGGGCGGCGGCGCGATGGGAGCCTGCGGACCCGAGTACGCCGCGGGCGCCTCCGGCTCGTCGCGTTGCCCCGGCGCCGGGGGCGGGGGCGGGCCGGGGATGAGGCCTGGGGAGTTGGGCGGGTAGACCGACTGATGCGGGAAGGCCGACTGGCTGGGATACGCCGACTGGCCCGGGAAGGCCGTCTGATGCTGCAGGGCAGCGGCGGCGGCAGCGTCCGCCGCGGCGATCTCCCGCTCGGAGATCATGATCGCCTGGGTGTCGGGATCGGGGGTTACGTCGAGGTCGGGGTTCACGGTGACCGCGATGCGGATCTCACGATGGAAGATCTCGCCCAGCGACTTCTCCAGAGAGCCACGCAGGCGGCCCTCGATCTGGTTGCGTGTGAAGTCGTTGGGGACCTCGACGATCGCGGTCGACCCGTGCAGAGTGAGCGGTTCGCTGTCTCGGAGCCAGGCGCGCTGGTTCGGCGGAAGCTCGGCGACCACCCGCGTCCATGCGGACTGGAGATCTGGCTGTGGTTCTGGCGCGAGGCCGGAGGGCTCCACAGGTTCCTGCCTTCCCTGATGGCTCGGGTGGTGGTCTTGTACTGATGCAGCCTGGATTGATGCAGCGGTCTGGTCTACATCCTCCACAGACTTTTCCACAAGCTGTGGAGCATCACCGAATGTAGGCGTCGGCGACCAACCGAGACACGTTGCCGTCCGCGAGAATTCGACCGTATCGGCAGGTCAGGTGGGAAAATGAGATCCCAGCGTGGCATCCCCCCGAATGCGGCCGAAGCTCCTGGCGCTGTGCAGGGAAACCTCGGTAGAGGACGAAACTACCGGCTGGCGGCGGTCCCGGGCAAGCCGTCCTCCACAGGCGGAGGGTGAATCACAACGGTGTGATAGGGCGCGGGTTTGACCGTGGTTTCGCCGTCCACGTACCGTTGCTAGGTCCGCCCGTCCCACGGGTGCGCAGTTCTTCATCCTAGTAATAGGACTGCCGGAGAGCGACCGGCCACCACACCACACCAACTAAGGAAGCACCCGTGAGCAAGCGTACTTACCAGCCGAACAACCGCCGCCGTCACAAGACGCACGGTTTCCGCCTGCGCATGCGCACCCGTGCCGGCCGCGCGATCCTCGCTGCGCGCCGCGGCAAGGGTCGCAAGAGCCTGACCGTCTGAGGCCGCGGCCTCAGCCACCACGCGCGTGCTGCCACGTCGCCACCGACTGGTCGATTCGTCGGGTTTCAAAGAAGCGGTACGACGAGGCAAGCGCGCGGGCTCGAAGAGCCTGGTGGTCCACCTGCTCGTCCCCGACACCGGCAGCGATGCCGATCGGGAGCGCGAGCCGCAGGTGGGCTTCGTGGTGAGCAAGGCCGTCGGTCCGGCCGTCGTCCGGAATCGCGTGAAGCGCAGACTGCGTCATCAGGCCCGGGAGTCCCTGAGCGGACTCCCGGGCTCTGCTGTGCTTGTGGTCCGTGCGCTTCCTCCTGCTGCCGGTGCCTCGTACGACGACCTCGGCACCGACCTGAAGCGATGTCTCGCGCGGGTGCTGTCATGAGCTTCGTGCGGGGTGGTCTCGACAAGCTCGACCTCCTGTTGACGTACGTCCTGGTCGGACTGCTGCATGTGTGGCGGACGCTCATCAGTCCGCTGTACGGCGATGTGTGCCGTTACTACCCGTCGTGCTCGGCGTACGGGCTCGAGGCCGTCAAGACGCACGGCCCCTGGCGCGGGAGCTGGCTGACGGTGCGCCGTCTGTCCCGTTGCGTCCCCTGGGCCAAGAATCGGGGCTTCGATCCCGTGCCACCCCCGAAGAATCCAAGAGACCCTGAAGACCTTGTCCGTGTAAGTGCGGACTCCCGACAACGAGGAGCCTGATCCGTGGGAGCCATAGGCGATCTGTTCGGATGGATCGCAACACCGCTGTATTACGCCATCTCGGGCATCCTGCTCGTGTGGCAGAAGGCGTTCTCGTACGTCATTCCGTCCGAAGGCTGGCAGTGGGCGCTGGCCATCGTCGGTCTGACCGTGACCATCCGCGCCCTGCTGATCCCGCTGTTCGTGAAGCAGATCAACTCCAGCCGGAACATGCAGCTGCTGCAGCCGAAGGTCAAGGAGCTGCAGAAGAAGTACGGTCACGACCGCGAGAAGCTCGCCGCCGAGACCATGAAGCTCTACAAGGACTCGGGCACCAACCCGTTCGCGTCCTGCCTGCCGCTGCTGCTCCAGATGCCGATCTTCTTCGTGCTGTTCCGGATGCTGGAGCACGCCTCGAACGGTGACGGCAAGGGCTTCCTGAGCGACGCCGACGCCCACGAGTTCGCCAACTCGACCTGGCTCGGCTCGCTGCTCTCGGACCAGTTCACGACGGCCGACCACATCAGCACGTACTTCCTCACCGGGTTCCTGGTCGTCGCGATGATCGCCACGACCTTCCTCACCCAGCGCCAGCTGATGTCGAAGAACATGCCTGCCGACGCGATGACCGGTCAGTACGCCCAGCAGCAGAAGCTGCTGCTGTACGTGCTGCCTGTCGTGTTCGCTGTCGGTGGTATCGCCTTCCCGGTCGGAACGATCCTCTACTGGACCTCCTCCAACCTGTGGACGATGGCTCAGCAGTTCTACGTGATCCGCAACAACCCTGCACCGGGGACGCCGGCCTTCGACGCCAAGCAGGAACGCGACCGGGCCAAGCGTAAGAAGAAGGGCATGACCGACGCGGAGATCGACATCGTCGAAGCCGAGGAGGCTGTCACCGAGAAGCGTCCGGTGCAGCGCAACCAGCCCAAGAACCAGACCAGGAGCCAGCGGAAGAAGGCCGGCACGACCGCCGGTCGCTCCACGACCCAGAAGGACGGGGGAACCAAGTGACGACTCAGGATGTGAGCGAGACCGAGGTCGAGACTGTGGAGGCGGTCAGCGAAGAGACGCGCCTCAAGCAGCTCGAGCAGGAAGGTGACATCGCGGCGGACTACCTCGAGGAGCTCCTCGACATCGCCGACCTCGACGGTGACCTCGACATGGACGTCGAGGGCGACCGTGCCGCCGTCTCGATCGTCGGAGGCGACCTGCAGCAGCTGGTCGGTCGTCACGGGGAGGTTCTGGACGCACTTCAGGAGCTGACCCGGCTCGCGGTCTACCGTGAGACCGGCGAGCGGTCCCGCCTGATGCTCGATGTCGGTGGCTACCGCGCTGACCGTCGCTCGACGCTGATGGCGCTCGCCGAGGAGACCGTGGCGGAGGTCAGGGAGTCCGGTGCCCCGGTCTCGCTGAAGCCGATGTCGCCCTTCGAGCGGAAGGTCGTGCACGACGCCGTTGCCGCCGCCGGCCTCACCTCTGAGTCCTCGGGTGTCGAGCCGCGGCGCTACGTGGTCGTTCTGCCTGTCTGACGCTGACAAAGAGATCGCCCCTCGTGCCGTGTGGCACGAGGGGCGATCTCTTTGTGGAGATGTTTCACGTGGAACGGGACCGGTGGTCGAGCCTGTCGAGACCACGCCCCGCAGTCGTGCGGTGGTACCTACGAGCGGTAGACGACGACCCGGTCACCGATACGGATCTGGTCGAAGACCCACGCGATGGCCGCCTTCTTGCGGACGTTCACGCAGCCGTGGGAGCAACCGTTGTAGCCGCGGGCGGCGAAGTCCGACGAGTAGTGCACGGCCTGGCCGCCGGAGTAGAACATCGCGTACGGCATCGGCGTGTGGTAGATCGAGGAGACGTGGTTGCGGCTCTTCTTGAAGACCTTGAAGGCGCCCATCCGGCTCGGGTTGGCCTTGCAGCCGAAGCGAGCATCCATCGCCTTGAGGATCTTGCCGCTGCGTACGTAGCGCATCCGACGGTCGGTCTTGTCGACGCACAGGACGCGGCCGGTGAGGCAGCGGCGGTCGAGGTTGTACAGCGTCGCGTCGGTCGGCGTGCTCGTCTTCGAGCGGAGACGGTCGAGCGTGCGCTGGTTGACCTTGCCGGTGATGGCCAGGCGCTGGTTGCGCTGGAAGGTCTTGACGGCGCCGGTCGTCTTCGTCCCGTAGGTGCCGGTGACCCGCCCGGTGTAGATGCCCTTCTCCTTGAGGCGAGCCTGGATCTTGCGCACCCCGAGACCGGTGGAGCCCTGCTGGTAGAGAACCTTGTATGCCGTCTGCAGTCCGAGCTGCCCGAGCGAGGTCGTCGGCACGGTGGCCTGTGCGCTGCTCGTGGCAGCGATCGAGCCGAGGGAGAATCCCAAGGCGAGGATGGCGGTGAGGAAGATCGCCACCGGGGTTCTACGGACGTTCACATCAGCTCCGTGGGTCATGAATTGATGGCCCGGTCGCGCGGGCCGCTGGGGGTCGCATCGAGTGCGACTTCTACGACTAAGACGTTCGAGCAGCGCGCGCGGTTGCATCAGATTCGCAAGGCTGCTCGCGGACTTTAGCGCACTGAGCGCCCTCGGTGTGCCCTCCCGCCCCGTTCCGCGGATTCGTTGGGTCGCCACCCCTCGCCGGCCGTTCAAGCCGAGCGCGTTTCACGTGAAACGCGGTCTGCCGGCGACCGCGCCACCGTGGATCTGTGGTGGTCTCGACAAGCTCGACCGCCGTGGATCTGTGGTGGTCTCGACAAGCTCGACCACCGGAGGTCGAGCTTGTCGAGACCTCTCTCCGTGGGGCCTCTGGCAGCGGAGGATCGTTAGTCGTGCGGCGTCGTCGACGTGTTCGCGAGCCGAGGCAGATCGCCCAGTCGCCCTTCGATGAGCGCGATGCGTTTGGCCCGGCTCCAGTTCTGGATCTGTTTCTCCCGTGTGAACGCATGGGCGACGTTGTCGTACTGCTCGTACCAGACCAGCTGCACCGGAAGTCGATGGCGGGTGTACTCCGGGCCGAGGCCGACGCGATGCTCGGTCATGCGGCGCTCGAGGTCGGTCGTGCTGCCGACGTAGAGGGTTCGGTCTGAGCAGAGAAGCATGTATGTGAAAGCCATGCCCCTCATCTTGAGCGGGACCACCGACAATTTGTGGCGGAGCCTCTAAGGATCGCGCCCGTCCGGAGGTCGAGCTTGTCAAGGCCTCTCACCGGACGGCAGTGGTCTCGACAGGCTCGACCACCGGGGGAGGCCTCTCGTCGGAGGGTGGTGGTCTCGACAGGCTCGACCACCGGAGGTCGAGCTTGTCGAGACCTCTTGCTCGCCGGGAGTTCATCCATGCGGGTTTCACGTGAAACAGTTTGTGCGTGAGCGAGGAACGTGAGGACTTGGGTGGTCTCGGCGAGCTCGACCCCCGGGCGGAGAGAGTCTTTCCTGCCGACCGCCTAGAGCTTGCCGAGAAGTACGCCGCCTGGCTGGCGGACGCGGGCGTGGTCCGCGGGCTGATCGGTCCGCGAGAGGTTCCGCGGCTGTGGGATCGGCACATCCTGAACTGCGCCGTTCTGGGGGATGTGATCCCCGAAGGAGTCGCGGTCGCGGACATCGGCTCCGGTGCGGGACTCCCGGGCCTGGTCCTCGCGATCGCCCGCCCAGACCTGCAGATCACATTGATCGAGCCGCTGCTGCGGCGTACGACCTTTCTCGAGGAAGTCGCGGGGGACCTCGGGCTCGAGAACGTCACGGTGCTGCGGGGGAGGGCCGATGCCTTTCACGGTGAGCTCGGCTTCGACGTCGTGACGTCGCGAGCGGTCGCTGGCCTGGGAAAGCTGCTCGACTGGTCGATGCCGCTGGTGGCCCCCACCGGAGCGCTCGTCGCGATGAAGGGGTCGAGCATCGAGGCGGAGATCGAGGAGGCCGGCCCGACGTTGAAGAAGTGGGGATGCGCGCCGCCGACGGTCTCCGAGCTCGGTGTAGACGTTTTGGAGACGACAACTGTCGCGGTTCGGGTGGTTTGGTCGGATCCCGCACGGGTAGATTGGCCGCCGGTCCCGAAGGGCGGCCAGAAGGGGTCCAAGGGTGGGCCCCGGAAGAAGAAGCGACGTTGACGGTGGTCGAGCTTGTCGAGACCACGACATCTCGTGGGACCGGGTGGTCTCGACAAGCTCGACCACCGGACGAAGAGGATGAGGAACATGCCGTACGACGACAAGAGTCCAGAGAACGCCGTTTCACGTGAAACCGACGAGCCGGTGTCGATCAGGCTCCGTACGGCCGGCGACATCGCATCCCTCGAGAACGACTTCACCACGGAGGCGACGCCGCTGGCGGCTGCCGCCGAGCACACGCTCCTGGCGCGCGGGGCAGCGGGCAGCCGGCCGCCGATGCCGCGCCCGGCGAGCACGCGGGTGATCGTCTCCGCCAACCAGAAGGGTGGCGTCGGCAAGACCACCTCGACGGTGAACATCGCCGCGGCGCTGGCCCAGCTGGGTCAGAAGGTGCTGGTCATCGATCTCGACCCTCAGGGCAACGCTTGCACCGCGTTCGACGTCGATCACTACCAAGGCACCCCGGGAACGTACGAGGTGCTGGTCGAGGGAGCGTCGCTCGAAGACGTCGTGGTGCCGGTCCCGAAGCTCGAAGGCCTCGAGCTCGTGCCGGCGACCATCGACCTGGCCGGCGCCGAGGTCGAGCTCGTCGAGGAGGACGGACGCGAACAGCGCCTGAAGGAGGCCCTGGCCAAGTCGCCCCGCGTGGGCGACGCGGAAGATCGATGGGACTACGTCCTCATCGACTGCCCGCCGTCGCTGGGCCTGCTCACCGTCAATGCGCTCGTCGCGAGCACCGAGGTGATGATCCCGATCCAGGCGGAGTACTACGCGCTGGAGGGTCTCGGTCAGCTCCTCAAGACCGTCGAGATGGTGCGTGCGGCACTGAACCCGACGCTGCGGGTCTCCTCGATGCTGATCACCATGTACGACGCTCGCACCCGGCTCGCTTCGCAGGTCGCCGAGGAGGTGCGTGAGCACTTCGGCGACACGGTCATGCGCACGTTCATCCCCCGCGCCGTGCGCGTGTCCGAGGCGCCCTCGTTCGGGCAGACGGTGATGACGTACGACCCGGGCTCGCCGGGCGCGCTGAGCTATCTCGAGGCCGCCAAGGAGCTCGCCAAACAGGGCCAGCAGTGACGACGAAGGACCCGGTGGTCGAGCCTGTCGAGACCACCACATCTGCGACATCGGAAGTGGTCTCGACAAGCTCGACCACCGACATTGGGGGACACAGAAATGAGTAAGCAGCCGCCGAAACGTGGTCTCGGACGAGGTCTGGGATCGCTGATTCCGACCGCTCCGGCCAGTGGTGGAAATGAGTCGTCCGACGGCGCTCCTGTCCAGTCGGACGTCCGTCATTCGGACCTTTCCGCTGGAGCGACTTCTGGCGCATCCGTGGACCCCAGGTCCGCCGAGTCGACGGAAGGCCGCCAGATCGAGAAATCGGATCTGGCGCCGGTCGACGGCGCATATTTCGCCGAACTGCCGGTCACCCAGATCCATCCGAACCATGTGCAGCCTCGTCAGGTCTTCGACGAGGATGCGATGGCCGAACTGGTCCATTCGATCAACGAGATCGGCCTGCTGCAGCCGATCGTCGTCCGGAAAGTGGCGACCGACTCCTACGAGCTGGTCATGGGGGAGCGCCGGTGGCGCGCGACCCAGCAGGCAGGCCTCGAGGTCATCCCGGCGATCGTCCGCGAGACCGACGACACCGACATGCTTCGGGACGCGCTCCTGGAGAACCTGCACCGCTCGCAGCTCAACCCGCTGGAAGAGGCGGCGGCCTACCAGCAGCTGCTCAACGACTTCGAGTGCACCCACGACGAGCTGGCCCAGAGGATCGGACGCTCGCGACCGCAGATCTCCAATACGATCCGGCTCCTGAAGCTGTCCCCGTCGGTGCAGCGCCGTGTCGCCGCCGGCGTGCTCTCGGCCGGCCACGCGCGTGCGTTGCTTGCGGTCGATGGGGAGCCGCAGCAGGACAAGCTGGCTCAGAAGGTGGTGGCTGAGGGCATCTCCGTACGCGGTCTCGAGGAGATCGTTGCCCTCGGCGACCCAGACGGCGACGCCTTCGCCACTCCGCGCGTGAAACGCGCCAAGCCGAGTGCTCCTGGGCTCAAGGAGATCTCCGACAGGCTCTCCGACCGCTTCGACACCCGCGTGAAAGTCGATCTGGGGCGCTCCAAGGGAAAGATCACCGTCGAGTTCGCGACGCTCGATGATCTGCGTCGGATCGTCGAGCTGATGTCACCTGCCTCAGACGAATCCATTTAGCCATTAAGCGATAAAGCGCTTTGTCGACAAATAGATGTCGTGACCTTCAGATGAGGTCTCGACAAGCTCGACCTCCGGGGGTGGTCCGGTCATCGAGCTTGTCGAGATGACTTTCTGGGGAGGTCTCGAGAGGCTCGACCTCCGGGGGTGGTCCGGTCATCGAGCTTGTCGAGATGACTTTCTGGGGAGGTCTCGAGAGGCTCGACCTCCGGGGGTGGTCCGGTCATCGAGCTTGTCGAGATGACATTCCGACAAGGTCTCGACAGGCTCGACCTTCAGGCAGTACTACTGCGTGTTCGTCGAGGGGTGCTCGGCGCCGCGGATGGGAAGGCCAGGGATGGGGCCGGTCGCACCGAACGTCTCCAGAAGCTCCATCTCGGCCTCGATGACACCCGCCAGGCGGCGTACGCCTTCTCGGATCCGCTCCGGAGTCGGGTAGCAGTAGGAGATCCGCATCGAGGAGGCGCCGAAGCCGTCGGCGAAGAAGCCGGTGCCGGGGACGTACGCGACTCGCGCAGTCACCGCGCGCGGCAGCATCGCCTTGCAGTCGATGCCGGCGGGGAGGGTCAGCCAGACGAAGAAGCCACCGTCGGGCTTGGTCCAGGTGCAGGAAGCGGGCATGTAGGCCTCGAGCGCATCGAGCATGGCGTCGCGACGCTCGCGGTACATCTCCCGCATCTGCTTGATCTGGCCTTGCCAGTCGTGGTTGGAGAGATAGGCCGAGACGGCCATCTGGTTGAACGGTGGCGGGCAGAGCGTCGCGGACTCCTGAGCCAGGACCAGCTTCTCGCGGATCGCGGAGGGGGCCAGCGCCCAGCCGACCCGCAGGCCGGGGGAGAACGTCTTGGAGAACGAGCCGAGGTAGATGACCCCGGGGTCCTGGGCACGCATCGCCGGGCGGGGCTCGTCGTCGAAGCCGAGCAAGCCGTAGGGGTTGTCCTCGAGCACCAGGATGTCGTGGCGCCGGCAGATCTCGAGGATCTCGGTGCGACGCTGGGGAGTCATGGTGACGCCGGTCGGGTTCTGGAAGTTCGGGATCGTGTAGAGGAACTTCACCTTGCGGCCCGAGGCCTTGGTGGAGACGATCGCCTGCTCGAGCGCGCTGGGGATCAGGCCGCTGGCATCGACCTCGGCGTGCACGATGTCGCACTGGTAGCCCTTGAAGACACCGAGGGCTCCGACGTACGACGGGGCCTCACAGATCACGACGTCGCCGGGGTCGCAGAAGACCCGGGTGACCAGGTCGACGGCCTGCTGGGAGCCGACGGTCACGACGACGTCGTCGGGGTGGGCCTCGATGCCCTCCAGGCGCATGACCTCGCAGATCTGCTCGCGCAGCTTGGGATCGCCCTGGCCTCCGCCGTACTGCAGCGCGGTCGGGCCCTGGGTCATGACGAGGTCTCTGATCGAGTCGCCGACCACGTCCAGCGGGAGGCTGGAGATGTTGGGCATGCCGCCAGCGAGCGAGACCACCTCGGGCCGGGCTGCCACGGCGAAGAGGGCCCGGACCTCCGAGACCGTCATGCCTGCCGTGCGCGCCGCATAGCGGTCCGCGTACGGGTCGAGGCGGGATGATGTTGCGCGCTGGGGAAGATCAGTCATGGTGTCACCATCATGAAGGATCGCATACGCTGGTAACAGACCCTTAACCCAGGATCAAGGGTGAGACATGGCACGTCGCGTACTTCCGTTGACGCTGGATCTCTTCGCCGAGGTCCCGGCGCCCTGCCGCGCCTGCCTGTTCTGGGAGCGCGATCCTGTGGGCCATCGCCGCGTCAACTCGGCGCAGACGGTCGAGGTCAAGGAGGCCTGGATCTCCGAGGTGCTCCGCGAATGGGGCTCGTGCGGACGGGTGGCCGTGATCGACGGTACGCCCGCCGGATTCGTGCTCTACGCGCCGCCGGTCTTCGTTCCGCGGGTCGCCTCGTTCCCCTCCGGACCGGTCTCCGCCGACGCGGTCCTGATGACCACGGTGTGGATCGACCCGCGTCGCGCCGGCGGCGGGATCGGCCGGATGCTCGTGCAGGGAATGGCTCGTGACCTGGTCCAACGCGGTCAGTTCCGCGCGATCGAGGCCTTCGGCGACGTCGGTCCGATGAGCGGCATCCATGGTCGGCGCTGTGCCGCGCCCGCAGACTTCCTGGGCCGGGTGGGGTTCAAGACCTATCGGGAGCATCCGACCGTCCCTCGGATGCGGATGGACCTGAAGCAGACCGTCACCTGGATCGACGACTTCGAGACCGCGTGGGAGCGGCTGCGGGAGGTCGTACGTCCGCGAAGTCATCCGTCACCGGCCTCCACCGAGCTGCACCGCGACGGCGAGTGAATGTTTCCCGTGAAACGGTCCACGAACCCTCGCCCGGTGGTCGAGCCTGTCGAGACCACTCGCCCGACGCAAGTGACGTCTCGCCCGACGTAACTGACGCCTCGGCGAAATGAACGATGGCGCGCCACCGTGACAGGTGACGCGCCATCGTGGGACAGCTGGTGTCAGCCGATGAACTCCTGCAGCTCCTTGAGGAGCGCGGCCTTCGGCTTGGCGCCGACGATCGACTTCACGACCTCGCCACCCTGGTAGACGTTGATGGTCGGGATGCCGGTCACGCGGTAGGTGGAGGGGGTGACCGGGTTCTCGTCGACGTTCATCTTGGTGAAGGTGACCTTGTCACCGTGCTCACCGGCCAGCTCCTCGAGGATCGGGGAGACCTGGCGGCACGGGCCGCACCACTCGGCCCAGAAGTCGACCAGGACCGGCTTGTCGGACTTCAGGACCGTTGCGTCGAACTCGGCGTCGGTCACGGCGGTCATGTTGTCAGCCACGATGGGTTCCTTCTTTGTAGGGACGATTTGAGAAGATCTGTGGTCAGAACGCCGGGATCGTTTCGCACATTCCCGGCGCCCGGTGGTCGAGCTTGTCGAGACCACCACCGTAGAGGCTTCGGTCAGGCCGAGACGGCAGCCGCCTCGGCGTGGGCCTGGTGAGCGAGGAACTTCTCCGCGTCGAGCGCGGCCTGGCAGCCGGTGCCGGCGGCGGTGATCGCCTGGCGGTAGACGTGGTCGACCAGGTCGCCGGCGGCGAAGACACCCTCGATGTTGGTGGCCGTGGTGCCGCCCTTGGTGAGGACGTAGCCGTCGTCGTCGAGGTCGACCTGGCCGGTGAGCAGCTCCGAGCGCGGGATGTGGCCGATGGCGATGAAGAGGCCGTTGCACTCGAGATCGCGCAGCTCGCCGGTCTTGGTGTCCTTGACGGTGATGCTCTCCACGGAGAGCTCGCCGTTGATGGACTCGACCACCGAGTTCCAGGCGATCTCGAGCTTCGGGTCGGCGAAGGCGCGCTCCTGCATGATCTTGGAGGCGCGCAGCTCTTCGCGGCGTACGAGCAGGGTGACCGAGGAGCCGAAGCGGGTCAGGAAGAGGGCCTCCTCCAGGGCGGAGTCGCCGCCGCCGACCACCACGATGGGCTTCTGCCGGAAGAAGAAGCCGTCGCAGGTGGCACACCAGGAGACGCCCTTTCCGGAGAGCTCGTCCTCGCGCGGCAGGCCGAGCTTCTTGTAGCCCGAGCCGGTGGCGAGGATGACGGACTTCGCGTAGTGGATGTCAGTCGCGGTCTTGACGACCTTGACCGGACCGGTGAGGTCCATCTCGATCACGTCGTCGGGCTCGAGCTCGGCGCCGAAGCGCTCCGCCTGGGCACGCATGTTGTCCATCAGCTCGGGGCCCATGATGCCGTCACGGAAACCGGGGAAGTTCTCCACATCGGTCGTGTTCATCAGGGCACCGCCGGCCGTCACCGACCCCTCGAAGACGAGCGGCTGCAGTCCGGCACGGGCGCTGTAGACCGCGGCGGTGTAGCCCGACGGGCCGGAACCCACGACGATCACGTTGCGGGGGTCTGTCGGGGACGACGGGGTCGGCATCTTGTGGCTCCTCAGGTGTGGCTGGCGAACTGCACAACAGATCGTAGGCCACATACATTCCAGGGCTCTGACCGCCGAGACGTCACCAGCGTCGGCCGAGACGTCACGTACGTCGTGCGAGACGGCATCCCGGTGTCACGTCGAGCGACCGGAGTGACTTCTCGGCCGACGTACGTGACGCGTCGGCCGACGGGAGTGACGTCTCATCAGGAGACGGGGGTGCCGATGACCTGGACTTCCTTGACCTCGGCCCGGTAGCCGCCGTCGACCTGGGGCAGGCCGGTCATCCACACGAGCACATAGCTGCCCTCGGGGGCGTCCTCGACCTTGATCTCGCCTTCGGTGCCGACGCTGCCCTTGGCGGCGGGGGCGCCGCTGGGGTCGTCGGTCCACGGGGAGCCACCAACGAAGATCTCGATCTCAGTCGGCTCCCCGATCATGTTGAACTTCAGGGAGTCGATGGCGTGCTCGTCCTTGAGGTTGAGCACCAGCCCCACACCAGGCTTGAGCGAACGTGGACGGTCGCCGATCTGGTCGTTGTAGCGGGCCGTACGCCACGCCAACCCGTTCGCGTCGCCGTCGACCACCAGGTCGACGAGGTCGGGCGTCTCGGTGGGCGGGTCGCCGTGGGGGTCTAGATCCTTGGCGGTGATGCCCTTGATGGGGGTCGGCTTGGCCTCGACATTGGTGTCGCCGCCGTTGTCGCCCGTGCCGGGGTTCTCCGCGGTCGTGCTGGGGTCGTCGCTGACGATGTTCCATGCGATCGAGCCGGCGATGAGGACCAGGACCACCAGGCCGACGCCCATCGCGATCCGGAGCCAGTTGGTGCCTGGCTTGCTGTTGTAGTCGGGCTCCTCGGCGATCGGCACGTTGGCACCGGTCCACGCACCCTGCCAGCCGTTGTAGGAGGCGTCCGGGGCCACCGGCCGCCGGGCGGGGGGAGGCTGCTGCGGGCGCTGCGGCGCGACGTAGCCCGGGGTCTCGTCCGCGAAGAGCGGCTTCGACGGCGTCGGGTCGTGCATCGGCGGCGGGGACGACGGACGCTGGCGCTGGGGGCGTACGGCGTCGGGGGCCACGCCGATGGCGTTCGAGGCCGCCTGCGCCTCGGCCGGCTCGGCCTGGGCCGGCGGAGCCATCGCCTGGGTCTCCTCGTCGACGGCGGAGGGCCGGTTGAGCGGAGCGGTCGGCTCACCGGAGAAGCCGGCGAGCGCGGAGTGCAGCTCGGCGGCGGTCAGCGGCGGCATCTCGGCGCCGCTGCCCAGCACCCGGTCGCACAGGTCGTCGAGCGGACGCGGCACCCCGGCGCGTACCTGCCGGGGACGGAGGACGCGGCCATGGTCCCGCGGCGCGGGCGGCATCGAGGACAGGGTCTCGCCGGCCCACTTGCCGGTCAGGGCGGCGTAGAGGACGCCGACGGCGTCGACGCGGTCGCGCCGCTGGGAGTCACGGGTGTCGGGGTCGATCCCGTGCAGTGCGGCGTCGACACCGAAGCCGATGACGCGCACGGCACCGAGGTCGTCGAGGAGCACCGCCTCGGGGTTGAGCCGGCCGTGGGCGTGGCCCTGATCGTGGGCCAGGACCAGCAGGTCCGCGACCTCGGAGGCGATCCAGGCGGCCTCCTGCGGGGACAGCGGTCCGCCGGCGGCCAGCGCGTTCTCCAGCGACGAGCCCTCGCCCCACTCGTTGACGACGTACGCAACCTGGTCGGTCTGAGCGGCGTCGAGGACGCGCAGCATCCGGGGGTCACCGACAGCGGCGGAGTTGCGGGCGGCGGCCATCAGCCGAGGCGCGCGCTCGTCGCGGGAATCGAGGACGTGCACGGCAACCGGGCGGCCGAGCACGGCGTCCTGGGCGCGCCAGAAGCGTCCCTCACGGGACTCGCTGAGCAGATCCGTCAGCTGGTACCTGCCGGCGAGGACGTCGCCTGATTGCGTGAACTCCATATCGGACCCATTCTTTCAGACCGTGCCAGACAGAGCGGAGCCTGTCCGATGGTGGTCATCGACGTAGTCGTCGGGAAACCTGTTGCACCATCGAGGTGAGCTCCTTGACCTGGGCAGCCTGCGCCCCGAGGAGCAGCATGCCGAGATGCAGCGCCCCGACGATAGCCGCCCCGATCAGCGCCAGCACCATCGTCGGCTCGTCGTTGATCATGCCCAGTGCCGTGCGGAGCAGCCAGGCTGCGGCAGCGGCGACCGCTGTCACCATGACCAGGCGGGCGAGGAACCCGAGCAGCCCGCGACCGTCCAGGTCGCCGAGGGTGCGCTTGAGCACGACGTACGAGACGACGGAGCCGACCAGGTAGGCCAGCGTGTAGGCGCCGGCCAGCGCCGGGGCGGTGTACTCCGCGGAGACGGCCCTGGTCAGCACCAGCGCGGCGACGATGTTGGTGGTGGCGACCGCGCACTGGATGAAGAACACGGTGCGGTTCTGCTCCAGCGAGTAGAAGCCGCGCAGCAGCAGATAGTGGATCGTGAAGAAGACCAGGCCGGCCGCGAAGATCGACAGCGTCGGGGCGTAGTCCTTGAACGCGTCGGCACCTGCGCCGTAGCCGAACAGGAGGTGCGCGATGTCCTCGGAGAGCACCGGGATCAGCGCGGCGATGGGGACCACGATGGCGAGCGCGTTGCGCATCTGGTGGGACAACGTACGTCCCAGCTCGGGCAGCTCTCCGGCCGCGCCGTGGCGGGAGAGGAGCGGCAGGATCGCCGTCGCCAGGGAGACTGTGATGATCGAGTGGGGCACCTGGGTGACCAGGAAGCTGTTGGAGTAGACCGTGTAGCCGGTGCCGCCCGCGGCCGAGCCGGTCGACGCGAGCCGGGTGACGATCGTGTACGCCACCTGGTTGACGATCACGAAGAGCACCGTCCACACGGCCAGCCGGCCGGTGTGGGACAGGCCGGCGCCGCGGAAGTCGAAGCGCGGCCGATAGCGGACGCCGGCCTTGCGCAGCACCGGCAGGAGCAGCAGGAACTGGAGGACGATGCCGAGGGTGGAGCCCAGGCCGAGCACGATCTCCTGGGAGGTCGTGTAGCCGCCGGAGTTCGAGGGGCCGAAGACGACCAGGTAGAGCACCAGGGTCGAGATGGCGATGATGTTGTTGGCGATCGGTGCCCACATCATCGGGCCGAAGACGCCGCGGGCATTGAGCACCTGCCCGACCAGCACGAACATCCCGTAGAAGAAGACCTGCGGCAGGCACCAGCGGGCGAAGTCGATGGCCGACTCCAGCTCGGCCGCGTGGCTCGGGGTGTACCAGTCGGCGCCGAGGTAGAGGCGCATCAGCAACGGCGCACCGAGCACGAGCGCGACCGTGACCACGCCGAGGAAGAGGCCGGCCAGCGTGATGATCCGGTCGGTGTAGGCCGTCCCGCCGTCCGCGTCGTTCTTCTGTGCCTTCACCAGCTGCGGGACGAGCACCGCGTTGAAGACGCCGCCCGCCAACAGGATGTAGAGCATGTTGGGGACGGTGTTGGCGATGTTGAAGACGTCGGCGTGCAGGCCGGAGCCCAGGGCTGCGACCAAGAGCGCCGAGCGGATGAACCCGCTGGCACGGGAGAAGAGTGTCCCCGCGGCCATCACCGCGCTGTTGGCGAGGACCGAGCTTCCGCCGGACTTCTGCTCGGTGGCTGTCACGCTTCTCCTGACGTACGGGCTTTCTTGGCTTTCATGATGCGCCGGGTGAGCCGGACCGCGATCGCCGCGAAGAGTAGCGCGCAGCCCGTCCCCACGAACCACCAGATCACACCGCTCACCTGGGAGGGGCGGATCGGTACGGAGGCGTGCGCGCCCAGCGGGTTGCCCTTGGTGTCGGTGACGACGATCAGCGCGGTGTGGGTGCCGGTGTCGCGCATGCTTGCCGCGAGGTTGAAGCTGGCCTTCGAGTTGGCGTCGAGCTGGACGGGCTCGGAGGTCGCGACCCGCAGCGACTCGTCGGTCATCGCATCCAGCCGCACCGTGACCGGTTCGTCGAGCTCGTTGCTCAGGGAGACCTGGAACTCTCCGCCCTTCATGCTGGAGAGGATCACCTTCGGCGGCACGTCGACGGTGATCGAGCTCAGCTGGGCGCCGACGTAGCTCAGCGCGTCGGCGCCCGCGTCCGTGTAGCCCCGGCGGGCGGAGTAGGAGGTCGTGGTCAGCGCCTCGTTGAGGATGTCGGCGGCGACCTCGTCGTTGTGCGTCAGGACGCGCTGCAGCATCTTGCCGGCGCCGACGAGCTCGTTGGCGGTCCTGATCCTCTCGGCCGAGATCTCGGCCCGCATCTCGCGGCGCGGGTAGCGAAGCTTCTCGGCGGCGACCGACGTCGCCTTGTGGCCGGCGACCGCCTCGGTCAGCGTCGAGGACGAGATCCAGGCGGCCTCGTTCCACGGGGCGACGAACGAGGCGGCGTCCTGCGGAGGGTGCCAGCCGTCGGGGAGGACCGCCACGAGCGGCTTGCCGGAACCGCGGAGCAGGGCCGCCTCGGCGACGAGACGCTGGCGCACCGAGATCGCGTCGAGGAAGTCGTTGGGTCCGGGCCCGCCGGCCGCGGCACCGGATGAGGTCACGATCATCTCGTGACCGTCGAGGTCGGCGACGACGGGCGCGGTGCCGCGGAACATCCGGTCGCTGACCAAGTTGACCGCACCCGGCTCGAGCAGGTTGACCGCCGCGCGGTCGAGGTAGCCGGTCGGCGGCGCAGCGGCCGGGGTCGCCTTGATGCCGAGCTCGGCGAGCACCTGGCTCGTCTGCTCGCGCGCGCTGGCCAGCAGGTCGGGGTCACTGGTTGCCAGCGCGGACAGGTCGGGGTCGGCGTAGGGGAGGGCCAGCAGGTCGTGGCCGGCGAACGCATCCTCGAGGCGGTTCAACCACGTGGTGGCGGCCTTCTGCGCGGCTTTGGTCTCCTCGTCGATCGGCTCCTCGGCATCGGCATCGGCGTCAGTGCTCGGCGAAGGGCTCGGCAGCAGCGCGGAGGCGGAGGCCGACGCGCTCTGCCCCCCGCTCTCCTCCGGACTCTCCTCCGGCCCGTCCGTCGGCGCCAGGTTGCGGGCGGGGTTGCCTTCGGCGAGGTTGCGTACGGCATCGATCAGCGCCGGGTCGATGGCCCAGGTCAGGCTGGGCATCTCCGCGCCGGTCTCGAGCATCCGGTAGAGCCGGCCGCCAGCCCTCAGGTCACGGGTCCAGCCGGGGAGGTAGCTCACGCTGCCGTCGGCGTCGTAGACCACGCTGCGCCGCAGCGGCATGACCAGCGAGACCTTCTCGGCCTTGGCCTTCTTGTTGGGCTCCTTCACCAGCGGAAGGAAGGTGCGCGCCCGGCCGTCGGCGGTAGTCGGCGTGGTGGCGCCGAGGGCGTGGACCCCGAACCAGTAGACCCCGGGCTCGGTGATCTGCAGGAGCTTGCGAGGCACGGTGAGCGACCACGAGTAGGTCTCGCCCGGCTCGAGGTCGGGGACCTTGGCGTACGCCCCCTCGGCGACGATCCGCTCGCCGACCAGCGCGTCTGCGGGCAGCTTGGCCGCCTCGGCCAGCTCCGCGGAGGTGGTGATCGGCGTGTTGCCGACGAACGGGTAGATGTTGACCCCGGCCCACTCCTCCTCGGTGGTGTTGGAGACCTTGCCGCGCACCGTGATCCTGCCCTTGGTGCGGCCGTCGAGGCTGACCGTGTCGAGCTCGTCGATGCTCACCGCCAGCGGGTCGGTCTCCTCGACGTCGTCCACAGCCCCGGCCGGCGCGGCCAGCGTGGTCGCGGACAGCATCAGCAAAAGGGGTGCCAGCAGCGTCAGGACGAGTGTGATGACGACTCGCCCGGGTGGCCGTGGCGGCCTCGCCTGGTGCTGGCGGACTGGCATGACTTCGAGAATATCTTTCCGGGGGTGCGGTCCTCGTAGACTGCGGCGTTGTGTCCGACAGCCAGCTTCCCCCGATCAGCGTCGCCGATGTTCAGCGATCGGTGACAGCTGAACTGGACCGTATCGCACCGGTCATCGACTCCATAGGCGAGGCCTTCGCTCGTTCGGGCTTCGAGCTGGCTCTGGTCGGCGGCCCCGTCCGCGACGCGATGCTCGGACGCCCGCACAACGACCTCGACTTCACCACCTCGGCGCGCCCCGAGGAGACCGAGAAGATCCTGCGTACGTGGGGCGAGGGGCTGTGGGACATGGGCCGCGACTTCGGCACCATCGGCACCCGCAAGGGCCCGTGGCAGGTCGAGGTCACCACCTATCGCTCCGAGGCCTACTCGGCCGACTCCCGCAAGCCCTCGGTGGCTTACGGCACGTCTTTGGCCGACGATCTCGTACGCCGCGACTTCACCGTCAACGCGATGGCCGTCAGACTTGCCGGGCCCCAGGGCAAAGAGCGCAGCGTCGTCGACCTCTACGGCGGGGTGGTGGACCTGGCGACCCGCGTGCTTCGCACGCCGGGGACGCCGGAGGCGTCGTTCTCCGACGACCCGCTGCGGATGATGCGCGCCGCGCGATTCGCCGCGCAGCTCGGGTTCACGGTCGCTCCCGAGGTCGTCGCTGCGATGAAGGACATGGCGTCGCGGATCACGATCATCTCGGCCGAGCGGGTCCGCGACGAGCTGGTCAAGCTGATCTGTGCGCCTTACCCCCGCCGCGGGCTCTCGCTGCTCGTCGAGACCGGGCTGGCCGAGCTGGTGCTGCCCGAGCTGACCGCGCTGCGGATGGAGCGCGACGAGCACAACCGGCACAAGGACGTCTACGAGCACACCCTCACCGTGCTCGAGCAGTCCATCGACCTGGAGGCGCGTCTCGGCGGCGGACCCGACTTCGTGTCGCGCTTCGCGGCGCTGATGCACGACGTCGGCAAGCCGCGCACGCGCAAGTTCCACGACGACGGCACCGTCTCGTTCCACCACCACGATGTCGTCGGCGCCAAGATGACCCGCAAGCGGATGAAGGCACTGCGCTTCTCCAACGACGAGATCGAGGCGGTCTCCTCGCTCGTCGAGCTGCACCTGCGCTTCCACGGCTACGGCGACGGGGAGTGGACCGACTCGGCGGTGCGGCGCTACGTCCGCGACGCCGGCGACCAGCTCGAGCGGCTCCACATCCTGACCCGCGCCGACTGCACCACCCGAAACCGTCGCAAGGCCGACCGTCTGGCCCGCACCTACGACGCCCTCGAGGCCCGCATCGAGCGGATCTCCGAGGAGGAGGAGCTCGCCGCGCTCCGGCCCGCGCTCGACGGCAACCAGATCATGTCGCTGCTCGACATCTCTCCGGGACGCGAGGTCGGGGCGGCGTACAAGTTCCTGATGGACCTGCGCCTCGACGAGGGCCTCCTCTCCGAGGACGAGGCCGCCAAGCGGCTGCTGGACTGGTGGTCCGAGCGGGGCTGACCGTCGAGCCCTGCTGAGCGCGCCCTGTTGAGAGAGCCATACTGACGGTATGGTTCCGGCATGACGACGATCACAGATCTTCAGGCGACGACCACCATCAACGCGACGCCGGCCCAGGTGTGGGCCGCGATCACGGACCTGCCGCGGATGGCCTCGTGGAGCCCGCAGGTGGTGAAGACTGTCGTGTTCGGCCAGGTCAAGGAGGGGACGCGCTTCTTCAACATCAACCGCCAGGGCTGGAAGCACTGGCCGACCAACGCCAAGGTCGTACGTTTCACCCCTCACTCCGACTTCGCGTTCCGCGTCGCCGAGAACACGACGATCTGGTCCTTCCAGATCGAGGAGACCGCTGAAGGGTCCCTGGTCACCCACCGCCGCGAGACCCCGAACGGCATCTCCGCGCTCTCCCGCTCGCTGACGAATGCGGTGCTCGGCGGTCAGGAGAAGTTCACCGAGGAGCTGCGTACGGGCATGGCCACGACCTTGGCCAAACTCAAGGCTGACCTCGAAGGCTGACCCCGCGCCACAACTACGGCGGGGCGGTCAGGCGGGCGCCTTGACCCAGCGGCGGACGGTGCTGGGCGAAACTTGCAGTCTGTCGGCCACCGTCGATACCGGCGCGCCGGCGCGCACCAGGATCCGCGCGGCCTCTCGGGGTTCGGAGGGCAGGTTGCTGAGCAGGTCCTCCTCCTCGTCGGGGAAGGTGTCCGGGTAGTCCATCTCCGGCTCGGGGTCGGGGATGTTCTCCGGGTACGGGATCCGGTCGAGCAGGGGGCCGTCGGTCTCGTCGGGCTTGGTGGCGGTCCGGCCGTTGCTGAACTGCGGAGCCATCCCGGCGCCAGGGGCGGCGTCGGCAGCGGTGCGCGCGGCATCGCTCACGCGGCTGGAGACCCGACGGCGGGTGTCGGTGGTCGCGAGTGCGGAGGACATCTCGCGGGTCCGGTTCTCCCGCGGCAGGACCTCGCGAGGCATGTCGGCGAGGTCGTTCGGCACCTGCTCGGTGTTCTGCTCGGTGATGCGCTCGGTGATGCGCTCGGTGATGCGTTCAGGGACGTGCTCAGGGATGTGCTCGGCGGCGAGCCGCTCCACCACCGGCACGCGGAGCGCCTCGTGCACGTCGGGCAGGGTGATCGGCAGCCGGTCGGCCTGACGGGTGCCCTCGGCGACCGCGGCGAACGCGTCGACCCACTGGGTGATCTGGTCACGCATCGCGCCCGGGGCGACCGACCGCAGCGCGACCGCCTCGGCGCGCCAGTAGCGCTTCTGCGCGCGCTCCAGCTTCCGGCGTGACGAGGCCGTACGCCTCCGCAGCGCCGTGTCGCGAGCCCGCCGCCACTCGACCCGGGACGCCAGCAGCGCGTGCATCCGTGCGCCCGTCCGCAGCTCGGACCAGGACCGCTCCATGGCCAGGTGGCGGTCACCGACGAGCGCCAGGTGCCACATGAGCGCGGCCAGCAGCGGCACGATGAACCGGAACGCCGCCGCGGTGGCAGCGTGACCGAGGTGGACCTCGTGCCAGCCGGCGAAGAACCCGGACGCCGCCGACAGCAGCCAGGTGAGGGTCAGCAGGGTCTGCGCGGGCCGATCCTGCTGGGCGGCCTCCCTGGCCATCAGTGCCACCGTGACCAGCGAGAGCTCGAAGACACCGGCGAAGGCGTAGGCGTTGATCGTGCCCATGGCGAGCACGTCTCGCCCGAAGCCGACCATGGCGACGTACGCAGCCGCCGTCGAGATCAGCGCGACCGTGACGGCACCGAAGAGGATGAGGCCGCGGCCGTTACCCCCGACTTTCGGAGTCGTCCGGTCAGCGGTCGAGTCGTTGTCGGGACGCATTGTTGGGGGTCTCCCGTGCCTGAGGCGGTCGGTCGTTCGGGCCCCGGAGTCTAGGGGATGGAACATGTGTTCGATGCCGACGTGGATGGAGTGTTGCCGAACCGGGGAGAAATTCGGCGGCCGCGACCCGAGACGTAGGACTACAGTCCGCTCATGTCGAAGACGGTGGTGCGCCGCGTACTTTTCAAGTCCTTCTGGGCCGTGATCGGGCTCATGGTCGCCGCCAGCCTCTTCAAGCTGGCCTTCACCGGCTCGACGCAGAATGCCGACGGGGCACCCTTGACGCCGACCGGGCAGATTCCTCCCGAGGAGGTCGTCGTCGAGAAGGGCACGATCTCCAACTCGCTCACCGTCGACGGCACCATCGTGATCGACAAGCCGGTCTCGGCCACCAGCTCGGTGACCGGCGTGCTGGCGCACAGGTTCGCCGAGAGCGGCACCAAGGTCGAGAAGGGCGACAAGCTCTTCCAGGTGCGCGCCGAGGAGGAGCCCGCCGAGGAGGCCGACCCCGTCGAGGAGTCCGCCGACGAGCCCGGGAGCGTGGATGACGCCCGAGGCGACGGTGATCGGGACGACGCCCCGGCCGAGCCGTCGACACCCAAGCCGGTCTATCACTGGTACACGGTCGTGGCCCCGGCCACGGGCATCGTCGGCAACTACGCAGTCGACATGCTCGGCGAGGTGGCCGAGGACGGGGTCGTCGTCTCGATCCGTCCCACGACCTTCCACGCCGTCGGCGCGATCTCGCCGCTGGACCGATACCGGCTGGCCGGCAACCCGGAGAAGGCGACCGTGACCATCGAGGGCGGCCCGAAGCCGTTCGCCTGCACCGATCTGCGCATCGGGGACGCGGCGACCGAGACGATCACCAGCGACGTGCCCGAGGGCGAGGCGATGGAGGGCGAGGCGGGCGGCGGCGAGGGCGAGTCCGGCGCCGGCGCCCGGATCAGCTGTCTGGTGCCGCGGAAGGTGACCGTCTTCGACGGTCTCACGATGTCCATGGTCATCGACGCGGGCAAGAGCGACGGGGACGTCGTCACCATCCCGGTCACCGCTGTCACCGGCTTGGTCCGGGACGGCAGCGTCTGGGTCGTCGGCGAGGACGGGACCCCGACCGAGCAGCCGGTCAAGCTCGGCGTCACCGACGGCAAGGTCGTCGAGGTCACCAGCGGGCTCAAGCCCGGTGACTCGGTGCTGCGATACGTCCCGGGCGCGAAGGACTCGCCCGAGGAGATGGCCGGCGACATGCCTGAGGGGGAGATGTGAGCTCCGAGGAGCTCCTGAGGCTCACCGGCGTGGCCCGCACGGTAGAGCTCCCCGACGGAGAGGGCCTGCCCATCCTGACCAGCGTCGATCTGCAGGTACGCCGCGGCGACCATGTCGGCATCGTCGGCCGCTCAGGCACCGGCAAGTCGACGCTGCTCAATCTGCTCGGTCTGCTGGACCGGCCGACCGGCGGAACCCTGGAGTGGGCGGGACGCAACGTCACCGACATCAGCGGTCGGCAGGCCGCCCGGATCCGCGGGCGTGACGTCGGGTTCGTCTTCCAGCAGTTCAACCTGCTGCCGGGGCGTACGGCGCTGGAGAACGTGATGGCCCCCCTCCTGTACGCCTCGGGCAGGGAGTTCTGGCAGCGGCGCCGGATCGCGGCGACGATGCTCGACAAGGTCGGTCTCGGCGATCGGCTCGACGCGATGCCGCAGTTCCTCTCGGGCGGCGAGCAGCAGCGCATCGCCATCGCCCGTGCCCTGGTCCGGACGCCGTCGGTGGTGCTGGCCGACGAGCCGACCGGGGCGCTCGACGTCGAGACGGGCGCGATGGTGATGAAGCTGCTCGACCAGGCGACCTACGACTCCGGCGCGGCGCTGATCACGATCACCCACGACCAGAACGTCGCCGCCCTTGCCCGGAGGCGGTTCCGGCTCGCCGAGGGACGGCTGCACCCCCTGACCGAGGGGGCGATGGCGTGAGGACGGCCCTGGCGCGCCTCGTCACTGGTCTGGCCGCCTCGACCGTCGAGGCGTGGCAGGAGTTGCGCATCCACCGGCTCCGGGTGCTGTTGTCGCTGGTCGGAGTGGCGGTGGCCGTCGCCTCCATCACCGCGACCGTCGCGGCCGGCCAGATCGCCAAGCAGATGTTCACCGAGTCCTACGAGGTCGACGGACGGCCGGCGCACATCTCGGTCATGGCCTACGACGACCGCACCGGCATGCCCCTCTCCGTCGAGCGGGTCAGGCCCGCGTTCCAGACAATCGTGGAGCGGTTCGACGTGAAGTACGCGTCGGCGAGGATCTCCGCCTACGACATCAAGGCGACCGCCGCGAGCAGCAGCAAGCGGGTCGAGCTGATGGGCGTCGACCCGGCGTACGCTGCCATCCACCGGGTCGTGGTGCCGCAGGGCCGCTGGCTGCAGGCGTCGGATGAGGAGCGCCTCTCGCCGGCGCTCGTGGTCGACGAGACCTTCCTGAAGAAGCTCGGTCTGCGGGGCACACAGCTGCCGACCTCTGTGGACCTGAAGGGCCAGGGGATGTCGGTGACCGCCACGATCATCGGCGTGACCAGCCTGCGGGGCTACGGCACGCCGCGTGCGTTCATGCTGGCCGACTCGCTCGAGCACTGGCAGACCGGAGCACCCACGGACGCCAGCTACGAGATGTGGGTGCCGGTCGAGGGCGCCGACGAGCTCGCCAGCGAGATCAACACGGCGATGCGCGCCGAGCTCCCGGGACTCCAGGTCGACGCTCAACGCGACGACTACCTGGCGTGGGGCGGTGAGGACCCGATCGGCCCGATCAAATGGGTGATCATCGGGATCGCCGGGATCATCCTGCTGCTCGGTGCCTTGAGCCTGCTCAACATCGCGCTGGTCACGATCCAGCAGCGGATCCGGGAGATCGGGATCCGGCGCAGCTTCGGGGCGACCACCGGGCGGGTGTTCTTCTCGGTGCTGATGGAGAGCGTCGTGGCCACCGTCGTCGCGGGCGTGGTCGGCGTGCTCCTGGCCGTGGCCGCCGTCAAGAACCCGTTGGTGGAGAAGTACGTCCTCCAGGGCATCGACGACATCCCGCCCTTCCCGCTCTCGGCGGCCTTCCTAGGTCTCGCCGTCGCGCTCGCCGTCGGCGCACTCGCCGGGATCCTCCCGGCGATGATCGCGGCGAGAGTCAAGATCATCGACGCGATCCGGTTCTAGACGATTCGATGGTCGAGCCTGTCGAGACCTCCCGCGACTGGGCGGGGGTCTCGACAAGCTCGACCACCGGTCGAGCGAGCATCACTCGCCGCGGATGAACGCCTCCAGCTGGACGCGACCCTCGGTGTCCTCGATCTGGACCGGCGGGCTCTTCATGAGGTACGCCGACGCCGGGATGATCGGGCCACCGACGCCGCGGTCCTTGGCGATCTTGGCGGCACGGACCGCGTCGATGATGATCCCCGCGGAGTTGGGCGAGTCCCAGACCTCGAGCTTGTACTCCAGGTTGAGCGGGACGTCACCGAACGCGCGGCCCTCGAGCCGGACGTATGCCCACTTGCGGTCGTCGAGCCACTGCACGTAGTCGGACGGACCGATGTGCACGTTGCGGCTGTCGATCTTGTCGGCCAGCTCGCCGGTCAGGTTCGACGTCACGGCCTGCGTCTTGGAGACCTTCTTGGACTCCAGGCGCTCACGCTCGAGCATGTTCTTGAAGTCCATGTTGCCGCCGACATTGAGCTGGTACGTACGGTCCAGCGCGACGCCGCGGTCTTCGAACAGCTTGGCCATGACGCGGTGGGTGATGGTGGCACCGACCTGCGACTTGATGTCGTCACCGACGATCGGGACGCCGGCGGCTTCGAACTTCGCGGCCCACTCGGGGTCGGAGGCGATGAAGACCGGCAGCGCGTTGACGAAGGCCACGCCCGCGTCGATCGCGCACTGCGCGTAGAACTTGTCTGCCTCTTCCGAACCGACGGGAAGGTAGGAGACGAGGACGTCGACCTCGTTCTCGCGAAGGACCGAGACGACGTCGACGGGGTCGAGCCCGGACTCGGAGATGGTCTGGCGGTAGTACTTGCCCAGACCGTCGAGCGTGGGGCCACGCTGCACCTCGACGCCGGTGAACGGCACGTCGGCGATCTTGATGGTGTTGTTCTCGGAGGCGTTGATCGCCTCGGAGAGATCCTTGCCGACCTTCTTGTCGTCGACGTCGAACGCGGCGACGAACTCGACGTCAGAGACGTGGTAGTCGCCGAACACGACGTGCATGAGGCCCGGGACGTTGCCCGCCGGGTCGGCGTCCTTGTAGTACTCCACACCCTGGACCAGGGAGCTGGCGCAGTTGCCGACTCCCGCGATTGCTACACGAACCGAACCCATCGGGGCTCCTTCCAATATTCCTTGCCGATTCATCGGCAAGGAAGTCATCACTCGTTCTCTTGGCTGCTCTGCGCTGTGCGCGAGACGTGCGCTTCGTCGCGTACGCCGTCGTCATCCCCCAGGTCCCCCCGACCCGCTGCCTGCTCATCGATCACAGGCTTCGGGTTGCGTTCGGCGTCGATCAGCGAGGAGAGCCATCGGACCTCCCGCTCGACCGACTCGACACCGTGACGCTGAAGCTCGCGGGCGTAGGAGTCGACCTCTTTCTGGGTCATGGCAAGCTCGCGTTGTACCCGATCGAGCCGCTCCTGGAGCCGGCTTCGGCGTCCTTCGAGGACGCGGAGCCTGATCTCCATGTCGGTGCGACCGAAGAACGCGAACCTTATGTCGAAGTTGTCGTCCTCCCAGGCCATCGGACCCACCTCGGACATGAGCTGGGTGAACTCCCGCTCACCGGCAGGCGTCAGCTGGTAGACGATCCGCGGACGCCGGGTCACCGGCGTCACGCTCTGCGCTGCCTCCTCGATGAGGTGCTTGCGCAGCATCTTCTTCAAGGCCGGGTAGAGCGAGCCGTACGACAGCACTCGACCCCAGCCAAGCATCAGGTTGAGCCGCTTGCGCAGCTCGTAGCCATGCATAGGCGACTCGTGCAGCAGCCCAAGGACTGCCAACTCGATCGTCTCTGCGCGACGTGCCATGCGACCTATCGTACCGATATATCCACAGTTGCCAACAGCGACCTAAGTCTTGTCTGATGACGCCGGAAGGAACCACTTCGATGCAACCGTCACCGAACTGTTGCCGTCGGGTGACTTGGGGCGCGCTGGGCGTGGATGCGCGAGCGCTAGCGTCGATTGCGTACGCTGATGGCTGCCGTCCACCGACCCGCGGAAACCACCCGGGGAGATGTCCGGCAAGCGTCGCGTCAGGTTCAAGGGATTCCCTCGGGGGGATTCAGCGACGTCGGGGGATTGTCAGTGTCAGCCCGTCCGGTCACGTGCCGGGCAGTCACAGGAGCAGTGCAACACCCGTGAGCGACCATTCCGGCGGCTTCTCTCAAAGGCCCAGCCCCCGCAACGCCAGTCCCCGTAGACCCGATCTCGGTGGGCTGCCAGGACGACC
The DNA here is from genome assembly GCF_013408335.1 of Nocardioides panzhihuensis. NCBI lineage: Bacteria > Bacillati > Actinomycetota > Actinomycetes > Propionibacteriales > Nocardioidaceae > Nocardioides > Nocardioides panzhihuensis. The sequence continues at coordinate 5,103,623 of NZ_JACBZR010000001.1, read as the reverse complement.
CCAGGGCGCCCCGCGCCCGCCGCAGGGTGCTCTTTCCGGTCGCCCGCCGGCTCCGCGCCGCCCGCAAGGTGCCTCGCAGGGCCCGCCGCCAGGCGGCCGCCCCCGGCGCCCGGGCGCCCAGCGCCCGATGCCTCCCGGCGGTCCCCGTCCCGGTCAACGGCCGCCCTACCCGGGCCCACGCCGTCCCGGCGAGCCCCCGGTCGACCGGCTCGGTCAGCGCCCTGTGCGTCCCGAGCGACACGGAGGCGGCGTCAGCGGTGGCAGCGGTGGCGGCAAGGGGCGCGACCCCAAGTCCGCCTTCGGTGCGGACGACTACGGCGACGGCGAGCGGGACAAGAAGGCCCTGGCGGTCCGGATCGCCAAGATCGCGGGCGTCTGCGCGCTGGTCCTGGCACTGATCGGCAGCGCGGGGGTGATCATCTCGTACCACATGATCTCGATCCCCAGCGCCAACGCGGCGTTCCAGGCCGAGTCCAGCTTCGTCTACTACGCCGGCGGCAAGAAGGAGGTCGGCCGCTTCCAGGCGGGCGACCAGAACCGTGACGCGCTGAGGCCGGAGGAGATGCCGGCGATCGTGAAGGACGCTGCCGTCGCCGCCGAGGACCGCAGCTTCTACGAGAACAACGGCATCGATCTCAAGGGCATCGCGCGCACCCTCTTCTCCAACGCCACCACCGGCAGCCAGGGCGGTGCCTCGACGATCACCCAGCAGTACGTCAAGAACCTCTACCTGAGCCAGGAACGCACCTACTCCCGCAAGGTCAAAGAGGCGGTCATCTCGCTCAAGATCAGCCGGCAGGAGTCCAAGGACGAGATCCTCACCGGCTATCTCAACACCGTCTACTTCGGGCGGGGTGCCTACGGCGTCCAGGCCGCGGCGAAGACCTACTTCCGCAAGTCGGCGGAGGACCTGAACATCAAGGAGGCCGCGGCGCTGACCGCGATCCTCAACAACCCGAACGGGTTCGATCCGGAGAAGTCCGGCGCCGACGCCGGCGGCACCGAGCTGCTCGGCCGCTATCAGTACGTCCTCAACGGAATGGCCGAGCTCAAGGCCCAGGGCAAGGCGCTCAGCGACTACGACGAGGCCACCCTCGAGAAGTCGAAGGCTGCACTCCCCAAGTTCCCCAAGCCGAAGGCCGACAGCCGCCTCGGCGGCCAGAAGGGCCACGCGCTCACCTTGGTGAAGAACGAGCTGAAGTCCCTCAAGAACGAGGACGGCGAACCGCTCTTCACCGAGGAGGAGATCGACAGCAAGGGGCTGAAGGTCACCACCACGCTGAGCGCGAAGGCGATGAAGACCGCGGAGGACGCCGTCAGGGACGTACGTCCCGAGGACAAGAAGGCGGTCAACGCCAAGCGTCCCGAGAACGAGCTGCACGTGGGCGCCGCGACGGTCGACGTGAAGACCGGTGCGCTCAAGGGCTTCTACGGCGGTCAGGACTACCTCGAGTCCCAGATCAACTGGGCCGCCTCGGGTGGCATGGCCGGTTCGACGATGAAGCCGTTCACCATGGCGGCCGCTCTCGAGGCGGGCTACTCGTTGAAGGACACCTGGACCGGTGAGGGTGGTTGGGAGATCCCCGGCACCGACCGCGAGGTCCGCAACTCGGGTCAGACGGCTGCGGACCCCACCGGCCACGGCTACGGCGAGCACATCACCGGCATCAAGGCGATGGAGGAGTCGGTGAACACCTCTTTCGTCCAGATGTCGTCTGCCCTGCCCAACGGCAGCGAGGACGTCTACGAGATGGCGGTCAAGGCGGGTCTGCCGCCGGACGAGCAGCACGCCGAGGACGCGCCGGCCGACTACCGCTCGATCCCGGCCTACTCGATCGACTTCGACCCGAAGAACTACCTGCTCACGCTAGGGCGTCAGGCGATCAGCCCGATCAACATGGCCAACGCCTACGCGACCATCGCCAACGGCGGCGTACGCAACACGGTGCACGTCGTCTCGAAGGTGGTCAACGCCAAGGGTGAGGTCGTCTACGAGTGGGATCAGCGTGACGGCGAGGAGCGGGCGATGTCCGAGGACGCCGCCGACGACACCTCCTACGCGCTGCAGCGCGTCGTCGAGAGCGGCACCGGCCAGACGGCCGGTGTGATCAACCAGCCCGCCGCCGGTAAGACCGGAACGGCGACCAACGCCGACGACGACGTCTCCTCGGCATGGTTCGCGGGCTACACCCCGCAGCTCTCGACGGCAGTGATGTATGTCCGCGGCAAGGGCTCCGGCAAGCTGGACGACTGGCTCGACTCCTACTACGGAGCCGGCTACCCGGCCGAGACCTGGGCCGCGATCATGAGCCCGCTGACCGATGACCTCGAGCTCGAGGAGTTCCCGGAGCCGGCCTGGATGGACGGTATCGCGCCCCAGGACGGCCACGAGCCGTCGCTGACCGCGACCCCGGAGCCGAGCCCGACCCCGTCGGAGGACTGCTCCAAGAAGGACGAGCGCAAGGGTCTCTGCATCCCGATCGAGAAGCCTGAGGAGACTCAGAAGCCGACCGACAAGCCGACCAAGGAGCCGGGCGACGAGACGACCCCGGACGAGCCGGAGTCGACCGAGCCCGAGGTCCCCGATACCAGCTGTGACTGGTTGGGCGACTGCGAGACTTCGTCTCCGCCGGCCGATGGCAATAATGGTGGCGGCAACAACGACACAGGCAATGCGGAGGGCGCTACTCAGTGACGGATGGTCCAGTGACCTCCCCAGCGGCGGAGGATGCGGTCGTCAGGACCGCCTCCACCGCGGTGGGCGGTCCTCTCGGGGGAATCGCACACGGCCGACGGCGCTGGTTCAGCGCTGTCGGCCTGTTGCTGCTCCTGACCGCGCTCACGTTCGCCATCGGGATGGTCTCCAAGCAGACCTGCTACAACGCCACCTGGACCAACGGCGAGAGCCGATACACCCACTTCTGCTACTCCGACCTGCCCTATCTCTACGTCGACCGGGGCCTGGCCGAGCACGAGTGGCCGTACTCCTCCGATCCTGACGTCCGGGCGCGCTACTCGCAGGTGATGGAGTATCCGGTCGGCATCTCCTACTACGCCTGGGCGACGGCGCACGTCACCGACTGGCTGACCGACACCCCCGACGAGGACGAGCGCCATCTCGTGGAGACCTCGAGCTTCTGGGGCCTGCCCGGCATGCACCACGAGATCCGGGTCTTCATCATCGTGAACGTGATCGGCTTCGCGGTCGCGGCGCTGCTCTCGGCCTGGTTCCTGGCACGTACGCATCGCCGACGGCCCTGGGACGCGGCCGCGTTCGCGCTCGCCCCGGTGCTGGCGGTGACCGGGGTCATCAACTGGGACATGCTGGCCGTCGTCTTCGTTGCTGGTGCGCTGTGGGCGTGGTCGCGGGACCGGCCGCTGCTGACCGGCATCCTGATCGGGCTCGGCTGTGCGACCAAGCTCTACCCGCTCTTCCTGCTCGGCGGGCTGGTCATCATCTGCATCCGGCGTCGTCGCTACTACGACCTGGCGGTCGCCGTCCTGGCGACGATCCTTGCCTGGGTGCTGGCCAACCTGCCCGCGATGGCGACCGGCCTGGAGCAGTGGAAGGTCTTCTGGAGCTTCAACTCCGAGCGCGGCCCCGACCTCGGCTCGCTGTGGCTCGTGGCCCAGCAGGCCAGCGACGCGGCGATCTCGGCGCAGACGGTCAACCTCGTCTCCTGGGCCTTCTTCATCGCCTGGTGCAGCGGCGTACTGATCATCGGTCTGACCGCCCGCGAGACACCGCGGCTGGCGCAGCTCGGCTTCCTGATCGTCGCGGGATTCCTGCTGGTCAACAAGGTGTATTCACCGCAGTACGTCCTGTGGCTGCTGCCGCTGGCCGTGCTCGCCGTGCCGCGCTGGCGTGACCAGCTCATCTGGCAGGCCGGTGAGCTGATCTACTTCGTCGCGGTCTGGTGGTATCTCGCGGACATGCTGGCCAGCAGCGGCGGCGACCAGCCGGCGTACTGGTTCGCGATCCTCGCCCGCGTGGCCGCCGAGATCTACCTGATCGTGGTCGTCGTCCGGGAGATCTACGAGCCGTGGCGCGACCCGGTCCGGTGGACCGAGGCTCGCACGGAGTCGCAGGAGGACCTGGCGACTCAGGAGTCCAAAATGATCTCGTCGAACGAGGTCGCGGTGTAGCGCACCCGCACCTCGAGCTCCTCGCCGACCTCGGGCACGCGCGCGCCCGAGGGAAGCATGAGCATCGACTCCTGCATGTGCGGCGGCTCGGCGAACCAGAGCGCCTTGCCGTCGAGCGTGTACGGCGAGCGCGACTGCCCCATGGCGTCGAGCCCGCCGCGGGCGACCGCGAGGGCGCGCGAGCGCAGGTGGGTGTCACCCAGCGGCGCCTCGAGCCCGATCCCGTGGGCGGTGCCGCCGGAGGCGACCACCAGGTGACCGGCGCGCATTGCGTTGCGGCCGCGATAGCCGTAGGAGTATCCGCGCTCGAGCGGGTGCACGTCCTCGACGGTCGCGGTCACGGTGAGCGCGCCGCGGTCACCGAGCCACAGGCCGGTGCCGACCCGGGGACGGAAGATGACGTCGCCGTAGGACGCGCGCAGCTGGGCGAGCTCGTTGGCGCTCAGGTGGGAGACCCACACCGTGGTCGCCTCGGCGCCGACGACGGCGTCCATCTGGGCGCGTACCTCGGCCAGCGAACCGCCGTCGAGACCGAAGTGCATCGTGACGCCCTCGAAGCGGGCGCGCTCGTGGGCGATGGCAGAGGTGGGCCACAGGTCGCTCGGCGTCATCCCGTGGCGGCGCATCGAGGTGACCAGCTCGAGGATGACTCGGGGGTTGGGCTGGCGCTCGAGCAGCAGCGGCAGGTCCTCGGGACGGCTGATCGTGTGGATCACGCGGTCGGCGATCTCCGGGTTGATGTCCGGGGAGTAGGGCCGCCACGGAGTGAGGACGTAGATCGAGCCGCTGAACCGCGTCGCGACCTCCCAGACCTCGTTGTAGGTGCCCACCGCGAGGGTGTCGACACCGGTGCCGAGCTCGTTGAGCCACTCGGTCTGGTGGGCGAGCTTGCGGAGGGTGAGGCCGTAGCCGTTGCCCTTCGCGACCGGGACCAGGCCCGGGGTCGCCTCTGCGAAGGCCTGGACGTGCTTGCGCCAGCGATCGGAGTCGACGGTCAGTTTCAGCGGCATACGGTGATCAGCGCCTCTTCATGTAGACATCGAAGGCCGTGTAGATCGGCTTGTTGAGCGGCAGGTCCCACTCGCCGGCGTACTCCACCGCCTGGCCACCGGTGCCGACCTTGAACTGGATCAGCCCCACGTGGGAGTCGTCGGTGGAGAGCGTCGGAGTGATGCCGCGCAGGTCGTAGGTGGTCGCGCCGGCGGCCATGGCGTCCTGGATCATCGCCCATTGGAGGGCGTTGGAGCCACGTACGTCTCGCTTCTCGGTCGAGGAAGCGCCGTAGGAGTACCAGGCGTGCTGTCCGACGCGGACCAGGATCGTGGCGGCGACCAGATCGCCTTCGTGCCGCGCCAGGAAGAGCTTGATCCGGTCCGGGTCCTCGCTCGACATCGCCCAGAACATGGTGCTGAAGTAGCTTCGCTGGCGCGGAGTGAAGTGGTCGCGCTGGGCGGTGTGGACGTAGAGATCGTGGAAGGCGCTCAGGTCGCCCTCGAAGTCACCGTTCGCCGGGTTGGTGGGGGAGGCGACGGTGACCTCGACGCCCATCTTGGCCGACTTCTTGATGTTGCGGCGCCAGAGCTGGTTCATCCCCTTGAGGACCTCGTCCTCGGTCTTCGGGGTGCCGTCCTCGTGGGCCAGCGGGATGACGAAGTTGTACTGCGGCTGCCCGGCGCCGAAGCCGTCCTCGGGGCTCTGCAGCTTCCAGCCGGCGGCCCGCAGCTGGCTGACCACGCGGGCGCCGATGGCGTCGCGATGGGTCGGGGTGAGCTGGCCGAGTCGCTGGACGGTGTCGTCGGCGATGCCGTCCTTGACCTGAGCCGCGCTCCAGGTCGCGGTCGTGACCGGCGGGCCGATGCGGATGCCGAAGGCGCCGTTCTTCTTCAGGTACGACGCCAGCGGCTCCAGCCACGGAGCGAGATCGCCCGACCAGTCGATGCTCGGGCCCTCGGGCAGGTAGGCGAGAGTGAAGCGCTCCAGCTTCGGGACCGGGCGGTGGAGCACCAGCGCGGCGCCGACGAGGGCGCCGCCCTGCAGGTCGTCGAACCACCCGACCGACTCCGAGCGCCACTCGGTCTTGACCCGCGCCCACGACGGGGTCTGGAGGAAGCTCACGCTGGGTTGCTTCTCGATGAAGGCGAGATGCTCCGCAGCGGTGATGGGGCGCACGGTGAGACTCACCCGCAGAAGGCTACCCGCTCTGGCGGTAGGGCCGAATCCCCGGTGGTCCCGCTCTGGATGTCGGTGGTCGAGCTTGTCGAGACCACCCGATAAGACGGTCTCGACGAGTCCGACCACCGATTGCTGGTGAGTCTGACGCATTGAGACGCTATTGTCGGCGGCCAGATGTATCACGGCTGGGGCCTGGGCCTCCTTGGGGCCGTGACAGCAACCATGACCACCACGATGACGCGCCCGCGCGTCATCTGGCCCCCCACCGGCTCGGCGCCGACCCGGAGGCCGCCGGTCGAGGAGGGGACTGTGACACGGGTAAGACGTGAGGTGGGTCATGCCGACACACCTGCGACCGTGTGGTCCCGGGCCACGGCCGACTTCGACCGCTGGCTCAGCGGTGACTCCACCGCTCTCGACGAGCTGGTCGCGACGATGACCCCGATCCTGTGGCAGATAGCGCGCTCCTACCGGCTCAGCCAGGAGCAGGCCGAGGACGTCGTCCAGAACACCTGGCTCACCTTCGTACGCAAGCACTCCTCCATCCTCGACACCGCGGCCGTCGGCGCCTGGCTCACTCTGACCACCCGCCGTGAGGCCTGGCGGGTCGCGAAGCGCTCCGGGCGGGACGTACCTGTGGAGGACGAGGCCTTGGAGTCCCGCGTTCCGACACAGCGCTCGGCCGAGTCCCTGGTCGTCGAGGGCGACCTCAACTCGCGCATCTGGGCGGCCGTGGAGGGCCTGCCCGAGCGATGCCGACGGCTGGTGCGCGTGGTTGCCTTCTCCGACCGGCCCGACTACGCCGGTCTCGCCGAAGAGCTCGACATGCCCATCGGCAGCATCGGCCCCACCCGCGGCCGCTGTCTCGGGAAGCTGCGGGACTCGCTTCGTACTCTGCTCGACAATGGGGAGGTGTCGTGATGGGTCGCTCGGAGGAGCCCAGTCGCGAGGAGCTGTTGGGTCTGGTTCGACAGGCGTACGTCGCCGGCGACCCCGTACCCGGCGGGCTGATCTCCCGAATGCAGGCGGCTGCCGCCGGCGCCGCCGAGGACTCCGGCCTCGGGCTCGACCTGGAGCTGATGCTCCTGGTGGAGTCCTCGGGCGCTGAGACGGCCGGGGTTCGCTCCGCGTCCCCGCTCGAGGCCCGCTCGGCCTACACGCTGCGCTTCGCGCAGTCCGGCGTCGACGTGCTCGTCCGCGTCGCCTCCGACACCGACACCACCGCCCGCCTCGACGGCTGGGTCGTCCCCGGCACGCCCATGACCGTCCGCGCCATCCGCGCCGACTCGGTGCGTACGCCGATCGTCGCTGTCACGCTGGGCGCCTCGGGGCGCTTCGAGCTCACCTCGCTCCCCGCCGGCCTCATCCGGCTCCGCTTCGAGCCTGCCGACGGCTCCGCGGCCTTTCTGACCCCCACGTTCGAGATCTGACCAGGAGTAACAGTGCATCCCAAGCGTGAGCCCCGCCTGTCGGTGGCATACGGAACGACCGAAGCGCGCGTCCTCGACCCGACCAACGCGGTCGCGGTCGACGGGGTCTCGGCACGTTCGACCATCTATTCGTCGACAACTCTCTTGATCTCGAAGTCGGTCGACTTCGATGACGCGTTCCGCCGAGTCTCGAAGGTGGCGAAGTCGTTGAACTGGCGTGCCGAGGTTGAGCCCGAGCCGGAACATGCGAGGGATCTGCGCTTCGGCGTGCGCAGGATTCGTCTCGGCGTTGTCCCGGGGAAGGCAGTCGCGGCTCCGGACGCGTGGACACTCCTCCAGTTTCTTCGAGCCGACGGCGTCGACGGTGCTCGCGGCGTGAGCCTTGAGCACGTGCTTATCCCCGTTCCGCACAACGACCCGCACCCGCACAACGACCCGCATCCCCATAACGACCCGCACCCGAGGAGTGGATACGACCCGCTGGGAACCGGTGGGCGGCAGCCGGTCGCGTATGTCGGAGCTCCGCCGAGTCGGCGTACCGACGAGCAGATCGGGGGTAGGACCCGCCCGGTGGTTGCAGTGCTAGACACGGGCTGTGGACAGCACCCCTGGCTGGGCTTCGTTGAGCGGGACGTGCGACTCGGTGAACATCGGATTGGATGGTCGCCGGATGTGCCGAATTCGGAGGTTGACGGCGACCTGGTTGGGCCCCTCGACGGCCTGATTGATCCGATGGCTGGACACGGGACGTTCATCACGGGGCTGATTCATCAGGCGTGCCCCGATGCCGACATCTATGCCTGGCGGATCGTCCCGCCAGAGGGGCCAGTTGCAGAGTTCGGCTGGCTTACGGCGCTGGCGCAGATCGCCGAACTAGTGCACCTCTACCGCCAAGGGGACCCACGCGGGCGCCGGATCGACGTGCTCAGCCTCTCGATCGGGTACTACCACGAGACACCCGAGGATGCGCTGTTCGATCCGATGCTGTCGGAGATCCTTGCTGACCTTTCAGCGAACGGAACGCTGGTGGTGTGCTCGGCAGGCAATGACGCCACGTCGCGCCCGAACTTCCCCGCAGCATTCGCTCCATGGATCAACGGAGACTGCCCGGTGTCGACGACCGGCGACGGATTGCCGATCGTTTCTGTCGGGGCCCTCAACCCCAATGGAACAGACGCGATCTTCAGTAACGCCGGTCCGTGGGTTCGCGCATTCGAGCTCGGCGTGGGTGTCGTCAGCACTTTCCCCACTGCCTTCGACGGTGGCTACCAGGCGACAATCGCAACGGAGTACGACGAGCGACAGCGAGAGACCCTGGATCCGGACGATTTCGGTGGCGGCTTCGGCACATGGAGCGGGACGTCGTTTGCGGCGCCGTTGCTTGCCGGTCGGATCGCGCAGCACCTCCTTGATAACGGCGAGGCCGGTGACCTCGAGCGAGACGTCGATCGCGCGTGGGCGGCCGTTGAAGATCTCACGACGCTGAAACAATGACGGCTCACGGTCCGGACGAGCTGCACAGACAGGGTGTCGCGGCACTTAGGGCAGGCAACCTCGACATTGCGAGGTCGCTCTTAGAGCGCGCCCTCAAGGTTGCGAATGAACCTGCTGTCCTCGTTCGGATCGAGTCATCACTGGCCTATCTCGAGGCGGACGACTCCAATTTGAGTGTCGCCTTGGAGAAGAACGCCCGCGCGCTCGAGTTTGGCGTCGAGGGGCCGACCAGCGGAGTGCTTCTGGCGCAACGCGCACTACTCCTGCGACGGGCTGGTCGCGCGGCTGAAGCGCTGAACGTTTTCGGTGACGCGATCTCGTCCCTCGAAGATTTGCCGCTCGACCTTGCCAAGGCGTACCTCAACCGAGGGACCGTTCATCTCGATCGCCACGACACCGTGAAAGCGGCCCAGGATTTCGAGGCGGCAGCAGAGCGATACCGGTCCTCGGGCGAGCCCATCGCGGCCGCGCAGGCCGATCATAATCGGGCCTATGCGTTGTTTCTGTCTGGTGACTTGGTCGGTGCTCTTGCTTTGATGGAATCGTCGTACGAAGTTCAGGCATCCGGTGGTCCGTTGATCAAGGCCGTCTGCGACGCCGACCGCGCAGAGGTACTGATGGCGGCGGGGCTGACGCGGCAGGGTGGCGAGATGTTGCGGCAGGCGGCCGAGGCGTACGGATCGAAGGGGCAGCGGCAGCGGCAGGGAGAAGCCGAGCTGGCGCTCGCTTCGCACTTGGTCGCGACCGACCCGACCGAGGCGCACCGAGTGGCGCGCTCTGCGCTGGGCTGGTTCGAAGAGGCCAAGGCGCCGGGCTTGGCGCTGCGGGCGCGGGCGGTGGCGTTCGAGGCAGCCGTGACTGCAGGCCAGGATCCGAGCGAGGAAGGCGAGGCGCTGGCCGGTCCGCTGGAGGAGCAAGGACTGAGCTGGCCGGCGCTCCGGGTGCGTATGCAGGCCCGGCTGGCGCGCATTCGTTCGGCCGAGAACGCCGACCTACCCACAAGACCTGCGAGCGGCAGGGTCATCGGCCCGGTGCCGCCGGAAGCGCCTATCGACATCCGCCTTCTCGAACGCGAGCTGCGTGCGGAGCTCGCCGTCGCCGCGGGCCGGGCCGTCAGCGGGCTCCGTGAGCTCCGGGCAGGACTCGACGACTTCCATCTGTGGCAGAGCTCGTTCGGCAGCCTGGACCTGCAGACCAACGTCGCCGGCCACGGCCGGACACTGGCCAGGCGTGGCCTGGAACTGGCCGTCGAGTCCGGGGAGACGGACGTGCTCTTCGAGTGGTCGGAACGTTCCCGGATGTTGGCCTCGCGGGTCCAGCCGGTGCGGCCGCCGTCCGATCCTCAGCTGGTCGCCGACCTGGCCGAGCTGCGTGGCGAGGTGAAGCCTGAACGCGAGGCCGTGCTGCGCGAGCAGATCCGCCAGCGCGCTTGGCGGGTCAAGGGATCGGGCCAGGTCTCGGATCCGATCTCTCTCCCTGACCTGCGCAAACGTATCGGCAGCCATGCGCTCGTCGCCTACGTCGTCGCCGCGGGTCGGATCGTCGCCGTCGTCGCGACCGATGACTCCTCGGCGCGGATCGACCTCGGCGACCAGTCCGCGCTCGGGTCCCTCCTGGGCGGCCTGCTGCCGGACCTCGACGTCGCCGCGACCGATCTACCGGGTCCGCTGGGCGCTGCCGTACGCGGTGACCTGACCGCCCGGCTCCGGCAGCTCTCAGACCTGCTCGTCACCCCGATCCTCGAGCGCATCGGTGACCGGCCCGTCGTCTTGACGCCCTCGGCCGTCCTGGCCGCGGTGCCGTGGACATTGCTGTCCGGCTTCACCGGCCGGCCGGTGACGGTCGCCCAGAGTGCCACCGCCTGGCTGGGCCGCGCGGATGCCCCGCTGCGTGCGAAGACGGCAGGCTTCGTCGCCGGGCCGCGGGTCATGCGTGCCGCCGACGAGGTCACCCACAGCGCAACAGCCTGGTCCGGCTCTCGCACGCTCACCGGCGCCGACGCCACCGCGGCGGCCGTCTCCGCGCTGGCTGCCGAGGTCGACGTACTCCATCTGGCCGCCCACGGCCACCACTCCGCCGACAACCCGCTCTTCTCCGGGCTCGAGCTCGCCGACGGGACCTGGTACGGCTACGACATCGACGGCCTCGCCGCTGTCCCCGACGTCGTCCTTCTCTCGGCCTGCGAGGTCGGCCGCTCGACGATCCGCTGGGGCGAGGAGCTGATCGGTCTGGTCGGCGCCTGGCTCCACGCCGGCGCCCGCGCCGTGATCGCCTCGCCCGCGGTTGTAGCGGACGAGGCTGCGTACGCGGTGTTCAGCCGCCTCCACGAAGCTCTGGCAAAGGGCCTGGCCCCGGCCGAGGCCCTCGCCGAGTCCCTCCCGGCGGCGACCACGGACGCCCCGCCGGCCCCCTTCGTCTGCTTCTCATAGGGAGCCTGAGGCAATGTCGATGGGTGAGGACCCGACAGGTCCTCACCCATCCAGTTAGGCCTAGTTGGGCTTGTTGTGTGGCGCTGCGAAGGCGTAGATCGCCAGTGCCGTGGTGACACTGGTGGTTGCCGCAAGGTAGGCGCGTGCTTTCAGTCCGTTCGTGCTCATCTGTTCCTCCTCTCGTGGGGTTGGGGAGTACGACTCGATCAAGCTGAAGTCCGGGCGGGATGAACCGGATCGTCAGCCGCAACCGGAGGTTGCTGTGGGCGAGACGACGCGACTATCAGCAGCACCAGGCCTGCGATCAAGAACAGATCGCCGATGCTCAGAACCTTCATCAGCAACGGGATCGGGATGAGATCTGCAAGCGGCGTCCAGAGTGGCGACACATCGTCCAGGCGGATGTAGCCAGGGGCGTCCGTGATCAGCTGCGCTTGGGAGTATCCGGCCGTTCGTGCCCCGGTGAGGCTGTACGGCATTGCGCCAAGAGCGGCGATCGGTATCGAGTTCGACGCCGTGCCGAGAGGAATGAGAACCAATGCCCATCGCCCGATACCGCGAGACCAAAGCGGTCGATTGAGCCAGCTGAACGCGAGCGCGATGACAACGACCAAGACCGCGTAGAGGCGCCGCTCTAGAGATTCTGTGACCTGCTCGGGCCACCATCCCTCGATCTGCACGAACTGAAGCGCTGCGGCAAGAACGATCAGCCATGTCCCGCGCAGGCTCGTCAGAGAGGTCGCAACGTTCGGGCGGGCGACGATGATGAGTCCGATAACTGCTGGCAGCACCATCAGCGTGAGCATTCCTGGACCGGGCATGCCAAGCAGGGTAGTGACGCTGTGCGGCACCTGGAGAGGAACGAGTCAACTCGTTTCGAGCTGTCGGATGTGCTGGCGGTCGGCCGGAGCAGGGCGTCAAGAAATCCTGGGAGACCTTGTATCAGGCGGCGAGCCGCGTACTCCTTGGGGCTGTCCGGGCCGAGGTTCGGGGGAAACTCGGTTCGGGCGCTGGCGCCGCCGCCTTGGGGGAGGCAGGCGGTTTCGGGGCCGCAGCGTGGGTTGGGCACTAGGGGGATGCCCAACCCACGTGCGGGGCCTCGACGGCGCGGTCACCGCGCTGCGACGTGGGCCGGGCGGGGCGGTGAGGGGATGACCACCCCGCCCGGCAACGTTCAATTCTCCCGCGCCGGCACCGCGACGGCAATGGTTCAGGAATGCGGTTCTAGACGGGACGGTCCAAGCGGCCCAGTCGATGCCCGAGCGCGGGGGTGACCCGGTCCACCCAGCTCGCGGTGATGTGGGAGTCGTCGTAGTACGTGACCACGTCACCGACCACGAGCGGGCAGCGCTCGGTGCAGACGAGGTCGACGATGTCGACGTACGCCGCCTCGGTGTCCGCGAGCGCCTCCTGGGTCACCTCGTTGGAGTCGACCTCGGTGCCGTCGGCCTTCACGACGCAGTCCTCGAGGAGGTTGCGGGCGTCGGAGAGGCACTCGCCCGGGTCGTTCTCGACGGCTGGGATATCGGCGAAGACGCGTACGTCCGGGGTGATCTTCTCGAAGGACTCGACCCCGTCGCGTACGCCGTCACGCCACTGCTCTTCGGTCGAGACGCCGTCGCGCTCCTCCATGTCGAGCATCCCGCGGGCGCCGACGACGATCGTGTCCGGGTCGAGCTCGGCGATCTGCTCGTTGGTCCACTCCCGGAAGTCCTCGCACTCCTCGGCGGTCATCTTCGAGGACTTCTGCTTCACCCCGTACGCAGCGCAACCAAGTTTCACGAACGGGACCAGCTTCACGTTCTGGCGCTCGGCGAGGGTGTCGAGCGCCGGCAGCCACATCCCGATGTGGGAGTCGCCGACGACGGCGACGGTGCGCTCGGCCTTGCCGTCGCCGTAGACGCAGTCTCCGTCGAGCCTGGTGTCGCCGTGGCCGGCATAGCAGTAACCGCCGCGCTCGGCCCACGAGTCGCCGGCGTCGAACTCGACCTCAGGGGGTAGTGGCGCGCCCTCTTCGGCGGCCGCGACCGTCTTCTTCAGGACGCCGGTGACCGGCTTGTCGTCGGTATCAAGGACGTCGGGGTTCTCGGCGAACCACTCTTCGGCGTTCGCCTTGGCGACGTCGACCTGATAGCCGGCGTACGCCTGGGAGCTCGTGCCCGCGACCAGGGCGAGAGCAGCGGCGGCGGGCCAGAGGGCGAGCGCTCGGCGGCCCTTGGTGAGATGCGGGATCTTGTGATGCTGGAAGGGCATCTCGATCCAGTGGTAGCTCGCCGCGGAGAAGGCCAGGATGAGCGCCAGCATGATCAGCAGCTGGCGGACGCCGCCGCCGGGGATCACCTCGGGAGCGAGGATCAGGATCGGCCAGTGCCACAGGTAGAGGCTGAACGAGATGTCACCCAGGTAGCGCAGCGGCTGCTTGGAGAGCAGCCAGCCGGTCGGGGTGGCCGGGCCGGCGACCAGGAGCGCGACCGTGCCGAGCACCGGGACCAGGGCGTGCCAGCCCGGGAAGTGGGTCGCCTCGCTGAAGCTGGCGGTGGCGTAGACGAGGGTGCCGACCCCGGCGATGCCGAGGCCTGCGGCGGCGAGACGGCCGGTCCGCGTCGCACTGGTCGCGACCTGCAGACGGCCGGCGAGGCAGGCGAGCAGGGCGCCGGCGGCGAGCTCGAACGCGCGGGCCGGGGTGGAGAAGTAGGCCGTGGTCGGGTCGGCGGCGGTGACGTGCAGCGACCAGGCCAGGCTGACCACCGCCACGATTGCGGCGAGCGCGGTGATCGCGCGGCGCCGGTGGTGCTTCGGGATCCAGAGCGCGACGGCGAGCACGAGCAGCGGCCAGACGACGTAGAACTGCTCTTCGACCGAGAGCGACCAGTAGTGCTGGAACGGTGAGGGCGCGGCGCTGTGAAAATAGTCGACGGCCTGGTCGGCGAAGTGCACGTTGGCCAGGAAGACCGCCGCCCAGCCCGCGTCGCCGGCGATCTGGTCGGTGCGGGTCTGGGGCAGGACGATCGCGCTGTAGGTGAGGACGACCAGCATCGTCGCGGTCGCCGCCGGCAGGATCCGGCGGGCGCGGCGGGCGTAGAACTGGCTGATGCTGACCGTGCCGCTGCGGTCGGTCTCACGCAGCAGCAGGGTGGTGATCAGGAACCCGGAGAGGACGAAGAAGACGTCGACTCCGACGAACCCACCCTCGAACCCGGAGAGCCCCGCGTGTCCTGCGATCACCAGACCGACAGCGACGGCACGGAGACCCTGAACATCGGCGCGCCAGTTCGAACTCATTCGAAGAAGCCTATGTCAATGGCCCAGTTGGGTCATAGTCGACAGTCCCGCTGGGTGGTCCTTCTCGCCGACTTTTCAGTGATCTCTCAGTGCTGACTCATCCCCGATGTCAGAGCCGTTCGCGAAGCCAGGCGAAGTCGCTCACGTGCTCCTCGGCGCCGCCGGGGGTCTCGCAGATGACCGGGGCGTCGGCATCACGGACGACCTTGGCCAGCAGGTCAGGATCGATCTTCCCGGCGCCGAAGTTGGTGTGGCGGTCGGCTCCGGAGTCGAACTCGTCGCGGGAGTCGTTGCAGTGGACCAGGTCGATGCGGCCGGTGATCTTGCGGACGTCCTCGACCACGGACTCGAGCGGGTTGCCGCCGGCGTGCGCGTGGCAGGTGTCGAGGCAGAAGCCGACGTTCTCGAAGCCCTCGGCCTTGCTGATCGCTTCCCAGACGCCGGCGATCCGGTCGAGGTAGCGCGCCATCGCGTTGTCGCCGCCGGCGGTGTTCTCGATCAGGAGCGGGACCTTGATGTCGGTCGCCTCGATCGCCTTGCGCCAGTTGTCGAAGCCCTTCGCCGGGTCGTCGTCCTTGCCGACGTGGCCGCCGTGGACGATCAGGCCCTTGGCGCCGACCTCGGCGGCGGTGTCCATGTGCTGCTGGAGGAGCTTGCGGCTCGGGATGCGGATCCGATTGTTCGTCGTGGCGACATTGATGATGTAGGGCGCGTGGACGTAGAGATCGACTCCGGCCTCCTCCGCGCGGGCCTTGAGGGCTGCCGCACCGTCGGCGTACGTCACCACCGGGCCCTTGTAGGACTGCGGGTCGCCCAGGAAGAACTGCACCAGCCTCGCGCCGCGGGCGGTCGCCTCGGTGACGGGGTCGGTCTGGTCTACGTGGGCACCGATCGCAACAGCCATGGCCTCAGTCTAGGACGCCGCACCGACGGTCCCCGGTGGTCGAGCGGTCCCCGGTGGTCGAGCTTGTCGAGACCTTGACTTCATACCTTACGGGGGTATGGTAGATCGCATGGACGAGCACACCGGTCACGAAGGCCACGAAGAGCACGCGGATCACGGCTACCTCCACAACAAGAACAAAGAGGCGTATCTCAAGCGTCTCAAGCGCATCGAAGGACAGGTGCGCGGTCTGCAGCGGATGGTCGAGGACGAGGCCTATTGCATCGACATCCTCACCCAGGTCTCCGCCTCGACGAAGGCGCTCCAGGCGGTCGCTCTCGGGCTGCTCGACGAGCACCTTGGTCACTGCGTCGCCGGTGCGGTCCAGAACGGTGGCGCCGAGGCGGACGAGAAGCTCGCCGAAGCCTCTGCCGCCATCGCTCGCCTCGTCCGGTCCTGACTGTCAACAATCCTACGAATCTAAGGAGATCCCCATGAGCACCCAGAACTTCACCGTCGTCGGCATGACCTGCGGCCACTGCGCCTCCTCCGTCACCGAGGAGGTCACCGAGATCGCCGGCGTGAGCAACGTCGATGTCGACCTGGCCTCGGGCAACGTCACCGTCACCTCCTCCGAGCCGATCTCCGACGACGCCGTCCGCGCGGCCGTCGAAGAGGCCGGCTACTCCCTGGCCTGATCACGATGACCCCCACCGCCACCACGCCCACAGAGCAGCAGCTCGAGATCGAGGGGATGACCTGCGCGAGCTGCGTGCGCCGAGTCACCAAGGCCATCAGCCGCGTCGAAGGGGTCGAGGACGCCAACGTCAATCTCGCCACCGAGACCGCCCTGGTGCACTTCGATCCTTCCCGCACCGACCTCGCCGAGATCAGCGCCGCCATCGAGAAGGCGGGCTACCAGGCCGTCCTGAGATCGTCGACTGTCGACGATCCGCAGGCGCCCAAGATCGACGAAGACGATCGGGACGTACGCCGCGAGGCCGAGCTCGTCCAGCTCAAGCGGCGGTGGGTCACGGCCCTGACGGTGGGGCTCGGCCTGATGGCCCTGATGTACGTTCCGCTGCCGGTCAACGCCATGGAGCCGGTGATGTCGATCGTGCTCGTGGTCGCCGCGGTCACCCAGTGGTGGGCGGGTCGGGACATCTACCTCGCGGCGACGCGGGGCCTGCGGCACGGCACCGTCGACATGAACACCCTGGTCATGCTCGGCACCGGCATCGCCTTCGCCTACAGCGCCTTCGTGACCTTGTGGATGGGGCAGGCCGAGGCGTGGGGTCTGCCGCTCCACCTCTACTTCGAGACCGCCCTGGTCATCATCGCGCTGGTGCTGATGGGCCGCTGGCTGGAAGCACGGGCCAAGTCGCGTACGGCAGACGCCGTCAAGGCTCTCGTCGGCCTGATGCCGGAGACGGCCACGGTCGTCCGCAACGGCCGTGATGTCACGATCCCGGTGGCGGACCTGCAGGTCGGCGACCGGATCCGCGTACGCGCCGGGGAGAAGATCCCGGTCGACGGCCGCGTCGTCGCCGGGGCGTCCTACGTCGACGAGTCCATGCTCACCGGCGAGAGCGACCCGGTGCGCAAGGCCGAGGGCGACATCGTCATCGGCGCGACGATCAACCAGACCGGCTCGTTCGAGTTCGAGGCGACCGCGGTCGGCTCCGAGACCACGCTGGCGCAGATCATCGCGATGGTCGAGTCGGCACAGGGCTCCGGCACCAAGCTGCAGCGCCTGGCCGACCGGGTCTCGGCGGTGTTCGTGCCTGTCGTCCTGGTCGTGGCCGCGCTGACCTTCGTCGGCTGGCTCGTCTTCGGCCCCGACGCCGAGAGCCTCACCAGTGCCGTCACCGCGGCCATCGCGGTCCTCATCATCGCCTGCCCCTGTGCCCTGGGTCTGGCCACGCCGGCCGCAGTCATGGTCGGTGCCGGCCGTGCAGCCGAGCTCGGCGTACTGGTCGGGTCCGGCGAGACCCTCGAGCGCGCCCGCTCCGTCACCGCCATCGTCTTCGACAAGACCGGCACGATCACCCACGGCACGCCCGAGGTCTCCGAGATCGTCCCCGCCCCCGGCTGGACACCGGACGCCCTCGTCCGGATCGCCGCCGCCGCCGAGACCGGCAGCGACCACCCCCTGGCCACCGCCCTCCGAGCCCGCGCCGAGCCCCCCGCCGAGGCGTCACTCCCGTCGGCCGAGACGTCACCCCGGTCGGCCGAGGCGTCATCCGGTGCCATCTCGAGCGACGTACGTGACGCCTCGGCCGACGCGCCTGACGTCTCGGCGTTCGAGGCACACCCGGGCCGCGGGATCAGTGCGGTCGTCGATGGCCGCCGGGTCGTGGTCGGTAACGCGGCGATGCTGGCCGAGGAGGGCATCGACGCCGCGGACAACGGATCGGTCCTGGTCGCTGTCGACGGGTGGTACGCCGGTTCGATCCGGGTCGCGGACCAGGTCCGCGACGAGGCCAAGGAGACGGTCCGCCTGCTCGAGGAGTCCGGCGTCGAGGTGCACGTCCTCAGCGGCGACGCGGCCGCGACGGTGGCGAAGGTGGCCGACGAGGTCGGCGTACGTCATGCCGTCGGTGGCCTCCTGCCCGAGCAGAAGCTCGCCCGTATCCAGCAGCTCCAGGAGGACGGCAAGGTCGTCGCGATGGTCGGCGACGGGATCAACGACGCCCCGGCGCTGGCGCAGGCCGACGTCGGGATCGCGATCGGCACCGGCACCGACGTGGCACTGGCCGCCTCCGACATCACGCTGGTCGGTGGCGACCTCCGTGGCGTGGTGACCGCGCTGGCGCTCTCCCGCCGCACGGTCGCCACGATCAAGCAGGGGCTGTTCTGGGCGTTCGCCTACAACGTGCTCCTCATCCCCGTCGCCGCGCTCGCCCTCCTCGACCCGGTTCTCGCCGGCGCCGCGATGGCGATGAGCTCGGTCAGCGTGGTCACCAACGCGCTGCGGCTGCGCGGCTTCAAGCGTCCCGAGACCCCTGAGGCGTACGCCGGTCGTGGCTTCCTCACCAAGGCCCGTGACGGTGGGTATCTGGTCGTCACCGCCGTGATCGCGATCGCGATCGGCGGCGCGCTGACCTACGTGTCGCGCAGCGAGCCGGCGCAGCGGGGGATGAACGGCATCCTGGAGTGGGCGCAGGGGATGAGCCCGATGCGGCCGTCGATGACGGAGATGCACGAGGTCGACGTGGCCCCTGTCGCCTCGGACGAGTCGGGCATCGATGTCGCGATCACGCGGCGCGAGGGCGGGCTCCGGTTCCTCGTCACCGACGCCGCGACCGGGGATCCGGTGACCGACCTCGGTCGCACCCACCAGGCCTGGATGCACGTCATCGTGACCAGTCAGGACCTGTCCTGGTTCCGCCACCTGCACGCCGAGCCGACCGGCCGTCCCGGCGAGCTCGAGACCGACGTGACCTTCCCTGCCGGAGGCACCTACCGAGTCGACACCGAGTTCCGTCGGCGTGCCGACATCGCCGACGTCCTCGATCGCCAGCAGCTCACGATCGAAGGTACGCAGCCTCCGGCCGTCCCGGTCGAGGCGAGCCCGAGATCGTCGACTGTCGACAATCTGACTGTCACGCTCGAAGGCTCGGTCGTCGCCGACCAGCAGAGCGACCTCCGCTTTAGATTCGAGCACAGCAGGTTCGAGGACAGCAGCGGCAAGATGGTCGACGATCTGCAGCCCTACCTCGGCGCAGCCGGCCACGTCGTGGTCATGAGCGCGGACGGCAGGACCTTCGTGCACGGTCACGCAGAAGGCGCCGAGCTGGCGGTCCCCGGGACGTCGTTCGGGCCTGAGCTCGGGCTGCACCTGGACGTACCCAAGGCCGGCCTCTACCGCCTGTGGGCCCAGTTCCGGCTCGCCGACGGCGAGGTGATCACGGTGCCGTTCACCGTCGAGGCCGTGGATTCGGCCGAGACTGCGGATTCGGGTGAGGAAGGCGCTGGTTGATACGCTGACGCGTCCCCCTTCACAGATGGAGACGGGACATCGCATCAGCCCTCCTGCCATGGAGAGACCATGGCCGCCGAGTCCGTAGGAGGTGGAGAACGCTATGCGCGCCTATGAAGTAATGGTGATCCTCGAGCCCAGCCTCGATGAGCGCACCGTCGCCCCGACCCTTGACAAGTTCCTGAAGGTCGTCACCACTGATGGTGGCACCGTCGAGAACGTTGACGTCTGGGGACGCCGTCGTCTGGCCTATGAGGTCAACAAGAACGCCGAGGGCATCTACGCCGTCGTCAATCTGACTGCCGAGCCCAAGACCGTTCTGGAGCTCGACCGCCAGTTTGGCCTCAACGAGCAGATCCTCCGTACGAAGGTCATCCGTCCGTCCAAGTGACGCGGATGTCACCGTCGGGAAATGTCGGTACCGGGCCCTATCTTTGGGCCCTAGGCCAGTTCAATTGATTTGTAACTCCTGAACCGACACCGACAACCAGATCAGACTCAAGGGAGATCTCATGGCAGGCGACACCGTCATCACCGTGATCGGCAACCTCACCGACGACCCGGAGCTTCGCTTCACGCCGTCGGGTGCAGCCGTTGCCAACTTCACGATTGCTTCGACGCCCAGCAGCTTCAACCGGACGACCAACGCGTGGGAGGACGGGGAGACCCTGTTCCTGCGCTGCTCGATCTGGCGCCAGGCTGCTGAGAACGTCGCCGAGTCCCTGCAGCGCGGCATGCGTGTCGTCGCTCAGGGTCGCCTGAAGTCGAGGTCCTACGAGACGCGCGAGGGCGAGAAGCGCACTGTCTTCGAGCTCGAGTGCGACGAGATCGGTCCGTCGCTCCGCTACGCGACCGCCAAGGTCACCAAGGCCAGCCGCCAGTCCGGCGGCCAGGGTGGTGGCCAAGGCGGTGGCCAGGGCGGCGGCGGTTTCAACCAGGGCGGTGGCTACAACCAGGGCGGCGGCTACGGCGGTCCCCAGGGTGGTGGCCAGCAGCAGGCTCCGGCCGGCGGCAACGACCCGTGGGCCTCGCCGGCTCCGCAGCAGCCCGCCAACGCGGGCGGCGGCGCACCGGCCAACGACCCGTGGGCAGCCCCGGGCGTGGGCAACGACGAGCCTCCCTTCTGATTCACCGCCCGCTGCCGAGCGAAGCGAGGCAGCGCAGGGCGGGGAGATCGAGCAAGCGCCGCGGCTGAGTTCGCGAAGCCGCGACGTGCGCGTCGAGATCCACACACATTCAAGTCCGAATCCCTCAACCATTCCGGCGCTTGCCGGGCTTCTAGAAAGGAAGCACCACAATGGCCAAGGCAGTGATTCGCAAGCCTAAGAAGAAGGTTTGCCAGTTCTGCAAGGAGAAGGCGACCGGCGTCGACTACAAGGACGCCACCCTGCTCCGTAAGTTCATCTCCGACCGCGGCAAGATCCGTGCGCGTCGTGTGACCGGCAACTGCGTCCAGCACCAGCGCGACGTGGCCATCGCCGTCAAGAACGCGCGCGAGGTTGCTCTGCTGCCCTACACCTCCACCGGTCGCTGAGGAGGATCGACATGGCTACCAAGATCATCCTTCAGCAGGAGGTCACCGGGCTCGGTTCCGCCGGTGACGTCGTCGATGTCAAGGACGGCTACGCCCGCAACTACCTGATCCCGCGTGGCGACGCCATTCGCTGGTCCCGCGGCGCCGAGTCGCAGGCCGAGTCGATCAAGGCTGCGCGCGCGGCTCGCTCCGTGCGCGACGAGGCTCACGCCGCCGAGATCAAGAACAAGCTCGAGTCCACCACGGTCAACGTGAAGGTCCGCTCGGGCAAGGACGGCCGCCTCTACGGTGCCGTCACCGCCGCCGACATCGCCGCCGCGGTCACCGAGGGCACCGGCGAGTCGATCGACAAGCGCACCATCGCGCTGGGCAACCCGATCAAGGGCCTCGGTGCTCACGAGGTCTCCGTCAAGCTCCACGACGAGGTGTCCGCCAAGGTGGCCCTCAACGTGGTCCCCGCTTGATCTAGGGATTCCACAAGGCCCGCCTCCTCCGGGAGGTGGGCCTTGTCCGTTTTCGCCGAGACGTCACTCCCGTCGGCCGAGACGTCAGGTACGTCGGCCGAGACGTCACTCAGGTCGTCCGACTGGGCATCTGATTGCCATCTCGACCGACGCGAGTGACGTCTCGGCCGACCGGGGTGACGTCTCGGCTCAGAATCTGTTGGCGATCTCGGTCAGCTTGGCGACGTACGCAGACCAGTCGTACTCCGACGGGATGTTGTCGCCGGCCTTGCGCCAGCCGACGGCGCCGTCGATCTCCTCGCGGAGGATGTCGGCCTGTCCGCCGTGGCCGGCGAGATCGGCGAAGAGATGCACGAGCATCTGGTGCAGGGTGACTTCGTCGCCGCCCCAGTGCGGCACGTGTCCGATGGCGTCCAGCGGCAGCGCGTCGATCGTCTCGTCTCCGTGCGCGATGACCCGACGGTAGAGGCCGATGATCCCCTCGAGGGTCTCGTCCTCCGTGGCGTACCAGTCTGCCTGCGGGTCGACCTCGAAGACCTCGTCCGAGATCAGCGCCCCGGGCTCGGGGAACGGACGGCCGAACGTCGCCCCGAGGTAGACGGCCTCGACCCCGATGACGTGCTTGATGATGCCGAGGAGGTTGGTGCCGGTCGGCGTACGCGGCAACCGGGCATCCCGCTCCGAGAGATCCTCGACCTTGGAGATGAGGGCTTCGCGGCGGGCATCGATGTAGGACTTCAGCGTGCTCTTCGGGTCGGCGGGCATGTGCTGACCCTGACGCCGAGCCGGGTTCGATGCAACCGAGTTGCGGCGCCGGGTTCAGACGCCGGTGACCAGCCAGCGGTCGGACCGCGCCCGGAGAGTCAGCACCACGAACCGAGCTCCCATGAACCCGACCGCGAAGGAGATCCACACCCACACCAGCCCGCCGCCGAGCACGACGACCAGGGCGACGAGCGGAACGTAGGCGACCAGCGTCCAGACTCCGCCCCAGGCCAGATAGCGACCGTCGCCGGCGCCGATGAGCACCCCGTCGAGCACGAAGACGACGCCCGCGATCGGTTGCGCGATCGCCGCCACGAGCACCACCGGCACCAGCAGCTCCCGCACCGCCGGGTCCCCGGTGAAGAGCGCGCCGAGGAACGGCGAGACAGACGCCAGCAGTACGCCGGTCCCGACCCCGATCACGACGCCCCACCACACCATCCGGGCCGTGATGGCCCGAGTCTCGTCGGCATCGCCCGCACCCAGCGACCGCCCCGTCAGCGCCTGCGCAGCGATCGCGATCGCATCGAGCACGAACGCCAGGAACGTCCACAGCGTGAAGGCGATCTGGTGGGTCGCCAACCCGACGGCCTGGTCGCCGACTGCGAGATGAGTGACGGCATACGTCGTGGCCAGGAGCGCCAGGCGCAGCGTCAGCGTACGCACCACGAGGGCCACGCCTGCTCGCGCGGCAGCCCGGATCCCGGGCAGGTCCGGGCGCAACGGCGCCCCCTCCTTGCGGGCTGCCCGCACCACGACGTAGGTCAGCATCGCGGCGGCCAGCACCTGCGCGATCACCGATCCGATCGCCGAACCGGCGATCCCGAGGCCCGCTCCGTAGACGAGAGCGACGTTGAGCACGATGTTGAGTACGTTGGCGACGACCGCCGCGACCAGCGGCGTACGTGTGTCCTGCAGCCCGCGGAGCACGCCGGTGGCCGCGAGCATCATCAGCAGCGGTGTCACACCGAGGACTGCGATCCGGAGGTAGGTCGTCGCCGGCCCGACCACCTCGTCGCCTGCGCCGACCGCGCGACAGAGCGGCTCGGCCAGCACCATCACCGGCACGGTGACGACGACGCCGATGATGACGGCGAGCCAGATCCCGTCGATCCCCTGACGAAGCGCACCGGAGGTGTCCCCGGCACCGATGCGGCGGGCGACCGATGCTGTGGTGCCGTACGCCAGGAAGACGCAGAGACCGACGATCGTCTGGAGGACGACGCCTGCGACACCGAGGCCGGCGAGCTCGCTGGTGCCGAGGTGACCCACGATCGCGGAGTCGGACAGCAGGAAGAGCGGCTCAGCCACGAGGGCCAGGAACGCGGGGATCGCGAGTCGCCAGATCTCCTTGTCGAGACCTCGGCGGTCGGTCTTCGAGTAGGTCGTCGCATCCGCCGGGTTCGTCACGGCGTCAAGGTTAAACACCGTCAGCCCGGAGCGCTTTCCAGGGCAGGTGGAAAACCTGTGGAAAACGTCGTCGCGGCGCTATGTCGACAAAACGCCCGTATCGGCACAGCCATGCCGGGTGTGAACGCGGATACGTGGCGTACTTTCTTTCGTCCACAGGTCCGAGAGAGTAAAACACCAGTTCAGAAGCACTCTGGAAGTGATTCTGCACCAGTTATGCACAGGCGGTTCCCCAGGCTGTTCACATTGACCAGCACCTCGTCCACCGCTATCCCCTAGTTATCCCCAGGGCCTGTGGATAACTTGCTGTCGCCGATGTGGTGAGCGACGTAGGGTCACGGAGACTTGAGGTGTCGTCGAACAGTCGGCCGATGGCTGCGCGAGCAGGACTGTCGGTGCTCACCCGTAGCGTGGGCCGGGATCGATCGAGATCACGCCGCGACGATCCGCAGACCAGGGAGGGCATGGGAATGAGCGTCACCGAGACCGGCTCGATGGGCGGTTCGGGCGACTTCCCGGAGCCGCCGTTCGAGGAGTGGGGTGACGGTCCCGCGGCGTACGAGCCGGGCAACGCCCCGCGCGCGGTCAACGACCGCACGCCGCCGCAGGACATGGCCGCCGAGCAGGCGGTCCTCGGGTCGATGCTGATCTCGAAGGACGCCATCGCCGACGTCTCCGAGACGCTGCGCGGCACCGACTTCTATCGCCCGACCCACGAGACCATCTACGACGCGATCATCGACCTCTACGGTCGCGGCGAGCCTGCCGACATGGTGACGGTCGCCGACGAGCTGCGCCGCAAGGCCGAGCTCGACCGCATCGGTGGTGCCCCCTACCTGCACACGCTCGCCTCCAACGTCCCGATCGCCGCCAACGCGGGCTACTACGGCGAGATCGTCCGCGAGAAATCCGTTCTTCGCCGCCTGGTCGAGGCCGGCACCAAGATCGTCCAGATCGGCTACGCCGGCGAGGGCGAGGTCGACAACATCGTCGACGAGGCCCAGGCAGAGGTCTTCAAGCTCACCGACAAGCGCTCGGGCGAGGACTACTCTCCGCTCGCCGACATCATGGACGGCGTCCTCGACGAGATCGAGGCGATCTCCAACCGCGAGGCCGGCCTCTACGGCGTGCCCACCGGCTTCGCCGACTTCGACGAGCTCACCAACGGCTTCCACGGCGGTCAGATGATCATCGTCGCGGCCCGTCCGGCCATGGGAAAGTCAACCCTTGCTCTGGACTTCTGCCGCGCGGCCTCGATCCACAACAACCTGACCAGCGTCTTCTTCAGCCTGGAGATGAGCCGCTCCGAGATCACGATGCGTCTGCTGAGCGCCGAGGCGAAGGTGCCGCTCAACCACATCCGCAACGGCAACATGTCCGACGACGACTGGAACAAGCTGGCCCGCAAGATGGGCGAGGTCTCCAGTGCGCCGATGTTCATCGACGACAGCCCCAACATGACGATGATGGAGATCCGGAGCAAGGCCAGAAGGCTCAAGCAGCGCCACGACCTCAAGCTGATCGTCATCGACTACCTCCAGCTGATGAGCTCCGGCAAGAAGGTCGAGTCCCGCCAGCTCGAGGTCTCCGAGTTCTCCCGTCAGATCAAGCTGCTGGCCAAGGAGCTCGAGGTCCCGATCATCGCGTTGTCCCAGCTCAACCGTGGCTCCGAGCAGCGTGCCGACAAGCGCCCGGCGGTCTCCGACCTGCGTGAGTCGGGATCGTTGGAGCAGGATGCCGACATGGTCGTCCTCCTCCACCGCGACGACGTCTACGAGAAGGAGTCGACCCGCCCCGGCGAGGCCGACGTGATCATCGCCAAGCACCGTAACGGCCCCACCCGCGACCTCGTCGTCGCCTTCCAGGGCCACTACAGCCGCTTCGTCGACATGGCCCACTGAAGGACGTCAGATGCCGGACGCGTAGAGAGCATGCGGCTCCTCGTCACGGGCGTACCGCTTCGCTGTTGCGTCCGAGAACTCGAGGATTCGGCACGCGACAGTTCTAGTCAGCATCTGGCCAATGATCGTCATTGTCGCCCGCCACCTGCGCCTGCTTTAATGCCTGAGCCCGTCTGGGCTGGACATAGGAGCAGATATGCGCAAGTCGGTCCTCGCCGCTGTGAGCGTGCTCTCACTGATGTTCAGCGTCGCTGTCCTGGCGCCACCAGCTACTGCGGCCGTCTCGATCTCGGTCACCGCGTCGGCCTCCACCGTGAGCGAAGGCTCGGCTGTCCGGATCAGCGGCACAGCGTGGGGTGCGAGGCTTGGCAGCGTCGTCGACCTGCAGCGCTGGTACGACGGCGCCTGGCGGCGGGTCGCTCGCAAGACCCTCGTCGACACCCGTCGCTTCTCCTTCCGCGTCACGCCGCCGCGAGGAGCTCAGCGCTACCGCGTACGTAAGCCCGCTCAGCTCGGCCAGTCCGCGGCCACGTCGCGGACGATCTCCGTCACGGTCACGTGGCGCCCGAAGGTGACGGCAGCGACATCGGTGTTTCTGCGCTCCGACCGCCTCTGGGTCACTCGGGTGACCGGCACCGCTCCGGCGGACACCCTGGTCAACGCCCAGCACTTGAACCCGACGACCGGCGCGTGGGTGACAACCGGCCCAGGTGCGGTCTCCGATTCCGCGGGGCGCTTCCGAGTGGACGTCGACGGCCGCCCGAACGGCTGGCGCTTCCGCATGATGAGCGCGCCCTCGGGGCCACGGCTGAGCGGCTACTCCGCCACCCTCAGCGCCGTCCAGCGGCCAGTCCCGCTGGCGATGAACCAAGAGACGCAGATCGGTGCCCTCGTCGCTGACCCTGCCACCGGATATGCCTCGTTCACGCTGCCCGCGACGGCCGGTGACCTCGTCTCGGTCGCCATCGACGCCGAGGCCCGTGCCTCGACGGTCAATGTCGAACTCAACGGCACTCCGATCGCGACCCTGGAGCCCTACCAGCAGCGTGTCTCCACATTCCGTGCCCCTGCGACGGGCACCTATCGACTGACGTCCCATGTCTACGACACCGGAGTGTCAGGACCGGTCACGATCTGGACCTCGACGGCCAAGACGAAGGCGTACGATCAGGGCTGCTGCAACGCCGACCAAGACCGCCCAGGCCAGATCGTGGACTACTCCGTCCCGGCTTCTCCTGACGACATGTATGTCCTGACAGTGTCGGAGTATGAGCAGCTGCCTGCACCCTTCCGCTCAATCCTCGACCCCGACGGCCTCCCGGTTCAGTCGCTCTATCCCGTGCGGACGACCTACGGCAACAGCCAAGTGTTTCGGCTGAAGAAGGCCGGCACGCACACTCTCCGCTATATCGCGCACGGGCTGGAACCGCTCGATGTGAGGGACAACCTGGAGCCGATCGTCACGACGGACGCAACGCTGGACGGCGGCTGGGTCTCCGGTGGTCCGACCAGGACGTCGGGCGGCGGCCGATTCCGACTCACCGTTCCAGCAGGCACGACCTTCGTCATGTCATCTTCGACCGATGGCCAACTTCTCACGCCTTCTGGGGAGATGGTGCCGGTCGGGGCCGGCGAAACCTGCTTCGAGAATGCGGCAGGGGGACAGTACGACCTGGTCGTGTGGAAATTCGGAGTCTCGTTCTCTGCCCGGACCGCGAAGCGATGCCCGAACAACTGATGGTGAGGTGACGCCAGGCGACCGACCCGGAGGATACGCTCCTGAGATGGCCGCCCTCGATGCCGTCGAAGACCGGATCTGGACGCTCCTCGACCGTTACCGCGCAGAGCTCGAGGAAGCGACGATCTACGGGATGCCGTCGCTGCGCTGGCCCGGTTCCGGCGCTCACGACTACTTCGCCGCCGTCAAGCGAAGCGCGAACAAGGTGAGCCTCTATGCGATCGCCGTCGACACCTGGCCGGACGCGCTCGAGGGCTCATCGGAGGCGTTCCAGAAGCGCCGTACGGGCAAGGCGACCTTCTCCTTCCCCACGTTGGACAAGGAGATGGCCACCGAGCTCGAAGCGTTCTTGGAGCGGCTCTATCAGCGTTACCGCGAGCATCACGCCAGCTAGCTGACGGCCCGTCTCGGGCAGGCGTTGGCGATAGGGGCGCCGGTATTTTTGCCGAGCAATCTCCGACAAGCCCTGGCGCCGCGACGGTGCCATCGCGAAGAATCTGGCCCCGGCGTCCCGCCGGCCTGAGAAAGCGACGAACCATGGCGAAATCGATCCCCCACACCGCCTACCTCACCCACGTCGGTTCCGGTCTGCGAGCGGCCCGATGACGCACGATCTCCCGACCCGGGCCGAGCTCCACGACCGACCCGGCCTGCTGCGTGGCACGTCCTGGGAGCTCTTCGCGGATCCCTGGCGCGGCACCCCATCCTTCGCGGACGAGGAGAGCGTGGTGGCCGCGGCCGGCCTCGTCCAGCTCGGCGAGACCTTCGGGCTCGACTACCCGATCAACGCGTTCATGCCAGGGATGTCCCAGACCGCGAAGCCGGCCGAGCACATCATCTACGGCGACCACCCGGCTCATCGCGGCGACTACCTGAACGGCTACTACCTCCAGTCCTCGACCCAGATCGACGGGCTGCGGCACCGGCGTGCCGACGACGCCGGGTTCTACGGTGGGACCGCCGACGAGCTGATCGCGCCAGGGACCGAGGAGCTCGGCATCCAGGTGTGGGCCGACCGCCCCATCGTCAGCCGCGGCGTCCTGGTGGACATCGCCGGCCTCCTCGCCCGGCGTGAGGAGACCCTCGACCACGAGGCCGGCCAGCCGATCCCGTACGACTACATCGACCATGCCCTGACCGCACAGTCGATCGAGCTGCGCGCCGGTGATGTCGTCATGCTCCACACCGGGTGGTGCGAGTGGTTCCTCGGGCTCACCGCCGAGCAGAAGCTGGCGCAGCAGGCGCTCGGCCGCGCCACCGGCATCGCCCAGAGCGAGGAGGTCCTCGACTGGGCCTGGGACACCGGGCTGGCGCTGCTCGCCGCGGACACCTTCGCGGTCGAGTGTCTGCCGGCCGTACCCGATTCACCCTTCCTCCAGACGGCATTGAACGACCGGGGCACGATGCATCAGGAGTTCCTGGCCAAGCTCGGCATGCCGCTCGGAGAGCTGTGGCGCCTCGGGCCGTTGGCGCGCCGCATGGACGATCTCCAACGGTGGGAGGCCTTCCTCAGCGTGAAGCCGCTCAACGTCACCGGTGCGACCGGATCGCCGGCGAACGCCGTCGCCGTCATCTGACGAATCTTCGACCACAGGCTGTCCGATACGCCTGCCTCGTCACGTCGGCCCCGTAGGTTGGACGCGAACGCAGCCGTCACCGGAGCGAGGGGGTCTCGTGCGTCGCTGGGTGCGCCGGTCCTTGTGGGACGTGGTTCCGCGTGACCACCGTCAGAGTGACGCTGCTCTGCGTCGCCGTCAGCTGGTCACGGTCGCCTTCGTGGTGCTCGGCGCGATGGTGCTCGGTGTCTCGCTGCGGATCGAGCCGGGCAGCTTCTGGTTCTACCCGGCGACCTTCGCCCTGGCCGGGGTGTGGGCGATCGGCGCATTCGCCTCCGGGCCGCTGCATCTGGGACGAATCGGTGCCTGGCAGCAGGACGGGGAGGGCGAGCGCCGGCTCGTACGCCCCGTGCTGTCGCCGATCCTGCTCGGCCTGGGGCTGGCGGGTGTCTTCGTGGTCGGCGGCCTGGTCGTGCGAGAGATCGCCTGGCTGGACCGGCAGGTGCGTTCGGTGGTCGACTTCGCCGACCAGGGTTCGCTCCCGATCCTGATCGTGGTGACGGCTGTCAACGGTGTGGCGGAGGAGCTGTTCTTCCGCGGCGCGGTCTATGCGGCCCTGCCCCGCCACCCCGTCGCCTGGACGTCGGTCGCCTACGTGATCGCCACGTTGGCGACCGGCAACGTGATGCTGGCCTTCGCTGCCATCCTGCTCGGGGTCGTGGTCGGGTTCGAGCGGCGCGCGTCCGGCGGCGTCCTCGCCCCGATCCTCACGCACTGCGCGTGGTCGCTGTCGATGCTGCTGGCGCTGCCGTTGCTCTTCGGCTGAGGGAGCCGTACGCGGCGAGCGTGGTCGCTCAGACCTTCTTCCCGTCGGCCAGCCGCTCGGCCAGCGCTCGGCGTACAGCCTCGCGATACGGCAGCGGCTCGCCGGGCACGACATCGAGGATGCGCCGGTCCTGCACGACGACCTCCGTGGTCATCGAGTCGATCAGGTTGCGCCCGGTCGTCAGGTCGACGTCGGTCACCAGCGCCAGCCAGTACGACGACAGCCGGGGTGTCAGCACCGGCACGGGGACGACCGGGATCGATCGGCCGTTGGCCAGCTCGGAGGCGACGGCCAGCATGTCGAGGTACGTCATGGCCTCGGGGCCGCCGATCTCGAAGGTCTCGCCGATCGCGTCCGGGTTGTCGATGACACCTGCCAGATAGCGGATCACGTCGTCGACGGCGATGGGCTGTGTCCGTGTGGCCGTCCATTTCGGCACCACCATGGCCGGGAGGTTCTTGACCAGCTGCCGGGTCAGCTCCCAGGAGATCCCGCCGTGGCCTACGACGATCGCCGCCCGCAGCGTCGTGACGGGGACGCCGGCCTCACCGAGCAGGGATTCGACCTCGCGTCGGGAACGCAGGTGGGGCGACAGGTCGCCGTCGTCGCCGAGCCCGCCGAGATAGACGATCTGGCGTACTCCGGCCCGGGCTGCGGCAGCACCGAAAGAGCGTGCTGCCCGCGCATCGCGATCCTCGAAGTCGTCGTGATCGAGCGAGTGCACCAGATAGACCGCGACATCGACTCCTTCGAGCGCGGTCGCCAGGGAGGAGGGGTCGCCCACGTCGGCCCCCACCGGTTCGCCGGGGCCGTCGTAGTCGTCCGGACGCCTGGTCATCGCGAGCACCCTGGTGCCGCCTTCGGTCAGCTCCGCGACCAGTCGTCGACCGATGAACCCGGTCGCGCCGGTGACGAGCACGGTGGTCTCCATGGGTCGAGCGTACGGGCGCACCTCCCTGTCCTGCGTCAGGCCGAGCCCGACGAGTCGACCGGCCGACAGTCGTGCCCGCAGCCGTCGTCGGCGACCGGCTCCGAGGCGTGCGATGCCGGTCGATGAAGTACGGCGCCAGTCGGCGTCACGAGGACGTCGGAGCCCTCGACACGACCGGTCCCGTCGATGATCAGCGCGTGGTCGCGCGGCGTGAGCGGGGCGTACGTGAGGGTGAGCACCGGGTTGGAGGCGAGGTTCGCACGGGTGCCGCCTCCGGGATCGGAGACGCGCAGGGACGAGCCCTCCACGACCGGGTCCACGACCACGACCTTGATCCGCTCGCCGGCGGTGGTCAGCAGAAACCCGCTGCCGAACCGCTCGAGGGTGGCAGCGAGATCAGGCAGGGCGACCGGGATGCTCATGCTCAACACCATAGTCCCGACGACGACGGCGGTCTGCCCGTGGCGTACGTCACGTCCGACCAGTATTAGAGCGACGCTCTGTTACGGTCGGTGCCAGCCAGTCCCGCTAGAAGCGGGTCGTAGACAAAGGAGCAGCACCATGGTCACCATCTCCCACTACGGACCGGTTTGGACGCTCGATCTCGGCGCCGACGAGAACCGCTTCTCGCCCGACTGGCTCGAGGCCGTCGGGGAGGCTCTCAACCAGATCGAGTCGACGACCGAGCCGGCCGTGCTGGTCACGACCGGCGGCGGCAAGTTCTACTCGAACGGACTCGACCTCGAATGGCTCGGGCAGAACCTCGATCAGCACGACAGCTACGTCGCGCGGGTCGAGGCGCTCTTCGCGCGCGTCCTCACCCTGCCCGTGCCGACGGTCGCTGCAGTCAACGGGCACGCGTTCGGTGCCGGCGCGATGTTGGCGATGGCGCACGACTACCGGGTGATGCGCGAGGACCGCGGCTACTTCTGCTTCCCCGAGGTGGACATCCACATCCCCTTTACACCGGGCATGAACGCCCTGGTCACCAGCAAGCTGACGCCGCGCACCGCGCTCGACGCGATGGCGACCGGGCGGCGCTACGGCGGGGGAGATGCCGAGGCCGTGGGTCTGGTCGACGCCTCCGCCTCGGCCGAGAAGCTGGTCGAGACCGCTGCCGGGCTCGTACGTGACCTGGCAGGCAAGGACCGTGCCACGCTCGGCACGATCAAGGCCAGGATGTTCGCCGACGTCGTCGCGGCGCTCCGCTCCGGCAACGCCGAGCCGGCCTGAGCTGCCGAGCCGACGATGGGACGTCCCCGCCGGCACGACCTCGATGACCTCCTCGGGCACGCCCGGAACCTCTGGATCGAGCGGGGCGCCGACGGCCTGACGATCCGGGCCCTCAGCTCGGCGTCAGGTGCATCCAACGGTGCGGTCTATCACGCGTTCAGGTCCCGAGCCGGCCTGCTGGCGGGCGTCTGGGCCCAGGAGGCCGGCCGTTTCCTCGTCTTCCAGCGGGAACGAGTGCGCGAGGCGATGCTCGACGGCGAAGCGACCTCGGCGCTCGTCGCGGCGGCGCTCGCGCCGGCGACGTACGCCACGGACAACGCCGATGGTGCTCGCCTCCTGCTCGCGGTCACCGCGGACGACCTGCTGGGAGCTGACCCCGGCGAGCCGGCACGCACCCAGCTGATCGACCTCCAGAAGGAGCTCGGCACGCTCCTCGTCGACCTCGCCTCCGCGCTGTGGGATCGGCGGGACCGCGCGGCGGTCGAGGTCGTACGCCACTGTGTGGTCACGTTGCCCGGAGCGCTGCTGCTCCAGGCCGAGAGCATCGCCGACCCCCTGGCCGCGCACTCGCTCGAGCACGCGGTCCGTGGGATCGCAACGGCCGTGCCCCCGGCCTCAGGCGTCTGACTCCTCCGGGTCCCGCGGCGGCAGGTCGAGGCGCTCTAGCCGGGCGCCGTCCGTCAGGGAGGCGACCCTTGTCATGCGACCGTTCTCGACCGTGCAGGCCATCAGGGTCAACGGGGCGCCGGACGGGCTCCAAGCAAGAATTCCGGGCTGGCCGCCGACGAGGACACGGCGGGCGGTGACCCCCGAGTCCCTTCCGCGTGCGAGCGCCCTGAGGAGGTCCTTGCGTCCTCGAGTCACCGTCACGTCGCGGCTGCCGTGCAGTTCCCAGCGAAGATCAGGATCGAGGACCTCCAGCAGCCCGTCGAAGTCGCCGTCCCGGGCGGCGGCGAGGAACGCGTCCACCACTCGGCGCTGCTCGTGCCGGCCGCTGGTGGGCCTGGGGGCACCTTGCACCTTCCGGCGGGCGCGGCTTGCGGCCATCTTCGCGGCATCGGCCGACTTGTCGATGATCTGGCCGATCTCGCCGAACGGCACGGCGAACATGTCATGCAGCACGAAGGCGAGTCGCTCCTCGGGACGGAGCGACCCGAGCACGACCATGAGTGCCAGTCCCAGTGCATCCGCCTGGATCGCGAGGTCCTCGGGGCTCTGGGACGCATCGGCGTCGTCCGGTGTGACGATCGGGTCTCGGAACTGCTCCTCGTAGGAGACCTCGCCCTTGGTCGTACGCGACCGGATCGCATCGATGCTGAGCCTGCCGACCACCGTCGTGAGCCACCCGCCCAGGTTCTCGATGGAGCCGGGCTCCTGGCGGGCGAGCCGCAGCCATGCCTCCTGAACGACGTCCTGGGCGTCAGCCGTGCTTCCGAGCACTCGGGTCGCGATCGCCAGCAGCCGGGCCCGATATGCCTCGAACTCCTCGCTCAGATCCGTCTGGTCGGTCATCGGTTACCTCTTCTCGTCCTTGGCCGTCATTCCCATGACGAGCCCGACCGGACCGTCGTAACAAGACCCAAGGAGAACACTGTGAACATCGTTCTGTGGATCGTCGCCGGGCTTCTTGCCGCGGCCTTCACCGCCGGAGGCACCAGTCTGTTGCTGATGTCGAGGGAGCGGTACCGCGCTCTCGGAGACAGCCAGCGCTGGATCGACGATTTCGGCGACGGCCACCTCAAGTTCATCGGGACGGTCAAGATCATCGGCTGTCTTGGCCTGATCCTGCCAGGGGCTCTGGGCATCGCTCCGGTCCTGACGCCGCTCGCGGCCTGCGGGATGGTGATGTTCACGACCGGCGCCGCCACCACGCGCTTCCGGCGCAGCGAGTGGAAGCTGCTCGGCCCGGATCTCCTGTACCTGAGCCTGTTCGCCTTCGTCGCCTGGGGCCGGTTCGACCTGCAGCCCTTCTAGACCCGCGGTCTATCGGTGCGGGCCAGCGAGAAGCACGGCGCAAAACATTGACAGTTATCGATATAAGGTGCAGAGTCTCGTATCGACAGACATCAATATGGCCTCAGGAGCATCACATGTCACGCATCCAGCTCGCGCTCAACGTCGACGACCTCGAGAAGTCGGTCGCGTTCTACTCGACCCTGTTCGGCGTCGAACCGGCCAAGACCAAGCCCGGCTACGCCAACTTCATCGTCGCCGAGCCGCCCCTGAAGCTGGTCCTCGTCGAGAACCCCGATCAGGGCGGCACCATCAACCATCTCGGCGTCGAGGTCGCCGACACCGACACGGTCGACGCCGAGCAGACCCGGCTGCACGCCGCCGGGTTCGCGTCGGTCGACGAGCGGGGAACCACCTGCTGCTACGCCAAGCAGGACAAGTTCTGGGTCGAGAACGCCCCCAACGGCGAGCGGTGGGAGGTCTACACCGTGCTCGCCGACAGCGACACCCCCACCGCGGTCGAGCCGGAGCCCGCGGCCGCGGCCGCGGGCTGCTGCTGAGCAGCGGTCGCCGGCCGGGCGACCCCCGTCGGGCCAGGCCGTGAGGCTCTGGTCCGGCGGGATCTGTGTATCCGGCGACTCCGGGGCCTCGGTCGCCTGACGACCGCTGTGGCGCCTACGGGAGGATGGGGCCGTGACCCATCCCGACTCCGCGTACCGCTCGGACTGCTCCAGCTGCGCCGGCCTGTGCTGCGTCGCGCTCTCCTTCAGCCGCTCGGCGGATTTTCCGGAGGACAAGGCGGCCGGCGACCCGTGCCGTCACCTCGGCACCGACTTCGGGTGCGGGATCCACGACCGGCTGCGCGATCGCGGGTATGCCGGGTGCACGGTCTTCGAGTGCGCCGGCGCCGGTCAGCAGGTCACTCAGGTGACCTTCGGCGGCACCGACTGGCGTACGGAGCCCGATCTGCGGCAGAGCATGTTCGACGTCTTCGGGGTGGTGCGGCAGCTGCACGAGATGCTGGCCCTGCTCGAGGAGGCCGGGTGGCGTGGCAGCTCGACCGAGCTCGCCGAGGTGACCGAACGGGTCTCCACGGCGGCGGGTGGCACCGCCGACCAGGTGCTCGCCATCGACGTCCCCGCGCTCCGTACGGTCGTCGGGGACGCGCTTCGGCAGGTGAGTGCGGAGGTACGCCGCCCCGCGGGCGCTGCGCTGAGCGGTGCCGATCTCGTCGGCCGCGACCTGCGTCGGCGGGACCTGCGCCGTGCCGACCTACGGGGTGCGCTGCTGATGGCCGCGGACCTGCGCGGCGCCGACCTGACCGATGCCGACCTGCTCGGCGCCGATCTCCGTGACGCCGCTGCCGCGGGCGCGGATCTCTCCCAGGCCCTCTTTCTCGGCCAGTCGCAGGTAAACGCCCTGCGTGGCGACGTGACCACTCGGCTCCCCGACGGTCTCGCCCGACCGGCGCACTGGACGTAGGCCGGATCCCGGACGGGAGTGGGCGAAAGTAGCAGCCCGGACCCGGATCCGGCTGCCACTCTCGCCCACTCGTGACGGATCAGCCCAGCGTGGCGGTGTCGATCACGAACCGGTAGCGAACGTCAGAGGCCAGGACTCGGGCGTACGCCTCGTTGATCTGGTCCGCCGAGATCACCTCGATCTCGGAGCCGATGCCGTGCTCGGCGCAGAAGTCGAGCATCTCCTGGGTCAGCGCGATGCCACCGATCATCGACCCTGCGAAGTTGCGCCGGTTGGTGATCAGCGAGAACACGTTGACGCTCAGCGGCTCCGCGGGTGCGCCGACGTTGACCATCGTGCCGTCCACGGCGAGCAGGCCGAGGTAGGCGTCGAGGTCGATCTTCGCGCTGACGGTGTTCACGATCAGGTCGAACGAGCTGGCCAGCTGCTCGAAGGTCGCCGGGTCGGAGGTCGCGTAATAGTGGTCCGCGCCCAGACGAAGACCGTCCTCCTGCTTCTTCAACGACTGCGAGAGCACGGTGACCTCGGCGCCCATCGCGTGAGCGATCTGGACGCCCATGTGGCCCAGCCCGCCGAGCCCGACGATCGCGACCTTCTTGCCCGGGCCGGCGCCCCACTTCTTCAGGGGCGCGTACGTCGTGATGCCGGCGCACAGCAGCGGCGTCGCGGCCGCGGCGTCCATGCCCTCGGGCACCTTCAGTGCGAAGTGGGCGTCGACGACCACGTGGGTCGAGTAACCGCCCTGGGTGAACGAACCGTCGCGGTCCTTCGCGGCGTACGTCCCGACCCCGCCGCCGGGCGTCGAGCAGTGCTGCTCGTCGCCGTTGCGGCAGTTGTCGCACTCGCGGCACGAGTTCACGAAGCAGCCGACGCCGACGCGGTCGCCGATCTTGTGGCGGGTGACGGAGGAGCCGACCTCGGTGACGCGGCCGACGATCTCGTGGCCAGGTACGACCGGGAACGGCTGCGGGCCCCAGTCGCCGTTGACGGTGTGGATGTCGGAGTGGCAGATGCCGGCGTACTCGATCGCGATGAGGACGTCGTTGGCGCCGACCTCGCGGCGCTCGATGGTGGTGGGGGCCAGCGGCTCGCCGGCGGAAGGTGCTGCGTACGCGTTGACGCGCATGGATGTTCTCCTGGTTCGGGGTGAGCGGTGGGTCACTGGCTCTCGCGGCTGCGGATCCGGTCGGCCAGTGTGTGTGCCTGCGCGCCGATCTCCTCGGCGCGTGCCTGATCGCCTGCCGCCATGGCGCGCCAGTAGTCGGTCTTGAGGCCGACGTAGGTCCGCCGCAGCTCGAGGTGCTCGGCCTCCCTGGCGAGGCGCGCCGCGTGGTCGGAGAGCATGTCGATCTGCTCGTTCGCCCCATCGCTGCCGAGACGGCTGTTGGCGACGTACGCTCGCATGTCATCGATCGACAGCCCGATCGCGGCCAGGCAGGCGACGCCGGTCAGCTGGTCCAGGTCGGTCTCGTCGTAGACCCGATGGCCGCTGCTGGCGCCGCGACTGACCGGCTGGATCAGTCCGATCGTCTCGTAGTAGCGCAAGGTGCTGGCCGGCAAGCCGGTCAGCGTCGCCACCTCACGGATCGAATACGTCCGAGAGCTCGTCGTTGCAGTCACACCAATGACGCTAAGAACTTCAAGTACTTGAAGTCAAAGAGATGATTTGTCGACTTGTGCATTTGTCTTGGCGGGCACCCGCTGGCCGGGCGTAGATTGCGATCATGACCCTTCGTGCGCACGCCGGCGTCGACAGCTATCTCGACGGCCTGCCCGGCTGGCAGCGCGACATCTGCCGTGAGCTGCGAGAGATCATCCACGACGCCGACCCCGAGATCGAGGAGACGATCAAGCGGACGGTGCAGCCCTACTTCGTGCTGCAGGGCAACGTGTGTGCCCTCCTCGCCACCAAGGACCACATCAACCTGTTCCTCTACGACCCGACCGTCCCCGACCCCGCCGGGATCATCAACCAGGGTCACGGCAACGCCACCGGGCGGGCCATCCAGATCTACCGCGACGACCCGATCGACCGTCCGGCGCTGACCGAGCTGCTGCGCGCGATCGTGGCCAACAATCGCGCCGGTGGCTGGCGACGCCTGCAGAAGGGCTGACCGCGTTTAGCAGGCTCGCGGAGCAGTCGGCGAGGCCGACCGTTTCCCGCCCCTGCCGGGTTCGATCAGGCCAAGCGGAAAGAGTTTGAAACTTCCGCTTGACCTTGACCCAGCGTCAACCCTCGACGCTGTTCGACATGAACCCGACACCAGCAATCCAGATCGCCGGACTGACCAAGTCCTACGGCGACGTACACGTCCTCAAGGGCGTCGACCTGAGCGTCGAGAAGGGGAGCATCTTCGCCCTCCTCGGCTCCAACGGCGCCGGCAAGACCACGGCCGTGAAGATCCTGACGACGCTCCTGAAGGCGGATGACGGCACGGCGACGGTCAACGCCTTCGACGTCAAGACACAGACCGACGACGTACGCGGCTCGATCAGCCTCACCGGGCAGTTCGCTGCGGTCGACGAGATCCTGACCGGCCGCGAGAACCTCATCCTGATCGCCAAGCTGCGCCGTCAGAAGAACCCGGGTGCGATCGCCGACGAGCTCCTCGCCCGGTTCTCGCTCACCGAGGCCGGCAACCGCAAGGTCGCGACGTACTCCGGTGGCATGCGCCGCCGGGTCGACATCGCGATGAGTCTCATCGGCAACCCGTCGGTGATCTTCCTCGACGAGCCGACCACCGGCCTCGACCCGGAGGCCCGGCTCGAGGTCTGGCAGACGGTCAAGGAGCTCGCTGACAGCGGTACGACGGTCCTGCTCACCACCCAGTACCTCGAAGAGGCCGAGCAGCTCGCCGACCGGATCGGAATCCTCCACGAGGGCCGCATCATCGCGAACGGAACCCTCGCCGACCTCAAGGCGATGTTCCCGCCCGCGAAGAAGGAGTACGTCGAGAAGCAGCCGTCCCTCGAGGAGATCTTCCTCGCCATCACCAGCAAGACCGCCACCCCCGCCGGCACCACCCCCGCCGGCGCCACCACCACCGTGAAGGAGTCATGATGACTACCCGAGCTTCTGGCCGATTCTTCGGCGACACCGCCATCCTGACCGCCCGCTCCCTGCGACACATCGGCCGCAGCCCCGACACCATCGTCACCACCGCGATCACACCGGTCGCCATGATGCTCATGTTCGTGTACGTCTTCGGCGGCGCGATCGACACCGGCTCCCACGAGAGCTACGTCAGCTATCAGCTACCCGGCATCCTGTTGATCACCATCGCCTCGGGCATCGCCTACACCGCGTACCGTCTCTTCCAGGACAAGAACGGCGGTATGTTCGACCGGTTCCAGTCGATGCCGATCGCCAGGTCCGCGGTCTTGTGGGGTCACGTGCTGACCTCGGTCGTCGCGAACATGATCTCGCTGGTCGTGGTGGTGCTCGTCGCCCTGCTGATGGGCTTCCGCACCGGCGCGAGCGTGCTCGACTGGCTCGCGGTCATCGGCATCCTGGCCCTGTTCACCCTCGCGCTGACCTGGCTCGCGGTGATTCCAGGGCTGACGGCCGGCACGGTCGAGGGAGCCAGCGCGTTCTCGTACCCGCTGATCTTCCTGCCCTTCCTCAGTTCGGCGTTCGTCCCGACCGACACCATGCCCGGCCCGGTGCAGGCCTTCGCCGAGCACCAGCCGGTCACCTCGATCGTCGACACCATCCGGGCGATCTTCGCCGGCCAGGACCCGGGCAACGAGCTGTGGATCGCGCTGGCCTGGTGCGTCGGCATCCTGATCGTCGCGTACGTCCTGGCCACCGCTGCCTACCGCCGCAAGTTCGCCTGACGGACCGGCAGCAGCACGAAATTCAAAAGCGATGACAGCGATGCGGTTCGTTGCCACTATTCGGCAATGCTCACGATCAGCCAGGTGGCAGCCGCCGCCGGAGTCACCGTCCGGGCAGTGCGTCATTATCACGCCAAAGGCTTGCTGCTGGAGCCCGAACGTGACCACTCCGGCTACCGCAGCTACGACGCCGCCGCCGTCGTGGACCTGATCAAGATCCGCATTCTCGCCGACGCCGGCGTCCCGCTCTCCCGTGTCAAGGAGCTGCTGGACGCCGGCGACGACGATTTCAAGTTGGCGGTCGCCGAGATCGACAAGCGCCTCCGGCTCGAGATCCGCGAGCTTCAGGGTCACCGCGAGCGGATCGCCCGCCTCGTCCACGGCGACGGGCTCGCCCTCCCGCCTGAGGCGGTCGCCTACCTGGAGCGGATGCGCGAGCTCGGCATTCCCGAGCGGATGATCGAGGGCGAGCGCGACGCCTGGATCCTCGTCGCCGCCCAGCAGCCGCAGAGCATGGAAGCGTTCATGCGCAGCAAGGTCGGCCAGCTGGACGACCCGGACGTCGTCGAGACCTACCGGGAGCTGGTGGCGATGCTCGACTGGAAGCCCGGCGACCCCCGCCTGGAGTCCATCGCCGACCGGATCGTCTCCCAGGTCGAAGCAGTCTCGCCCGAAGACTGGAAGGCCTTCGCCGAAGCCGACCAGGCCATGCCGCCTGAGCTCGTCGCCCTGCTCGACTCGATGTTCGTCGAGCAGATCCCCGTCGCCCGCGACCTCATGCGTCTGGTCGAGAAGCGGGGCTGGACCGGCTGGACCCAGCTCGAGCGGATCGAGAAGTAGAGGCTCGTACGGAGCCTGAGCAGCAGGACCAGGCCTCGACCGAGCGTCAGAAGACGTACTTCGTGGTCTTCGGTGCGAGCTCGTCGGTGACGCCCATCGCGTAGACGACCTCAGGTGTCACGGCGTACGGCCGGAACGGAGGCGGACCGGCGGCCGGGGCGGCGAAGGGCGCGTCGTACGCCTTGTCATCACGGAGTGTCAGCGGCCAGCCGTACTTGGTCCCGTACGCCTCGGCGATCCGACCCAGCAGCCCGTCGTCGGTCACGAAGGCCGCGCGACCCTCGATGATCACGTCGATGCCGTCGGCCCGTGTCGAGAAGGACATGAACGGGTTGGACTCCAGGTTGCGCGCCTTGGCTCGGGTGCCGTTGGTGGTCGACACCAGCAGCCCGTCGACCCACACCGCGAAGACCGGGCGGACATGCGGTGCGCCGGTCGCCCGCACCGTCGTCGCCCAGAAGTCACCGGCGTCGGCGACGCGATCGCGTACGTCCTCCCACGGGATCACGTTCGTGGGCTCGCCTCGCGTCAGCGCGTTGTCGTCCCAGGTCTCGGTGATGTTCGCGGCCCGGGTCGGGGCGGTCTCTGACATGGCTGCTCCATCTCTTCAGGGAACTGACTAGGCTCGAGACGCTAACACACTCACTTCCCTCAAGGAAGGGATGCGATTAGCCTGGCACCATGCAACGCACGAACTTCGCCGAGATGAACTGCTCGATCGCGCGTACGCTCGACGTCTTCGGAGAGCCGTGGACGCCGTTGATCCTGCGCGACATCTTGGTCGGGATGACCCGGTTCGAGCAGATCCGGACCGACCTGGGCATCTCCAGCAAGGTGTTGACGCAACGGCTCGCCTGGCTGGTCGAGAATGGTGTACTCGAGCGGCGGCAGTACTCCGAGCGTCCCCCACGCTACGAGTACGCACTGCTCCAGAAGGGGGTCGAGCTGTGCGACGTACTCCTGGTCATGCGGCGTTGGGGTGATCGGTGGCTCGCGGGCGAGGACGGTCCGCCGGTGCTCCATCGCCACCGAGGCTGCGGTGAGCTCTGCCACGCGGCGGTGCACTGCTCCGAGTGTGGCGAGGAGATGGACGCCTCCGAGATCGAGATCCTCCCGGGGCCTGGGGCCGGCGTGGGGGAGGGCAGCTGACAGCTCCCGCCAGCTCCCGACAGCTTCTGACGGCTCTGGCCGACAAGCGTCGGTCCGTGCTCAGGCGCCGGCGATCCCGAGGAGATCGCGTACGGGGCCGGCGGGTGGGCGCGCGCCGCCGACCCATACGGCCCGGAACTCGCGGGACAGGTCCAGCTCTGCC
Source organism: Nocardioides panzhihuensis (assembly GCF_013408335.1). NCBI lineage: Bacteria > Bacillati > Actinomycetota > Actinomycetes > Propionibacteriales > Nocardioidaceae > Nocardioides > Nocardioides panzhihuensis. Next base: position 5,062,023 of record NZ_JACBZR010000001.1, on the reverse strand, counting down.
ACGGGCACACGGACGAGGGTGCCCAGGTCGATGTCGGCCTGGGCCGCCCGGCTCGACACGAACGCCGGCGACCCGCCGGCACGTACGGAGGCGAGGATCGTGGCGTTCGTCGCGAACTCCACCTCGGGATCTGCCAGTCGCCCACCCGCGGCTGCCAGCGCGGACTCCACGACCGCGCGCGTACCGGATCCGTGCTCGCGGCACGTCAGTGGACGGGTCGCGAGCTCCTGCGGGCTGATCCCGGCGCGGCGACGGGACCAGCGATCATCGGGCGCCGCGACCAGCACGAGGTCGTCGACCCCTACCCCTGCGGTGGAGAGTCCGTCGGTGTCGATCGGGCCCTCCACGAATCCCAGGTCCGCGTCTCCCTGACGCACCGCGGCGACGACGTCCTCGGAGTTCGCGGCCCGAAGGCTCACCGCGACCCGTCGCTGCTGCCGCAGCCGCACGAGCCAGCGGGGGAGCAGGTACTCCGCGGTCGTCATCGAGGCATGCACGTGCAGCTCGTCGGATCGGCCCCGGCGCAGCGTCTGCAGGGCGTTCTCGATCTCGTCGGCGCGTTCGAGCAGGTCGGCGGACCATTCGACCAACAGTTTCCCCGCCTGGGTCAGCGCCGACCCGCGATGAGCCCGCTGCACGAGCACCAGACCGACCTGGGTCTCCATCGCCTGCAGCCGCTCCGAGGCCGACTGCTGCGAGATGCCCACGGCGCGACCCGCGGCGCCGATGCTGCCCAGCCGGGAGACGTCGGCGAGCAGGCGCAGCGACGGGATGTCAGGGAGCATGGTCACAGGGTATCCCTGTGGATCCACAGTTGCACGGGCTCTACCGGCGTCTCACGCAGCCGCCGAGCATGGATGTATGAGGCTTCCATACGGTCCCAACTGGTACGCCGCCACCATGGGCACCGGCATCGTCGCCGTCGTCATTCCTGGTCTTCCCTTCCGCCTGTCGGGAGCGATGCCGGTCGCGCTGGCGTTCTGGCTGGCGGCGGGCCTTCTCCTGGCGGTCACGGTGACGGTGATGCTGCTCAGCATCCGGCAGGAGCGCTCGCTGCTTCGCCACCACTACGACGACCCGGTGATGTCCCACTTCTACGGAGCCCCGGCCATGGCGCTGATGACCGTCGGCGCGGGCGCGGTCGGTGTCGGCGAACGGATCCTCGGTCCCGCGGCGGCAGTTGCGCTCGGTTCGGTGCTGTGGACCGTTGGCACGCTCCTCGGCCTCTGGACTGCGGTCGCCGTGCCCTACCGGGCGATCACCCGCCACGCGGTCGCCGACGACAGCGCCACCGGTGGCTGGTTGATGCCGGTCGTGCCACCGATGGTCTCGGCGACAACCGGTGCCGCGCTGGTGCCATACCTCCCGGCCGGGCAGCCCCGCGAGACGCTCCTGGTCCTCTGCTACGCCTTCTTCGGCCTGACCGTCATCGCCGGCCTCCTCGTGCTCAACCAGCTCTGGCAGCGCCTCGTCCGCCACGGCCCCCTCGCGCCGGCGGCGTTGCCCACCGTATGGATAGTGCTCGGCTTCCTGGGGCAGTCCACCACGGCCGTCCACCACCTCGGTGCGCTCGCGCCCTCGGTCGTCCCCGACTACGGCCACGCGCTCAGCATGCTCGCGGTGCTCTACGGCGTGCCGGTGTGGGGCTTCACGGTCCTGTGGACCGTCCTGGCGCTCGCACTGACCGTGCGTCAGATCCGCGAGGGTCTGCCGGTGGCTCCGACCTGGTGGTCGTTCACGTTCCCGATCGGGACCGTGGCCACGGGCACCAGCGCCCTCGCCGCCGCGACCGGCCTGGCGCTCTTCGAGGTCGGTGCCGGGATCGCGACGCTCGGTCTGTTGGCAGGCTGGCTCGCCGCTGCGTACGGAACGGTCCGGCTGTTCGTCCACGCCCCGCCAGTTCTGCAATCGGATGGTTGCAAGTTGATGCCGGAAATGCAACACTGAAGTTGCACTTTCGCTATCCGAGGAGGACCCATGGTTCACACCACCGAAGAGCTCGCCGAGCTCGACAGCATCAGCCGGCAGATCGACATCGACGCCAGCGCCGAGAAGGTCTGGTCCCTGATCACCCGCCCGGGGTGGTACGTCAACGACGGCGCCGTCCTCGACGATCCCGACACCCGCGTCGAGACCGCCGATGACGGCACCGAGATCGCCGTGGTCACCCACCCGACGATGGGCGAGTTCCGGTTCCGGACGATCGAGCTCGACGAGCCGCGCTACGCCGCCTTCCGCTGGCTCGGCACCCCTTCCCGCGGCGTCACGGAGGGCACCTCGGTGGAGTTCTGGATCGAGGAGAAGCCGGCCGGCGGGGTGACCCTCAAGGTCTTGGAGAGCGGTTTCTCCGCCCTGTCCGAGGACCCCGCGATCTGGCTCAAGGAGCGCGAGGGGAACGACAACGGCTGGGCCGTGGAGCTCGAGGCGGCCAAGGCGTACGCCGAGGCGCGTGCGTGAGCACGACGCCGACCCTCCCCGAGATGTGCGCGGCGCTCGGCGACCAGACTCGCTGGGACATCCTCACCCGGCTGGGGCAGGAGGCGATGTCCGCCTCCGCCCTGGCTCGGGTGCTCCCGGTCAGCCGCCAGGCGATCGTCAAGCACCTCGACGTACTCTCCGAAGCCGGCCTCGTCACCGCCGAGCGCCGCGGCCGCGAGGTCGTCTATGCCGCCCTCGGCTCCCGTCTCAATGCCCTCGCGCACGAGCTCGACCGCATCGGCAACGCCTGGGACGCCAGACTCCGCGCTCTCAAGACCCTCGCCGAATCCCCGGACAAGGGAGGCTCCGACAGCCGAACCTAGGCACCCCACCCGATCGCGAGCTCGACCGCCCGCCGCCACCGAGCGAGCTCCGCCTCCCGCGCGGCGGCCGACATCGCAGGCCGCCACTCGGCCGCCCGTCGCCAGTGCCGCCGCAGGACCTGCCGGTCGGGCCAGTAGCCGGCACCGAGGCCGGCCGCGTAGGCGGCTCCACGGGAGACCGTCTCGGCGACCATCGGCCGCACGACGGGGATGTCGAGGAAGTCGGCGATGGTCTGCATGAGGAGGTTGTCGGCGGTCATCCCGCCGTCGACCGCCAACCGGGTCAGCGGCACCGAGGAGTCGGCGTTCATCGCGTCGATGACCTCGCGGGTCTGCCAGGCGGTGGCCTCGAGGACGGCGCGACACAGGTGAGCCTTGGTGACGTACGACGTCAGCCCGACGATCACGCCGCGCGCATCGGGCTCCCAGTGCGGTGCGTACAGCCCGGTGAACGCCGGGACGATGTAGCAACCACCGTTGTCGGTCACCGTCAGCGCCTGGGTCTCGACCTCGGCGGCCGAGCGGATCAGCCCGAGGCCGTCGCGGAACCACTGCACGAGCGCTCCGGCGACCGCGATCGATCCCTCCAGGGCGTACGCCACCGGCTCGCCCTCCATCGCATGCGCGACCGTCGTGATCAGCCCGTGCTGCGAGCGCACCGGGGTGGAACCGGTGTTGAGGAGCAGGAACCCGCCCGTCCCGAAGGTGCACTTCGCGTCGCCGCGGTCGAACCCCGCCTGCCCGAACAGCGCGGCCTGCTGATCACCGATCACCGCCGTCACCGGGATCCCGGGGATCGGCGCGACGGTGGTGCCGAACGAGGAGACCGTCGGCCGGATCTCGGGCAGCATCGACCGCGGGACCCGCATGGCCGCCAGCAGCTCCGGATCCCAGTCGAGCGTGCTGAGGTTCATCAGCATCGTGCGGCTGGCGTTGGTCACGTCGGTGACGTGCATCCCGCCGGCAACGCCGCCGGTCAGGTTCCAGACCAGCCACGAGTCCATCGTCCCGAAAAGGAGCTCCCCGCGCTCCGCCCGCTCCCGCAAGGAGGGAGACGAGTCGAGCAGCCAGCGCACCTTCGGCCCGGAGAAGTACGTCACCAGCGGCAGCCCGCACCGAGCCTGGATCTCCGCCTCCGGCATGTCGGCGGCGACAGCGGGCAGCACCGCGGACGACCTCGTGTCCTGCCACACGATCGCGTTGTGGACCGGCCGGCCGGTGTGCCGGTCCCACACCAGCGTCGTCTCACGCTGGTTGGTGATCCCGAGCCCGACGACCTGAGAGGCAGACGCCCCGGCGTCCGCGAGCGCCTCCGGCACGACCCGGCAGACGATGTCCCAGATCTCCATGGGGTCGTGCTCGACCCAGCCCGCGCGCGGATAGTGCTGATGGTGCTCCCGCTGTGCCAGCGAGACCATCCGGCCCTCGCGGTCGAAGAGCATGCATCTGGTCGAGGTCGTCCCCTGGTCCAGCGCGGCCACATAGCGAGGAAGGTTCATGCCGCCGGCTCCGTAGGGCAGAGCAGAGAATACGGAGCCGTCGGCCTGAGGCCCATGGTCGCTCGCTGACGCTCGCTCATGCCGCCGGCTCCGTAGGGCAGAGCAGAGAATACGGAGTCGTCGGCCTGAGGCCCATGGTCGCTCGCTGACGCTCGCTCATGCGGCCCGGCCGTGACCGAGCGCCCGCGAGATCGACCGGGAGACACCGACGACCTGTTCGACGAGATCCGAGCGCGGCCGCCCATGTGAGTCGCACAGCCGCAGCACCGGTCCGGCGATGCCCACCGCGGCCACCACGTACCCACCCCGGTCGCGAACCGGCGCCGCGATCCCCGCCAGCTCGGGGCGCGCCTCGGAGACGGCCGAGGCCCACCCGGTGTCGCGTGCGTCCGCCAGCGCTCGGAGAAGCGCCGAGCGATCGGTGATCGTCCGGAAGGTCAACCGGTCCAGCCGCCGACCGACGACGCTGCGGGCCGCGCCCGGATCGAACGCGACCAGCACCTTCCCGAGCGCGGTGGCATGCAGCGGAAGCGCCCTCCCGGTGTCCATCACCTGCGCGCCCGGCCCTGCCCGGAAGACGTGGTGTGCCACCACCGCCGAGCCGTCGCGGTAGGCCGCGATCCGCGCCTCCTCGCCCGTCCGAGCCGCCAGCGTGTCCACCCAGTTGAGCGTCTCCGAGCGCAGCTCGTTGAGATCCAGGGTCACGGATCCGAGACGGAGCAGCCCCGACCCCACCAGGTAGCGCCCGGTGACCGGCTCCTGGTCGACGAAGCCGGCCCCCGCCAACGTACGCAGCAACCCATGGGCCGTCGGCTTGGCCAGCCCCACGGCGACCGCCAGCTCCCCGAGAGCCATCGGCTCGCTGGCGGCGGAGAGCGCGCGCAGCAGCGCAGCCGCCCGCTCGACTGATTGCACGGTCCGAGACATCGGGAAAAGCGTAGGGGCCGAGCACATCACCCAACGGAGGTTCGGCGGTCCAGGGGCTGCCGGTGCCACCCCGCGAGACAGCCAGCGTTCGACGATGCCGAACGGCCTCCGTTGTGACCTGTGTCACTCGTCCCTACCGTGCTGGAGTCCGCCAGACCCCACACGGCAGGAGCAGCGCATGACAGAACCAACCGCCTCGGGCGGCGCCTCACCGGCACGTCGAACGCTCATCGGAGAGCTCAGCGCCGAGTTCGCCGGGACGATGATCCTGATCCTGTTCGGAGTCGGAGTGGTCGCGCAGGTCGTGACCGGCGACGGCGGGCTGGGCGATCACGACTCGATCGCCTGGGCCTGGGGGATCGGGGTGATGCTGGGCATCTACACCGCGGGACGGATCAGCGGCGCCCACCTCAACCCGGCCGTCAGTCTCGCGCTTGCCGTCTTCAGCGACTTCGAGTGGCGCAAGGTGCTGCCCTACAGCATCGCCCAGGTCCTCGGTGCCTTCGTCGCCGCCCTCATCGTACGAGCGGCCTACGGCGACGCGATCGCCAGCGTCGACCCCGGCCACACCCACGCCACTCAGGGCATCTTCTCCACGCTTCCGGGCAACGGCGACGCGGCGCTGGGCATCAGCCTGACCACCGCCTTCGCCGACCAGATGATCGGCACCGCGATCCTGCTGTTCCTGATCATGGCGATCACCGATGCCAAGAACTCCGCGCCGATCGCCTGGTTCGCACCGGTCGCGATCGCGTTCGTGATCGTCGGGATCGGCATGGCCTGGGGCACCAACGCCGGTTACGCCATCAACCCTGCCCGTGACTTCGGGCCGCGGCTGGCTTCCTTCCTCACCGGCTACGAGGGGGCATGGGTGACCGCTGCCGGAGACGTCTACTTCTGGATCCCGATCATCGGTCCGCTGCTCGGCGCGCTCGTCGGAGCCGGTGCCTACAAGGTGCTGATCTCGCGTTTCCTTCCCGCGCTGGAGGAGGCTGACGAGGTAGGAACGATCCCCGGGGAAGCAGACGAGGAAGCCCTGGAGCCCGAGCGCAAGACCGCCTGACCGAGAAGACCTACAGAGAACAGAGAGGACCGACGACATGCCCGACTACGTCGCAGCCGTCGACCAAGGCACCACCAGCACCCGCTGCATGATCTTCGACCACGGCGGCAACGAGGTGGCCCGCCACCAGCTCGAGCACGAACAGATCATGCCCAAGGCGGGCTGGGTGGAGCACAACCCGGTGGAGATCTGGGAGCGCACCAGCTCGGTGATCCAGACCGCGCTGGGCCGCAAGGGTCTGACCGACAAGGACATCGCCGCGCTCGGCATCACCAACCAGCGCGAGACCACCGTCGTGTGGAACAAGCGCACGGGCCGCCCCTACTACAACGCCATCGTCTGGCAGGACACCCGCACCGACCGGATCGCCTCGGCCCTGGACAGGGACGAGCGCGGCGACATCATCCGGCGCAAGGCCGGCCTCCCGCCGGCCACCTACTTCGCCGGCGGCAAGATCCAGTGGATCCTGGAGAACGTCGACGGCGTCCGCGAGGCGGCGGAGCGCGGCGACGCCATCTTCGGCACCACCGACAGCTGGATCGTCTGGAACCTGACCGGTGGCCCCAACGGCGGCGTCCATGTCACCGACGTCACCAACGCCAGCCGCACCATGCTGATGAACCTCGAGACCCTCGACTGGGACGACGAGCTGCTCGGCTTCTTCGACATCCCGCGCCAGATGCTCCCCGAGATCAGGCCGTCCTCTGAGCCCAAGGCCTACGGCACCACGGTCGCGAACGGCCCCCTCAAGGGCGAGGTTCCGATCACCGGCATCCTCGGCGACCAGCAGGCCGCGATGGTCGGCCAGGTCTGCCTGGACGCCGGCGAGGCCAAGAACACCTACGGCACCGGCAACTTCCTCCTCCTCAACACCGGCCAGGAGCTCGTACGCTCCGAGAACGGCCTCCTCACCACGGTCTGCTACCAGTTCGGCGACCAGCCCCCGACGTACGCACTGGAGGGCTCGATCGCCGTCACCGGCTCCGCGGTGCAGTGGCTGCGCGACCAGCTCAGGGTGATCAGCAACGCCGCCCAGTCGGAGACCCTGGCGAAGGAGGTCGAGGACAACGGTGGGGTCTACTTCGTCCCCGCCTTCTCCGGTCTCTTCGCTCCCTACTGGCGCTCGGACGCTCGTGGCGTGATCGTCGGTCTGTCCCGGTTCAACACCAGCGGCCACATCGCCCGCGCGACCCTGGAGTCGATCTGCTACCAGAGCCGCGACGTCGCCGACGCGATGGAGAAGGACTCCGGCGTACGTCTCGAGGTCCTCAAGGTCGACGGCGGCGTCACCGTCAACGAGCTGTGCATGCAGATCCAGGCCGACGTCCTCGGTGTCGAGGTCAGCCGACCGGTGGTCGCCGAGACGACCGCGCTCGGAGCCGCCTACGCGGCCGGCTTGGCTGTGGGGTTCTGGAAGGACACCGACGAGCTCCGCCAGAACTGGAACGAGTCCAAGCGCTGGACGCCGACCTGGAGCGAGGGGCAGCGCGAGACCGGGTACGCCGGCTGGCGCAAGGCCGTCGAGCGCACGCTCGACTGGGTGGACGTCGACTGAGAGCGCCGGTTCGGCGCAGCCGCGCGAGGGTCCAGGCTCAGCCGGGGCCCTCGCCCGCCCCGACGTGCTGGGCCAGGTACGCCTGGAGGCCGACACGGTCGATCGCGTCGAGCTGGGACTCGAACCAGTCGGCGTGCTTCTCCTCGTCGCGGACCATCTCCTCGAAGACGGCAGCGGTGCCGTGGTCGCCGAGCTGGTGGCACTCTTCGCCGCCGGCGTTGAACTGGGCGACCGCGGCACGCTCGCTCGCGAGGGCGAGGGAGAGCATCTCCTCGGCGGTCTCACCGACCTCGATCGCGTTGAGCCGCTGCACGTTGGGGTGGCCGTCGAACATCAGGATCCGGTTGATCAGCTCGTCGGCGTCGCGCATCTCGTCGATTGAGAGGTCGTAGAAGACCTTGCCGAGCTTGGGCAGACCCCAGTTGTCGAGCATTCGAGCATGCAGGAAGTACGTGTTGGTGACCGTGAGCTCGAACGTGAGCGCCTCGTTGAGGAGCGCGACGACGCGTGGATCGACTGGCTGCATGACGTACCTCCGGTAGCGGGATCTTTTCCCGATACTGGCACGGCACCCCCGGAGTGAGGACAGACTCAGTTTGAGTCCGGTTGCGTGCGTCAGCTCGCGGCGCGGTCGGCCACGAGGTGCGAGCACTCCTGCTCGAGATGCCGGATGACCTGCTTCTTCACCGAGAAGATGCACGAGCCGCAGTCCTGAGCGGCGCCCGTGGAGCGGCAGATCGCGCTGACCGTGCGCGCCCCGTCCGCCAGCGCAGCGTCGACGTCACGGTCGGTGACGACTCGGCACTGGCAGACGATCATGTACTTAGGTTAGCCGACCCTAATCAAGATGACGAGATCGCGTCTCAGTTCTTACCGTTCGGTCCAGGTGGCGCGGCGGCTCACATTCTCCCGGTATGGTCCAGGTCACACCGTCGCTCCCGGCCCTCGGAGGATCTCTTGCGCATCGCAGTCATCGGCACCGGCTTCGGCGGCCTGGCCGCCACGATCGAGCTCAAGAAGCGGGGCCACGACGACATCGTCGTGTTCGAGAAGGCCGCTGACGTCGGCGGCGTCTGGCGGGAGAACAACTACCCGGGAGCCGCCTGCGACGTACCTTCCAGCCTCTACTCCTACTCGTTCGAGCCGAACCCGCACTGGCCCCACAAGTTCTCCCGCCAGCCCGCGATCCTCGACTACATCCACAAGGTCGTCGACAAGTACGACGTACGCCGCCACGTCCGTTTCCGCACCGAGGTGACAGCCGCCCGCTGGGACGACGAGGCGAAGACCTGGCAGCTCGACCTCAGCACGGGGGAGACGGAGTCGTTCGACCTGTTCGTGCCTGCCGTCGGGCAGCTCTCACGGCCCTCGATCCCGAGCATCCCCGGCGCCGACGCGTTCCGGGGAGAGGCCTTCCACTCCGCCGAGTGGAACCACGACCTCAGCCTCGACGGCAAGCGGGTCGCGGTGATCGGCACCGGCGCGAGCGCGATCCAGTTCGTACCCGAGGTGCGGAAGGACGCGGCGCAGGTCCTGCTCTTCCAGCGCTCGGCGCCCTACATCGTCCCGCGCAAGGACTTCGAGCGCGCCGACCCCGACCACCCGACCCGGCAGCTCCTCAACCGCGCGAAGATCTGGGTCCAGACCGAGTGGCTCACCACGTCCTTCCACGTCAAGCCCTTAGGTGCCGTCATGCGCGCCTGGTCAAAGCGCCACATGAAGGCCCAGACCGCTGCGAAGCCCGGCCTCTTCGAGAAGATCTGGCCCGACTACCCCTTCGGCTGCAAACGCATCCTCTTCGCCGACGACTACCTGCCCGCCCTCGCCCAGCCCAACGTGGATGTGATCACCGAGGACATCACCGAGATCACCTCGACCGGTGTGACGACCGCTGACGGGCGGCACCACGAGGTCGACGTCCTCATCTGGGGCACCGGGTTCAAGGCCACCGACTTCCTCGCTCCGATGACGATCGCCGGCACCCAGGGCCGCGACCTGCACACCCACTGGAAGGACGGCGCCCACGCCTATCACGGCATGACCGTCCCCGGCTTTCCCAACCTGCTGATCATGTACGGCCCGAACACCAACACCGGTGGCGGCTCGATCATCTACTTCCTGGAGACCCAGGCCCGCTACCTGGGCCGGTACGCCGACCACATCGCCGAGGCCGGGCCGCTCGAGATCAGGGCGGAGGTCGAGGAGGCGTACGACGTCCGGATCCAGGAGAGGCTGGCCGACAGCGTCTGGAGCAAGTGCACCTCCTGGTATCGGGAGAAGAACGGCCGTATCACCACCAACTGGCCCAGCATCTCCGCCCACTATCGGCGCAGCGCCAGCTACGACACGAACGACTACACACCGGCCTGAAACGATCTGATAGGTCTTTGTGACCAACCTGTGCATTCCCTTATTCGTGTCTGAGGCCACATACTCGAAGGGATGACTACCTCAACCCCCCGGCGGCGACACTTCGCCGCGAGTCCTTTCAAGGCAGATCCCGAGCCGGTCATTGAGCAGTTCGAGTGTGGGGACCTGGTCTCCCACGACTCCTTCGGCCTGGGTCGGGTCGTCAACAAAGAAACGGCCGCAGTCACTGTCGACTTCGGTCCCCGGTTGGTGCGCATCGCCAGCCCCTTCTCCAAGCTTTCCAAGCTCTGACCGCCGTCTGAGCTGACAAGAGATCGCCCTCCCCGAGCCTGCTCGGGGAGGGCGATCTCGTCTCGAAGGGATCTACTTCCTCTTCACCGGATAGGCCGCGTCGACCTCCACCTCAACGAGCCATCCGTCCACGGGCAGGTTCTCGATCTCGAGCGCGAACCGCGACGGGCGGGCGGGGTTGACGACCATCGGCGCCGCCGGCTCAGCAGTACCGAGCGGCACCGGGACGGCCGCACCGGTCGAGAGCGACGTGTTCGCGAAGAACTGCCGGTAGGCCCGGTTCCAGCCCGCGAAGTCCATCTTCGCCTCGCCCGTGGGGTTCTGCAGGAAGACGCGCATCGTGATCACGTCCTCGTAGGAGAGCCCGGCCGCCGCGAGGTTCTCCCCGATCCGGCGCAGCACGTTGATCCCCTGGGCCTCGGTGATGGTCACCCCCGGTGGCAGGTCGCCGCCGGGGAACACCTCGGTGTCGATGTAGGCCGGCTCGCCGCTCGCCCCGGTGTTGAGCCGGGACGGTCCGAGCCCGCTGGTCTTGTAGATCGCGGCGCCCGGTCCGATCGCGACGCCGTTGGCGATCGACGGGTTGTCCTGTCCCGGGGGCAGCACCGAGATCGTCTCCCCGCCACGCGGCGGGCGGTGCCCATCAGAACCGGCCGACCACTTGCTCCCGGCGACCGCCGCCGTCGGAGCGACCAGGACCGCGGTCAACCCGACCACAGCCACCACCTTCGTACGCGGCGACCTCATGCCGTCACCCGAGCGTGCAGCTTCTCGACGGCTGCCCGAGCTGCCGTGATCGCGCCGTGCTGCCAGGCGACCGCGTGACTGAGGTGGTCACCGGCGAAGTAGGTGTTGCCGGTGGCGTCCAACAGCCGGGTGTAGAGGGGATCGGTGTCGGCCGTCCTCGAGTACGCCCAGGCTCCCTCTGAGAACTTCTGCGTCTTCCAGTCATGGCTGTAGGAGGCGGTGATGCCCTCGCCATAGACGTCGCCGAAGATCTGCTTGCCCATGTCCACCGCCCGCGATAGCCGTCGGGCGGGAGTGAGAGCACCGTAGGTGTCGGCCGCGGTCCCGGTGTTGTAGTAGCCGATCATCGTGCCCTTGTCGCCGTTGAACCCGTACGACGGGTGCCACACGTTGCGCAGATCGAGGCGGGTGTTGGTGATGCCGCCGTAGATCCGGAGGTCCTCCTCCCACCAGCGCCGGTCGTACTCGATCCCGATCTTGCCGGCGTTCGAGGGACCGAAGGACTTCAGGCTCGCGGTGATGTCGGCGCCCAGGTTGTGCGGGACCTTGGCCGCGATGTTCGGCGGCATGCAGTTGATCGCGAAGTCGGCGTCGACGGTCTGGATCCTCCCGCGCGCCTTGTAGGTCACGGAGACGCCGATCGGGGTGTTGTTCCACTCGACGACCTCGGCCCCGTAGCGGATGTTCCGTGCTCCGACGGCCTTGGCGAAGGCGTACGGGATCGCGTCCATGCCGCCCACCGGCTGAAACATCATCATCGCCTGGTCGTAGCCGAACTCGAAGGAGAAGTACTGACCCAGGCCGGCGGCGAGGACAGCGCTCATCGACTTGGGTGCCACCGCGGTGCCGGACTCCTGCCCGGCCCCGGGCTCGACCGCGTAGCCCGCACGGCTGGAGCCGGTGTAGGTGAAGCCGTCCTCCTTGGAGCCGATGTCGCCGAAGCTCTCCAGGAAGGAGATGAGCGATTCCTTGTCGTCGGCAGTCAGCTCCTCGTCGAGGGCGCCTTTGTCCGTCGCCTTCGCGAGCAGCTCCGAGACATAGCCGTACGTGTCCGCCTTCGCCTGACGCATCTGCACCGCGCCGATGCCGTGGTCGCCGGGGTAATAGAGCAGGGCGTTGGCGTTCTGGTTGGTGAACGCCTCGATCGGGACGCCCAGCTCCTTGCAGTAGTCCAGCGTGATGTGGCTCTGCGGGAGTCGCCCCGGCCCCGCGTTCATGTACTCACCCTTGGAGAACCTGGCGACCTGCGTGACCCCGTTCAGATCGGTCACCCGGTCTCCGCCACGCACGGTGAAGCTGCGACCGCCCGGCCGCTCGCGTCCCTCGAGAACGGTGACTCTGTAGCCACCCTTGAGCAGCTCGTACGCAGCAGCGAGTCCGGCGACGCCGCCGCCGAGGATCACGACCGACTTACCGCCGACGCGGGCGAGGTCAGACGGTTTGGGAGGCGTGAATCCGGGGGTATCCGCGGCGTGGGCCGAGGTGAGCCCGAGTGCGCCCATGCTGTGCAACATGACGCCTGCGCCGCCGGCGACGCCGACATTGCGCAGGAAACTCCGACGTGACTGACTCATGTGGGGGTCCAATCTGTTGGGGACCTCCGCAACATAGGAAGCCGTTGTTGCACCGCGATTGCGTTTTCGTCTCGCTAGAACACGTGTTTCCCAACTGGCCAGTAGCCCTAGGATCGGCACCGTGACCGTCACCATCCGGGATGCGGCTCCCGCCGACGTACCCGAGATCCTCCGCCTCGTCCACGCTCTGGCCGTCTACGAGAAGGAGCCCGACGCCGTGGAGGCCACCGAGGCCGACTTCGCCACCGCGCTCTTCCCCGAGTCCGGGAAGCCGACCACCCGCTGTCTCATCGCGGAGACCGCTGGAACGGATGGAACGAGCGGCACGATCATCGGCATGGCGGTCTGGTACGTCACCTTCTCCACCTGGACCGGCCGCAACGGCATCTGGCTCGAGGACCTCTTCGTCGACCCGGAGCGCCGCGGCGCCGGCGCCGGCAAGGCCCTCCTCGTACGCCTCGCCGAGATCTGCGTCGAGAACGACTGGCGTCGCCTCGAGTGGTGGGTGCTCAAGTGGAACGAGCCGTCGATCGCCTTCTACCGCTCCCTCGGCTCGGTTCCCCAGGACGAGTGGGAGGTCCACCGCATCGACGGCGCCGCCCTGAAGGAGCTCGGCGCCGCCGGCGGCAGCTGATCGACGATCCGGCCGGCAACCCGGTCGAGCGCTTCATGCCCGCCTGACGGGGAGGACCGAGAGGCGGGCGCTGCCGCGTGCTGCAAACGGCTCACGCACCTTGTCTAGGGGTCTAGAGTGGGGTCCAGAACATCGCACGAAAAAAGTTGCTCTGGCGATTTGAAACGGCGCCAGGGTGTGTGTAGTGTTCTCCGAGTCGCCAGGGTGCGGCGGGAAGCAAGCGCGAGTCTTCGGGCGGGCTTCCGGCCCCGGAGCGACCACCTTCACTCTTCGAGCATCGCTCGATCCAGGGTGTCTGGCAGCAAGTCTCAGGATTCGCTGCAGGACTCAGATCTGATTCCGATCAGATCGTCATGGCTGTGTTGGTGTGGATATTGCGTTATCCGATAACGGTGTGAATGCGCTGAATTGGACAACAAAGCGAGATCCGATAAAGTCCTCCAGGTCGGGGCAGGAACACCGGAGTTTGACCAGGGAAAGCGCGGAACGCGCCGAGTTGGGAAAGCGAAAGTGAGTCTGATAAAGTCTGGCAGGCAGGACCGGAAGAAAGCTTCTGGAGCTGGCAAGGAAAGCGCGAAAGGCGCCGAATTGCGAAAGCGAAAGAGAGCCTGATAAGGTTCAGCACGAAGAACAAAGCGAATAAAGCAGTCACCGGACTGGCTGGAGCGAGAGCTCAAAGTTCTACCGGTGTGCGTGTGATTCTTGAGAACTCAACAGTGTGTCATAGTCGACGAATTAGTTTGTTATGCCCCGTCGACCCGCATCCGGAAGGGTGTTGGTTGATGGTTTCTTTGACAATTGATTCTGGCAATTAATCTGGTCCCTTAGGGGGGCAGAACATGTCAGTGTCTCCTGTCAGGGCATCTCTTTTTCCAGGACATCGTGAGATGGTCTGGTGTTGTTTTTCAACGGAGAGTTTGATCCTGGCTCAGGACGAACGCTGGCGGCGTGCTTAACACATGCAAGTCGAGCGGAAAGGCCCTTCGGGGTACTCGAGCGGCGAACGGGTGAGTAACACGTGAGTAATCTGCCCCAGGCTCTGGGATAGCCACCGGAAACGGT